>CAZREM010000029.1:23845-35213 GCA_964599325.1 uncultured Verrucomicrobiales bacterium | reverse complement strand
CACGGAAAAAATACAGTTCATCGCGATTCCGACTTGCGCATTGGGGCAGGGGAGGCTTGATTGTGGTGCAACTCGTCTTTCACTCGATCGTTGATTTTATCTGTCTTAACCAAACTACATCATGTCACAATTCACCTTACCTGATCTGGGATACGCCTACAATGCTCTGGAGCCGCACATCGATGCGCGCACGATGGAAATTCACCACAGCAAGCATCACCAAGCCTACATCACGAACTTGAACAACGCCATCGCTGGCAAGCCGGAGTTCGAGGGCAAGTCGGCGCTGGAGATCATCAAGAATCTCACCGATGTTTGCGAGGACATCCGCACGGCGGTTCGCAACAATGCGGGTGGTCACGTGAATCACACGCATTTCTGGAGCGTGATTGCACCGGGTGGGGCGACGGCTCCGTCGGGTGACTTGGCAGCGGCGATCGACGCGGCATTTGGATCGCTGGCGGCGTTTAAGGAGGCGTTTGCGAAGGCAGGCGCAACACGCTTTGGCTCGGGTTGGGCGTGGTTGGTGGTGAAGGCTGATGGCACGTTGGCGGTGACTTCGACACCGAACCAAGATCATCCGCAGATGGGCGCGGCGGCAGGTTGCTGCGGCAACCAGCCGATTTTGGGATTGGATGTGTGGGAGCACGCCTATTATCTCAACTATCAAAATCGTCGTCCTGACTACATCGCGGCGTTCTGGAGCGTGGTGAATTGGGACGTGGTGGCGGCCAATTTCGCGGCAGCTAAGGCTTAAATGCCATGTGGCGGTTCGGTGCGCTGAAACAGTGCCCGAATGCGCGGGTGGACGCGATATCGCCGTGCGGTGTCGCGTTTTTTTATGAATTCGGGCGGGGAGTGAATCGCGATGGCAACGATGAATTGGCGCAGAAAAGGCATGGCGTTGCTGGGGGCCTTGGTGCTCATTGCCTTGAGCGTGGCAGTGTGGCAATTTCGATTCGAGATCGCGGGTGCGGATGGCTTGCCGCTGGACGTCTGCAACCGGGCTGAAGGCTGGACCACGCACCCGGATGAGCTCGCGCAGCAAGCGTTTTCCCAAAACGGCTTGCGTTTGGCGCGGCGGGCGGAGGGTCCGGATTTGATTGCGTTTCACACCGTTCTGGGCATGGAAAATGTGCGTTACGCCCTGGTGCAGGCGCAGGTGGCCTGGCGGCGTGTGGACACCATGGGCAATGAGGCGGAAGCATGGATGAGGCCGCGATTGCGCATTTATGGCTTAAATGCGGAAAAGCGCTACACCGCAGCGCTGGAAAACGATACGTTGGTGGTGCATGGCAACAGCGATTGGCACCGTCGCGAGCGAGTGGTGGAGTTGATGCCGGCGATGAAAACCGTGGTTGTCAGCATCGAGGCGCGAGTGGGCGAGGGCGAGCTGCTGGTGAAGGACTTGCGCATTTTACCACTGCGTCAACGTCCGTGGGTTCCGGCGGCGACCGTAGTATTGCTCCTGGCGTGGATTTACTGGGGCGTGTGGTTGATGCGCGGTTGGATGGCACCGCGAGCAGCTTTGTGGCGTGCGCTGGCGGTGATGATCGGCATGCTGGCCGCGCATTGGTTTTTTGTGTTTCCGCAAGGGCGCACGTTGTATGCCCCGGTGGGAAATGATTTTGCGGTGGGAGAGATCCCGCCTCCAATGGTGCCTTTGCCCGCGCCGACGGTGCCGAATGCCGCGCCTCAACCAACTGTCGCAGCACAGGCACCGCCAGCCGCAAAACCTCCGTCTGCGCCGCCGCTGGTGGCCAAACAAGCCGCGACTGCGGTGGTGGAAGCTCGCGATGAGGAGTCGCTGATCACTTTTCTGCGCGCACTCGATGCGAAATGGCATTTGGGCGATTGGAACTTAACTCATGTCACGGCGTTTTTCGGACTGGGATTGTTCACTTTTTTGATCGCAGGACGCTTCGGACGCGTCTGGCTGCCGCTGATCAGTCTTGCTTTGCTGGGCGAGACCGTGCCCAACTTACTCTACAACACGTGGGATGGTGGCGATCACTGGGACGTCGTGGCCAACCTTGTCGGAATTGCCGCATCTGCACTCGTGGTGCGATGGATAAGGCGAAGATGAATCAATCATTACTAAAAAGGGCAACAAACTAATATTTATTTGACAAGCTGGGGTGATTCGCTAATTTGCGCGTCCACGCGGGGTTGGTTTTCGTGCCGAGCGTGCATTTTTAATTTTCCGAGATATGCCGAATTATCAACTGAGTCATCTGGATCAGCTCGAGGCTGAAGCCATTTTTGTGTTGCGCGAGACAGCGGCGCAATTTGAGAATCCTGCCCTGTTGTTTTCTGGGGGTAAGGACTCGATCGTCATGGCGTGGCTGGCGCGCAAGGCGTTCTGGCCGGCGCGGATGCCCTTTCCCCTGGTGCACATCGACACGGGACATAATTTTGAGGAAACGATGGTCTATCGTGATGAGTTTGTGGATTTGATCGGCGCGCGCTTGGTGGTGGGGTCGGTGCAGGACTCAATTGATCGGGGTCGAGTGGTGGAGGAAAAGGGGCCGAATGCGTCGCGCAACAAGTTGCAGACGGTGACCTTGTTGGACACGATCGAAGCAAATCAATACGATGCATGTCTGGGTGGGGGACGTCGTGACGAGGAGAAAGCGCGGGCGAAGGAGCGGTTTTTCTCGCATCGTGATGACTTTGGTCAGTGGGATCCGAAGAATCAGCGGCCGGAGCTGTGGAACTTGTTCAATGGGCGCAAGAATCCCGGCGAGCACTTTCGGGTCTTTCCGTTATCGAATTTCACGGAAATGGACATCTGGATGTATATTCAGCGCGAGGGCATACCTTTGCCGTCGATCTACTTCGCGCATGAGCGGGAGGTGTTTGAGCGCAATGGCAGCTTGCTGGCGGTAACGCCATTTTTGAGTCCGCAGGAGCACGAGGAAGTGCGGCGCGAGGTGGTGCGGTTTCGCACGATTGGGGACGCCACCTGCACGGGGGCGGTGCGTTCCGCGGCGGCGGATCTCGATGAGGTGATTGCGGAAGTTGCTGCCGCACGGCAAACGGAGCGTGGCACGCGCTCGGATGACAAGCGATCGGAAACAGCGATGGAAGACCGCAAGAAGGAAGGTTACTTCTGAAGTCGCGTTTGCGGGTTTCGCTCAAAATTTTTTATCACATTAACGCAATTTTTTCATGGATTTACTTCGTTTTACCACTGCTGGGTCCGTTGATGACGGAAAATCGACGCTGATTGGTCGGTTGCTCTATGACTCCAAGTCGATCTTCGAGGATCAACTGGAAGCGATGGAGGAGTCCTCGCGCAAGCGTGGGGATGAGCACGTGAACTTGGCTTTGTTGACTGACGGTCTGAAAGCGGAGCGCGAGCAGGGCATCACCATTGACGTCGCATACCGCTACTTTGCCACGCCGAAGCGCAAGTTCATCATTGCCGACACGCCGGGGCACATTCAATACACCCGCAACATGGTGACAGGTGCCTCGACGGCGAACCTCGCCATCATTCTGATCGATGCGCGCAAGGGCGTGATCGAGCAAACGCGGCGTCACAGTTTCATCGCGAATCTCCTGCGCATCAAGCATTTGGTTGTGGCGATCAACAAGATGGATTTGGTGGATTACGATGAGTCGGTTTATCAAAAGATAGTCGAGGACTACCGGGCTCTGGCCTCGCGGCTGTCCCACATTGTCGATATTGCCTTCATTCCCATCTCGGCTCTGAATGGTGACAACGTGGTGGATAAATCCGCGCACATGCCGTGGTATCAGGGTTCTTCGCTGCTGTATCATTTGGAAAATGTTTACATTGGCGGCGAGGAAAACCATGTGGACGCGCGCTTTCCGGTGCAGTGGGTGGTGCGGCCGATGAGTGACGAATGGCATGATTTTCGCGGTTACGCGGGTCGCGTGGCGGGTGGGGTGTTCAAGCCTGGAGATGCGGTGACGGTGCTGCCATCGGGTTTCAGCACGCGGATCAAGCAGATCCATCAGTCGCAAACAGAGCTGACGGAAGCCTACGCGCCTCAGTCGGTATGCCTGACATTGGAAGACGAGATTGACATCTCGCGCGGTGACATGCTGGTGAAGGAGAATAATCCGCCGCAGGTGAGTCAAGACATCGAGGCGATGATTTGTTGGTTCTCACAGCGCCCTCTGGAGGCGCGGGCGAAGCTAGTGCTGCGTCACACCACACGCGAAACCAAGGCGATTGTGCAGGAAATCAAATATCAAGTGGACATCAACACCTTGCACAAAGTGGAGAATGTGGAGAAATTCGAGATGAACGACATTGGGCGCATCAGTATCCGCACGGCGCAGCCCTTGATTTTTGATTCTTACAGTCGCAATCGTCAGACAGGGAGTTTTATTTTGATCGATCCCGGAACCAATGAAACGGTGGGGGCGGGCATGATCATCTGATTTTCATCCAACGCCAGTTTCAAACCAAAAACGCATTTGTCCAAGTGGCAGATGCGTTTTTTTAGCAAAAAAATGGCAATTTTTCGCTGTCGCGGTGTTGATATGATGTTGGTCAGGCGTGCGCAGGTGGGCTTGACAGAGTCATTTTCGCGTCGAGATTAGCGATGGATTTGGCCATGGAATCGTGAAATGCGTGTTTGTGAATGAAAAATAGCGGCTGGTGGGTGCTGGTGAGCGTGTTGGGTTCGTGCGCGCTCAGTCCAGAGTATCGGCGTCCGGATAATCCGGTGCCGGGAGGATTCGTGGACAGCACGGCGCGCGAAGCCGTGGCGCAAGCGGGCGGGTTGTTGGATTGGCGGGTTTTTTTTTGTGATGCGACGTTGCGGGGTTTGATTGAACTGGCATTGCGGGAGAATCGGGATTTGCGCGTGGCGATGCTCAAGGTCGAGCAATTGCGCTTGCAGCATCAGATCAGTCAGGCCGACGCGCGGCCCAGTGTGGACGCTGCGGGAGCGATCACGCGACAGAAATCGGCGAGTTTGCCGGACGCTCGCTCGCAGGGCTCGGTGCAGGTGAGTGTGGCGTATGAAATTGACCTGTTCGGACGCGTCAAATCCTCATCTCGGCAAGCACTGGAGCAATTTTTTGCCACGGAGCAGGGGCGCATGAGCGCTCAGCTCGCCTTGGTGGCGCAGGTGGCGAGTCAGTATTTGCAATGGCGCGAAGCCGATGATTTGCGTGAACTGGCACGGCAGACTTGGCTGGCGCGGCAGGATCAAGTGACACTTTATCGCAAACAACACGAAGCAGGCGAGATGGCCGAAGTGGATTTGCGGGCGGCGGAGGCAGAAAGTGCGTCGGCGCAGGTGCAGGTGTTGATCCAAGAGCAGAACCAACGCACGGCGGAGCAGGCGTTGATGGAGCTGGTGGGGGCACCGTTACCCAAGAATTGGGCGGGGCAACAAAGCAAGCTAGATCGCGTGCTGCGCCCGGTGCCTGTGGGTTTGAAATCAGATCTGTTGTTACGACGTCCCGATGTGCTGCAAGCCGAACATGAGCTGAAGGCCTCAGTCGCTAACATCGGTGTTGCCCGTGCGGCGTTGTTTCCATCGATCCGCTTGACAAGTGCGGGCTCGCTGACAAGTCCGCAGCTGAGCGAACTGGTGAGCGGTCAAGCACGCGTGTGGTCGATCGCTCCGCAGCTCGATTTTCCGTTATTCGATGCCGGACAGCGACGCGATCAGGTGAAAATTGCAGAAAATCAGAGTCAGCAACGCGTGGCGAGCTATCAGCGCTTGCTGCAGCAGGCCTTCCGTGAGGTCAACCAAGCTCTAGTGGCACGTGCCAATGATGCCCAGCAGCTGGAACTTCTGGCGCAAATCGTGGAATTGCAGGGTCAACGGCTCAAGCTCGCGCAGTTGCGCTATCAACGAGGTGAGGATAGCTATCTGCAAGTTCTCAGCGCCCAACAGCAATTACTCAACGCACAGCAACAGGAAATCCAGACCCGCCATCGTCGCGTGCGTCAGGAGGTGTCATTGTATCAAGCACTGGGAGGAGGATGGAAATGACCAAGTTACAACAACGGATGAGAGGAACAGAGAATGAATCATCGAAAAGAAACCGACCGTTCGGATTGATGGCTATGATGATGCTGGTGGGTGGGTTGGTTGTGGTGGGGGGATGTGATTCGAAGGATAACAATGCCATCAAGCATCAAACCCAGACCACGCGGCGAGGCGACATCGAGCGGCGGGTGACCGCGACGGGCACGCTCAATGCCGTCGCGAGTGTGGATGTGGGCTGTCAGGTCAGTGGTCGCATCGCGGTGCTGCATGTGGATTATAATTCATTGGTAAAAAAAGGTGATTTGGTGGCGGAGATCGATCCAGCGCTGTATCAAGCGGCGTTGCAACAGAAGGAGGGCGAGCTGTTGAGCGCGAAGGCTTTGGCTTTGCAGAAACGTCAGAATTTTGAGCGCAAGCGTGAGTTGTTGCCGCAGCGGGCGGCCACGACGCTCGATGTGGAGATGGCGCAGGCCGAGCTTTCGCAGGCCGAGGCCAGCGTCATGGTCAATGAGGCAGCACTGCGCAAAGCGCAGGTGGATCTGGGGTATTGCCGGATTGTCGCGCCGGTGGATGGTGTGGTGATCGCTCGCAAGGTGGATCAGGGCCAGACAGTGGCGGCAACGATGACCACGCCGGTGTTGTTCACGATTGCGCAAGACATTCGCGAGATGCGCATTCGTGCGGTGATTCCCGAGTCCGATGTGGGCGTTCTGGCGGTGGATCAAGACGTGGAATTTACCGTTGATGCGTATCCGGATGAAACCTTTCATGGTCGTGTCGATCAAGTGCGCAAGGCACCGATCACGGTGGATAACGTGGTGACGTATGAAGCGATGATCGCGGTGAAAAATCCGGAGCAGAAATTGTTTCCTGGCATGACAGCCGACGTCGCGATTCGGGTGGCGCGGCGTGAGAACGCCTTGCTGCTGCCGAATGCCGCTTTGCGTTATCGGCTTGACCCCAGCGTGCCGCTGCGCGAAGCCGTGCCAACGAAACTCGGCGTGAAAGAGCGCTTGGTTTATCGTGTCGCCGCCGATGGGCAGGGATTGATTCCGGTGGTGGTGAAGCTAGGCATCACGGATCAGCGTTTTACCGAAATTTTAGCCGGGTTGTCCGATCAAGAAGCGCTGGTGACCCAAACAGATTTACCCAAGCGCGCCCCGAGTTTGTTCAAAAAACCTGACAAATGATGTCGATCATGACCACGAGTCCCATCATTCAATTATCTGACATTCGCCGCTCGTATCGCAATGGTGATGAGGAGGTGCATGCGTTGGCGGGTGCGTCCCTTCGGGTTGAGCGCGGCGAGTTTGTGGCGATCATGGGCACGAGTGGTTCGGGGAAATCGACGATGATGCACATCATTGGCTGCCTGGATCAGCCGAGCTCCGGAGAGTATTGGTTCGATGGCGTGAAAGTGAACGGGCTGAGCGCCACCGCTGTGGCGGATTTACGCAACCGGCGCATTGGCTTCGTGTTTCAGAGTTTTCACTTGATCGCGCGGAGCAATGCCTGGGAAAATGTGGAGCTGCCACTGTGCTATGCCGCGCGGGTGTTACCAGCGGCGAAACGACGGGCGATGGCTGAGGCGGCATTGGAGAGTGTCGGCATGGGGCATCGGCTCAAGCATGTGCCGAGTGAGCTTTCCGGGGGGCAGCAGCAGCGCGTGGCAATCGCGCGCGCGCTGGTGAGTCAGCCGGATGTTTTGATTGCGGATGAACCGACGGGAAATCTTGACTCGCGGACAAGTCTGGAAATTTTGGCGCTGTTGCAGGCTCTTAATCAGCAGGGAATCACCATCGTCATGGTCACCCATGAGAACGACATCGCGGCGCATTGCGGACGGGTGGTGACCTTGCGCAATGGTTTGATCATCACCGATGAATCGGTGCCCGCACCGTTGAACGCGGCGGAGGAGCTGAAGGCGCTGGATTCGCTTGCGGCCGCTAATTCCCAACTCGTTGGTGCATGATGTCTTGGCGCATGGGAATGTTGATTTTGCAGATGGCGTTGCAATCGGTGCGGCGTCATGCTCTGCGGGCCATGCTCACGGCCTTGGGCATGCTGATTGGGGTGGCGGCGGTGATTTTCATGGTTTCGCTGGGTAATGGCGCGCAGGATAAAATCGAGCAACGCGTGGCGTCGCTGGGACAAAATATTTTGATGGTGTTTGCGGGGAGTCAGCGCAACAATGGCGTGAATGCGGGGCAGGGCTCTGCGCGCACGTTGGTTCTGGGGGATGTGGAAGCGATTGAGCACGAAATCGCTGGCGTGGTGGCGGTGAGTCCTGAGATCAGCGCGAACATGCAAGCCCTGGCCAATGGGCGCAATTGGTCCACCTCGGTGATTGGGGTTTCCCCCGATTATCTCAACATCCGCAACTGGAATCTGGCTCGCGGTAACATGTTTAGCGACATGGAGTTGCGCGCAGCGGACAAGGTGGCTGTGATTGCCACCAAAACCGCGACAGAGCTGTTTGGCCCGATTGACCCGATTGGGCAGACGGTGCGATTGAAGAACATTCCGTTCATCATCATTGGTTTGCTCGAAGAAAAAGGCGCGGGCGTGGGCGGACAAAATCAGGATGATCGCATTCTCATTCCGTATAGCACGGCGATGAAGCGTTTGACCGGAGAAAAACGCTTGCGCTCGATCCAAATTCAGGTCGATCAGGCGGACCGAATGCTAAAGGTGCAGGAGGAGATCACGGCTTTGCTGCGTCAACGTCATCGCCTCAGCGAGGGGCAACGCGATGACTTTTCGATTGTGAATCAAAAGGAAATCGTCGATGTGGTGGTCTCGGTCAGTGGCTGGGTGAAGCTGCTATTGGCGATTGTTGCGGGCATTTCCTTGTTTGTGGGTGGCATCGGGATCATGAACATGATGTTAGTGAGTGTCACGGAACGCACGCGCGAGATCGGGATTCGATTAGCGGTAGGTGCGCGACCGCGCAGCATTATGATTCAGTTCATGCTGGAGTCCTTGGTGCTGAGCTTGTTTGGCGGATTTTTGGGTGTGGTGGCGGGCGTGGGTGGCTCGCAGTTGGTGATCTGGATGTTCGACTTCAACGCCTTGGTGTCGATGCCGGTGGTGCTATTGGCTTTTGGGGTGAGTGTGGCGATCGGATTGTTTTTTGGCATTTATCCGGCACGACGCGCGGCGCGGCTCAATCCGATCGCGGCACTGCGATTTGAGTGAGTGGTGGCTTCAGCGCGAATCGCGCCCCGGGCTGCGGCGTTTTCCTGCTAGTGGAGACGGTCTTCCTCCCGCGCTCTTGGGTCGCGATGGTTTGTGTGCGGTAGCGGCTGGACCTCGGGTGGTGGCTGGCTTTTTGCCGTTGGCGGGTTTCTTGGTTGCAGCTGAGGTCTTTTTCGACGTCTCCGCGCGGTTGGATTTTTTTTCCACGCCCTGGCGTTTTGCCTCCATCTCACGGGTGCGCTTGCGCCAATCGCGACGCGCCACGACCATTCCAGCAAGCCCTTTCAAGGGTGCGGCGTGGTAGTCGAAATTCTTCAAGCGTTTGCGCGGCAGACGCTGTCCAATGAATAGCTCCAGGATATTGAGCAAATTCAGATCTTCCTTTGGCACAAAACTCAGAGCTTGACCCACGGCATCGGCACGCCCGGTGCGGCCAATGCGGTGGATGTAGTCCTCGGGGTTAACCGGAAAATCATAGTTGATCACATGGGTCACGCCGTCGATGTCAATGCCACGGGCGAGGATGTCGGTGGCGACAAGCACCTGTGCCTTGCCAGTTTTGAAGTCCTCCAGGGCTTGCAGCCGTTGCTCCTGCGATCGACTCGAATGAAGTTTGACCACGGCCACTTGTGCTTGTTGCAACATCACGGTGATGCGGTCCGCCCCGTCTTTCATGCGTGCAAAAACAAGCACTTTTTTCATCTCCGCCTGCTTGAGCAAGGCAAGCAATAGGTCGCCCTTGAGATGCATGGGCACTTCGTAAACACTCTGCGCAATGGTATCGGCCGGGTTGCTGATTTCGCCAATTTGAATCATTTGCGGTCGATGCTGAAAGCGGCGAGCCAGGGCTTCGATTTCCTTGGAAAAAGTGGCGGAAAACATCAGCGTCTGACGGCGGTGGGGCAATTGCTCAATGATGGCGGTGATGCTGGGCAGGAAACCCATGTGCAGCATGCGGTCAGCTTCATCCAGCACGAGACTGTTCAGAGCAGGAAAAGTGATTTTTTTGCGCTCCAACCAATCGATCAAACGTCCCGGCGTGGCGACGACAAAATCCGCGCCTTGGCGCAGTTGGCGGTGCTGGGCTTGTTCATCGATTCCGCCGTAGAGGGTCACTACCCGCAGCGGTAGCTTACCGGCGTAAGCGCGGATGTTTTCGCTGATTTGCACGGCCAGCTCGCGGGTGGGAACGAGGATCAAGGTGTGGGTGCCAAGTGAGCCCTTGATCGAGGGCTGGAGGGATCGGTGTTGCAGAAGTGGCCAGAGGAATGCTGCCGTTTTGCCCGTGCCGGTTTGTGCGATGGCGATGACATCCTTGCCCTGCATGATCACAGGCACAGCTTGTAACTGGATCGGCGTGGGCTGGCGGTAACCGGAGCGATGGATCGAGCGCAGGATTTCGTCATGTAAGCCAAAATGGGAAAACGGCATGGCGCAGCATAAGACCGCGACCAGCGCTTGGCACGCAGAAAAAAAAAGTCCGTGTGCGGTTCGGCACCGCGCGCGGCGGGGTAGCGCGGTTTTGATCGGATTAACTGGCTGAGCGGCCGCGATGGCTCGCATTTTTTGGGGTCGGGCTCTGGGTTCTGGCGTGACAGCGCGGTGTAGACGGTTACGCTGTGGCTGTGCCGGAATGTGTCAGCTGTGGCTTCCCTTACAAGCGCGAGCAAGTGCCCGAAATGTGCCCGAAGTGTGATGCGCCTCTTTCAGCGATGCGTCAGCAAGCGCGGGCAGCGCGGGTGCTGGTCGTGGACGTGGCGCATCAGGGCGAAACGGTGCCTCAGGCCTTGCAGAAACTGGCGCAGGCGATCAATGAATGCATCTGGCACGATCACCCCGCGCTCAAAGTGATTCATGGCCACGGTAGTCGCAGCGGACGCGCAACGCTGAAGCCCCACGTGCTGCATGAGCTTGAAAAATACGCCCGTCGCTATGGCGGACGGGTCGAGCCCGATGGCTGGAACCCCGGCGCGCACGTGCTGACCTTTCCCAAGCGAAGCTCGGGTTGAGCACTGCTATATTGGGAATAAAAAAGCCACTGCGTGATGGCAGCGGCTTTTTGTGAAAATAATGGATGGTTCTGACGAAAAATTAAGCGAGTGTGCCTTCTTTTTTCTCCTCGTCTTTCTTGTCGCCGTCTTTGCACTTTTTGCAATCGCCAGCGAGTGTGCCTTCTTTTTTCTCCT
>CAZREM010000029.1:0-23745 GCA_964599325.1 uncultured Verrucomicrobiales bacterium | reverse complement strand
TCGCCGTCTTTGCACTTTTTGCAATCGCCAGCGAGTGTGCCTTCTTTTTTCTCCTCGTCTTTCTTATCGCCGTCTTTGCACTTTTTGCAATCGCTAGCGAGAGTGCCTTCTTTTTTCTCCTCGTCTTTTTTCTCTGCTTTCTCGCCATCTTTCTTGTCGTGGCCTTTTTCACACTTGCCACAATGAGCTACTTCTTGACCAGCAGCGGTGTGGGTAGTGACGTCGGCCGCCATCGTCAGGCCGGCAAACAAGGCGGAGCTAAACAGGGTCAATGCAATTTTTTTCATGTTTTGGTTGTGTTTGTTGGTTGAAGTAAGTGATGAAAGATTCAACACCCTGACGAATTAAACGCAATCACAGCGATGAATTGTTTGTAAAAAACATCGAATGCGCGGTTTTTTGTGAAAAATAGGGCGATCGAGGCAAAAACGCAGGCGTTGCGTTTGCTTAAAAGCCGTGCAACACGGTTGGCAGATCGTAATAAAAAAGCCGTTCGCCTGATCACAGACGAACGCTTGCCGCGATTGCTGGGCCTTGATGCTCGGCGGATCAAGCCGTCATGGGTTGTGCCGACTAGTGCCGTTTAAGCTCGTGCAGTGCCGCGACTAGGGCGTCGATTTCGCTAAATGTGTTGTAGAACGCCAACGATGGTCGCACGGTGGTGTCTTGACCAAAGTGTCGCTGCGCTGGCAGGGCGCAGTGATGGCCGGCGCGGACAGCGATGCCCTTTTTATCGAGGTGTTTGGCAATCGTTTCATTGTTGATTCCCGGAATCACAAAGGAAAACACACTGGCCTTGTTCGTGGCAGTGCCAATCGGGCGTAGGCCCGGAATGCGGGAGATGGCCTGTGTGGCGTATTCCAGCAGGGCATGCTCATAAGCAGCGATCGCGGGAATGCCGATGCGGAAGAGGTAATCGATGGCGGCAGCGAGTCCAACCACACCAGCAATGTCAGGCGTTCCGGCCTCGAACTTCTCGGGAGCGGGACGGTAGATTGTTTTTTCAAAGGTCACATCTTCGATCATGTGGCCGCCACCCTGCCACGGCGGCATTTCATCCAGCAGATGCTTCTTTGCGTAAAGCGCGCCGATACCGGTCGGGCCGAAGATCTTGTGGGCACTGAAAACGAAGAAATCTGCGTTGAGCGCGCTCACATTAATCGGGATGTGCGGCGTGGACTGCGCGCCATCCACGAGCACAACCGCGCCGACCGCGTGAGCCATGGGGATGATTTGCTCGATGGGATTGACCGTTCCCAGTGCGTTGGAAACATGGGTGACGCTGACGATCTTGGTGCGTGGACTGAGCAGGCGGGCAAACTCCTCGAGAATCAGCTCACCGCGGTCGTTAATCGGCACGACGCGCAAGACCGCACCCGTTTGCTGTGCGAGGAGCTGCCAAGGCACGATATTGGCATGGTGTTCGAGCTGCGTGAGCAGGATTTCATCACCGGGACCGACGTGACGTCGGCCGTAGCTATTGGCAACGAGGTTGATCGCTTCGGTGGTGCCACGTAAGAAAACGATTTCCTTGGCGTCTTTTGCTCCGAGAAACTGGCGGACCTTCTCGCGTCCGGACTCGAACAGCTTGGTGGAGCGCTCGGCTAGAACGTGGGCTGCGCGGTGGATGTTCGAGTTGTCGCGGCCGTAGAACTGCGCCGTTGCATCCAACACAGATTGCGGCTTATGGGTGGTTGCTGCGTTATCGAGGTAAATGAGGGGATGACCGTTCACGCGTTGATGCAGAGCGGGGAAATCGCGGCGCACGCCTTCGACATCGTAGGTGGTTAGTGATGGACCTGCGGCGGGATTTTGAAATGCCGTGCCTTTGATGCCTTCGAGAAAATAAAAGTCAGACTCCGAGGTCAGCTGCGCCACCATGGGGAAACTGGGTGTGCGCTGCAAAGATGCGAAATCACGCTCCACGGGCTGGTTGATGTGCCGGGCATGCAGATTATCAATGAAAAAACGCGGCTCGCCGTATTCATAGGAGTCGCTTGCTCCCTGCCCATGCGTGCCGGAGGGCGCAATCGGTGATGATTGCACCGGTTCAGCATCCGCAGCAACGACCGTGGGATGCACCGGCGGAGCGGAATCCGAGCCACTGGGAAAGCCACCATTGAGCGAAATATCGCGCGTGTCTGTCACAGGCGCGAGGCTAGCAGGTCCAACGGTGTTGCTCGGCAGGCTAGCCCCCCGTAGCGGCGCATGAGCTGGCACACCCGCCAACGTGGTTGGCGGTGTCACCGGTGCTTCTGCGGCAGGTGCAGACAAAGTTTCCTCCGGTAGCTGAGCCTGCGCCTGAGTCAATTCTGTGTCAAACGGCGATAACCCAGCAAAGCGCGTTGGCAGCTCCAGCGCGGGGGTGTCCGGAGCAGCGGGCAGTTCCCGCCGCTCGGTGTCGGCATCCGGTAGGTCGATCGACGTTCCCGGCAGCTCATGGGAAGCGGGAAAAGCGGGGTGCGATGCCGATTGTGGTAGCTGCTCATGGCCATGGTAGAGTTGGCTGATCAGACTTGCGATCAGCGCACTGTCCACTGTTCCATCCGCCATCCCAGAATGCGGCAACGGTAATTCAAGCCTTGGGATAGACATACTCGTGGTAGTTAGTCACCGAAACGCTTTCCAGTAGGCCGATGGCATCTTCGTCGAGTGCAGCAACGGAAAAGTAACGGGTCACGAGGTGCGAAGCGATGGATTGCTCATTGGTGCCCATGTAGCGCACCGAGAGGCCTGGTTCGATTTCACCCGTTACCCCCGCTTTTTGCAGACCCACAACCCCACGTTGATTTTCGCCAACGCGCAGCAGCAGGATGCTCGTGGTGCCATCGGCATTTAGAGGTAGCTTATCGCTCGGGATGAGCGGGATGCCGCGCCACGTGATGAAGGGCGAACCGAACAAGGAAACAGTTGGCGGTGGAACGCCCCGGCGTGTTGCCTCGCGGCCAAAGGCTGCGATCGCTTTGGGATGTGCGAGGAAGAAGGCAGGCTTTTTCCACACCAGCGCTAGCAGCTCATCAAGATCATCTGGCGTTGGAGGTCCCGTGCGCGTCTTGATGCGTTGCCCGGCAGCCACGTTGTTGAGAATGCCGAACTTTGGATGATTAAGGATTTCGCGTTCTTCTTTTTCTTTGAGAGCCTCCACCGTCAGGCGCACCTGCTCCCGCAGTTGGTCGATGCGATTGCTATAAAGATCGGTGATGCGCGTGTGGGTGTGCAGCACGGTCTGAATGGTGCTGAGGTGATACTCGCGCGGCTCTTCCTCGTAATCGACAAAGGTGGTTGGCAGCTGGGGCTCTCCTTGATCGACAGTCAGCATTTCCACTGTCGGTCCCGGAACCTTGGAGACAACGCGGTTGACACGATACACACCGCCATCAACATCGACATACGGCAACAACTTCAATAGCCAGCGTGGCGAGATTTCATCCCACTGTGGCGGGGTGACGGTGGCGGTGGCTAAGTTGCGCGCGGCCTTAGCGTTGAGGCTGTGCCCGAAGTCGTTATTCTTCTGATCGCTCATGGATGGTTATGTGGATTGATTGGATTGGAAATGAAATGGATACGAAAAAGTTGTGGTCTCGGGGCTCCTCGCTGACATCAAACATGTCTGCCAACGCGAACCCAGCAAAAGCCTAGGATAAGGAGTCATAGATGGCACTGCCTCCGCTGATCTGGTCGGCATCTAGGACTGTGACGGTGCTAATGGAAGTCGCTCGCAGCTCGCGTCACGTCACTCAATTGCACATCGTGCGAATGTGTCTTTGTCGTCCGGGTTTCGAATTTCGAATTTTAAACTTCGTTTCAATCCCTTGATTGGGCAAGACAGCTAGCGCATGCTGCAAAGCTGAACCTGGATTGGCAAGAAATAATTTACAGAAAAGTGGAGCCTGTTGTGTTTTTTGTTAAACCAATTTGAGCCCGATGCGCAGATCATCGTGGCGTCAGGATAGGCAGTGGAACTCCGCGCGATCATCAGATCGCCGGCCTGACGGCAAATATCGGTGAGCTATTTTATCGCAAGGGCCGGCGTTGCAATGTGATTTGATTTGGCGCGGCGATGGGCTAGATTCGGGCGTGATTAGTGAGAATTTGTGGATGGCAATGGCGCAGTTTGGCGGTGGGTCTGCCATCTCTGGGGTAACGTGGCTACTGCTGGTGCTCGGGTGTGTGGGGTCGTTTTTTCCCGCTCTGCCAGGGCATTGGTTGCTGTTGGCGGCTGTTTTGTGGGATCGGGGCATGCTGGGTCAGGCTTCCGCGCTCTCTACCACTTGCCTGTGGGGCATTGTGATCTTATTTTTGCTCGCTCAGTTGCTCGAGACCCTGACCGGGGTGGTGGGAACGCGTTGGTTTGGTGGCAGCAAATGGGGCGCGTGGGGGGGAATTGTTGGAGGGCTCGTGGGAATGTTGTTTTTCCCCGTGGGCTTGTTTGTGGGGCCATTGTTGGGTGCTTGGTTGGCTGAGATGGTATTAGCCAAGCGCGAGTTCAAGCCCGCGGTCAAGTCCGGCGTGGGCTCGTTTCTTGGCACCGTTGCCGGGATGGTGGTCAAAGTCGCCTTGGGTGTGGTGATGGCGTTGTGGGTCGCGATTGAGCTGATTTGGTGAAGCAGCGCGGTCTGAAGTTGGGGGGAGGCCTGCGGGATTAACCCTCGTTGGTTAATGGCTGGTAGGGAAGCGAAAGCGCGGAGAAATCGGCTTCGCCGTGACCGTCGAGGCAGAGTTCATTCATCCGCGCGGCTACGTTTTCGAGCGCGGGCAGGTTCAGTCCAGCTTGACCGGCGAGTTCCAGCGCGTAGCGGGCATCTTTCAGCATATTCGTCAGGGAAAAATGAGTGGAGAAATCGCCCACGGCCATGGTGGGCAATTTCATGTTGGTCAGCAGACAACCAGCTGCACTTTGTTGGATAGCAGCGTTAAAGGCGTGGACGTCGATCCCAAAGCGTGTGGCCAGGGCTTGGGATTCGGCCATGGCCTGCACACAGCAGACAATGTAGTGATTATTCGCTAATTTCATGATCGTCGCGTTGCCAACGGCTCCGAAATACTGCGTGGCGCGGGCGGTCGGTTGCAGGATGCGAGCTGCTTGTTCGCAGACGCCGGATTCGCCCGCGAGGTAGTAGAACAATTGGCCATTCTCTGCCGCGACCTTAGAACCGGTGAACGGTGCGTCCACAAAGTGACAACCGATTTCAGCGCACTGAGCTGCGAGCCAGTGGGTGGTAGCGAGATCAATGGTCGCGTGATTCATCACGAGGTGATCCACGCGCAATTGCGGCCTCACAATTTCAAACCACTGACGCAGATCATGACCGCTTTTCAGGTAGCTGGCGAGCACAGTTGAGGTTTCCACAGCCGCGTTGGGGCTGAACTGGGAGTTCTCAGTGAAAGCTCGCTGGCTCCAGCGGGTGACTTGATAACCGGCGGTAGCGTAGCGATCGGCACAGCGGGAGCCGATGATGCCTTGTCCGAAGATAGCGATGTTCATGGTTTTACGTGGTTGGTGAGGGTGAGGTGTCGGGTGAGATAGTGGGAGAATGCGGGAAAAAGGCTTGGCGGCGCAGCTCCATGCGCTCGGCGATGCGTTTCTCGAAACCCTGATCGCTGGGGTGATAAAAGACCCGACCCTCGGGCAGGTAAGCTTGGGGAATGGGTTGGTCTGGATGATCGTGGGGGTAGTGGTAGTGCAGATCAGCGGCGCTGGTGCCTTGCCGCGCGGCGATGCTTTTGCGGGAGGGTGTGCGCAGGTGCAGCGGCACGGCGAGGGTGCGCCCCTGGGCGACGTCCTCCTGCGCGCGGCCCAGGGCGGCGTAGGCGGAGTTCGATTTTGCGGCAGTGGCGAGGTAAACCGTGGCGTGAGCGAGCGGGATGCGTCCTTCTGGCATGCCCACGGCTTCCAGGGCATGGTGAGCATCGATGGCGATGCGCAATCCAGCGGGATCGGCCAGTCCGACGTCTTCTGAGGCAAAAATCACCAAGCGCCGGGCGATGAAGCGCGGGTCCTCGCCCGCGTGCAGCATGGCGGCTAGCCAATAGAGCGCGGCATCGGGATCGGAGCCGCGCATCGATTTAATGTAGGCGGAGATGGTGTCATAGTGCTGATCATCGGTGCAGGCGAGCGCCTTGCGCTGAATCGATTCCTCGGCGATTGCCCGCGTGAGGTGAATCAGCCCGTCCTCCGACACCGGCGTTGACAGCGCGGCGAGTTCGAGTGCGTTTAGCGCCTTGCGCACGTCACCATCGCATTTTTCCGCTAGATGCCATAGCGCCGACTCTTCCACCTGCAGCGCCAAATGACCCAGCCCGCGTTCGGAGTCGCCGATGGCTCGCTGGAGCACAGTGATGAGTTCAGCGGATGTTAGCGGTTCTAGCTGAAACAGCTGTGAGCGCGAGATCAGTGGCGCGTTGACGTAAAAAGAGGGATTGTGCGTGGTGGCGCCGATGAACCGCACCGTGCCGCGCTCGATGTGTGGAAGCAGCACGTCTTGCTGGGCTTTATTGAAGCGGTGGATTTCATCGATAAACAACACCGTGCTCTGGCGGCGGAGATCGAGGTAGTGGCGCGCGTGGTCGATTTTGGCGCGAATTTCCGCGACATTGGATTCCACGCCGTTGAGTGTTTCGAAGCGGGAACCGGTGCTGCGGGCCACGACGCTCGCCAGCGAGGTTTTTCCTGTGCCCGGCGGACCGTAGAAGATCAGCGATGTGAACCGATCCGACTCAATGGCTCGGCGTAGCAGACGTCCGGGCGCGAGCAAGTGCTGCTGGCCAGCGATTTCGTCAAGCGCGCGTGGGCGCATGCGTGCGGCAAGCGGCTCGCTGGGCGGATTGGCGGGAATCGGTGGCAGCGGCATGATGGGATGGGTTGGGGTAACGGCAAGGAAGACCGCAGCGAGATTTCAGGTGGGTGGCTGCTCGGATTCGATCGACTCGATCTGCGCGGTGATATCAGTCCAGCGCGAGTAATGCGTGTCGAGATTTTTGCCCACATTGGCCAACAATTGAGTAGCGTGGCGAAACGCAGCGGCATCGCTGGCAACCTCCTCACGCGAGAGCTCGGCGCTGATGCGCTGCTGCTCGGCCTCGAGCGTGGCGATTTGCGCTTCTAGGTTTTCCAGTTCTTGCTGCAGGGGTTTGAGCGTTTTGTTGCGATGGTTGCGCCAATCGGCCTCGGCTTTGCGTTGGTCCTTGCGGTTGAGCGATGTGGAGGCAGGCACCGCTGCTGTGGGCGCATCGCTGCGCTTGGCCAGTGTCGGGCCGGCGGAGGTGTGCGGTTTGCTCGCTGGTGGCGCAGTCTTCGCCTGCAATGCCCGATCCGCTGCCGATTTCTCCAAGTAGTAGCTGATGTTGCCCGGATACAAGGTCGGCTTGGCACCAGGGCGAAACTCGATGGTTTTCGTCACCAAGGGGTCGAGAAACGTGCGGTTGTGCGATACAATCAGCACCGTGCCCGGGTAATCAATCAGCGCGCGTTGCAGCACGTCCTGCGATTGCATGTCGAGGTGGTTCGTTGGCTCGTCGAGAATCAGGAAATTCGCTGGCTGCACGAGCATCCGCACCAGCGCCACCCGTGAGCGCTCGCCACCGGAGAGGACCCCGACTTTCTTGAACACGTCATCACCGCGAAACAAGAAGCAACCCAGCAAGTTCCGGCAGTGCGGGTGAGCCTCGCGTGTGGCGGTCTCGGCGACCGTTTCCAGGATGGTTTTATCCGGATCAAGTTCATCGGCATGATTTTGTGAGAAAAATGACAGCGCGACTTTGTGTCCGAACTGATGCACGCCATCAGTTGGAGTTTCCTGACCTGTGATGAGACGACAGAAGGTGGACTTGCCCGCGCCGTTGGGCCCAACGACAGCAAACTTCTCGCCGCGCGTGATCTCGAAATCGAAATCGCGAAACACCGTGTGCTCACCGTAGCGATGCGTGGCGCGCTCGAGCTTGGCGACCGACTGCCCCGAAGCTGGTGGTGGCGGAAAGCGGAAGTTCATCACCGGATCCTCGGCCTCGATGACGATGCGCTCGATTTTCGCCAATTGCTTGATCCTTGATTGCACCAGTGTGGCCTTGTTGGCCGAGGCGCGGAAGCGATCAATGAACTCCTGCGTCTTGGCAATTTCCTTGCGCTGCGCTTCCTGCTGGCGTAAGAGGTTTTCCCGACGGAGAACCGACTCTTTTTCGTAGTAAGAGTAATTCCCCGCGTATTCCTCGGCGCGACCTTTGTGAAATGCGATCGTGCGGGTGCAGAGAGTGTCAAGCAAGGCGCGGTCGTGGGAAATCAGCAGAATGGCACCGGGATAATTCACCAAAAAATGCTCCATCCACGCCTGGGAATCGATGTCGAGGTGGTTCGTCGGTTCGTCGAGCAGCAACACCTCGGGGGCTTGCAAGAACAGCTTCGCCATGGCAATGCGCATCTGCCAGCCACCAGAAAAGTGACCGCAATCGCGCTGAAAATCGCTTTCCGTGAAGCCGAGACCCAACAGCACCGATTGGATCTTTGGCTTCATCCGCGCAGGGTCAAAGGCCTCAAGCTGAAGCTCCAGCATGCCGATCTCTTCCAAGCAGTCGCTAAACGCTTCTTCGCGGGGATCAAGGTTTTCCAACTGAGCGGAGAGAGCATCGATCTTACGCTTCATTTCCACCGCCTCGGCGAAAGCGGATTCGGTTTCGTCCCACAGGCTGATGCCCTTGACGTGGATGCCTTCCTGCGGCAAGTAACCCATGCGAAAGCCTTTGGGCGCGGTGATTTTACCAGAAGTGGGCGTGATCACACCGGCCACACACTTCATCAGAGTGGACTTCCCCGCACCGTTGTGACCCGCAAAAGCGATGCGCTCCTTCGTGTGGACGGTGAACGTGAGGTCGTTAAACAAGACGCGGGCGCCGTATTCGACGCGGAGTGATTGAATCGAGAGCATGGATCAGAACGGAGTGGGCAAGCAGATGGGAAGCAGCGACACGCCGCAGATGAAAGCAAAAAACCGCAATCGAAGCGAAAAAATCCGCGGTGGCTGCCAGAATGTGTCATTCACGCCAAATCGGCACGCTGCAGTTGATCGCGTCGATACTCGGTGGGCGAGACCCCAGTGAGTCGGGCAAACGAGCGATTGAATTGAGATAACGATTGGTAGCCAATCTTAAACGCGATTTCCGAAATGCGCGTCTCGGGTCGCAATAGCTCGCGCTTTGCCCAATTGATGCGGCAGCGATTGACGTAATCGGTCAGAGTCAGTCCGGTGGCTTCTTTGAACAAGCGGCAAAAATGGGATTCGGATAACCCCGCCGCGCGGGCGACGTCACCCAGCGGCAAGGCTTGATCGAGCTGGCTGTGAATGAATTTTTTCGCTTTGGCAATGGCCGATGGCTCGGAGCCATCCTCAATGATCGACAGCGATTCCGCGACGTCGGAAAGTTGCTCAGCAAAGCTCACCAACAGCGTGATCATGCTCTGATAACGTTCTGGCGAAATCGCACGGGTCTGGAAGTAGGCTGCACGCAACTGCTCAGTGGTAGCCGCATCAAGCGTTTTGCGGCCAATGTTGTTGAGAACCTGATCGAAGTCCGACTCACTCGGCACGCGGCTGAACACCTGGCCGGTTTTAAGAAAAGCAATCGTCGTGGTTCCCAGCTTGATCGGCACGGCTGTGGCGTTCATTCCAGCAAAACAGTGACAAGTCGAAGGCCCAGACGCCTCCGCTTCCTTCATGAGCTTGGAGTTCACATCAATGCACGCGTGACACGCCGCTTTACATAAATTTAGCTTTTCACAAAACGGACTGCGATTGGTGGTCTGATCATCGAGGCACCATTGCTCCACATCCGCCGATACCAGGCGCAGCGGCAACCCGGTTGCGGAGCGAAACGCATTTTGATAGGTGTTGTATCGCTCGGAGTGCGTTAAGCGCTCAAGCAGTGTTTCTTCAAAGACTTTGTGAGAAGTTTGGACTGGCGACGGCATAACTCGTGCTGGCATTGCTGTCAGTGTAAACCGCATTGACAGATTGATCAATCAAAGAACTGCGATTTTGCATGGAAAACACGACGATGGCGAGGGAACCGAGCGAACTCAGTGGCATGACGATCGCGGCGAGCACGGGTTGCATGAGGCCGCACAGGGCGAGACTGATGACGATGATGTTGTAAATCAAGGCAAACACAAAGGCGCGGCGCACGGCGCGCTGACGTTTCTCGGCGATGCGGAAGATCTGCGGCAGAAAGGCTAAACCGCTGCCGAGGGTGAAGAAATCGGCCTTGGCTTCGAGCAGGGAACGATCAGTGACTGGGGTGCCGGTGACGTGTGCGGCGTCAAAGGCGAGGCTGTCATTGGCGCCGTCACCAAAATATAAGCTGTCCGACTGATCGATTTGGCGCACCAGTTGCGCTTTTTCGTCGGGCAACAACGACGCATGCGCTTGCTCTGTTGGGATGCGCAGAATGGCAGCGACGCGCTGAACTTTGTCGGGATGATCCCCCGAGAGCAGGTGCAGCTGCAAGTTCAGTTGCTTGAGCCCTACCAAGGCTTCCACGGCTGAGGGGCGCAGGGCATCGCGAAATTCAAATCCGGCGATGAGTGTGCCATTGCAGCGCAGCGATGTGATGGCTGATTGTTGCGTATTCTCGGGGTCATGCAGCACTGCATCAGCTTGCGAGTGGCTCAGCGGTGTGTTTTGATTGACAGGGGAGCATGACCAGTCCGGACGCCCGAGGCTCCAGACATCGCCATCTGCTGTGAGGCGGACGCCCCAGCCCGGGGTATCGTGGATCACCACACGCGTCGCGTTCGCCAGCAAGCGTTGCCCGCGGGTTCCGAGGCTCTCATGCAAGCTGCGCGCCACGGGGTGCAAGCTGCCAGCGGTTAATTGAGCAAGTCGCAGAGCCGCGGCGTCGCTCAATGCACTGAGCGCGAGAGGGTTATTCAGCATGGGTCGCTCGAGAGTTAGCGTGCCTGTTTTATCAAAAATGACCTGCCGCACACGACGCAGACGCGCCCAGACATCATGATTGCGCAGAAAAACGCCCCAGCGCTGGAGCCACTGAGCGGCGAGATCATCCGCCAGCGGCAAGGCAACCCCCAGCGCGCAGGGGCAGGACACCACAAAAACCGAAATCATGACTTGCAGGCCTTGCAAGGCATGACCTTGCAGCAAACGATCGAGAAATCCCAGCACGCCAATCACCAGAATGCAGCTAATCCAGATGCGCAGCAATTTTTCCAGAGCTGGATTACGACGTTGATCCGGCGTGCTGGCGGTCAGTCGCGCGAGTAATGAGTCCCGCCACGGTTCCTGCGCTTGGAGTGCGATCGGACTGCGACTCAGCAGAATGGCCCCGGCGGGAACGCTCGCTCCGCATGCAAAGGTTCGGGCTTCGGCTTCGCCATGGATCCATTCGAGCGAGAAATCGCCTCCTCCGTTGGTCAGCACTGCTGTGACGGGATTTGCTTGGCCAGGTTCGAGTAAAAAAGCATCACCGACCTGCAATTGATCGCGTTCGATCGCCGGTGCGTCGGCTTGTGGGTGCTGCAGTCGGCTGGGCACCGGCTGCTCCCGCACCAAGCGACTGCGGTTTCGCGCCACAGCCGAGGTCTGCAAGCAGCGACCAACCAGCATTAAAAACACAAAGGTGGCGACGAAGTCAAAATACATCAAATGCCGGTCCGCGACGAGCCAGCCAATGATCGAACCGACGTATGCCGTGATGAGCCCCAGCGCGATGGGCAGGTCCATGTGCACCGCTCCCACCCGCAGCGCGCGCCATGCCCGCAGTGCGAACCAGCTGCCACCCACTAACATCGCCAAGGTTGCGGAGAGAAAAGCGATCAGACGAAAAATCCCGGCAAACATGAAGGTTTGTGGCATGCCGAGGTAATCCGGCAGACTGAAGGCCATGGCATTGAGCATGAACGCACCACACATGCCCATGCGCGCCCGTAGCTCTGATTGCGAGCGATCCCGGGTTTGCTCATTCGCGGGCGCTGCGACGTAGCCAAAACTAGCCATTTCATTAAAAAAACTCGCGACCGCACAATTTCCCGATTGCCACTCGAGGTGGAGGGTCGATTGCGTGGGGTTTGCGGCCGCACGGACGGCGCCCGGATGACGCAGAAATAGGGTTTCGATCAGCCACACACAGCCGACACATGAAATGCCATCCAATGCCACATCCGCTTGGGCAATGCCGTGATGATTGGAAGATTCTGCTTGGGATAAAATCGGCTCAAACCATGTGAAATCGTGACGCTCGAAGGGGCGGCTTTTCACGGGAGTCGCTTGTGTGTCGCGCCGCAGATCATAATAGTGATCGAGTTTTTGCTCGGCGATCATGTGATGCACGAAGTCGCACCCATGGCAGCAGAATTCTTCATGGTTAGCGCTCGGGCTGAACGGGGAACCGCAGTGCTTGCAGGCTTTCATGCTCGGAAGCATGGCGATATCCGTGAGGTAAAACCACGCATGTCCTGCGATTTTTTCTGCATCGATTGCCCGGCTTTGACGGTGGACACAGGGAAGGGTGCGATGGCATGCGAGCGGCGGTGCAGGGGTGAAAATCAAAAACAACGGCAACTTGAGTCGCTTCCTCAGTCGAACACCCGGCACGCGATGTGATGCAGACCACGCAGGGTGATCAGGGGATCGACTTCATCAATCTCTGGCATGCCACGGGCAATCAACGCGGCATCTCCACCGGTGGCGATGATCGCGGCACAGCGTGGAAGTTCCTTCTGGAGTTGCAAAAGAATTTCCTTAACCAGGCCGCGATAGCCATACACTGCACCGGCGAGCATGGCTTCGGTGGTTGATTTTCCGATCGCATGCTCTGGTTCGTGCAATTCGATCATTGGCAGCAAGGCGGTGCGACGATGCAGGTAATCATTCATCGCGCCCAGTCCAGGGGCAATGACTCCACCGCAATAGGCAGGTTCGTCCGAGATCACATCGAATGTCACCGCTGTGCCAAAATCAATCACGATGGCGGGCACGCGTCCCAAGTGCGCTACTGCGACCGCGTTTGCCAGGCGATCTGCGCCGATGTGATGCGGTTGTGGGTAGTCGAGTCGCAAACCCAAGGGGCTTTCGCAGTCGAGCAAGTGGACCTCCGCGCGTGCGCCAAGGGTTTGTTGCAATAACATGGCCGCGTGAGGCACGACAGAGCACAACACGACATCCTTGAACGACCATGCTGCGGTGAGACTGGTGATGGAACTGGGGTCGAGGTTCGCCGTGGGCAACCACGCACTGATGTCGAGTAAGCCTTGGGAGTCTGCCAAACAAAACTTGGTGCGGGTGTTGGAGTTATCGATGAGTAGATGCATGGGCGTGGGAGATTACCAGTTGATGTGATGAAATTGACGCGTGGCACCGGTTTCCATGCGCGAGAGGCCAGAGGCTTTGATTCGCACGGTTTCACCATCGAGGTCCAAGTGCGCCGCGGCATGCAATTGCTCGGCACTGATCCAGAAACGCATTTGCCAGCGCCCATCATCGTCGATTCGCCGCATGTCCGTGGGGCGCAGTCGCTCATCCCGTGTGTTCACCCACCAGCATGATTGTGGCAAATCCTGCTGTGGTTCGCGTTGGCGCAGCGTGAGTGTCACCCAAAAATCGGCATGATCACAGCGCAAATCCGCATGGAGGATTTCATGGCGAGCCTGTGCCGGATGCTGGGCATCGTATGGCCGCAGCCACTGCCAGGCGAGAAAGCACAATGCCAGCAGTGCAGCGATGGGCATCAGCGAGCGGCGAAACATGTCCCATGCAAGCGAAGTTTCCTCGTTTTGGCAATCGTGTTGCGGGATCCACCGTCATTTTTGCGAAACACAACAGGGCAGACTGTTGCCAGCCTGCCCTGATGGATTGGTCGTGACCTAAATGGTCTGATCAAGAATTAGTGTTCGTAACCTTGCTCGTTGTGGTCGGTCAGATCCAGACCCACACGCTCGTCTTCCGGAGTTGGGCGCAGACCCACCACAGCTTTGACGATGAAGGTGATGATCAACGTGGCCACGACTGAGAGAACAATGGTCAAACCGATTGCCTTGAACTGCTCCATCAGCAAACCTTCTTTCAAGTTCATCGCGCCAATGACGGGGTTGACAGCAGGATCAGCGAACACACCGGTCAACACAGCACCCAGAGTGCCGCCGATGCCGTGAATGCCGAAGGTGTCCAAGGCATCGTCATATCCCAATTTTTGTTTCAAGAAAGCCACAGCCAAGTAAGGCAGCACCGCACCCAACACACCCATGATCACAGCGGAGGTCGTTGTCACGAAACCGCAAGCAGGAGTGATGACCACGAGACCTGCTACAATGCCGGAGCAGAAACCCAGAACGGATGGCTTGCCGCGATGCAACCACTCGATTGCTGCCCACACCGCACCAGCGGTAGCAGCAGCAAGGGTTGTGGTGGTGAAAGCGTTGGAAGCGATCGCATCAGCACCCAGCGCAGAACCTGCGTTGAAACCATACCAGCCCACCCAGAGCATGCCGGTGCCAACCATGCACAGCACCATGCTGTGGGGTTGCATTTTTTCTTTGCCGAAACCCGTGCGTGGACCGACCAACAGGCACAGAATCAACGCGGACCAACCAGATGACATGTGAACCACAGTGCCGCCAGCGAAGTCGAGTGCCTTGATGCCAGCAGAAGCATTCAACGGACCGCACATGAAGCCAGAAGTGGCCCACACCATGTGGGCAAGAGGCAAGTAAACCGCAAACAGCCACAGCACCACAAACAGCAAAACAGCGGAGAACTTCATGCGCTCAGCAATGGCACCCACGATCAGTGCAGGTGTGATGATCGCAAAGGTCAGCTGGAACATGGCCCAAATGCTGTCAGAGATCCAAGCAAAACCAGCTCCCGTGGCACCTGGAGAGACGCCTTTGAACATGGCGTAAGTCAGATCGCCTATGAAGGGGCTTGTGCCGCCGAAGGCTAAACTGTAACCGCATAGCCACCAAATCGGCGTGACCACGCAAGCAATGCCCAAGCACTGCGCAAGCACGGACAACACGTTCTTGCTGCGGACCAAGCCACCGTAGAACAATGCCAAGCCGGGCAGTGTCATGAACAACACCAACGCGGTGCTGACCATTTGCCATGCGTTATGACCTGGGCCAGGACCCGCTACCAACGAGGCAGCTTCGTTTGCCTTTTTTGGTCTGGCAGAATTGTTCATGTAGGCTTCAATGTCGGCCAAACGTTCCTCAACGGTCGGGGTGGCTGCGGGCGCTGTGGCTGCTGGGGCTGATGCTTCAGCCGGAGCAGTTGCTTCCTGTGCTGACAGAAGCGGCGCAAACGCGGCAACTGCCATAAAACACAGTGATCGGACTTGATGGATGATGTGTCGTTTAGTCATAGATTTTCAGATTACTCCATGTGGTGGCGGTCATGATGCAGAAAGCGTGCCATGATCACGACACATTAGTGACAACTGAAAAATCGCAGGCGGTGTTATGGGAAAATCATTGATATGAGCGAAATGACTGATGGATTTTTTTCTGTCATGCCTCTGATTTCAACGCAGAAATCTCGTGTTTTCGCTCGTTATCCTGGGGTGTAATCGCCAACATCAGATGAATGTGCTTCATCCATCTGCTCCGGTTCCAGCGCGGGTATTACGGCTCAAGAACCCTTTAAGCTCAAGCACATCCGAGTTCAATCCGCATCATTTCACGGTTTTTTACTCATGAGCCGTGATTTTTTTATTTGCAAACCTAAAATGCTAAGTTAAGAACAGTTCGGTTCCAAAACCAACGAGTAAACAACATGAAGATGACATCAAAAAAATTGACGGGCCTTTTGGCTGTATTGGCACCTTTGTTTGCAAGCCAAGCATTCGCTGGTGAGATCAAAGGCAATCTTGCTGCTGGTTTCGCTTCTGACTACGAATTCCGTGGTGCATTGTATGGCGAGAGCTTGGTGGAAACCACACTTTCCTTGAACACTGAGTATGCCGGTATCCTCTGGGGTGCTAGCGCTTGGTATGGTTCAACCAACAATCAAGGGGCTCTTGATGCAGAAGTTGACAACGAAATCGACGTGACTTTGTCCGCCACCAAAGAGTTTGGTCCTGTGACTGTTTCCGGTGGTTTCATCAGCTACAACTTCCCAGATGGCGACAACTGGAACACTGCTGAGTTCTTCGGCAGCGCGAGCACCGAGTTGTTGGCTGGCATTACGGGCACTTTGAACACTTACTATGACTTTGACCTCAACGACGGCTTCTACATCAATCCTGAGTTGTCAAAATCATTCAAAATTTGCGACGCAACCAGCTTGAACCTGAGCGCAGGTTTCGGTTTGTTTGAAAGCTCGAAAGCTTCGAAAGACGATGGTGTGAATCACTACTACGTGAAAGCAGCGTTGCCATGGCAAGCCAAAGAGAACTTGGTGATCACTCCCTACGTGAAGTATGTGGATGCAACCGGTGGCGAGCCATCCGACTTCACCAAAGTTGACGGCGACCTCGGCAGCGAGCACGTGGTGGGTGGTGTTTCCTTGAGCGTTGCGTTCTAATTCTTGGTTGCGCGAGAAGCGCAGCTGCAGCTAATGAAACCGCTTGTTGTGCCTTGTGCATGGCAGGCGGTTTTTGTTTGAAAATCGATGTGCGAATAGAGGAGGAGGAACCGAAGTTGGTTCTGTTCAGATCAGGCACTCATATCAGGTATCCAGAGACAGGGTATTCAAAAAGCTTTCCAGCTGCGCATGATCGTCAGGATCGTATTGGTGGCAGAGGAAACCGAAAGCGCGTCCGGTGGCGATGTTGGCGGGCAAGTCATCGATGTAAACGGTCTCGCTCGGGATCAGTTGGTAAGCCTCCACGGCGTGTTGATAAAACTTTGGGTGTGGCTTCATTTCCCCAATCTCAAAGGACATCACGGCTCCATGAAACAGTGAGAAAATCTCATAAGCCTCGTAAATCCATGGCGAGTGCAAGGCATTGATGTTGGAAAACAAGATCAAGCGATGCCCCTCCGCATGCAGTCGCTTTGCCAGCTGCCAATTTGGCTCGATCGGTGTGAAAATCGCTCGCCAAGCTGCAAGGAAATCTTCGGGAGTCGCTGGCGATTTGAGCGTTTGCAGTGCCCATGAGATGAATTCCTCCCGGCTGATGTGGCCACATTCGAGATCGTAGCGCTTTTCTTCTAAGTTTTTCAACAACACGTCCGGATCGCCCGCGTCGCGCGGAATCAGATCGAGCAGGGCTTGCTTGTAATCAAAGCGCAAAAGCACATTGCCGATGTCGAATAAAAAAGTCATGGGGGATGGGGGAGTGTTAGTTCGGGGGGATGATCAACTCATCGCCCGTTTGAGGCACCACAGAATTGCTGCCAGGCAAGAGATCCGCAATCGCGCCATCGGATTCAATGCTGCGCACTTTCACTTGTCCCACGATCTCACCGCCGCGGCGGATGCCCAAGATGGTGTTCGCATGAATGTGCTCCGGCATCAAGGGCTCGATGCTCACAAATGAACCGATGGTTGGGTCGTTGACGTATTCCAAAATTTTTCCCATGAGCAGAGCGTCATTGATTTGGCGCATCCGGCGCTGTGTTTTTTCCGCGTTGTCCGGGTTGCGCTGGGCAAACGCATTGGTTTCCTCTTTCGCGAGTGCGGCTTCCGAGTGCGCACGCTCTTTCTCCTGCGCCAGGGCTTGATTCTCGGCTTCGGCCTTCTGCAGCTTGGCCTCTAGCTCTTTCACCTCACTGGCCCGAGATCCACTCTGATACGATGATTCCTCGCGCAACTTTTTTTCCGTCAGCAGCTTGTATTCCTCCAGACGCATTTCCTCAATTTGACGCTTGAGTCGGCTAATCTCGTCCATGGGTGCCTGACGCGATTCCTTTTGCACGGTTTGCCAGTTGTAGAGCAGCGCTCCGAGCAGCAGGGCTGCGGTGATGGCAAGCAGTGATTTTGTGGTGTCCATGGCGCGACCTTTTCTGTTTTGTGACCTGATTTCAAGCATTATGTGCAATCTTGACGGTGTGCCGCGACAGCTGTTCCGCTCAATCCGCTGCGGACAGAGCATGCGGCGGGATTAAAGCTTGATCACACGAATCCTGATTTCCTTGATCGTGCCATCGCGCTTGTCGCGCAGTTTTAGGCAGTGCTGGCCCGCTTGCAAAACGACTGCGGGGACCATGGGGTCAACCTTAATTTCTAAGCTATCACAGCTCCATTCAGCGAATTGGGGTAAATTACTGATCAATCGCAAGTATTTTCCGTTCGGTAATTCTGGATCGAGATAAAAAGTGGCGTCACGCGCAGGGATCAGAGCGCACAGCTGCGTTTGGCTTGGGGAATCCACACGTTCCGCGCATTCATTACGGCGACTGTTCTGCTCACTGCGAAGCCACGGCGTGTAGATCGAATCGAGATAAGCGCGTTTCTGAGGATCGTAATCGCTAAGCTCCGCCGACGCGGGTAGTGCGTTGCGTGGGCAATGCACCCATTGGCCTGTGCTGCTCGGCTGCGCTAGAATTTTTCCGGTTCTGGGATCAATGCAGCAATGAACAATGTCCGCAGGTCGATTCGGAGCGAGGCTGGGCAGGCGTTTTTCAAGTTCGACGATGATTTGGTGAAAGATCGGGCCAGCTCCTGACACGCCAGAGATGTTTTGCATGGGACGTTGATCCAAGTTGCCCAGCCACACACCAACGATCCAATCAGAGGTCAAGCCAACGCACCAGTTGTCGCGGTAGTTGGAGGATGTTCCCGTTTTTGCGGCGCAATAGAAGGGCAGTTCCAGCGGACCGCCACGCGCGAAGCCCTCCGTCCGGGCGGAAGGGTTGGCAAGGATGTCGCGAATCAACCACGCGGAGGTGGGCGAGGCAACGCGACGCTGTGCAGGAGGGTCGGTGCGCTTAAGCCAATGCAGCGGCTGGCGCATGCCGTTATTGGCCAAGCAGGTGTAGGCTTCGACCAATTCCATCAACGTCACCGGCGCGTTGCCAATGGTGAGTCCTAGCCCGTAGTCGCCTGCGCGTTCGTGGCAGTGCTGAAAACCACAGAGTTTCAGATAATCCAGCAGCACGCTGGCGCCGCCGAGGGCTTGAAGCTGGCGCATGGCAGGGACGTTGAGGGAACTGGCGAGAGCGGTTGTGACCGAAACCGGCCCACGAAAACGCTTGTCGTAGTTTTCCGGAGCATCGAGTCCTTCGCTGGTTTGGTAAAAGGATGGAATATCTGCCAAGATCGTTGCCGGCGTTGATATCTGACGCTCAAAAGCGAGCATGTAAGTGAACGGTTTGAGGGTGGACCCAGCGGAACGTGGCATTTGAAAGATGTTCCAATTCTGCGCGAACCCTTGATCCTGACTGGAACGGGCCGCAAGTGCTAGAATTTCCCCGTGACGGGGATTCGCAACAATCACAGCGGCGCATTGAGCGTTTTTTTGACGCAAGGGCATCAATTCTTGATCGAGAATTTTCTCGCAGCGTTTCTGAATCTCCGCATCGATCGTGCAATGCAGATCTGTTCCGGCATTGATTTCTGCTTTCAACCACGCCGGCGGTTGCTTGAGATGCATTTCGCGCAACTGAAGTGGCTCGTCGAACGCAAGTTGTGCGCGTGCTTCACTGATCCAACCCATGCGCTGCTGGCGATTCAGAATCCAGTTGCGGCGTCGAAGGGCAAGATCCGGGTGGCGCAGGGGATTCAGACGACTAGGCGCGCGCGGAAGTGCCACGAGCAGGCTCGTCTGAGCCAAAGAGAGTTGCGCCACCTCACTGCGGAAATACCTTAAGGCCGCCTGAGCAAGACCTTGGCTGCGATTGCCAAAATCCAGTTGGTTCAGATAGGCGAGCAGGATTTGTTGCTTGTCCCAACGCATTTCTAATTGTCGTGCCAGCATGATTTCTCGCCATTTTGTCGCGAGGTCGCGCGGTGCAGCGCTTGAGTGAATTTTAATGACTTGCTGCGTGATGGTTGAGGCTCCCGTTCGCCCCCCTTGCCACAGGGCGCGGAGGGTGGCGATGAAATCGATGCCGCGATGTTGAAAAAAACGATGGTCTTCCGCCGCGAGAACGCATTGGATCAACGTGGAGTTGAGGTCTGCCTGTGAGAGATTGCGACGACGATAAGCATTTTCGCCCACGAAATCGACGAGGAGGGTGCCGTTTCGATCCCAGCAACGCGTGCTGTTGGGTGGTGGGTTCAATAGGTTTGGCGGCAGCGTGTAGAGCCACGGCAGTCCCCACCAAAAAAGCGCAAGCAGCAGAATGATGAGCAAGCACACAGCCAATCGGACTCGTCGGTCACGAGCAATCGTCATTCGTGTTGTGTGGGAATCCTTGATGCGTGAGGGGCTTGGCATCGCAATTGGGGTCAAAAAAATGGGGTCAATACACGGTGACGGGAGACGCCGTAGCGCTGTCGTCAGAGGCGGCAGGCAGGAAGGAGCGGCTCAGCGTTTCGATTCCCGCGCAAGTTTGCTGCCATCGTTGCTCAGACCAAGGCATGGGTTTGGGCAGGCGCTTACGAAATCGCGCAATGCGACGCAGGGAGTCATCCACTTCGGCCACGCTGAGTTCCTTCAGCGCCTGCACGGCCTGCGGGATGCTGTCGAGCTGATGGCAGATCATGGCGAGGTCGTTGCCGGCACGAATGGCTTGTTTGACGTCATCACCGCGGCCGTAGCGTCGGCAGATGGCGCCCATGTCAAGGTCGTCGGTGATGATCAGATGATGATCGAATCCGAGCTGGTGACGCAGGAAATCAGTGATGATTCGGGGTGAGAGTGATGCCGGCCAGGCGGGATCCAACTTAGGGTAGTGGACGTGGGCGATCATGACCGCGTCGAGCTCTGGCATGAGCGCGGTGTAAGGCAGGATGTCAGTTCGCAATAAGGCATCAAAGTCCACTTGCGCGACGGGTAAATCGTGGTGCGGATCGGCCAGGGCACGTCCTCCAGCGGGGAAATGCTTGCCGCAGGTGCGCATGCCCCGTTTTTTTTGCCATCGATTCCAAACCCCCGCTCGATTGATGACAGATTGGCTATCGGCGCCCCAACAACGCCCGCGCAGGGCGTTGTTGGCACCAGGGTGGTGATCGATGTCGAGCACGGGGGCGAAATTGAGATTACAGCCAAGCAACATCAACATGTCAGCGGTCAAGGCGCCTGCCTGAGCCAATTGCTGCGGGTTCGCCTGCGCGGCCAGAATCGCAGCGTCTGGCAATAGAGGTGCGATGTCTTGGGTGCGACTGACCCGCCCTCCTTCTTGATCAATGCCAATGATCAGATCGTCACCTAACAAATCGCGCAACTGATCCGTTAAGTTCCGCAGTTGCGTGGCACTTTCCACATTGCGTCGAAATAAAATGATGCCAGCTGGTTCGGTGTTTCGCAGAATGGCGGCGACCTTAGGGGTGAGTTCTGGGTCGGGTATCCCGAGCATGAGCAAATTTCCGTGTGACATGGCGGTCAGTGACATTTGGGGCAAACCCCGAAAAATTCGAGTTCGTGATAAAGATCGCGGAATCCCATTTTCGCGCGAATTTCATCCTCCAGCGCGTGCACGGGACACGCAGATTTGATGGTCTCGATCGATCCACAGGAGGTGCAGATGAGGTAGTCGTGGTGACGATCTGGCAACAACAAGCAAAAATACGCAGCGCGCTCATGCAGCCCCAAACGCCGCACCACTCCAATCACGGTGAGTCGTTGCAATAGCCGAAAAACGGTTGCTTTATCGCATGTTTCATGCAGTTGTTTGGAATGCGTTAGATCATTGAGCGTCATTGGTTTTTCATTAAGAAGCATCGTTTCCAATAAACGTTCCAATGCCAATGTGCGACGCAAACCACGGCTGCGACAAAGCTCGATGATCTCGCTGATGATGTGATTGTGTGCCGCGGAAGAGGTCATAGTAGCAGTCGTTGCTGTTGTTCAGCGGAGCTGAGAGCTGGCGCTCCGATCTTTGCGTAGGCACTCGGCATGGCCATGCGACCACGCGGAGTGCGTTTGAGGAATCCTTGCATGACCAAAAATGGCTCGTGCACTTCTTCGATTGTCGAGGCGTCCTCTCCGACAGCAGTTGCCAATGAGTTCAGCCCAACTGGACCGCCATGAAACTTGTAAATGATCGCTTCCAGCAAACGTTTGTCCATTTCATCCAGGCCGTCATTATCGATTTCAATCATCGAAAGAGCCCGATCGGCTGTGAATTCATCGATGACATTCGCCGCGCGCACCTGCGCGTAATCTCGCACCCAGCGCAACAGGGAGTTTGCCACGCGTGGAGTCCCGCGGGAGCGAGCGGCGATTTCGAGCGCTCCTGCGCGATGAATTTCAATTTGTAGCAACGCCGCCGATCGTTCAATGATTCTCGCTAATTCCTCGTGGGTGTAGTAGTCGAGTCGATTCAAGATTCCAAAACGCGATCGCAGAGGCGCAGTGAGCATGCCCGAGCGGGTGGTCGCGCCCACGAGGGTGAAGCGTGGCAGGTTGAGCTGGATGGAGCGCGCCGAAGGTCCGGAGTCAATGATGATGTCGAGCCGAAAATCTTCCATCGCGGGGTAGAGGTATTCTTCGATCGCCGGATGCAAGCGATGAATTTCATCAATGAAGAGCACATCATTTTTTTGCAAATTCGTTAAAATCCCGGCCAGATCACCTGCTTTTTCGATTTGAGGCCCCGAGGTGATGTGCAAGTTGGAGCCCACGGCTTGAGCTACGAGGTTGGCTAATGTCGTTTTCCCTAATCCCGGCGGTCCGCTTAGTAACACGTGCGATAAAACATCCCCACGAGCCCGTGCGGCATCGATCATGAGCAGCAGGCGATCTTTGATTTTTTCTTGTCCAATGAAATCGGCGAATGCGGGTGGACGCAGTGAAACATCAACGACAGAATCGTTGGAAATCAAGTTCTTGGGTTGAAAGGCTTCTGACATTCAGATGAAGTCGGTGCAATAGGCTTCATTGATTAGTAGCAGCGGGTGAACAAGATTCAATCTTTATCAGCGCGATGGGAATTCGCGATGTTCACGCTCAGGGCATGCAGGTCGGGATGTTCGAGGTTGTTTTCACGATTTCGCTTCAAAAAATCATGCCAGCGTGCAATGAGTGAATCCGGACTGTTGGTGGCTGATGTTTGCGCGATGATGATAAACAGCTCACCTTCACCTTGTGTGGAGAGCACACAATTGTTGGTTTCGAGGCTTGATTCAAAAGGCAGCATTTGCACGCCGATCGTGGTTTTGCTAGTCGGGTCGTTAACCATCAACCATTGATGCTCAAGACGTGCTGGCGAAAGAGGACTGGTGATCGAAACACTTAGTTCGCCTGGGTGATCACACAGATAGTGCAAAATCCATAGGTTGCTCGGCTCGTCGTGGAAACATTGTTGGGTGAAACCGATGCGACCAACGCGGTAACGTCGTTGTGGCGGAGGTGCGCTTCTCGCCGTTGTCAGCGCAGCTGGCGGGTGGGTGTTTTTTAAGGTTTCCGCAGCGAAGTTCATCGGGGGCAATATCACGCTGGCTTGCGGAGGAATTGCGGTGTTAATCGAGAAGACACAGCTGTTTGTATCCTTGGTTAGGATTTGTATTTGTGGTGAATCTGTCGCTTGAATTCTCAATTCTTGGTAATTTATCGTGTTTTGTTCGGCATAACACGCATGAACAATCAGAGCGCTCAGTAGTTGCCACGGCGATACAGGATGTGATCTCATGCGCGCATGCTGAAGCACGAGAAGCGCAGAGTCAAAGAAGTGTTTTTTGAAAAAACAGGATGGCTGAAGTG
>CAZREM010000028.1:0-36224 GCA_964599325.1 uncultured Verrucomicrobiales bacterium | reverse complement strand
AGGCCAAAATCCATTCCTTAACTAAACAACAAATGGTCCAAAAATCGGTTGCATCACACATGTCTCTCAAAACAACATCATGAAAGGGGGCAAAGTGAAAATTCGGCACCATTGTATGCTATCTCTCACCGCCATTCTCTCTCTTTGTCCTGTGAAGGCGCTAACAGACAAAACCGAAGAAGAACAGGTTATCGATTTAGTTTACAGCGAGCAATTCGGTGCGTCGGAGCGGGAGCGCTTAGAGAAACTGGGCAAACAATCGGTGTTGATCCCAACGATGCTGCTTGAAAGGAAGCCCACGGAGTGGCCTTATGAATTTCGGCTTCGAATCATAGGGATGCTCGCTGGGCAATTCAAGCGTCATCAAGAGGAATTGTCCACCGCTGAGCGGCAGCGCGCACTAGCTGCAATGGTCAGCGCTGCGCGCTCCCTACAGGAAACTAAATGGCCCATGAACCAGGCTTTGCTCCTGCTTAGGGGGATAGACGCGGAAATCGTCCGAAATCTTGCTCTGGAATTCAAGAACAACCCGGATAAGCATGTGCGTGGTGCTGCCGAGAAGCTCTTAGACTCCGTTCATAAACCGACTGATGCATTGCATCCACCTTCACCATCTCTGCCAAAGCCTGCACCTTCGGAACCGGTTTCTACTAAAACGACCGACCAACCATCAACACCTACACCGTGGGCTATCTTGGCCGCGGTGAGTGTCGGGGCGGCCAGCCTTGTGTGGTTTGCACTCAGAAAATGGAAATAAAATACCCGCTTGGTGGACGGATGAGGCTTCGCGGGTTAGCGTTCCCGAGCCGAAGTCCCCGGCTTGGATCGAGCAGCAAAAAGCCCCCTTGCTGATTGGACAGCTCAAGGCCGTTTTTTCGTTAAGATTCGCCACGCTTGCCACCACAAACATCGTCACAGGCGGAATTTACAAGGTGCTACGTAGTGCGTTTGTAAAACGGCGTCACTCGCGGGCTGTGCTGAACATGTAGGCTCAGTGACCGAAAGTATGAGTGTTATCGGCAAAAGTGTTCAGATATCGCGCATTTCAATTTTGTTGGTAATTTTGGCTTTCTTCTGTCGCGTTGATCGTTTTTAATCAAGCCCTTACATGAGCAATCCATTTCGAGAAGATTTAGTTTCGCGCACTCGGCCTGAAGCCTGTTCGGTTGTGATCTTTGGTGCCACGGGCGATCTGACGCATCGCAAGCTGATTCCCGCGCTCTATAATTTGGCTGTTGATGGAGAATTGCCGCCGGGGGTGAAGATTGTGGGCTTTGCGCGTCGGGAAAAAAGCGATGAGGAGTTTCGCTGCGGTTTGCGTGAGTTGAATCAAAAAGTGTCGCGCTCGGGGCATGATGAATCGATTTGGAACAGTTTTGCGCCACACATTCATTACCATCAGAGTGAGTTCACCGATGTGGCGGGGTATCAGCGTCTGGCAGAGCTGTTGCAGCAGTATGAAGAAGAACGTGGTGGCAAGGGCAATCGCTTGTTTTACATTGCGTCGGCTCCGGAGTTCTTTGATGACATTCTAACAAATCTGAAAGCTGCTGGATTGAATGAAGCGCAGCCAGGTTGCTGGTCGCGCGTGATTGTAGAGAAGCCATTTGGCACCGATTTGGCCACCGCGCAGCACTTGAATGAGGTCGTCAACGCCACATTCCACGAGAAGGACACCTATCGCATCGACCATTATTTGGGCAAAGAAACGGCGCAGAATCTGATGGTTTTGCGCTTCGCCAACGCGATTTTTGAGCCGTTATGGAACAGTCAATCCATTGAGCAGATCCAGATCACTTGTGCTGAAAATCTCGGCATGGAAGGCGGGCGCGGCGGTTATTATGATAAGTCGGGTGCCTTGCGCGATATGGTGCAAAATCACCTGCTGCAATTGCTGAGCCTTGTCGCGATGGAGCCGCCGACGGATTTGAGTGCCGATGGGGTGCGCGATGAGAAGGTGAAGGTGATTCGCTCGATTCGCAAGTGGGACACGCCGGAGAAAGTGGCCGCGAATGTGGTGCGGGCGCAATACTCAGCTGGCAGTGTCAATGGCAAGACTGCTCCCGGTTATCGCGAGGAGGATCGTGTGAATCCGGAGTCGCAAACGGAGACCTATGTGGCACTGCGATTGTTGATTGATACGTGGCGTTGGAGCGGGGTGCCGTTTTATATTCGCATGGGCAAGCAGCTGCCCAAAAAAGCCACAGAGATTTCGGTGCATTTCAAGGCCCCGCCGGGGGTGTTGTTCAATGCGCTGCCCGCAGGTGTTCCCGGCGGCAATGTGTTGGTGATTCGCATACAGCCAGATGAAGGCATTTCGTTGCGCATGGTCTCGAAAATCCCCGGAACGAGTTTGCGTTTGGAGCCAGTGAAGATGGATTTTCATTACAGCACTAGCTTTGGCAAGAGCAGCCCAGAAGCCTATGAGCGTTTGTTGTTGGATGCGATGGCGGGGGACGCGACCTTATTTGCGCGGCGTGATGAGGTGGAAGAAGCGTGGAAAATCGTTGATTTCATCGAACACGCTTGGCACCAGAGCGCCACGCCGCCGCCGATGGCGGAGTATGTGGCGGGCACGTGGGGGCCGAAGGAAGCGGATGATTTGCTCCATGAGCAGGGACATCGCTGGCGGCGTTTATGAACAACGGATCGCGGGAGCATAAAAACATGAGCGTGTTGGAAGTGGATTCTGTTTTAGGGCATGAGGTGGCGATCGAGGCCATTGAGCGGGAGTTGCGGGTGCTGTGGGCTCAGGATGAGGCGCAAACCCAAGCATCGTTGATCAATTTTGCAGTTTACTCGGAAAAGCCGGGTTCGTTGCAGGAAAATTCGGCCATTGTGCGGGAGCTGACGCGGGAGCACGCCTGTCGTGCCATTTTGGTGGAGCTGGATCGCAGCGAGCAGGAAGCTTCCATGCGGGCGTGGATCACGGTGCATTGTCATTTGAGCCAGGGGCAGAAATCGGTGTGTTGTGAGCAAATTTCCTTTGCGCTGAAAGGGGTGTCGCGCGGGCGTTTTCGCAATACGGTATTTGCGCATGTGAGTAGTGACTTGCCATTGGTCGTGTGGTGGCGTGGGGAGTTATCGCCTTTGTTTGGAGAAGGTTTGTATTCGGTGGTGGACCGTTTCGTTTTTGATAGTTCACAATGGAATGAGCCCATCGGATCGTTTGAGCGCATTGCTCAGGCGGTTACTGGCGCGACACGTGGTCTTGTGGTTCAGGATTTGGCTTGGACCCGCAGTTATCATTTTCGCTTAGCGGTGGCTTCGCTCTTTGATGAGCCATTAGCGCAGCTGGGGTTGACGCAGGTGAAGCGATTGCAATTGCGATACCATCCGAGCCATCGCACCACCGCGTTGCAGCTGTTGGCGTGGGTTCTTGTGCAAGCAGGATGGCAGTTGGAGGATCTGGCAGTGGCTCGGCAGCGTGATGGGGCTCCGATCGCGATGTCGCTGGAGACTGATGCCACTGGGGCCCCATTGAGTTTGTTGTGTTTGCAAGGGGAGGATTGGTGCTTGCGGGTGCAACGAGAGGGGGAGACGCCGCATCTGCAACTGAGTTTCTGTGCGGGTGAGCAATGCGCTGAGTTGTTGGCGCCTGCGGATCCTCTGGATGATCAGGATTTGGTGGGTCAGCAATTGGCGCGCGGCGGCAAGAATTCGTTGTTTTTGAAAATTTTGCCGATGATGCAGCGCTTGTTGGGGCTGTGAGGCGGGTTGTTGCAATGAAGATCGACATCTTGACCCTTTTTCCTGAAATGGCGATCGCGCCGTTGCGGGAGAGCATCATCAAGCGCGCCCAGGATGCGGGTTTGGTTCGGATTGTCGCGCATCAATTGCGCGATTGGGCGGTGGACAAGCATCGCAAGACCGATGATACGCCATGTGGCGGCGGGCAGGGGATGCTGCTGAAGCCCGAGCCGCTGTTTGCGGCGATTGAGACGTTGCGCGGTGAGGACACGTTGGTGGTGCTGATGACGCCGCAGGGCCGCGTCTTCAAGCAAAACGTGGCACGTGAGCTGGCGCAACGATCGCACTTATTGCTGGTGTGCGGGCATTACGAGGGAGTGGATCACCGGGTCGTGGAGCAATTGATCGACTTGGAGCTCTCGATTGGCGATTACATCTTAACCAACGGCGCCATCGCGGCGGCGGTGGTGACGGACGCTGTGGTGCGCTTGCTTCCCGGTGCCTTGGGCGATGAACGATCATCACAGGAGGAGTCGTTTGCTGATCCTCAATTGTTGGAGGCACCCGCCTACACCAAACCTGCTGATTTTCGTGGCTTGGCGGTTCCAGAGGTGTTGTTGTCAGGTCATCACGCCAACATCCGCGAGTGGCAGCGGCAGCAGGCTCGTTTGCGCACGCAGCAAAACCGACCGGATCTCCTGCGCTCACACGTCGCGGAGGGCGAGGGCAAGCAGGATGGAGCGGCGATGCAATGATTTTCTCGGCTAAGGGCTTGTCAGCGCTGAAAAAGAAACGATACTTAGATCGAAATGTCTGTGCAAGGTTGGCAATGGGAGCAACGCGGCGGGGCGTTCACAGCAGTGGCGAAACGCGCTGATGAGACGTTTCCTGCCATCTTGGCGCATTTGATCCAACAGCGCGGATTGGTCGAGCCCGAGGCCATGGACGCTTTTTTGGAGCCCAAGTTGAAGCATTTGTCGGACCCACTGTTGCTTCCAGAGATGGAAATGGCGGTGGCGCGGTTGCTGAAGTCGGTGGACGAGGGAGAAAAGGTCTGTGTTTTTGGGGATTATGATGTTGATGGCATCAGTTCACTGGTGGTCATGCATCAAATTTTAACGGCGTATGGTCGTCCGCCCCGATTGTTTTTGCCGCGTCGCAGTCGAGAGGGTTACGGGCTGAGCCGTGCGGCTCTGGCGCGCTGTTTGCAAGAAGGCGAACGCCCCGATCTGCTGATTTCCGTGGACTGTGGGACGAGTTCATTGCAGGAAATTGATGAATTAACCGCCCAAGGCATTGATGTGCTGGTGATTGATCACCATGAGTTAAGCCCGTTGGGGCGACCGGCAGCCGTGGCCTTGGTGAATCCGAAAGCGCAGGCAAAAAAAACCGGACGTGAGGTTCAACCTTATTATGACCTTTGCGCGGCGGGGGTGTGCTTCAAGGTCGCTCATGCGTTACTGAAAGCGCGTCCAATTGAGCATTTTGATCTGAAACAATTACTGGACTTGGTCAGTGTCGCCACAGTGGCGGACATTGTGCCGCTGGTTGGCGAAAATCGTTTGATTGTGCGTCACGGCTTGCAGCGTTTGCCGCAAACTCAGAATGTTGGACTGCGCGCCTTGCAAAAAAAAGTGGGCATGACCCAGCGAGTCACGGCGCAGGACGTGGGTTTTCGTATTGGACCGCGACTCAACGCGGCGGGACGGATGGATGTGCCTGAGGATGCGTTGGCGATTCTCATGAGCCGAGATGAGGACGAGGCCGACGTGCTGGCGGACGAGTTGGAAGCGTATAATCGCGAGCGTCAGGGCATGGAAGAACTCATCCGTCGGGAGGCGCTGGCGATGTTGGAATCGCTGCCAGAAGCACCTGTGATTGTCTTGGGGTCGCGCGACTGGCATCCGGGGGTGGTGGGCATTGTTGCCGCGCGGTTGATGCGTCAATTTCACAAACCTACATTCGTGATCGCGATTGATGAAAACGGCGTGGGCAAGGGCTCGGGACGCTCGATTCATGGGGTTTCCCTCGTGGCTGCGATCGCGGCGGGTCGCGATTTGCTGCTGGCCGGTGGGGGGCATGAAATGGCGGCGGGCATTTCCATCCGAGCTGAGCACATGGAAGCGTTTCGCGAGCGATTTGCGGCGCATGTGATGCAGTCCACCTCTGCCGAGCAGCGGCGTGCTCGCTTAAAATTGGATGCTGAACTGGGGTTCGAGCAGTTGTCCTTGCGGTTTCTGGAGTCATATGAGCTGTTGCAACCGTTCGGCAATGGCAACCCCCAACCCATTTTTTTTGCGCGTGACGTGTATCCGAGCCGTTCGCCGATGCATCTTAAAAATCAGCACTTGCGGCTGTTTTTGCGACAAGGATTGCATGGGCTCACGGAGCACGCAGCGATGTTTTTTAGTGGCGGCGAGTTTCCCTTGCCGGATCCGCCGTGGGACGTGGCATTCACGATTGATCGCAACACGTTTCGCGGAGTCACGAGTTTGCAAATGGTGATTCAGGACATTCGCCAAGCAGAAACGCAACCGCAGGAGGCGACGCATGCTTGATTCTCTGGCAGAGCCGCTGGCGGTCGCGCGCTGGCTCGCTCAACAGCACGGTGTGGCTGTGGATCGGTGTGATCTGTTGCAGCAGGCAAGCACGCTGGTGGTGCGGCTCAGCGAAACCCTGGTGGCGCGGATTGTGATGGATCGCGAGGGTCCCCGTGGTGGATTGGCGTGGTTTGCACGTGAAAACGCCGTGGCGCAGCACCTCGCGGGGCACGGCGCACCGGTGATTCCGTTGCACGCGCAGATGCCGGCAGGGCCGCACGAGTCGCGGGGGTTTGTGGTGAATTTTTGGCAATATGTTGAGGTTGTCACCACGCCTGTGAAGCCGAGGGTGATGGGAGAAACCTTGCAGCAATGCCACGCGGTGCTGAAAACGTTTTCGGGATCGTTGCCGCGTCTGGCGATTTTGGACGAATCAGTGGAAATATTGGAGCGCCTGCAACGCATGGAGTTGATGGAGCGCGCGGACATCGAGTTGCTGGGGCGGTGCTTGATGCGCACGCGAGATCAGCTTGCCGCGATGCCTCATCAAGCCTTGCATGGCGATGCGCACGAGGGCAATGTGCTAGCGACCACCTCTGCCGTGTTGTGGACTGATTGGGAGGACACATTTCTCGGTCCGGTTGAGTGGGACTTGGCTTCGCTGATCTGGAATGAACAGGTGCTGAAGCGCCATGCCGCACACGTAGCGGAGGTGCTGGCAGGCTATGCCGATGCCGGTGGGGAGTTCGATGAATCAGCGTTGCCACCGTGCTTGATCGCACGCGCGGCGGTGATGTGCGCTTGGTATCCGCTGCTCTATCCTCAACCCAGCTCAGAGCGGCAATTGAAGCTGCAACAACGTCTAAATTGGTTGCGCGCGCAAATGGGATGACAGGTTTCTAATAAAATTATTACTTTACGTGCTGGACGTCTGCGTTTGTTGCGCTAAGAACAACTCGACACATCGTCTTGATGCGCTCAACAACCCATAAACCTCGATAAATTAATTAAAATGGATATTCAAATTGCTTCTTTGTGTGACTTCGCAGCCGATTATAACGGTAAATTGGTCGTGACTGGTGTTTTTGACACCTTGGCCGCTCGTGCTGTGCCGGTCGTGCATCCTCATTGCGCCTTGGCGATGCGTTTTTGCTTCACCCCTGAAGACAGTGGCAAGCACAAGCTCTCGATCAACATCATCGACGAGGATGGCGCCCCACTCGACCCAACCAACATGCCCATCGAGCCCGAGTTCGAGGTTTCTTTGCCAGCGAATGTTCCATTTTTGACCCGCAACTTGATCTTGAATCTGCAAGGTCTGCGCTTCGAAAAAACCGGCATCTATTCGGTGGACTTGGGTTGCGACGGCGAAGTGATCCAACGCTTGCCTTTGCGCATCGTTTTGGTGAACGCCGAAGGTCAACCGATCTAATCCAGTCAATCCGTTGCCGCAGCAGATGAAAGCTTATCGATGCGTGCTCATCACGGGAGCCTCGGCGGGGCTTGGTGAGGAGTTTGCGCGTCAATTGGCACCACGCTGCGGCGACATGGTCTTAGTCGCGCGCCGAGCAGAGCGTTTGGCGCAGTTGGCCAAAGAGCTAGAGCGAGATGCGGCGGTGCGCGTCCACCTGTTTGTGGCCGATCTCGCCGATCCAGTTCAGCGGCGGCGACTGGCCGCGACCTTGGAATCAGAGGGAATTGAGGTTGACTTGCTGATCAACAATGCGGGCTTAGGTGATTACGGAAGTTTTGCTGATGCCGCTTGGGATAAATTGCAACAAACCTTGCGGGTGAATGTTGAGGCGTTGACGCATTTGAGTCACTTGTTTGCTCCGGCGATGGTGGCGCGCGGATGTGGGGCGATCTTGCAGGTCAGTTCCATCGCGAGTTTGATGCCAATGGCTGATTTTGCGGTCTATGCGGCTTCCAAGGCTTATGTCACGAGTTTCACTGAGGCCTTGCGCGCGGAATTGCGTGAGCATGGCATCGTGGTGACGGCGCTGTGCCCTGGGCCCGTGAAAACAGAGTTTGGAGCCGTCGCGCGACGCGATGAACGCGATTCCACAGAGACGGGTGTGGTGCCGTGGTTTTATGTGGACAAGCAACAAGTGGTTGCTGAGGCATTGATGGGGATCGAGCGCGATCGACCGCGCGTCTATCCTGGCTGGAAAATGGCAGCTGTGGCGGTTGGGCTGAGTTTGATCCCGATCGTGCTCATGCGTTTGATTCAAGAAGCGCGTCCCCGTCGCTAGCCGTTGTGATTTTCCTCAGTTTTTTGCTTGCCAAGCTTTGGCGAATTGCCCATGGTGTGCCTCCCGTTGCAAGCGCGGTTAGCTCAGCGGTAGAGCACATCGTTCACACCGATGGGGTCACAGGTTCGAACCCTGTATCGCGCACCATTTTTCTTAGCTTTTTTAATGTGTCATCACGGGATTCGTCGATGTTTTGCGTGAACTCGGTTTCTGACTCCCCCGTGCTCGGCAATCCGAACGATGGCGACATTTGTTGACGTGCTGCTGCTCGTAAAAAACAGCCGATTGGACTCAACAGCTGCTAATGTCCTCAGGTGAGGCTTTCGTTGAGTTCTTTCCAAAATTTACGGCGTTGCGCGCTGCTGCTTGGGCCTCCGATTCCGCTGAGATGTTGCTGCCATTCGCTCGGTTGGGGATGCAATTGATCCAACTCCTGAGCCTGCTCATGCAACCATTCCAGCGCTTCGCTGTCACTCAACCATGCCATGGCGATATCGCTGTAGAGGTCTAAGGCGTTTTCTAATTCGGCATCGAGCTCCGCATCGAGATCGCAGAGTTCATCTGCGCGTGGGTGATTGAGCAGTTCTGCGAGCAAGCGGTTTTCCCGCAGTGCCGCGCGCGAGCTGGCGACGGCCGGATGCGGATCCGTGTCGCTCTCCGCCACCGTCTCGCCGTGGTGGAAACGCGCGTGGGCATCGGCCAGTTTCTGGAAATCGAGCAAGGCGCGACTGAACAGTCGGACTGTTTGCGGTAGTTCGGGTGATTGATCGAGCAGGGTGGCGCTGGCGTCCAGCATGCCGAGTGTCAGATACAGTTGCAGCAACATCGTGCGCGTTTCTGTGTCCTCTTGTGGCTGCAGTTCTAGCATCGCCTCGTAGGCGTGGCTCGCTGATTCCAGGTCGTTCTCGCACATGGCGATGTTAGCGCAACCCTCGAGCGCTTGAAGTTGGTAGGGTTGCCATTCGATTGCGTTTTGCAAAGCAAGATCAGATTGACAGAGTTCGAGCACACGCTGATAGCACGCCCGCGCCCGCGCGGGTTCCTCATTCTCTGCTGCCAGCAAGGCTGCGCTGCAACGCAGATGCAACCACTCCTGCGCTGTTGTGTGTTCTTCCAAGGGAGAGCCATCGCTGCTGGCTAAATGAGCCAGCCATTGTTGAATCTCGGCTTCATTTTCTAAACCGTTTTTCTCGATCAAGCGATCGAGCCATGCAAACCAAGGGGTGAGAGCGTTCATGTGGGATGGGATGGGTGAATCGGGGCTTTGCGATCTTGTGCATCGATGTTCACAAAGGTCACTTCCGTGACAAAAAGTGCCGCGGCGGCGCTGTCGTGAGCGTTGTGAACTGTGACCCGATATGTAACCGAGCTGGTTCCTTGGTGCCGTTTCTCTGCCGCAAACGCGAGGATCGTGCCAGCGCGAACGGGGTGATGGAAACGGACCTCATTGAGGGCAATTGTGACAAAGCGGCACTGCGGTTCGGCAATGCTAGCGGCAACCCACGCGCATTCATCGACCCACGCCAGCATGCGTCCGCCAAACAGATGACCGTGCTGATTGAGATCGGCTGGCAGGACCAAACGGTGAGTGATCGGTGTCAAAGGGGTGCGAGTGAAGCGATGAATTGTTGCAGCATGACTCGGTGGCTGATCATTTCTTAGCGAAAGAAGCGACGTTTTTCCTCGACGATGAGCGCGTCGCAGGAAAAACGTCCGCCACCTGTGATCAACATGACCACATAGCAGATGCCATAAAGCAAAGCCGGTTCCTTGGAAATGGGGCTATCGGGTCCCATGAAAAGCGGCGCCTCAGCGTGGATCTGAAAGGCGGCGACAGACATCGTAAATGCGAGCAGCAGAGCGGCGGGACGCGTGGCGATTCCGAGAATGAGCAACAACGAGGCGAGCACTTCGGCCACGATCGTTGCCAGCAAGCTCGCGGCGGGGCTGAGGTGATTTAGTAGCGGCAGCGCCGGCACGGGCCAGCTGTCCTTGAAATCCAGAAAACCCAATAATTTGCTCCAGCCGTGACCGAACAGCATGGCTCCGCCAATGGTTAGGCGCAGGAAAATGAGCGCGATGCCCGTAACTGTGTCGCGTGAGCCAGGGTGAAAGAGCCAGTATTTCATGCGAGCGGAGGTGAATGGTTGCGAAAAAGCGGTTAAGCTTTTGGTTTGAGTGTGATGCGCTTGAGTCTCGATTGACCTTCGGGAGAATGAGCTTCGATGTTCGCGTGTGTGCTCACATACGAGTAAACCAAGCGTCGGTAATAGGCGTTGAGCGGGCGCATTTGCAGGGCTTTGCCTTGTTGTTGCACGCGCTCGACCAAATCATTGACCTCTTGGCGCAATTGAGCCTCCTGTGTTTGACGAAAAGACGCACAATCCACCTTCACTCGCGGGGATTCCTCATAATGTTTCCGCAAAACGCGGTTGACCAAGTATTGCAGATCGTCAAGCCGATCACCGTCATCACCGATGAGCAGTTCGGCATGAGGACTGTCAATCATCAGGCACGGTCCATCTTCATGTTGCTCCAACGCGATTGTCGAAGCGAATCCGAGGTGCCCGAGCATGGTATCGAGCACTTTTTTGGCGGCGTCCTCAGCTTTCATTAGGCTTAACCTACCAATCTGGGCGCGCAGGTCAACCCTGCGCGTTGAAATCTTCTTGGAGTTCCATGGATTTTTTCAGTAACGCGGCTTTTTCCGCATCAGAAAATTCGTATGGAATGTGTTTGCCAATACCGACCACACCGAGAACGCGTTGGTCATCGTGCGCAATGATCGGCACAGCCAAGGAGCCCGCCACCTGAGTCAGGCGCGCATCAGGGCGTGCGTGTTCCCCTAAATTTTGTTGCAAATTGCACAGTTCAATCGGCTCACGCAACTCGGCTGCGGCACCAGCGATCCCCTTGCCGAAGGGGATGAGCGTGATTTTTTCAAGCAAAACGTCAGGAACGCCATGACATGCCACCAGTTCGAGGTGGGTGCCTGTCGCGTTACTGCGATGCAAGGTGGCTGTCTGGCAGGAAAAATCTTGCATCGTTTGCAAGAGCCATTGTTTTGGGTCGCGAGCCATGGGGCGTGATCTTCGAGTTTATCGTGCTTGATCGCTCATCCGCTTGATGAGCGCAACGGCAACAATTTACCTACGCAGCTAACAGTTGCAACTTTTCAGTCAACGTGTTTCGGCGTGGCCAAGGGGCAAGCTTGCAATGACACATTTTCTTGCTTCATTCCCGCAGCAGATGATGCTAACAAGATCATGCTTCGCGCGCGATGAGCCATCTGTGCATCGGCGTCGGCAACGAACCATCATTTTAGATCATGTCTGAGATTAACATCGCCATTGTGGGTCTGGGCTTCGGCGCAGAGTTTATTCCAATTTATCAGCGTCTGAAAGGCGTCAACATGTATGCGATTTGTCAGCGCACGCGCAGCAAGCTCGATGAGGTGGGTGACAAATTCAACATTCCCGTGCGCTACACCAGCTACGAAGAATTGCTCGCTGATCCACAGGTTCATGCGGTGCACATCAACTCGCCGATTCCAGATCACGCGGCGCAGACGATTGCTGCTTTGAAAGCGGGCAAGCATGTTGCCTGCACGGTGCCGATGGCGACCTCGGTGGAGGATTGCAAAACGATTGTCGATCTGGTGCGTGAGACGGGGTTGAAATACATGATGATGGAAACGGTTTGTTACGCCCGGGAGTTTCTTTTCATGAAAGAGCTTTATGATCAAGGGGAGTTGGGCAAAGTTCAGTTCCTCAAGGCCTCGCACCAGCAGGACATGGAGGGATGGCCGGGCTACTGGCCCGGGCTGCCGCCGATGCACTATGCCACGCATTGCGTGGGGCCGGTGTTGGGGCTGATGCGCGGGCAGGCTGAGTATGTTTCCTGCTTTGGTTCGGGCACGATTCATGAGTCGATGCATGCTTGTTACGGCTCGCCGTTTGCGGTGGAGACCACACACATCAAGCTGAAGGATAGTGATGTGTCCGCGCAGGTCCATCGGTCGCTCTTCGATGTGGCACGCCAGTATCGTGAGTCGTTTGAGGTTTATGGCTCGCGGAAATCGGTCGAATGGCCCCTGATCGAGCATCGTCCGCTGGTGATTCACACTGCGAAAAAACCGGAACCCGAGATCCCAGAAGAAGTCACATGCCCGGATTTTGCCCACTATTTGCCGGAGGAGATTCAAGCCTTCACCACGGGTGGCGTTTATGGTGGTGAGGCGGGTGAGGAGCACTTGTCCTTCACCCAAGGCGCTGGTCACGGCGGGTCACACCCGCACTTGGTGCATCAGTTTGTGAAAATGCTGCAATCGGGCGTGGATGCTTATCCCAACGCGATCGAATCGGCGAACATCACGTGCACGGGTATTTTGTCGCATGAGTCGGCGCTTCAAGGTGGCGCGATCGTGCGCTTGCCGGAGTGGACCTTCCGCGATTGAAACGCGGCATGCGCGATGACCATGAGGTTTTCTCCATTTCTCGCTGGCGATGGATGGAGAAACCATCGGCGCGGTAGATGAACGGGGGCTGTTTGGTGAAACAGGCCTCGTTCTTCCTGCGCGTGCATGCCGATGTCTTGTGATTCTGACGTGTGATCACCGTGTTGCAGGTTGACAATTAAGTGAATTGCTGGGCGTCCATGTCATAGGTGGCGATGACGTCGTCCGGGAGTGGATTTTTTTGTAAAACAGATTGCACATGGCGTGTGAGGGGGCGGGCGTGTCGTCCGCGCAGGGTCACTTGAAAGCGGAATTGGCCGTGCGATTTCACTAAAGGGCTGGGCAGCGGTTCGCTGACATCGATGCCCGCTGGCAGGTGTTCCAGCAGACGTCGATGTAAACTAGCGAGGCAGAATTCTGCGCGCTGCTCGTGGGTGGAGCGCACGGTCAGAGTGGCGCAGCGACCAAAGGGCGGAAATCCAAAGGCTTGGCGAAATTCCAGCTCCTGCTCCGCGAAGCCGTCGAAATCATGACGCCGCGCGAATTGGATGGCAGGGGCGTGTGGCGTAGCGGTCTGGACGATCACCTCGCCGAGCAGGTTGCCGCGTCCGGCGCGACCTGCTACTTGAGTGATGAGCTGAAATGTGCGCTCGGCGGCGCGAAAATCGGGAACGTGCAGACCGAGGTCGGCATTGAGAATCCCCACCAGGGTCACGTTGGGAAAATGCAATCCTTTGGCGATCATTTGTGTGCCAATGAGAATCTGGATCTTTTTGGCGCTGAAGGCGCGCAGCAGATCGCGCATGGTGTTTTTTTGTCGCATCGCATCCGCATCGAGTCGCGCGACTTTGGCTTGTGGCAGAAGATTGGCAACGATGTCTTCCACTTTTTGCGTGCCATAGCCTTGGAATAAAATGCTCATATCGTTGCAGGCGGGGCAGCGTTTCGGCACGATGGCTTGGTGACCGCAAACGTGACAGATCAAGCGTTCATCACTGCGATGGTAGGTCAGGCTCACGCTGCAATGTGGGCACTTGCACACATGTCCGCAGGTGGGGCACAACAGGGAGCGAGAAAAACCACGCCGATTCAAAAACAGCATCGACTGCTCGCCGCGTTCGAGTCGCTGTTCGAGTGCGAATCGCAATCGATCGGAGATGATCACGGTGTTGCGTTTTTGTTTCTGTTGTTCGATGCGCATGTCGAGCACGCGCACGAGAGGCATTGATTGCGAGTCCACCCGCTGAGTCAGACGCAGCAGCTCGTATTTTCCGTCTAAGCTATTCTGAAAAGACTCCAGCGACGGCGTTGCCGAGCCAAGAACGATGGCGCATTGCTCGATGTTTGCGCGCAGCACCGCGACGTCGCGTCCGTGGTAGCGGGGGACGGTTTCTTGCTTGTAAGAAGCCTCATGCTCCTCATCAACGATAATCAAACCCAATCGGGGCAAGGGCGCGAACACTGCGGAACGCGCGCCGATTACAATGGAGGCCTCACCACGGCGGATGCGGTGCCATTCATCGAATCGCTCGCCTTGGGATAAATGGGAATGCAGCACTGCGATGCGAAATTCACTTTGAGCGAAGCGGGCTTTGAAACGGCGGACGGTTTGCGGGGTCAGGGAGATTTCCGGGACGAGCACTAGCACGGTTTTTCCAAGAGCCAGAGCGGCGTGGGCGGCTTGCAGGTAAACCTCCGTTTTGCCCGAACCCGTGACTCCGAGTATCAATTGTGGCAGGCGTGGGAGGCTGATGGCGGATGCGATGGACTTCAGGGCGCGGCGTTGTTCGTCATTGAGTGCGAGTGGCGCGCTGGGCACGATTTGTTCATCGAGATCGGCATCCGGCAGGCGTTCCATGGCGATTTCACAACGTTCCACCCAGCTTTTTTCTTCCAAGGCCCGCACCGTTGCTGCAGCGGGTGAGCCGAGCTCCGTCAACAGCATCGCCTGCTGCGCGTGGATGTTGAGTTGTTCAATGATTTGCCATTGTTTTGGCGCGCGTTTTTGCAGTTGCGCTTGTTCTTCTGGCGTGGGAGAGCGCAGCAACCGCAGGCCGATCTGCGTTTTAGCGTGATGCTTCTCGCCACGCACGGATTCTGGTAGGAGTGATCGAATCACAGTTTCCAGAGGCGCGCCGTAGTAGTCGGAGATCCAACGCGCCAGATCGATCATGGGCTTGCGGATCAGAGGTTCTGGATCGATCAGGGCATGAATGCTGCGCCAATTGCCCGCGTTGTGATCTTCGTCATGGAGACCTAAGACCGTGCCATGGGCAAGGCGCTGGCGCAATGGAACCTCGACGCGACAACCCACCTGAACGTCCCAAGCCACCGGGTAGGAGTAATCGAACACCAGCTCGGCGGGTCCGTCGATCAGCACACGGGCAAGCAAAAGCCGATCTGGCGGTGCGATCATGAACGGATGTGAGGTAAGCTGCTGCGCGATGGAAGCGGACGGCCAGTGGGAAGCTCACGCGAACCACTGCGGGGCTGCGCCTGGTTTCCATTTGATGTTGCAGCCGCAAGAGGGCTTGGTGTTGCTAGGCGCCGCAGCGCCAGTCTCCAGACGTTGCAGGGCGTCACGCAGATCAGAGCCGTGAGCCACTTCCCCCGTGCGGGGTCGGGTTTCATCGAATTGACCAGCATAAAACAAGCGCAGATCCGCATCAAAAAGGAAAAAATCGGGCGTGCAGGCTGCCGCGTAATCCTTGGCAATCTGCTGGGATTCATCCAGTAAATACGGAAAACTCCAGCCATGTTCAACCGCAAACTGCTTCATCGGCTCGGGTCCGTCTTGCGGATAGGCGGTGAGGTCGTTGGAATTAATCGCGATGCAGTGAATGCTGCGCGTTGCGGCTTCTTGCATGATTTGACCCAAGGGGCTGGCAAGGTGGATCACATAGGGGCAATGATTGCAGGCGAACACCACGAGCGTGCCACGCGCGCCGCGCGCCTGTTGCAAGCTGACTAAGTTGCCGTTGGCGTCCGGCAGAGTAAAATCTGGAGCACGGTCGCCAAGCGACAGAGTGAAAGTAGAAGAAACCAAGGACATGATGGATGAAAATTAGTCGTCGCAGCAGAGGATGGCGAGGAAAAAGGTCTCACGAGTTCGATGGTTCCACCGGCCCGGCGGCGTCCAGTCGGCGTGGCGAGCGGTCTGGCTTGGCGTAGGCGTAACGAGCGAGCGGCTTGAGCTGAAAGTAGGTGTCGAGTGCTGTGCTCGCCAAGGCATCGAGAGCGATCAGATCGATGCTGCCATCCGCGGCGAACGATTCTTCGGGAATCTGGACGCAGGCGACACGGCCAATGATCAGAGTGGTGCCGTTGGCAGTGAGGTCGATCGCACTTTCAAGGGTCATGCCAATGCGAAAGCGCGACTCTGCCACGAAAGGCGCGGGGTGGGTGTCGAGCCACTGTGGTGTTAGCCCGGTGGCGTCGAATTCCGAAATCTCCGCTGGGTAGCGCGCAGCGCACTGATGAGCAGCGGCGAGGATGTCGGCATGCAGATGGTTGATCGTCCACGCGCCCACCGCGAGAATATTGGCCAGAGTGTGCCTCTCGACTAGATCGGGTCGACTAATCATGCCGAGTAACAGTGGATTTGAACCCAGGTGAAAGAGGCTGGAGAAGGGAGCGAGGTTCGTGGCTCCTTGAGCCGTGCAGCTACCAATGAGTGCGATGGGCTTTGCTCCCGGCAGGGAAGTGGCGAGTTGCACACGAACAAGTTTGTCCATCGCAGCGATGTCGGCGGCAGTCAGGGTAAGCATGCGCACAAGCTAGCAGGGTTTGACCGTGATGCACCTGAAAGTTCTTCCGAGGAGAAAAAATGGACACAAAAAAACGTTTTCTGGATTCCAGAAAACGTTGATGACTAGCTTGTTTGACTGGAGCTACGCAGCAGAGCTACGAGCCTTAGGATCAATCGGTAACTTCGTCCAAGATCAAGGCGGGCTTGTCTTGAGAAAAGCGCCAGCGCAACTTGTTGCGCTTCGATGACGTGCGCAGTTTGCGCTTGGCCCGCTCCGTGGGAGTTTCAAAAGCGCGGCGACGACGAATTTCTTCCAAAATGCCTTCAGCATCTAATTTTGTTTTCAGACGTTTGAGAGCCCGGTCAACGGGTTCGCCTTTCTTCATGTTGATTCCGCGCATGCTGCTTGAATGGATTAGTTAAAAATTGACAATGGTTTGGGACGCGCATCATCACTGATAAGCAGGGCATGTGTCAATCATAGATTATGATTTTTTGGGATTTTTTTCGTCTGCGCTTGGGTTTTTGGTCGCAATGATGGACTCAGGTCGGCTGTTTTGGCACTGCGGACAAAAAAAGGTGGATCGTTGACCGAGAATGATGCGCTGAATGGGAGTTTCACAGCGGAGACAGGGCAATTGCGCGCGATCATAAACATGCAGCTGTTGGCGAAAATAACCAGGCTGTCCGTGTTCATTGACAAAGTCGCGCAGGGTGGTGCCGCCTTGGCGGATGGAGCGTCGCAGCACCGCACGAATGCAACGGCATAGAGCGAGGCATTGATCGAGGCTCAGTGTGCTGCTGGGTTGGCGCGGATCAATGCCAGCGAGGAAAAGCGACTCAGCCGCATAAATATTGCCCACGCCCACGACGATGGCAGAATCCATGATGCTGAGCTTGATCGCGCGCGTGCTCTGGCGCAGACGCTGCTGCAAGACTTGTGCATTGAAGTTGGGACCGAGGGGCTCGGGTCCGAGGTCACGCAGCAAGGGATGCGTGGCAAGCTCGTGTTGACCCATGTGGAGCACGAGACCAAAGCGGCGTGGATCGTGATAGCGAAGCTGTAAGCCGCTATCGAGCAGCATCGCCACGTGATCGTGTCGCTTCCAATCCTGATCGGGCGCGCACAGGCGCAGGCTACCAGACATGCCGAGGTGGATGAGCAGGGCGTGATCGTGTTCGAGACGAAAAATCAAGTATTTCGAGCGTCGTTCCACGGCGTGAAACCGTTGTCCGATGCAGTTCTCAATGCTGCTCGGAATGGGTTGACGCAGGTCGAGGCGGCGCAGCTCAAGCTGCAGCAGGCGTTTGCCAATCACATGTGGCGCGACGCCTCGGCGTGTGGTTTCAACTTCAGGTAACTCAGGCATGGGCTAGCAAAAAATCACTCCACAGGCACAGCTCGGGGTGCGGCTCCCGGTTCGTCCTCATCCTCTAAAACCGGCAAGGCGCGTGGGGCGGCTTCGGCCGTCTCCTCAGAAATCGGCTCGGGGTGCAACGGACAGAGGTCATCCAATGGCGGCACGCGCGCGAGGGGCAATTGTTGATTTTCCGCCGTGTGCGCTGCCCAACAGGCCCGAGTGGCGCGTTTGCCGGAGTCGCGGCAGATGTCGCAGCTGATTTGCGGGCTGGAGCTGGGCGCTTGATCCGTGAAAGCGAGCGCACGGTAGCCAAGCCGATCCGCTGTTTTCATGATTTCAACCCATATCGGCAGTGAAATCGTGGCGCCGTAGCCGCCGCTGATGGTTTTGCGCGGTTCATCCAAGCCACTCCAGACCACACAGGTGAGAGCCGAAGTGTATCCCGCGAACCACGCGTCCTTGAAGTCGTTGGTGGTTCCCGTTTTGCCTGCGCAGGGAGCATCGAAGCCGAGACGCTTGACCGCGGCGGCAGTTCCCACAGTGGTGACTTGTTGGAGAATGTTGGAGACTTGCCAAGCCGATTGGGGAGATGCGGCCTGATACGAGAGCGGTGCGGTGGAATATAGCACATTGCCTTGGCGATCCTTGATCTGTGCGATGAGAAATGGCCGAAAACGCAAGCCACCATTCGGCAGCATTGAATACGCGCTGGCGACTTCGAGCGGGGTGGCCTCCCACGCTCCGAGGAAACAAGCGGGGTTGGAGGGGAGTTCGCGCTGGAATCCAGCTTGGCGCGCCACCTCGCGCACGCGAGGAATGCCCGCGTAATTGCCAACGCGCAGAGACATGGTGTTGCGTGAGCGAATCAGCCCGTAGGCCGCGGGATGCATGCCGGTGAACTGACCGTCTGAGTTGCCCGGACGCCACTGGCGCGGCGCGCCCTTGATCTCGCCGGGGGCAATGGGGTCATCCGAAATGGGCTGTTGTTGCGATAACCCGCGATCAAAGGCGGCGAGATAGACAAAGGGCTTAAAAATCGAACCAATTTGGCGCTGAGCTTGATTGGCACGATTGAATCGAGATTCATCGGCATTGCGCCCACCCACCATTGCGAGAATGGCGCCGGTGCGGTGATCAATCACCACGGCGGCTCCCTGAAGATAGCCAGAAGATGGTTTTTTCTCATCAGGCAAGCTTTGCCAGCGTGCGCGCTTGAGGTGGGGGTAGCCAGACGAGTTTTCGATGCGGAGCAAGCCTTGGTCCACCGACTGTTCAGCGCGTTCCTGGATCAGGTGATCGATGGTGCTGACAATCGTGAGCCCGCCCAGCTCAATGTTTTCCTGCTCCAAGATCATTTCTAGGTCTCGCCGGATCGCATCGACAGCGTAGGACTCGTGTGCCTGACGTCGGCTCTGCGGGCGGATGTTGATTTCTTGCAGTTTCGCCTGTTGTGCATCCACGAGACTGATGGCCTTGGCATCGACCATGCGATCCAGGGTGGTGTCGCGCTCGCGCAGCGCGGCGGCGAGGTTATGAAAGGGGTTGAAGGCATCGGGTCCACGCACAATTCCAGCGAGCATCGCGGCTTCGGCCAGATTGAGCTGCGCGGCGGGTTTTTCAAAGTAGATGCGCGAGGCCTCTTGAATGCCGCGAATCGAACGCCCCCAGTTGATCGAGTTGACATAACATTCCAGCACTTTGTCCTTGGAACCCAAATAATGCTCGATGCGCACGGCCAGAGCAATCTCCAGCAGTTTGCGGTCCAGCAATTGCAGGGTGGTTTTTTTTGTGCCGTAGTCCTTGAGCTTGAAGACATCTGACGCCAACTGCTGGGAGATGGTAGAAGCGCCCTCGCGTTTGCCACGGGCGTTATTGATCGCCGCTCGCACCATGCCAATGACATCGAAGGCACCGTGCTGGTAAAAACGCTCGTCCTCGCGCGCGATGATGGCTTTGCGGAATGCGGGAGAAACTTGGTCGAGACGGATGATGTCGCGTTTCTCGCCATGAAGACGACCGATTTCCTGTCCGCGTTTGTCGAGGATGATTGAGCGTTCTGGCATTTCGTTGAGTTTCCCCATGTCGTAGGGACGAGCCCGCAAGCCATAGAGCACGGCAATCAAAATCACCATGCTCGCCGCTAACAGCAGAGCGTTGCCGACGAATCGGATCGGCCAACGCAAGAAAAATGGTAGTCGCTGGGTGATGAAGTGGATGACATGCAGGGGCAGAAAAATCAGCAAGGAAGGCAGATTTGGCCGGGTGGCACTGGGTTTGTGCGAGGTGTGGTGGTCATTTCGAGCCATGATCGTTGCGCGTCAAAGAGTGGCGGTCAAAGGGGTGGGGTGCGGTTGATCATTTGACGGCCTGCCATGAGGCTTCCATTCGCTGGAGATCTGCCTGTTCCAGGCTGAGGTTTTGCGCGCTCAAGTGTTGTTCCATCGCGTGAAAGCGTTGTTCAAATTTCTGATTCGCTTGCGCCATCACAGCCTCGGGGTCGAGTCCCTGAAAACGCATGACATTGACCAAGCTGAACAGCAAATCTCCGAGTTCTTCGGTGGCGCGCGTGGTGTCGCCACGTTGCAGCTCCGCGTTCCACTCCTGCCATTCTTCTTGCACTTTGTGCAGCACTCCGGCGAGATCAGGCCAGTCGAAGCCAACTTTTGCCGCTTTTTTCTGTAATTTCATCGCCCGCAACATGCCGGGCAGTCCCTTGCCCACACCCTTGAGGTAAGGTTCGGTTTGATCACCGCGCTCGGAACGCTTGATTTCATCCCACTGGCGTAACACCGCGGCGGTGTCGCTGGCGGTGGACTCTGCAAACACATGCGGATGCCGACGCACCAATTTATCGCAAATCCCTTGAGCCACATCATCCACGGTGAAGTCGCCGCGCTCGGATGCGATTTCACTGTGAAAAATGACCTGGAGCAACAAATCCCCCAGCTCCTCGCGCAGGTGTGGGATGTCGCCGCACTGAATCGCGTCCACGCACTCGAAGCTTTCTTCGATCAAATTTGAGATCAACGATGCGTGTGTTTGTTCTGCATCCCACGGGCATCCACCCGGCGCGCGCAATCGGTGCATGATGGCCCGCAGCCGCTGCCACTGCTCCGAGGGAAGGTGATTGTTCATCATCGCCAAATCGTCCATGCCGCCAGTCAATCAGATGCTCGGTGGAAGGCAATCTCGATTTGAGCCAAGGCCACCGCTGCCCCTGTCGCCCAGTAGCACGCGTGACCCTCGCCCGCTTCGAGACTTATTAGACTTATTTCAGCGCGCGTTTGGCTTCTTGAACGGTTTTTTTGAAAGCCGAGATTTTTTCGCGGTCATCGAGCAGGTTGGTGCGCGTTTCCTCGGCAATGAGTTTGTTCATTTCCGGATCGAAAACCATGAGCGTGAAGAAGGCACCGTTGCCAAATTTCCGCTGCATGCGTTTTTGCAATGGGGCAGGATACAATGAGCCATCGGCCGTTTGAATGTCATCGGTGCGGGTGAAGATTTTGATCACGCCAGAGCCCACGGCTTTCAGGCCATTATCGAGCGCATTTTCACAGGATATGACGTTGTCCTTGTCGCCCTTGATGACGAGCACGATGAGCTTTTTCTCCTTCATCGCCTCTTCTTTGGCTTTGCTCCATTCTTCGAGCGGGTAATACCCACTGGGGATTTTTTCTTTGCTGGAGGCGCTCCGAGCTGGTTTGGTGTCCGCATCTGGTTCTTTCGCGGTGGCGAATCCCGATAGCGTGATCAATGCGGTAAAAAGTAAAAAACGATGGGTCATGTTGCAACCCTGTGTGCTGTCCGAGTGGTTGTCAAGCAAGGGTCAAGGGCAATCATGACATGCGGTGACCAGGTTGCTCCGTGCTTCGGGATTGCTAAGGAGCGGATTTCTCGTTATGTTGAGCGCGTGCGCAAACCACTTTTCACTGTCGAGTGCTTGATGTTTCTCGGGGCGTGGGTTCTGCTCGGTGCAAACGCGGCGTGGGCGGAGCAAACGGGGGCCGAGGAAAACGCCAGTGCCTCAGTCACGGCATTGGGCGAAGCGAGTGATGCTTCATTGCGAGCGCTGAAAAACGCTCGGGTGTTGACCTTGGCGATACCCGCGCCACGGGGGCAGATTTTGGACCGCGAGGGCGAGCCCTTGGCGATGAATCGCGTGGAGTCGATGATTGCGTTGCAGTTTCCGCAGTTTGAGTCGGCGGACCGTGAGTTTGTGGTGACATGGGCGCGCAAGCGCATGGAGGAGGCGCGCGCGCTGTATCCGGCGTTGAACCAAAAAACCGACGAGGAATTGTGGCAGCACTATCGGGAACGCCGTTGGTTGCCGCTCTATTTGAGTTCGTTTGTCTCAGGCAAAGTGGCTCAGGAATTAGCCAAACAGTGGGGACAGCGGCAGGACTTGGTGCTGTTTCCCGTGTATGCCCGCTATTATCCGCATGGCAGTCTCGCCGCGCATGTGATCGGTTACACGGGCAGCAGCGGAAAACTTGGCACGGGTCCGATTAACGTCAATGAACCGCTGTGGGAAATGACCGAGGGCAAGTCGGGGCTGGAGCTGTTGTATGATAAAGTTCTCGCGGGTGAACCGGGTGTGAAGCGGGTTTTGTATAATAACGACGGGGTAAAACTTCAGGAGGAGATGGTCAAGCGCCCACGTCCGGGCGGCAATGTGGTGACAAGTTTATCGCTGCGGTGGCAAAAGGTGGCAGAGGGCGTGATGCTCAAGGGCTGCCCACGCGGGGCGATGGTGATTGTGGATGTGATCAGCGGCGATGTCATGGTGATGGTTTCGCGGCCAAGTTTTGATTTGGGCGAGTTTGTCGGGGGGATCGGCAATGAGCGATTCAACCAGCTCAACCAGGATCCGGCAGCGCCGCTGTTTGCGCGGGCTTATTCGGCGCAGTATCCTCCGGCTTCGACTTTTAAGGCGGTGGTGGCGACGGCGGCGCTTCAGAACGGAGCGGTGAAAATGGATGAACTGATCGATTCTCCGGCATTTCTTGAGTTTCCAGGGCATAAGATTCGCAATGCGTCGGGGAAGGCGGAAGGACCACTGGAGGTGAAACGTGCCTTGGCGCGATCATGCAACACGTGGTTTGCGCAGGTGGGGATCAGACAAGGCGCGAACGCTTTTTTGCAAACGGCGCGTTTGTTGGGCTATGGCGAGAAAACGGGATTGCCGCTGGTGGGTGAGGCGGCGGGGTTGGTGCCGACGAATGAGTGGATGTTGCAGAATGAAAAACGTCGCTTTCTCGATGGTGATGCGGCGAATATGTCGATCGGCCAGGGTGTTTTGTTGGCCACCCCGCTGCAGGTGGCTCAGGGGATGGCAGCAATCGCTCACGGCAAGGGTGTGCCGAGAATGCAATTGATTCGGCAGGTGCAGGATCGTGTCGGCACGGTGACGTTTCAATCCGTGCCCAGTCTCGTGCGCGAAGTGGATTTGCGCGATGAGGTGGTGGAGACGGTGCATCAGGGCATGAGCGATGTGGTGAATCAGCCTTATGGCACCGGCGGCGGTGCGGCGTTGGAGTGGACGATTGTCTGTGGCAAAACCGGCACAGCGCAGTGGGGTCCGCCGGCGAAGAATCAGCGATTGGCGTGGTTTGCGGGTTTTTTGCCTCGGGACCAGCCACGCTATGCCTATGCTGTGGTTTATGAGGGAAAACCGAATCAAGAATTGAGCGGTGGGCGCATGGCCGCACCGCTGGTGCATGATGTGTTTGAAGCGTTGCGCGAAGAGATCGAGGAACTCATCGCGCCGCCCAAAAGGGCTCAGGTGGTGGAAGACATCGCGTCGGTGGATGCGATTCCCCTGGTTGCTCCGCGTGTGCCTGAGACGGATTCTTCCCGTGAGGGTTTGCTGCGGGCGGTGCCAATTGCCCCCACCTTGCCGCCGGTCGCTCCGGCTGTGCCACCTGTTGAGCCTGCCACGGAAAACGAAGAGCCTGGCGACTCCGTGCCGGCGGCCCGGGAGATCATTCCGGAGGAAAACTGAGACAGGGCTGATGGATCGGGTGTCTCAGCAGGGGACAACGTGCCACACGGTGCAGTTTTTGGCTGATCGCCCCGTTTCTGCTGATCGATCCGCTTCCGCGTTACGCTGCGTCCATCGACGCGCTCATGGAAAACGGCGGCCTTGTTACGAGAAAACAAGGCCGCCGTTTTAATTGTGACCGCAAGGAAAACCCAAAAAACCTTTCGATCACACTTAAAGAAAAGCGTTTTTCATGCCAAGTTTGAAATGAAAAAACAGACACGAGCATTCTCAGATGGCATTCTCAGATGGTCATCCCAGAAGCGAAGTTGTTGTCGAGTTTAGGCGCGGAAATGCTTGGTTTCTTGGGTGCTTGGTTGATGGAGCTGTGGGTAGCGGTCATGAAGTTCACGCCACAGGGCATCACTGACGGGCTGTAAAACGAGCCCAGACAGCCCGGACAAGGCGGTAAAAATGACAGCCATGCCGAGCCACCGCAGCATCGAGTGGGGCTGCTGGTCTAACCGACTACCGACCATGCGATCCCACAGTGATTCGCGACTCTTGCGCGTGAACCAAAAACTTACCGCCAAGCAGAATGGCATGGCAAAGGGTTGGGTGAAGCCGAGGCCCATGATCATCACATGTGCCGTGCGCTGGAGACATTTCCAGAAAGATGGTGGTTCATTGTTGGTAAAATGCACGCTCAACCCTAGCAAAAACTTTCCGGGTGTGCTGCGAAAATGCTGAAGCATCAGCGCCTCCACCGGAAGCCAGGCCAGCAGCAGAGCGATGTTGAACCAGCCGTTGAGCAGGGCTTGCACCACATCGTGGCCGCTGAAAAAAAGCAGACATAACACCAGCTGGTGCCAAAGGCAGAGATCAAAAATCCGCGCGAAAAAACGACGAAAAACGGCAGGGGGCGGCAGCTCCGATTGCAGCAGTTGTGGCATTGGCGAGCGATCGCGGGCATCAACATCGAATATCGTGGTGGGTTCCGCATCAGCATTCTGCTCGGAGCTTGGCGGATGAAGCACCGACTCAAACAGAGCCATCTCGCTGATTTTTTTCCACTCGGTCTCGCCCTCGTGCCACGCGTGTGTGCTGGGATCGAGGTTGCCATTGCGCAAGCGGCTGGCGATTTGATAAAAATCGAGCGGTCCGATGGAGCGTCCTTGTTCGATAATCCAGATTTTCATGTTTTAACCATTTCTCAGCGATTTCGCCGCATCGCTGCGGGCGGCGACACACGCGGGCAGCAGCGAGGCCAGCATGCAAAAAAACAAACCCATCAGAGCGATGCCGATTTGTTCCGTGGGATTCATGTGCGCGGGTAGGGTTTGAAAGCCTGTGAGTCTCGCCGAAAAAGGATCGAATTGCAAGTGACGGAGCGTCGATTGCAAGAGATCACGATAATGCACCACCAATCGCCCAAGCCCCACTCCTAGACCGGCACCCGCGATTCCGAGCATGCTGCCTTGATAGAGAAACACTTGCATGATCTGCCATGGCGTGGCGCCTAATGCCTTCATGACTCCAATTTCACGACGTTTCTGGATCGTGACAGTGAACATCACCGCCATCATCGAAAAGGCGGAGATGAGGACGATAAACGAGAGCACGAAATACATCATCACACGCTGCTGATTGATCAGGGCGAAAAAAGGCGCGTATTGTTCCATCCAAGTGCTGAGAACCCATTCTGGTCCCACCGCGGCTTGCAAGGACGCGAGCGCTTGTTCGACGAGATAGGGATCTTCCACGCGGATGGCCACGGCCTGAACGGCATCGCCAAGACCTGCTAGTTGTTGCGCTAACGGCAAAGGCAAAAACAGGTCGGGCATTTTGACCATCATGGAGCTTTGGAAAACACCGACGATCGTGGCCTCTTTTGGTAAAATGGCTCCCTTCAGCTGTTGGTGGACGGCGGCATCCAGCTGCTCAGCCTTGGCATCGAGCAAGGCAGCGAGCGGCGTCATGAAAGCGGCGCGCTGGCCAGCGGCAAAGTGGAACGTATCGGCCGACTCATCGTGGGTGGAGGCATCGATGATCTGCAGCATCTCGATCAAGCGTTCCTGTTCCGCTGGGCGGATGTCGTTGTGCTGTTGCAGCGCGTAGAGCGAGTTAAGCACCTGGATCTCACTGCGATTCATGGTGTAGCCCGAGGTGTCCTCGCGCCAGCGATCGCGCACTAAGGACGCGACTGCCGTGAACTCGGTGGCAAAGCGTTCGCGCAGGACCGGTTTTTCCGTGCTGCGGTAAAGCCGGGCGATGTATTCTAGATTGCGCGGAGAAATGAGCTGGATGCGATCACCGAGCTGCCAGGAAAACTGAGTGGCGAGCTGGGCGGACACCACGACGCGCGCGTCTAGGCCCAAATCGGTGGTCGAGCCCGGGAAATGCTCCTGATCCAGCATGGCTGTGAGACCACTCAGCTGATTGGCATCGCTGCCATCAACCGCCTGATAAGCCACCGGTCGTTGCAGTCCAGCAGAGTCCACGATGGCATAATCCTCAATACTCGCGTAGGCATGGGTGACTCCGGGTAGCTGTTTCATCGAAGCAAGCGCCGCACGCCAGTCGGTGCCTTCGCTCATTTTGCCATCGATCGATTGCGCCAGCACGTGCGGGCTGAAGCCCAGCAGGCGTTTTTTTTGCTCGCGCTCCAACCCGGCATACACAGCCATGACCACCACCAGCACGAGCACCCCGAGCATCACGCCCGTGACGGAAATGAGGGTGATGGAAGACGTCCAGGCGCGCCGTGGATTCAGATAGCGCCAAGCGAGCATGAGGCTAAAAGACGCTTTCATCATTGTGTGGGGTGGGTCATCGCATCACGCATCGGCGGGTGGGGTGGCCAGTGCGGTCTCCAGATCAATCTGTAATCGAGGAAATACGGGCTGAGGTTGATCGATCACATGCCCCTGCGGGATCAGTCCCCAGTGGAGGGAATCGAGCGGTTGATCCAATTGTTCGGGCAAACCCAGTTGGGAGAGCAGCTTGTGCGCGGCATCCGGCAGCACGGGTGCGAGCATGACAGCGGCATGAGCCACGCTTTCCGCGAGGTGATACAGCACCGTTGTCATGCGCTCGCGGCGCTCGGGTTGCTTGTTAAGTTCCCATGGTTTCATCCGTTCCGCATAACCATTGCAATGACTGACGTGGCGGTTGATCGCGGCGAGCGCGTGGGCGATTTCGTGATGATCCATGGCATGGCGATAATCGCGCAACGTGTCGCTCAAGCTTTGTTGCAACGCCCGATCCTCGTCCTCCAATTCCGCTCCACAGCTGAGCACCCCGGCGGTGAAGCGTTGACTCATGTTGAGCGCGCGATTGCACAAATTGCCGAGTTCGTTGGCGAGTTCGGTGTTGTAGAGCATCACCAAGCGCTCGAGATCGAAGTCCGCATCCTTGCCGGTGTGAATGTCGCGCACGAGGTAGTAGCGCAGCGCATCGACTCCGAACACTTCAGCCAAGCGTTGGGGATCGATGACGTTTCCGAGCGATTTTGACATTTTTTCGCCCCGCATGTTCCACCAGCCGTGCACGAGCAATTGCGGCATGGCGTCATCGGCAAAGCCCATCGCATGCAGCATGCAGAGCCAGTAAATCCCGTGTGCCGGTGCCATGATGTCCTTGCCGATCACGTGCAGTGGTTGCTGCCAGGTCGTAGCGAAATCGGGCAAACCGGCATCGTCTCCCGCTTGGTAGCCGGCAAAACTAATGTAGTTGATCAGCGCATCGAACCACACATAGGTCACGAAATCCGGATCAAAGGGGAATTCGATGCCCCAGCGCAGGCGTTCCTTTGGTCGCGAGATGCACAGATCAGTTTCCGTGTTGCGGCGCAGGGCATTGAGCAATTCATTTTTGCGAAAATGCGGCAGCACCACATCGGGGGAGTTGAGCAAGAAGGCCTCTAGCCACGCGGTGTGTTTGCTGAGTTGAAAATACCAGTTTTCCTCTTCAAACTCCACCACCTCACCCCATTCAGGTCCGAATTCTCCGTGTTCGTTGCGATCGCGCTCGTTGAGAAACTGTTCCTGTCTCACCGAGTAGTGACCGCGGTATGCTTTCTTGTAGAGTTCGCCCTTGTCCTTGAGATGCGTGAGGATTGCCTGCACACAGCGCTGGTGGCGGGGGTCGGTGGTCGCTGCCCAGCCATCGTATTGCAGACCGAGGGTTTGCCAGAGATTGAGAAATAACTGGGTGCTGCGCGCCACGTAGTCTGCCGGGCTTAAACCCTCACGTGCGGCCGTTTGTTCCACCTTTTGCCCATGCTGATCCACTCCCGTCAGGAAATACACGGGGCGTCCGCACAAGCGCTGGTAGCGAGCGATCACGTCGCTGAGAACTTTTTCGTAAGCATGGCCAATGTGCGGAGCTCCATTGGTGTAGTCGATGGCTGTGGTGAGAAGCATGGGAATGAAAAGAGGAAAAGAATTGCGCGCTGGCGCCACGCGAGATCATGGAATAAAACGATCGCGACTGCGTCACGCGAGGGATGTTGCCTGCGGAAACCGTCCGCTGGAATGGCAAGCAGATACCGCGATTAGCGGGCGCGATCGAGAATCGAGTTCCAGTGCTCGAGGTGATCCTTTTGCGAGGCAAACAGCGTCGTTGTGTCGTCATGGATCGTGATCGAAACAATTTTATCACCCACACCATTGTGCTTGCAGCCTGGCTCGCCGGTGTTGAGTTTGCCCGTGATCTGCTTGACCACATCCAGCGGCGATGTCACTTCACCGAACACCGTGTGACGCCGATCGAGAAATGGCGTGGCGACGTGGGTGATGAAAAATTGTGAACCGTTGGTGCCCGGACCCGCATTGGCCATCGAGAAAATACCGGGTTTGTTGTGACGCAGCTCGGCATGAAATTCATCGGCAAACCGATAACCAGGACCGCCGCGACCCGATTCGGTGGGGTCGCCACCTTGAACCATGAATTTATCAATCACGCGGTGAAATGCCACGTTGTTGTAATAACCGCGCTGAGCCAAGTTGAGGAAATTAGCACAGGTCAGAGGCGTTTTGCTAGCGAATAACGTGGCGCGAATGTCTCCGGCGGTGGTGTGGAGCGTGATGGTGATGTCGGACATGCCGAGACTACTAGCTTGGTTTGCACATGGGGACAATCGCAGAATTGAGACAATGGCAGATTTTCCCGCGCGGAGGAAACTGATGCGCTGCCCGCAATCAAAACATGTCACAGGGATGTTCGAGTGACCCCGCCCAGCAACGGGACTGAACGGGGTCAAACGAACGAACCAAGACAACACCGAAGAAAAACCAACAGAAACAAACAATACCCGGAAAATGTGATGTGGCAGCGCAAACGGCGGGCAAGCCGCATGCGATGGTTAGCAGAAAGCGTGCAAGTTGTGAGGCAAATCCACATGGCTTGAGCCACGTGCTCGGCAAGTCGAACACCAGCGGATTAGCCTAGCAAGCAGTGCGTTTTCGCCGACAGACAGTGCGCGACTTTTTTACGAAAATCACCTAACGCATTCGCAGAAGAATGCACTGGACTTGCAGCAGTCCACGCCAGCATACCCAATCTCGACCTAACGCCAAGCGGTGGATTGTGGCAAAATTGTCAATCTCGTGGATTTTCTCAAAATCACGCTGGTCAATGCGGTGAAAATTTGGTTGATGCGAGTCATGAGAAGACAGGTTTGTTGGCTTCTGGCGGCCGTGGTGGCGCACGCGCCTCTGCACGCGCAATCGGCAGGGAGCGATTCTGGACGCATCAATGCGCTCGAAAAACGGATTCAAGAGCTGGAAAGCCCAGGCAACCCGAGGTTTTGGCAAATGAACTGCAATGGCGGCGAGTTGATGGTCCAGATCGATCGGATTGGCGCGATTAGCAAGACGCAATACGTCATCGATGGCGGGGTGTTGGTCACGGAGGTGACGGTTGATGTCCTCGGCGGGCAGTCGCTGACGCGCATTTATCATTTGGCTCCCATGACCCAAACCGCCACAGGCGGAGCCGCAGCGGTTGCTGGCAAGGTCGTCGAGCGCACGCGCGAGGTGTTGGATCAAGCCAGCAAACAATGGGGTCGGCCCGTGCATGAGATGGTGCAAAAATCCTATCCCACCACGACTCATGCGCACACGGTGGAGTTTCGCGTGCTGGAGCTGGAAGACCTTGATGCGCTTTACGGAAGCTTGCGCAGCGCATGGGTATCGGGCAAAGGCAGGATTCTAACTCTCAAGTGAACCATGGCACGGGTGACAAATGTGGCACAAGCGGCACCTCTGGAGGATCGTTTGGCGGATGTGTTGCGCAAGGCGATGCGTGGGCGCGACTGGCGGGCGCCACAGCTAGCGGCAGAGCTGGGCTGTGCGGTGGCGGATGTGGAGGCGATGTTGCAAGGGCAGGAGGTGCCGGTGGCGCTGTTGACGCGCGCGGCACAGACCTTGCGGATTTCTGTGACGGCTTGTCTCGGTCTGAGCCGATATGCCCCGCAAGTGCCCATTTTTCACGCGGTTACCCGACTCGAATTGCCCTTCGAGGATGGAACTGTGAACGCGTGGTTGGTGCGTGACGAGGATCATGCGTTGTTGTTTGATGCCGGGTTTGAGCCGCTGTCGATCTCTTCGGCGCTGGCGACCTTGCCCGTGGCAGATTTGCAGCTATTCATCACGCATGAGCATCGGGATCATGTGGGCGGGATTGCTGAATTAAGACGCCGTGTCGCGCAACAGCACCAGCTCCCAGCTGGGCATGCGATCAAGATCGGGGCCATGCAGATTCGAGCGATCGATCTCTCTGGGCACTGTGTGCCAGCGTGGGGTTACTTGATTGAGGGCCTGCGCTGGCCGATTTGCGTGACTGGCGATGCCTTGTTCGCGGGTTCCATCGGTGGCTGCATGGATGCTTTCACCTATCAAATGGCGCTTAATTCGCTGCGGCAGCACGTTTTTTCACTGCCCGATGCGACGCTGCTGCTGCCCGGGCACGGTCCTGCCACCACGGTTGGACAAGAGAAGCGCAGCAATCCTTTTTTCGCCGAAACCATTTAGGCTCCACTTGGTCGCACCCGCAGGGTGGGGAGAAGTGAGGGGGCAATGACGGTGCAGGGCACCTTCATTTTCTGAAACATGCCGACGATTCAGTGCCACCTGTGTGCTGGCGACTTCGCCGCAGTGTCGGATTTCTCCTGTGGTTCTCGGATCGGCGAGGGTGACGGCAGTTTTTTCTTTATGAATATCGAGCCCGATGTAGAGTGTGAGGGTAGAGACTGATTCATGCAGGTTAGCCCACGACTTGAACCAGCACGACACCTTTCAATCAATCTTAAATACGACCAAAAGCAAGTGGCCGGTGCCAGTCGCTGCCATAAGGTTTAGCCAAAAATACATGAAGACACTCCTAGCATATTTCTGCGCCAGCCTAATCGGCATTTCTACCCTTTCTGCTGAGGATCGGAACTCGATCCCAGATCTTGCAAAGGCCTTCCCGACGGAGAAGCTTTTCAATCAGACAAAGATGGAGGGGATTGAGACCTATGCCTACGCCACTAATTTAGGTTTCGCCGATCTTAAGAAGAAGTTCATTGAGTTCTTGGGCAAGAGTTGGAGCGAAGCGAAGGTTGATCCTGAGATGGAGAAGGCCGCTAATGCTGCGATGAAGGCGCAGGGTATGGCGATGGAGGGCAACACCCTCTTCACCAATACCGAATTTCCAGGTATTCAGATCGGACTTACCCAGATGAAGTTGGAACTTGAGGGAAAGAAGTTCATGGCCAATATCACTGTCATGCGCGATAAGGCAGAACAAGCCAGTGATGGGCAACCCGCCACTCGCCCCGAGTTGAAGTCGGAGTTTAAAGTTAACCCCAAACCCTAATCCAAGGTTGCCCCCCGGTAGAGGGTGTTGGGTATCTTGCGTTCTGCCGAATAATGATGCGCGTCTTGCAGGTTCTGGGGTTCTGCTCCTTTATTGTTCTGTTTGGCTTCGTCGGTGTAGTCGCTCTTTTCTGCTGGATTGATTCACCCTACCCATCGGATTCGACAGCTCGAGCGTGGGAAGATAACTACCGGTCAGAGGTTTCAAGCGACATCGAACGCTTTCAGGGGCATTGGCTATGTTCTGACATTGCGGCTAACATCTACAGTTACCACCATACATCCGGCTCCGCATCGGCACACCAAGCCAGATTGATCAATCGGCTTGGTGATTTCATCGTTCACAGCCGTTCTGAGACATCGCTCGTGTTGAGGCAGTCTGTGACCTATTCCAGGCCCGATGGATGCAATGAGTGGACATTCATATTCGATGACGAGTCTCCCCTTGTTACCGTGCTGTATGCTAATCTTGACAGTGAACTAACTTCGGCAGATTGGTTGAACGAGAAGAGTCTTGAATACCACAACAAAAGAAGAAAGGCAGAAAAATAAAGGGTGCTGCGTCGTCCTAGCGCTAGCGGAGACTTCGTCTGCGCCCTACGATTGACAAGCCCGGAGTGACTGGCGACGCTCTCTTACCTCTCCGCCGCAACCTTGTTATCGGTTGGTCACAGCACAGGCATTTAACGACGTGGGGTAGCTGCTTGTTTGTCAAAGGGTAAATGAGATTTTTTCATGACTTTTCCAGTGATGATTGGGATTGGCTTTGGTTCACAAGTGTTGGTGCAGCCGCCGAAGTTTGAGGCGCTGTTAGGAACGTTGCGAACAACGTTAATGCGGCGAGAAAAAAGAATGGGTGGCTCTTGGCTCGGTTAGTTTCTGATGGTTGGCGACTTGTTTCATGACTGGTCACGGATCGTCCAGCGCGCCTTTTGCGCAATGCCCGCCAGTTGCTGATGCTTCGCGCGAGGCACCAGGTAAAAGTGGAGACCGCTTAGGTTGAGCGATGTTACTTGCAGCAGCTTCATGTCATCGCACCGGAAAATTCTCAGTGGCTGATTTGCCATCGCGCAGGAATCGACCGATCTCGCCAGTGAGCCACAGGTAATGGTCTGGGGGTGTTCCTGCTTCTGATAGGAACGGACTCGCCCCCAATGGAGTTTCCCGTGAGGTTTTGAAAATGGCTGTGCCTTCGTCCATTTCGTCGAACATCGCGACATAGAGCGAATCAAGCCCCGCTTGTTTCACCGCCACTGCCTGGCTCCAGAGAAACGTTCCTCCTTGGCGCGGGATGGCATCCAATGGTTCATCACGACCTCGGCTTTTCTGGAGATTATGCCAGCTGAAACCTGGAAATGCCACCGGGAGATAACCGATCTTGCGTTCGCGGCACCACGCAATGTCAGGTTTCAGTAACGACTCCACGCGCTTTGCGGCTTCTGTGGGCGAGCTGAAACGCCCGACCGCCCACGGGCTGACGATGTCCGCCATGGCGATCAAAGCGTGGAGTTGTGGGTTGCTGATCGCATCTCGGTCCAGGGTGCGCCAGTAGCAGGGCACGCCCACCATCACCGCACAACCTTCGCTCCGAAAAAACCGCAGCAGCTCCTCCCATTCCCGGAGCGCTGGCGGTCGATCGCTGAACCCCAGACCCCATAGGGCGACGATCGGTTTGCCGCCGAGTTTCAGATAGGCCGGATCAGCCTTGTTCATCCGCCCTGTTTGATGCAGCCGTTTCCAGTCGTCGATCACTTGATGAAAGTGTTCTGGCAGTTCACCACTCATGTCATACATCAGCGCCCAATTCCGGTTTTCTTGATTTGCCGAAGAGCGGCAGTTTTCGAGAACCTGATCCATCGATTTCAAAAAATACGGATCGTGCGTGCTGACCGCAAAGCGTTGGAGAAAAACACCATCGATGCCATATTCGCGCATCCAGCGGAAGTGACGCCGCACCGTGGCTGGTTTCACGGAGCTGAATACTTCCGCGACGCGTCCGTCCGCCAAGCGAAACGGGGTTTGGAATTTTTCATCCGCACTCAGTTCCGACACGTCTGGCCATTGATCAATGTTCGCAAAGCCGGGTTCGAATTTTCCGTTTACCGCGTAATGGTGCCAGCCATTGTTCGATCCATCAGCTTCGCAGCGGAACCATCCTTGATAGCCACAAAGCACGAGTCCGTGAAGGTCTTCTGCCGTGGCAACAGACCACGCGCTTGTGAGCATCAAAATCCATGTGCGAAGAATTCGGGCCATGGCGCACGTTTTGGAAAAACAGTGATTGGTGAAGCGGAGGAGTCTTACTTGGTCGGATTGGGCGTGTGGCCAGCCGCGTATGCCTTCACGAGTGGGGAGAGTTTCGCGACGACATCCGCGTATTTGGGATCGTTGGCGAGATTCGCGACTTCATGCGGATCGGCTGCGGGATCCAGCAGCATCGCGCCCTCGCCCCGACCGTAAAATTCGGCATAGCGCCATTTCTCAGTGCGAACCATCACGCCGGAAAAGTGGGTTCCGTCCTCGCTCCAAACGGTGTAAGCGGGGTGATCCCACGGCATCTCCGGTTGTTTGAGTAAGGGAGCGATGTTGCGGCCCTCTAACCCTGCCGGGAGGTCGAGCCCACACAGGGCGACAAGCGTTGGATAGAGATCCACCATTTGCACCACGCGCGGGCAGACTTTTCCTGCGGTCTTCTCACGCGGATCGCAGATGATGAAGGGCGTGCGGGTTCCCTGTTCCCACAGTGAGCCAGCCTTGGACCACTTGCCCTTTTCGCCGAGCTGATAGCCATGATCGCCCCAGAAAATGACGATGGTTTTTTCCCGTAAACCCAATTTGTCGAGTTCGTCCAATACGCGACCAACGTTCCAGTCCATGAACGATGATGAGGCCAGATAAGCGCGGATCATCTCCTTCGCTTCAGTTGGCGATGCGTCTCGCCCGATGAACAAATCTGCGTTTTGGGGGCGGATCGAGCCAGCTGGAAAACCCGGTGGAACGGTCGGACGCGGTGCGAAATCCACAGGCAACGGAATCGTTGCAGCGTCCCACATGTCGAAAAAACGTTGTGGCGCCTCGGGCGGGCTGTGCGGTTTTAAGAAGCCACAACCCATGAAGAATGGTTTGTCCTTCAGCTCCCGCAGCTGTGCGATTGCACGACTAGCCGCCCGATAGTCCGCGTGATCTTCGCCATCGCCTTTCAGCACAACGATCCGATCTGATTTCTGATCCTTCGAGAGCGGTTTGGTGTCATCGGGATCCGCAGGCGAAGCCGCTGCTTTCTTGTGTCCACCTTTTTTCTTCGGAGGCGGATTGTCCTCGGAAACTCCCGCCAGAAAGCGTGCCTTGCCGCCAATGCTCCAGGCCTCGGTGTCATCGATGCCGCCGTGGAAGATTTTTCCAATGCCGACACTCGTGTAGCCGTTGTTTTTGAAATACTTCGGTAGGCTGACGTAATCTGGGTGTTTTTCGCCAAACCAAGTGCGGTTGCCCAGCACGCCAGTTGTGGCAGGGGTGCGCCCCGTGAGCATGGAGGTGCGGGAAGGATTGCACAGGGGGTATTGGCAGTAGGCACGTTCGAAACGGACACCACTGGCGGCCAATTTGTCGAGGTTTGGAGTTTTTGCCAGAGTGCTGGCATAACACCCGAGCTCGGTTCGCATGTCATCGGAGACGATGAGCAGGACATTCATTTTGTCTGCGGCTGCTGCCATGGCAGTCAGGAAAAAGGAGAGAATGAGCGAAGTTTTCATGTGGCATGAAGGTCGTTGAAAATGGATCGACTAAAATGAGGAAGACCACGCAGTCTGCTGCCTTCTGGCAAGGTTCGCAGCGCGTGATCGTTGTGGATCACGTTAAGAAACATAGGCCGTCTGATCTCTTTGCCAAGATTGGAGTGGGACAGCATTTTTTTGAGAGCGAAAGTTGGAAGGATGACGAGTGGTCATCAAAATCATTGGCAGGCGCAATATCAAACATGGCCAGGACGCCGTCGCATTTTTCTCTAAAATTGCTGCATTTTCCTCAATTTGGCAGGCTGGAAATTGAGGGCGTTTCTGACTTCTATGTTTCTTTTTCTCTTAGATTGTTTGTCATATTAAAGTGTGGTCACGCGCAGTCGCATGAATCGTCGAGGCGGGCCAGTGCTTGGAAGAACTGCGGTGTCGGTTATCGTGACGGATTGACCTACGGTGCCGGGGTTAGTGGCAAGCGTGCTCCAAGTGGCGAGATCAGAGGAAATCTCGACGAGGTAATTTAGTTCGTTGCGGGCGCGGTTGAAGGTGAGTGTGAGGTGGTTATTGACGATGGAGGTGGTCGAGTCGGCTGGCGCGGCGATTC
>CAZREM010000027.1:0-41976 GCA_964599325.1 uncultured Verrucomicrobiales bacterium | reverse complement strand
AGTGCACAGAAACGAACAAGCCGTTAAGGCTGTTGCTCGATGGCACCGAGGCAGGGCTGACGATCAGCGGGGATGGGCTTGCCCAGGAAATCGCGTGTCGAGTGATCAGGCAGACGCTGACCACGCGGAAAATCGCGCCCGTTAACCGGTGTCAGGGCTCGCACCACATCGCCTGCCAGATCGAGCGGCCAAGGTCCGCGTAATGGCGGGACTTGCGCGGTGGTCGTCACCCCGGTGGGCAGACCACTGTGATTTCCCATCAACCAGTTATCCACAAAAATCGGCACTTCGCTGGTGCCCAACACGTAGCGCCCCTCGCCGCCGGGTTCGATGAGGATGAGATTATTGATGAAACGCGTGCCACGCGCCCGACCGCCATCCCACTCTGTGCATTCGAGCAACGGCAGCTGCTGCTTGGAGCTCAGCACGATCGTGTTATGCGCGAACAAAGTTCGATTGCCACCACCGCCAAAGTGAATCACGCGGCCGCTATTGATCCCATCGTGCACACTGATGTTATAACGCACCACCGTATCCTCGCTGTAGGACCACCCTGGGCTACAAACCAACACAAAACCACCTTCGTTTTTGGAGCTATAATTGTATTGGATCAACGTCCTGCGGCAGCCGTAGTCGCTATCGAAGGCCTCCGCATCCTCCGTGCCGCGCGTGCGTGTGACGCGATTTCCCTGAATCACCGTATCATCGCACATGAACGGCCAAATCGCCGCAGCGTAATCCTCGCAGCGCGCGCGGGCACGATCGACCGTGTTGTTCTCGATCAGTCCCCCATTCGTGCCCCAGAGCTTGATCGCATCGCCCCCCGCTTCCAGCACCCGATTATTGCGAATGATCACCCGCCGTGACCGCTCGCCACCACCGCTGCGCTGGCAAATGCCATTGCGATCGGTGCGTTCCACGAGACACTGCTCAATGCACAAGCCATCGAAGTAGCTTTTCCCCTCTTTTTTGGATTCAAAAAAAATCCCACAACCCTCATGAGTCTTGCGCAGGTCGCCATTCACATCGTGCACCCATAAATCGCGCAGCACCACATCGCGCATCGCGCCATTTCCATTGGCCAAAACATGAACACCAAAACGAAATGGCGCGCGCGTGGCACCCGTGTTGGTCAGCTCAAGTGACTCGATTTCCCAGCCATCCGAATGCTGGAGCAACAGAGCTGCGGGGCTCAGGCCCGCCGCCGCAATGCATGGGCGCGCGCCCTCGCCGTAGCGCGAAATCACCACACGCTGCTGCCATGCCGAATCAGCCGCCGCCACGGGCTCGCGCTGTGGAGTCAGTTGCCCCTGCCAGCGCTGACCCGCTCGCCAGAGCAAGCGATCGCCCGCACGAAAGACCTGAGCATTCACCCGAGCGATGCTTTTCCACGCGCTCTGAGGCGACCGTCCATCCTGTGAATCATTCCCCTGCTCCGCGTCCACGTGATACACCGCCGCAGACAACAGTGTCCCACCCGTCAGCAACCCCAACATCATGCTGGCACAGCGCGCCATCACCCTCCAATTCATCCGCTATCATACCCCGATTGAACGCTGCATGTTTCAACCGCATCGCATCAATTCAACCGACAACGAAAAAAAGCAGAAAAACATTGCCCCACGCGCGGATGCTTTCTTACGCTGCGCACACGCACCTGCGCGCGACCGTTTGCTATGAGCCACAATTTATCGGTGATTGTTCCTTTTTATAATGAATCCGAAACCGCTCGGTTTGTGCTCGATGAGCTCAAAAGTGTCTTGCCCGACGCCGAGATCATTGTGGTGGACGATGGCAGCCGCGATGACACGTGGACGATCATCCAGAGCGTGACAGGCATTCGCGCACATCGTTTCACTGAAAACCGCGGCCAATCAGCGGCAATGTATGCGGGTCTGCGACTGGCCACACGAGATTTTTGTGGGCTGATGGATGGGGATGGTCAGAACGACCCTGCCGATTTCCCGAGTTTATTGAAGCTCGCTCAGCCAAACACCCTCATCTGCGGTTATCGCGCACAGCGGAAGGACACCGGCAGCCGTCGCATTGCCTCAAAGATTGCCAACTGGATCCGCCGTCGTTTCATCCACGATGGTGTGCGCGACACCGGCTGCTCATTGAAGGTGTTTCCGCGGGAGGCGGTCGATCATCTCGTCGCGTTCAACGGCATGCACCGATACATCCCCGCGATGATGAAACAAGCGGGCATGAACATTGAAGAAACCCCCGTGAATCATCGCGGTCGCTACGCCGGAAATTCGAAATACACAAACTTCGAGCGTGCTTTGCGTGGCTTATACGACCTGGTTGGCGTGTCATGGCTGCTGAAACGCAAGGTTCGCTTCGACGTCGCGCCTTCCATCGCCTCAACCGACGCGCCCACTGAGAACGCCCGATGAACATGAATACACTGGGTCAAATCACCGAGCTGTCGTTCATGAATCAGCCCATTTATGATGGCATTGTGTTCGGCCACAAATTGCTAGTCACGCCGTGGAAAATCATTGGATACGCGGGCGTGGCAAGTTTTTCCATGCGCTGGTTCGTGCAGTTGTGGGCGTCAAAGAAGCACAAACGCGTCACCATGCCACGGGCGTTTTGGGTCATGTCGGTCTTTGGCTCGCTGTGCTTGCTGAGCTACTTCACATGGGGAAAAAACGATTCCGTCGGCATTTTATCGAATTTGTTTCCGGCCTTTGTTTCGGTGTATAATCTGTGGCTGGATTTGAGTCAGCGGCGATCTGCAGCACCGAACGCTGCCTCGCACCCCGATGAGACATGATCACCTTGATGACGAGAATGCCACGGCTGTGGCTGTGCGTGCTCGCGGCACTGCTGCTGTTGCCGGGGACGATGTTCATGCCATTGCTCGATCGCGATGAGCCACGCTTTTCCCGCGCGACGGTGGAAATGATCGAGCGCAACGAGTGGGTGATTCCTTATTTCAATAATCAATATCGATTCGATAAACCGCCGCTGACCTATTGGTGGATGTCCGCGCATTTTGCCTTGTTTGGTCAGAGTGAGTTCTCGGCGCGTCTGCATGCGGTGATAGCCACTCTGCTGATCGCCTTGGTGATCGACTCCATTGGTCGCGCCTTGGATTTCTCGCCGCGGCAGGCTTTTTGCTCAGCTGTGATCTGGCTAACGAGCTTGCAGGTCGCGATCCACGGTCGCATCGCCGTGGCGGACATGCCGTTGATTCTAGGAATTTGCCTAATGATGCGCGCATTGATTGCCTATCGCGATCCACTGCGCACGCCCAAGGCTTTTTCGGGGTGGTTTTGGTTATTTTACTTGTCACTCGCCATGGGTTTTCTGGCAAAAGGCCCACTCGCGTTCATCATCCCCGCTCTCGCCCTGTTGCTGCACGCACTGCTGCAACTGCGCATGCCTGCCTGGACCACAGCCTCCAGACGCCTCGCCGTTGAGTTCGTGCCTGGTGTTCTGCTCGCTACCATGGTCGTGGCCATCTGGGGCATACCGGCACTGCTGCGCACGCACAATGCTTACTTTGACTCCGGAATTGGCGAGCATGTCATCAAACGTGGCACAGAGGTGTTCAACAAACGCACCTTCATTCCCGGTGTGTATTTTTTGCTCATCTGGGTATTTTTTCTGCCTTGGGCCGGATTTTTGCCACAAATGTGGCGCGATGCGTGGTCGCGGCGCGAGGGCTGGCAAGGCCTACTGCTGGGTTGGGGGCTGGCGAGCTTCCTGGTGTTTGCTTTTTACCGCACGCAGTTGCCTCACTATGTGTTGCCAAGCTACCCGGCGCTGGCGTTGTTGCTGGGTTATCACTTGGGTGATCGCACCCGCTGTTCCATGTGGCGACCCGTGCCGGGTTTCGGTGGAGTGGCCTCGGCGTTGTTTCTGATCGCAGCGGCTGCAGTCGGCATCTTGGCATGGCAATTGTCGCAACACGCCCCGTTCCGCGCCTTGGCGGTGGGCAGCGGCTATTTCTCGGCATTTTTAGTCCTGTTTGCGATCGCGATTTGGCAGGCTTCACACAAACGCTGGCTGCGTGCCACGGTGCTATTGATGGCGTGCAGCGGAGTGCTCGCACCCGCCACCTATCATCTGCGACAGGCGCACATGAGTGTTCGGCTCGCGGCACACCCGGCGGTGCAGCAATCCAACCATCCCGCCGCGCTGTTTTATCACGAACCAAGCTTGGTCTGGTATTCCCGACGTTTCTGGGATTTCATGACCTCCGCCCAGTGGTCGCAGCAAACGTCACTAAAAAACGACCTGTTAATCTGCACCGCGCGCAGTTGGCGAATCGATGGAAACACGCTCCGCCAGTGGTGGCGCGGGGAGGAAATCACGCCCAGCATGGATCGTCGCGATCGACTTCCAGTTGCCGATCAGGAAAAGGTCGAGTGGATCTACGGCTGGAATGCGGCCACCAATGATTGGCTAGAAATCGCAATTTTTCCGCTTAAGCCCCCTGCCGCTGCTCCATGAAACGACGTCTTGCCCATCGGCTCAACGCCTTAGCCAGAATGCTTCACGCAACGCCCTCGCGCGAGACCTCTGTCCGGCGCGATGTCTGCCGCGTGAGTCTTTTTTTTGCGCTGTATCTGCGTTTGCACGCGTGGAAACTCATCGCCATTTTGGCTGTGATCGCTCTCTTCAACTGGCTGTGGATTTACCCACAAGATCCGGCTTGGGGAAATGGGTTGCGTGAATTGCTGCCAAGTGCCGAACAGCAACGCGTTTCCACCATCATCACGGACTCGGGCGATTGGCTATTCTACGTGATCCCTGCGATCGGCACTTGGTTGATCGGCACAGCCACCAAGAGCCGACGCCTTCAGGTGTTCGCTATCGCCATGGCCATCGCGGTGGCTTGGGGCAGTGCCTTTACCGACACGGCACGCGCGTGCCTTGGTCGCCCTCGGCCGAAGTATGCTCAACGGGAAAATCTTCCGGATCGCTTTCGCGGTTTTAGTCTGAACCATCGGTATCAAAGCATGCCTTCCGGACACAGCACGGCGAGTTTTGCCTGTGCCACGCCATTTTTCAGCTTGCATCCTCTGCTTGGCGTGCCCATGACAGCCTACGCAACCGCCATTGCCGTCTCCCGCGTTCATTTGCGCGCTCACAACCCATCTGATGTGTTGATGGGTGCCAGCATCGGCGTGATTTTTGCTTTGCCGGTCCGGCGACTCATGCGTCGCGGTGCCTGATCAACCAACCAATTTTCATCACCATCAACCTGATTTACCCATGCACGTTTTAGTTACCGGAGGAGCTGGTTTCATTGGCTCTCATCTCGTCGAGCGCTTGTTGCGCGACAATCACCGCATCACAGTGATCGATGACTTCAACGATTACTACGATCCCGCCATCAAGCATCAGAACCTCGCGGCGGTGCGTCAGGAGATTGAGATCATTGAAGGTGACATTCGCGATGCCATTCTGGTGGAGCGAACATTCGCGCGCGGGCGCTTCGATCACGTCGTGCACCTCGCAGCTCGGGCCGGGGTGCGACCGTCCATGCTGAATCCTAAGTTATACTTCACCACCAACATCGACGGAACATTCAATTTGCTCGACGCCTGCCGCTATCACGAAGTGCGGGATTTTACCTTCGCGTCCTCGTCCTCGGTTTACGGCATCAATCGCAAATTGCCTTTTGCGGAAACCGATGGCATTGAACGCACCATTTCGCCCTACGCAGCGACCAAGCTCGCGGGCGAGCAGATTTGTTCCAATTACTCGTATCTCTACGGCATGAACTGCCAGTGCCTGCGCTTTTTCACCGTGTATGGTCCGCGGCAGCGTCCCGACCTCGCGATTTCTTCCTTCACCCAACTGCTGCTGTCCGACCAGCTCATCCCGCAATTTGGCGACGGAAGCAGTGCGCGCGATTACACCTACATCGATGACATCATCGACGGTGTGGTCGGCGCAATGCGCTATCGCGACAAGTCCTTTGACATCTTCAATCTCGGTGGTTCCGCGACAACCACCCTGCGCGAGATGATCCAGATCCTTGAAGCCGCGACTGGAAAAACGGCGAAAATCCAACAGTTACCCGATCAGCCCGGCGACGTTCCGGCGACTTACGCTGATGTGAGCAAAGCCCGCTCGGCGCTTGGTTATGAGCCCAAAACCAACCTGCGCTGCGGCATTCAAAAATATGTCGAGTGGCAACGTCAGCAACTCTCCAGTCCAGCTTGAGATGAGCCATCCACGTTTCCTTCGCACCCATCACATCGCCGTGATCTGCTCGGACTACCCCCGTTCCAAGGCGTTTTATGCCGAATTGCTGGGATTTCCCATCGTCGCCGAAACCTACCGACGCGAGCGTGATTCCTATAAATTGGACCTAGAACTTCCGGGCGGCATGCAGCTCGAGTTGTTTTCCTTCCCCGACGCCCCAGCCCGCCTGAGCTACCCAGAGGCCTGTGGCCTGCGCCATTTAGCCTTCACCGTTTCCGATTTTTTTTCTACCGTCGCGCAACTCCAACACAAGGGCATTGAACTTGAGCCGGCTCGCATTGATGAACTGACGGGATGTTACTACACCTTTTTCGCAGACCCCGATGGCCTGCCCATCGAGATCTACGCCGACACGCCAGCTAAAATGGATGATTCAAGATGAGCGCTATCACCACCACTTGTGGCAAGACCGTGATTGGCAGAAGCAGCGCGGTGACCCAGCGACCAGTGGCACTCTTCAATACCACCACCTCGGTGTAATCTGTCGCCGCCCCAGCCATCAAAAATGCAAACGCATTTCCCGGAGCATGCGCCCGCAACAGCAAGTCAGCCGCGAGAGGCGATGATCCCTCCGAACACACTTCCAAAATGGTTGTGGCCAACAAGGTGAGACCTAAACCTTTGAGCGTAGGCCCCATCCACTGCTGCATCATCTCCGTCGAAACCGACGCCCGCACCAACGCGGTCAGCACGAAGCCCAACAGCAACCAGCGCAGCACCATCAGCGAATCACGCCATCCCTCCCCGAACATGCGCCACAGATTCGTGGGTCGGGGCTCACACTTGCGCGCCAAGTCGGCAAGCGAATCGCGCCATGAAAATGTGGTGCTCAATGTCACAGCATGCGGATTTGCAGGAATCAGACCGCGCGAGACCAGGGCATCCACCACATAACCCGTCACCACAGCGACCAGAGCTGAGAGCACGACAAAAATCAGCATCCACTTCCAACCAATCAGTGCCGCCAACAACAACGTCAGCGACAGCGAATTCCACGGACTTGCGATCAAAAAAGCATACGTTTGCCCCAACGAAGCCCCGCGACGATACAGTCCCGCAGCCACCATTAAAATCCCGTGATTACACAAATCCAACAGCAGTCCCGCAGCCGTTGCCCGCCACATGCCCGACCAAGTGCCCGGACGTCCCAACAGCGCAGCGATCATCTCGCGCGGCACTTGCGAAAGGATGGCCAATGCCACAATTCCCATCAAAACCGCCCCCCACGATTGCAGCACCAGCTGGTGCACGCCATGAGCATACCCCCACCACCACCCCGAGAGTGGAACGGGCAGCCAATACAAAAGCTCCGCTAAAACAAAACCGGCTAATCCCACCAACATGAGGTAATCAACTCCCGCCTTCCCGCCTCCGCAGCACGATCCACCCGCACCTGAATCAGACGATTGCGCTCCTGATCCGCCCGGACGAAAGGTCGCGTTCTGCCATGCCGGTGTCCGAAATCGCGATAAATTGATCGGTTCTTGAACCAATCGTTTTTCTGACTTTCCATGCTCTGAAGATCGATCACCGCAGCATTTTTTCGACATGGTAGAGGATGACACGACTGCCGATGTCCAGCAATCACAAACATGGTCGCAATCGATTATTATAAACAAAAAATCGGCTTTTCTCAGTTTATTATTGCTTTAAGCAGAACGCCGCCTATTTTTTTCAAGTGATCCATGCGCTAGGTGCTACTTTTTCGATGAAATGGCAATCGTGCAAATGAAGGGCACTGGCTCATGAGTGCAGCATCACTAAACAGAAAATATATGGGAAATTCCACAAACGATCAGAATTGGGCAGCCAACGAGCGGTTGCGTTTCATTGAACAATGTGCTTGGTGGCGCGGTTCGATTAATCGGCGTGATTTGGTTTTGGTATTTGATGTGTCATTGGCGCAAGCGTCGTCGGACATTCAGCGTTATGCCGACATGAATCCAACCGCTCTGGTTTATGATTTGCGCAAGAAACGCTATTATGGTTCTCCGACCATGAAGTGCATCTTGGGTGACCCAAATATTTATACTGCGGCACGCACATGGCTGGGTGATGATTCTCCGGCTAAAGCGGTGCCTCATGCGGACATTGCCAACGTCATGGAATTGTTGCCTGAACGCAAGATCACTGATCGCTTGCAGCGCCGCGTCTTCATGGCCTTAGTTGCTGGGCAGAGCCTGAAGATCAAGTATGAGTCCATGAGTGACAACGGCTCGCGCTGGCGGGTGATTCACCCGCGCAAATTGGTCAACAGCGGCCACCGCTTGCACGTGCGTGCTTGGTGCGAGGAACGCAAGGCATGGCTCGATTTCAACATCTCGCGTTTTCGCGATGCCGAGTGGCCAACAAACTCCACAACTGAATTGCCCGATGACACCGAGTGGGACGAATTTGTCACCATCAAGGTGCAGGCGAAAACTGATTTGACCCCTGAGCAACGCGCGGTGGTGGAATCTGATTTCGGCATGAAAGATGGACGTCTCAACATCAAAGTCCGCAAGGCTCTCGAACTCTACGTCCGCAACCATTTGGGCTTGCCAACCAAGTCGGAGGAAGTTTTCCCGGTCTTGGAAGAATTGTCCTAATTCCGCGGTGAACAATGGCGTAGCAGCTTGCGGGTTGCTGCGCCTTTTTTTATTTAGCCCCCATTGTTTTTCAGTCGTTCGGGTTTTAGTTGCTACGGTTCACCCTGCGGGAATATCTCCTCTAAACTGGATTCCACCCCCTCATCCATCCAACGATCCAACGCCCGACGCAGGGCAGCTGCAACCGCAGGATGTTGCTCCCACACATTCCGCTCGCAGTGCGCATCGTGAGTCAAGTCATAGAGCCGATAGAACCGTGCTCCCGTCGCAGTCGGTGTCGCTATCAGCTTCCACTTTTCACTGCGCAACACGCGCTCCTTGGCCTCAATCACCTTGTTTTCATACTCGGGTTTGAGCACAAACTGATAATCAAAACTCGGATCAATGCGGGTCATGTGGTCCATCGGTGGCAGATGTGGGCGCTCCACACCCTCGACCCGGAACTGGATGAACGGAAAACCCGTCTCGCCGTAAAATGGACGCGATCGCGCCGGCTGCTTGCCTTCGATCCAAGGCATCACACTGCGACCCTCCCATTGCGAAGGAACAGGCACTTTCAGAAAATCCAATAATGTGGGCGCGATGTCGATGCTGCGAACGATTTCCTGCCACTGACCACCAACACGCCCTGGAATGTAAAACAACCAAGGAATGTGATTGGTCTGATCGCCACCATTGAAACTCAAGCCATGACCCATCGTCGCACCGGGCTCGTAAAGGTCATCGCCATGATCAGCTGAGATCACAATCACCGTGCGCCGATCCAACTGATGCTCGCGCAACGCACGCAAAATCCGCGCGACACAGTCGTCAAACTGACGGGTGCAACCGTCATACAAGCCTTGAATCTGCTGCGCATCCGCGGGCGACATCGACTCCCACTTGTCCTCCAGCTTCGTTCCCGAAATGAATTCATTGATGTCAAAATCCACCGAATGTCGGTGCCGTCCCTGATAAGCGGGATCGATGAACATGCGACTATAAGGCTCGCGCGAACGATACGGCAAGTGATTGCAAGAATAAAACACATGCCAAAAAAATGGACGTTGTGAGACAGCTTGTTGAGCGATTCGATTTTCCACACGCCGTGTCACCACCTCTGGCGTGACAAATTGCGCAAAGGATTCGATTTCGGGGAACATCATGTAGCCCAGCGAATGATCAAAGTAGAGCGGAATCGTGAAGTGCGCCATGATCACCGCTTGAACCATGTAAATTTTGAAATTATCGAAACTGGAAACCGATATGTCTTCGTAACCCAGCGGCATCAGATGATAGAACCCCGCGCACCAATCGCCCATGGCGACGGTGTCGTATCCTTCACGGCGCAGAACCTCCGCGAGTGGTTGAATTTTTTCCTTTGTCGCCGCCACTTGTTTGGCATCGGGATACATGTGCCGCAAGCCATGCGAATGCGGGTAGAGCGAGGAATTAAAACTCGTGTTCGACTCCAGAGTGGAAGCAATCGGGGTGAAACAGCGTCGAAACACCTGCGACTCCGCAGCGAGGGCATCGATCGTGGGCGAAACGCCATCTGCTGCCAACCCATCGCGACGCGTGGGGCGATACCCCGCGTAGCCCAGGCGATCGCCACGCAAGGAATCCGAACCAATGACAATCACATTCCAAGCCTGCGACACATCAGGAGTTTTCTTGGGAAATAACGCCCAGAACTGATTGCGGCATGACCAACCCAACGAGCCAAGCCATACCACCGCGATGATCGCCAGCACACGTCGGGCGCGAGGTCGCTCGCGCATGTCCACCGCCAAGCGCCACAGAGCAAACATCAAATAGGGAATCGGCAATGCATTAAAAATCAACCAGCCGACATCATGAGGCAAATGCGCCAACAATCGTTGATAAGTCGCCCCAAAAGTCGTTTCCGCCAAAAAATACGGCCGGTTTTGCGACAGCCTCAATACGCAGAAAAAATGCACGCCAAAGGTCAACACCATCGCTCGCACCACACCGCAATACCAAGCCCGCCAGCGCGCCCGCCGCTGCCACATCAACCACAGCGGCCGAATCACCAGAGCCGCGGCCATCCCTAGTAAGAAATAAGCCTGCACAACCCGTAAGTTTTGCCAAACCATGAACCACATGTGCTCCGTCCGCGCCAACGCACTGAATTGATTGTTCATCGCATCCGCTTGAGCCAACAAACCATAGAGACCCCAGCCATATTGCCATAAAAGAAAAATCGCGATGCCCAGCAGCATGGGACGCCATGACGATTGCGTTCTCATGTCTCAATCGTTCAAATCGCTGGGAGGATCCAAGCGATAGGTCTCGGTGCTGATTACCTTATCGATCACAACCGTGTTCTTGACCGAAATGGCCGAGGACGCCATCAAGCGAAGCATGAGATTGGCCGAACGATTGCCAATGGTTCTGGCCAACAATTGCGCATCGGGACTGTCACGCAGAATATAACCATAAAGAGTGTTTTCCGCGTTTTTTGCATTCAATCGAAAGCACATCCAACGCGACTCGTCGGCAAATTCTCCAAAAAATCGAAAATCCTGCACGGCTTGCACACGAAAAACCATCGATATTTCTGGCAACTGCGTCACATAATCATCCCATGGCATCGGCTGATAATCCACAGCGCTCTCCCAGTCGATTTTGAGATCCGACTCAGAAATCTGCTCCACCAAAATGTATTGCGCTGGCAAACCATCAAAATTCGCCTTCACGCGCCAGAATGATTTGCCGTCTTGTAACAGCGGTGAGTAATCCGTCACCGAGCGGACTTTGAGGCTCTGCAATGGAGACTTAGCATAATATCGCTCCATCCTACCGCGAATCTGCTCAGCGAATCTCACAAAGGTCACCTTCTTTTCCACACTTGCGGCGGCAAAAAAACCCTTAACCACCCGATCCATGCTCTTCACCAACAAGTCTGCATCCAACGTCTCACGCTCAGCTTCCTCGACTTTTTCCACCACCTTCGACTCCAAATGTGCCTCATCGCGTTTGTTGTCGAACATCTGCTGCACCACAAACACAACCAATGCCACTAACGCCCCAAAAATCAAAACCAACCACCCCACCGGAAAATTCAAGCGCGTCTTGCCCCATTGATTCTCCGTCTGATCCTGCTCCACCTCCTCGACGTTAAGAATCGCATCCACATTGTATTCGATGCTCTTGCCCTCATAGGCGCGATGCGGCTGCGGCAACTCCAGCTCAATCTTCTCCACCTTCTCGTCCTCGGGCTCATTGTCGCCCAGCACGCGCACCCCCTGATTCTGACGCTCAACCAACTTTGCCGACAACTCACCCGTGCGTTGCTTGCGAATCTGGCTCAACCGCACCCTTGTTTCATAAGGGCGCGCTTGCTCCTGCGGTAATTCAAGCCGCGTGATGTCTTCCTCATTGTCCATCAAATCACCGCGCGCATGATACATGAATCAAAATACAACGCAATGCTGACGATGATCAAAATCCTCGCACACCAAGAACCACTGCCACACCGCAAAATCCTCTAACCATCAATGATTAGCGACACCAACGCATCAAATAAACTGACCATATCGCCGCAAAAATCGCTAATGAACGAAAAAATTATTTTTTATCTGATCCAAAAATTCCAAACTTGACGATTCATTTGGTGTCGCCGATAAGAGGCGCAATCAAACATCATGAAAAAGAAACACACACACCTCCCATTGACTTCTCGTTTATGCTGTGTCGCGGCAATGACCTTGAGCGCTAGCAGCGGACTCTTGCATTCCGCCAGTGCTGATGAAACAGATGCCTTGTGCCCTTCATCGCACGTCGTTGCGACGGGAACGATCTCCAACGTGGATTTGAACAACACGGAAGACCTTTCACTCGCGGATGCGGAAAACCAACCTGCGGAAGAGCTGGGAGAATTGATCGAGAGTGGCGAGGCTGAAGTGTCACATTGCTACAAACACGATGATTTCGAGGCGCCCGAAGTATTCATCACTGGCTCTGGTGCGGATGAGTCGCTGCCTGAAGCTGTGGAGTCAACCGACGATGAATCCGCTGAAGTTGTCATCGATGAGACAACGCCCGATGACGAGCAATGGGTAACCGGCGAAGCTGGCAGCGATGGCGAGGAAATCGCCTTCGAAGGATCCGCAGGCGAGGAAACAGGTGCGGACGCCCCCGAAGCAGATGGTGCCATTTCCGATGACGAAATTAGCTTAACGGACAAAGAAGAAGAAGGAGCTTTCGATGAAGTGACCTTCCACGGTGGCTGGTTTCACTTCGGTGATTTTCAACCGTTTTTCCGAGGCAACACTGGAGTTGTGAATGCTGGCGAAGAAGGCGAAGCGATTGCGATCCCGGATATTGATGCCGATGCCTCCAGTTCCATTGATTTGGGTCATGTGGCATTTGCTCAACACATGAGAGGTGGTCACGCGCACTTCATCATGCATCACAGAGGTGCAGTGGAGCTTAGCGGTGATGAGGAAGTTGACCAAATGGAGAGTGACTTGGAGACTGACGCAAGCAGCGATGACAGCACAGCTCTCGTTGCCGACGCGCAGAGTGGTGAGGCTGATCGCCTTGAACCGGTGATTGACGTCGAGGAAGTCCCCGCTGCCATCGAGGAAAACGGTCGTGTTTTCCTGAAATAACCATCCCCCCTTGGTTTAGTGCCATCACGTGCGCAGTGATTGTCGATTTGGGCAGTCACTGCGTTTTTTGAGGGGCAATCAGCAGCATCAAGTTGATTGAATCACATGACATCGGCTTCTGGCTAGATGTTCAACGGATTTCATCGCGCGGTGATGGCGGCTGTCCTGCTGATTTTGGCCTGCACCACACGACGCATGCTGACGACATGATCAAACACATGAAACCATCGTTCACCCTCCTGACCCTTTGGCCTTGCCTGCTGCTGGCACAATCACCGAGCACCATGCATCCGGACAACGCGGATGTGATCCCAACTCACGCCACTGCTACCAAAACTGAAGCACATACTCAAACTCGCGCGACTCTTTCCAGTCAACAGATTATACTGCCCAAGCTGCTCGGCTTGAGCATCAGCGGCGAGGATGCGCACAGCTTGGCCGGACAAGCAACGCAAAAAAACGAACTACTCATCGTTGACTTCGATCACGAAACCGAGAAAAAGATTCGCCTCGCCGCGTCGCCGTTCCTGGGTCAACCCGTGAGTCGCTACTCTCTCAAACAACTCAGCGATGCCATTGAGGCCGCGCTGCGCCAACCCAACAAACCCTTGCTGATTGCCCGCTTCCCGGCGCAGGAAATCACTCATGGTTATTTAGCCTTGACGATCGCCGAAGCGAAAATTCAACAAACGCGGGTCAAGGCCAAATGGGTTTTTGGCAAAAACTTCAGCCTCAAGAGCTTGAAATCGAGGCAAAAAAATAGCGTCAATGCCGAAACCATCCGCAAGAATCTCGCGTGGCTGAATCAAAACCCGTTTCGGCTCGCCGCCGCCCGCTGGGAAAGTTCTCCTGACAAAGCAAACACCGCTGATCTGATCTACACCATCGCAGAAAAACGCCCGTGGAGCGTCAATGCGGGCTTGGACAACTACGCTAGCCGAGGTCTGGGTGATGAGCGACTATTTTTGGGTGGTCGCTTGGGCAATGTGTTCAACCTCGATCATCGGCTCTCATGGAACTTGCTCAGCTCCACGGATGGCGATCAGCTCCGTGCGTGGTTTCTGAGTTATCAGATACCGCTTCCGCAGCAATTGCTGCTCAACATCTCGCTCAATCAATCTAAATCCCACACCATTGGCGCGAATGATGTTGAAAACAACGGCAGTTTTTTTAGTTTGCACAGTGGGATTGAATGGCAATTGCCCGATTTGGGTGAAGTGCAGCAAAAACTGACCCACGAGCTATCTTGGCGCGATAACAATTACCATCTGCAAAAAAACGCCAGTCATCGCGATTTTCCCGTGCGCATCTTTCAGGCGTCTAGCCATTGGGAGTTGAACCATGAGGACGTCTTGGGACAGACCCAGCTCAGTCTAGAAGCCACTTACAACCCCGGCTCACAGGTGTTGTCCAGCTCACCTAGCAGTTACCGCGCGCTCGGTGGAGAAGACGCGCAATACTGGATCACACAGCTCAATCTCAACCGCAGCATTCGCCTCGGCGCAGCGGGTTCGCTGCATGTGCGCAGTGAATATCAGTGGACGGACGACAAACTCATTGGTTCTGATCAATCCTATGTGACCGGTTTTTCCAAGGTTCGAGGCTACGATGAAAGTCTCGTCAATGCCGATAAAACCTTATTTTTCAGCACAGAATGGCGCTACCCAGTGCAGCGCGTTGTCGATCAACAGTGGCTCCAGCCCTTGCTGTTTGTTGACTACGCCGCTTTTTCTGACAATGGCCAGAGCGATGGCTCAGACATTGCGTCGGTGGGAGCTGGTGTGCGCTGGAAATGGGCCAACCGAATGCAGGGTCGCGCTGATTTTGGCGTGCCATTGCGCGAGCTGGCAACGTCACGCACCGCTCCAATGTTGCAGTTTTCCATCAGCTCGACCTGGTGATCGATTCGGCATCGATGTGGTAAAATCATTGCTGCAACGCCACGCGCCAGCCATGCGCGTGCGGCAGCAACAGTCGCCATCATCTGCCAAATGGAGACGGCAACGGACTTTTCGACGCTGGCGGCGAGATACGCGCCGTCAGATACTTGCCTTCGTCACCAGAGCCGTGGCAGCAGCATAAGCGTGGGCATGACTCAAGCTGACGCTAATCGCGGCGACGGCGTTTTGCTCGCAAAACATCTTGCCACGCCCGTGCATCACGATTGTTGGCTCACCGTGATCACCGCGCACGACTTCAATATCAACCCATTGCACTGATTCGCCGATACCCGTGCCGAGAGCCTTCGCCACCGCTTCTTTAGCCGCAAAACGTGCCGCAAGATGGCGTGCGGGATGACGTTGCTTGAGACAATAATCGCGCTCCGCAACGGTGAATACGCGCTGCAAGAATCGTTCGCCAAGCTTGGCTAAGCTCGTCTCCACGCGCTCTACTTCGATCACATCGATCCCAATTCCATGCCCCGTCATTTGCGCGCCGATTTCGTATTTTTCATTGCTTGCCTCCCCCTACAGGCTCTCTGGCGCTTGCAGCAATTCAGAAATGCGTTTGAGCAAAAGCCCCGCCCCACCACCATCCACGACTCGGTGATCAAAGGTCAATTCCATGTCCGCTTCCGTCGCGGGCACAAAGGCACTAACCCGCTCACTCCACACTGGTTTTTTCACGCCCGCGCCAATGCCTAAAATCAACGTCTCATTTGGCAGCGGAATCGGCGTTCCCCAGCGAAGTCCAAATGTGCCGAAATTTGTCACCGTGGCGATTCCCCCTTTCGTCTCCGCCTCCACCAGCCGACGGCGTCGCGCTCGATCGACCAAATCATCATACTCCGCCACCAGCTCGCCAAGATTTTTCTCATTCACCTTGCGGATCACCGGCACCACCACGCCATCTTCCACCCGCACCGCCACACCAATGTCAAAGGCGCGTGGATGCACCACCTGAGCCCCAATCAAAAAGCCAGCGACAGTCGGCTGTTCCATCAGCGCCAGAGCAAATGCACGCAGCAAATAAAGCGTGAGGCCAGGTTTTTTTTCCTGCAATTTGCGGTGTTGCAACAAATGATCAAGGCGCACATCCATGCCCACCGTCGCCAGCGGACGCGTCCAGCTGCGACGCATCGCATCAGCCACCGCCATGCGCATGGAGGAGGCATGACTGCTCGGCCAGCTTTGAATGTAGTCGAGAAATTTTTCCAAGTCCTCCACCGTCACTCGCCCACCGGCACCACTACCGACAATCGCCGATAAATCCGCTTCGCGCAACCCCATTTCATCCATCCGCGCGCGCATCCGCGGCGAGATGTAATGCGCGCCCATCGTGCCAGTCGGCACCGAACCCCCCTTGATCGTCGGTTCAATGGGTAGCACAACTTCCTCGTATCCATCGGCATCCACCGCGAAGTGCAAGTTTTCTTCACGCTGCGCCACCGCCTCATGGTGCGCTTCGGCCTGGCGTCGCTGACTTTGCGTTTCCATGGAATCCACACCAGTGCGCTGCATTTCTTCCTCGGTCACTTCCAGCACACCCAAAACAGTGCCAACCACATAACTTTCGCCTTCCCTGACTCGCCATTCTTCGATGATCCCCGCGCACAGAGTTGTCACCCCCATGGTCGCTTTGTTGGTCTCAACCTCCAACACCTCTTGATCCGCCGCAGCCCACTCCCCCACCTGCAACAAGCAACGCAGCACCGTGGCTTCGGCAATGGATTCTCCCAACTGAGGCATGACAATCGCTACTTTTGGCATAGATAGAAAACGTTTGTTTAATACGATAAAAGCTCGCGTAGAGCGTGACAAATGGATTCAGGGGTCGGACGGTGCGCGGCCCAGAGTTGCGGATGATACGGGACTGGTGTGTCGCGCGCATTCAAACGCATTGGCGGAGCTTCCAGCAAATGAAACCCATCCTTGGCAACCCGCGCCACCACTTCTGCGGTCACCCCGCCCCACGGAAACGCCTCACCCAGAGCCAAGATGCGCCCCGTGCGCGCCACACTGGCCAACACCGTGTCCATGTCCAGTGGCTTAACCGTGCGCAAATCCACCACCTCAATCTCCCAGCCCGACTCGACTTGCAACCGATCCGCCGCCCGCATCGCCTCATGCACCATCGCGCTGTAGGTGACCACCGTGGCGTGCCGCCCCATGCGCATCAAACGCGCCCGCCCCAGAGGCAAATGATCACCGACCAGGCTTTTCGCTTTCAGCCAGCGATACAGAAACTTGTGCTCACAGAACAGCACCGGATCATCCAATCGCACCGACTGCAACAACAAACTATACGCATCCGCAACCGTTGCCGGTGTCACCACGACCAATCCAGGATAGTGAGCGTAAATGGTTTCCATGCTCTGACTGTGAAACGGACCAGAACCCGCCGTTCCGCCCGAGGGCAATCGCACCGTGATCGGCACCGGCACACCCGTCCGAAAAAAATGGGTGCCAGCGTGATTGACGATTTGATTAAAAGCAATGGAGGAAAAATCGGCAAATTGCATTTCAATGATCGGACGCATGCCCTCCAGCGCCGCACCAATCGCCATGCCGATCATCGCGTCCTCACTGATCGGCGCATCGATCACCCGCCCCGGAAATTCACTCGCCAAGCCCTTGGTGGCCTTAAATGCACCACCAAAATCCGCGATGTCCTGTCCATATAAAAACACCCGGTCGTCCTCACGCAGCAAATCCGCCTGTGCTTGCCGAATCGCATCAATATAGGTCACACTCATGCTCACGCCTCGCCTCCCTGTGAAATGTTCTCCGAATAAGCCCGCCAGTCATCCTGATACGGATCCGGCGCCGGCTCTTGCTGCACCTGAGCCACCACCGCCTGCACCTCCGCCGCTGCCTGCTCATGGCAGTGGTTAATTTCTGCGACAGTCATGATCCCCCGCTCACACAGCTGCTGCTCTGCCACGACCATGCAATCGCGCCCAAAAGCACCCTCGCGCGCCGCCTGCGAGACATAGCTCGCGTCATCGTGCTCACCATGACCCACCAAACGCAATAACTCTGCCACCACCAATTGCGGGCCTTGCCCGGCACGCGCTGCGGCCACCGCCTGCTGCATCACAGCGCATGTCGCCAAAAAATCAGTGCCATCGACACGATGCCCCGCCACGCCATACCCCAGAGCCCGATCCACCAAATGCGCGCAGGCATACTGCGCGCGCGTTGGTGTCGAATACGCATACTGATTGTTTGCCACCACCAACACCAAGGGCAAGCCCTCCACCGCTGCCACATTGAGGCCCTCATGAAACGCTCCCGTCGAGGTCGCGCCATCCCCCAAACACGCTGCCCCCACCACGCCCGTCAGCTCCCCCCGCAAACGTCTCGCCAACAAACTACCCGCCACCACAGCCACCGAACTGCCCAAATGGCTGATCATCGCCAACATGCCCTCGCGCGGTCGTCCGCGATGAATGTTGCCATCCCTGCCGCGCATCGGACCAAGCACTGACCCCAAATAGGCCCGCGCACAATCCACCAACGGCTCGCCAAACGCCGTCCTACCCGCCTGATCCCGAATCAACGGCGCAAACACATCCCGCCCCGGCACCAACGAGGCCCCCAACGCACCGCTCACCGCCTCCTGACCCTTGCCCAAATACACGCCGCCCACGATCTTACCCGCCTTGTAGAGGCTCGATAACTTGTTCTCCATGGCTCGCGCCCGAACCATCGCCCGAAACGTGGTGCGCAAGAACTCCACGCCTAATTCTGATTCATTTGCTTGTGCCGAAATCTGCGTCACATCGGCAACGCTATCGATTTCTCACCAAAACACAAAAGACAAAATATCAAAAACCACGCATTTTCGCTCTTCAACATGCCTAGTCAAACTCACAACCCATACTTTATTACATTCCAGCTTGATGAAATCAGTTAAAATTTACCGTTTTTTCAACTAACATCTTTTCATAAAATGATGCGAAAAATAAAAAAACAACTAATAACCAACAACTAATTTAAAAACCACAACAATTGGCACGCGCCGCGCAATGAGTAGATCAACCTCAAATACCATTCAACGCATGAAAAACACCTCCAATAAAAACGTGCAATTGTTGAGCTTCATCGTTCCAGCTAAAGACGAAGAAGCCACACTCTCCACCCTCATCGATGGCATTCGCGGACAGGCTGAATCGCTGATGCTCGACTGGGAAGTCATTTTCATTGACGACGGCAGCACCGACGGGACTTGGGCTGAAATGACGCGCCTCTCGCGCAAATATCCGCAGCAAGTGCGGAGTTTCCGCATGCGTCGCAACATGGGCAAAGCTGACGCGCTCTCACTCGGTTATGCCAAAGCCCAAGGCGACATCATCTTCACCATGGATGCTGACCTGCAGGACGACCCGAACGAAATCCCACGTTTCATCGATCGCATCGAGCAAGGCTACGACATTGTCTCCGGCTGGAAACAAAAACGCTTTGACCCTTGGCACAAGGTGTTGCCGAGCCGCTGCTTCAACGCACTCATCAGCAAAATTGCCGGAGTCGATCTGCATGATCACAATTGCGGCTTCAAAGCTTACCGCCGCGATGTGGTGAAGGAATTGCCGATGTATGGCGAGATGCACCGCATGGTTCCATCACTTGCTGCCTTTGAGGGCTATCGCACGTCAGAGCTCGTGGTTCAGCATCACCCACGCCGCTTCGGTAAGAGCAAATACGGCGTGAAGCGCATCCTGTGCGGTTTGTTCGACATGACCACTGTGTTTTTCCTGAAAAACTACCGCAATCGTCCCATGCACTTTTTTGGTCGTCTCGCCATGCTGGGCGGCGCTGCCACCTTGCTGTTGTGGACACTGGCCATCGCCGCGTTTGCGATGGGAATCGCCAGTTCTGGACTGTGGATCGCAGGTGCCATCATCGCCGCCGCAAGCATCAATGCAATCGGTCAAGGACTCGGACAGGAGCGCTTGGTTTATGAGCAAATGAAACTTTCCCACCACGTGCCTGTCGCTGAAAGCACACGCTACCGTCGCCATGCAAACATGAGTGTTGTGGCCGATGATGACGCACTGTTTGTCGATGAGTTGTCACAAAAACAAGCGTGACACACACCACCCTACGCCCTGATTTCCCAACGCCACCCCCCAAGGAGTGAACAGCGGTTCCCCCCGACAGCCCCCACGAGTCGCCCCCCAACCGCTTGTTGCTCCACCCTGCGCTCTCAATCTTGGATCGCAGGACATCAACGCCACGCAACTGTTAGCTGAACCAGCCATTCTCCCACTGGCTCAGCCATCCCTCCACATTTTTTTCAGCACAATTAGGTTTAGGAGACATCGATTAAGGAGACATCGAAATAGGAGAAAAGAAAAAATCGACCTTGGAACGCGGCGTTCACTCCCTCCAATGCCAGCTTTCCAAGGTCGCGCCGCGTTCATACTGTTCGCCACACCGAAGGCACTCGCCCCATCCCAATCGCTTGCCATCCCACCACGCCCACATCGCTTTGCCCGGGGGCATGAACGACCCGCTATTCAAGATCACTCGATTCCCCACCAGCCATGAGCCAGCGCGGTGAAAGTGGCCAAAAATCACGACCTCAGCGCGTGGAAAGTAATCACTCGCCATCCGCGCCGTCTCTGTCACCATCGTCCACCAAGCAATCAACATGTAAAGCGCGCGCTGCGGTGGATAAATCGCGTCCAGCACCTTGGTCCACAGACGCCGACTGCGATTGTGATGCGGTGTCACCAGAATGTATGCCACACGATTCACCAACTCCAAGCGCTGCTCCACCGTGTCCAACACATGCGAGCGAATCAACTGCCATAACTCGCGGTGACGGCGCAGCGCCATGCGATTCCACGGAGCACCCTCGATAAAAACCCCATCCCCGTGCATCACCACCACCCGACCCTGCGCAAGCTCCACATAGCGGGGACCCGACTCCCCAGGATCGTGATTTCCGGGCATCATGATGAGATCCACTCCCCGCCGATGACACATCGCTTGCAAATCCGCCCGCAATTCCAGAGCGCGATCACGGAACTGCGGTGTCAGCTCCTGCCACGTGTCGCCATTGAGCAGCAAAGTAGCGGCTCCCTCCAGCATGGGTTCCAGCATGCTCACGTCGGTCAAAACCGATCCCCCATGCCCGAGATGCAGGTCAGACAAAATCAAAACCGGTTCCCTCATCGCCCTTGTCGCTGACGCACCGCTTCATACAAACAAATTCCCGTCGCCACCGACACGTTGAGACACTCGACCCGTCCAGCCATGGGCAATTTCACCAAAAAATCACAGTTTTCTTCTGTCAAGCGCCGCATGCCCTTGCCCTCAGCGCCCATCACCAATGCCAATGGCCCCGTCAACGCCGTTTCATAAAGAGACTTCTGCGCGCGATCCGATGTCCCCACAATCCACACCCCTGCTTCCTTGAGCTTTTCCATCGTTCGTGCCAAGTTCGTAACCTGCACAAATGGCACCCAATCCGCCGCACCCGTGGAAACCCGACGCACGGTCTCAGTGATCGATGCCGCCTTATCGCGCGGAGCCACCACCGCGGTCACGCCTGCGCCATCTGCGGTGCGCAAGATCGCACCGAGATTGTGAACGTCCTGTATGCAATCCAAGATCAACACCAACGGATCAGACTTTCCTTGCAACAAGGTCAACAAATCATCCTCATCGAGCGAAGGCACGGCAACGGACTCCGCAGCAACGGACTTCACGTGACGGTTCTGACGCGCCTCTGCCTCTCGGCCACCCGAGGGTTTGGGTCGAAACGGTTTCATTGGCGATAGCTTGCCGCGCCATCGCCGCCTTGGCAATCCTGAAAAAATACAGCAAGCCTCGCAGTCGCGGCCCATTTTTCCCCGCAGCTGACACATCTGCCTGCGGAACGGCGTATCGTTTCGCTCATGCGCCATCGATTGCTGACCCACTGCCTCTGCTCCTTCGCACCGTTCATCACCTGCTGCGGCGCTGAACCAGGAGCGGCCCACCAAATCCACGAAACCCACCATGAGCGAGCCTCGATCATTGATCCCCTGGCCCGCAGTCATCCAGAAATTTCTTTCGTGTTTGAACGCGATGGCAAAGCTACCGACCTCCAAGCCGCCCTCGCACCGACTAGTCATCCTGCCAGCCCCCACGCCGAACGTGGACAATTGGTGCTTTGGCTCATGAACGAACCGAAGGAGTTGTTTCACTACCTGGCAAACCAAGGTTTTCACTGCATGCAGATTCACTACGCACGGGAATGGTTCAAGGCATTGTCCACTCAAGCGCAGGGCGATCCCGAATTTCTAGGCAACATTCGCCTCGAAGCCGCAACCGGGCACGACTTCAGCCCTGCCGTGGCTATCCCCGTGGCGGACTCGATCATGGAGCGTGCGCGTCAATTCCTGATCTGGCTCGCACGGCAGCAGCCCGATGAACATTGGCAGCAATATCTCGATCCTCAACAACAGGTGCGCTGGGATCGGGTCGTGCTTTCCGGCATCTCACACGGCGCAACAACCGCGGCACGTTTCGCCAAACACCAAGCCGTTGCGCGGGTAGTGCTGTTTGCCGGTCCACGCGATCAAGAGGAAACGTGGCAGCGCTTGCCCTCGGCCACGCCCATCGAACGCATTTTCGCCTTTTCTCATGTGCTCGACGGCGGCTGGACCCAGCATCACTACGATCGCTCGTGGCAACTGATGGGCTTAACCCAATTCGGCGCCCCCGTGGTGGTGGAAGATAGCTCTCCGCCCTATGCCGGCAGTCATTGCCTGTTGAGCCATGCCGATGTTCAAAATCAAGCGGAACGCGCTCACGCGGCGATCATCCCCGGATCAAAAGCGATCAAGAAACCCGATGGCTCTGATCTTCACGTTCCCGTCTGGGATTACTTGTTCGGCGTCGATGATCCCACTCGCCGTTGATGTGTTTTTTCGCCCGCCTGATCGAGACATCGATGTCCGCCGCATGCGTGTCTATGGCAACTCGATCAGAGGCTGCAAGCGCTTCAACGCAGCGGCACCAAGCCCCTCCACTGCTTGCAGTTGGGAAACATCGCGATAAGGACGCGCCGCGATGATGCGAGCAGATAACACCTTGCCGACCCCTGGCAATTGCATCAGCTCCTCCGCGCTCGCGGTGTTGAGATTGATCTTGGCTCCCTCAGTTAGCTTCGGTGTGGCCGTGGCGAGAGCCAGGCTCGCCTCCTCCTCGCGCTCACTCTCACGCTCGCGGACAAGCAGATCCCAATTGGTTTTTTCCCAAATCCCCACCCCTCGTTTGGCCGCTTGTAGCTCAAAATCACTGAGCATCGCGCGGTATTCATCAGCACTCTTCCCCTGTGGGGTCACCCGCGAAACCCCCACCGCCCGCGCCAAACCCAGTTGCACTAGACATTGCGCCAGATCCTCGCCACTGGCCGTTGTGACAAAGGCGTAAATGCGTTTTTGCATGCCGCTGCCTCGCCCATCCGCAAATGCGGTGTGAACGATGAATGGTTTCTCCAGCATCCGCTGCACTGCCAGATAGGCCGCTTTGCCATAGTTCTTCGCCACATCGATCGAGGCCTGCGCCGTCGCACCGCATTCGGCAATGCCAAAATACCGCCGCTGCGAGCGCAAACGCCGTGCATCGTTGTCATGATTCACATGCCACTCCAAGCAATCCGCACCATAGAGCCGAATCAGATGCTGCGCGCCGTCGGCAGTCCGAATCTCAAAGCTATCACCATCGTTCCACTCCGCCGCGATTAATCGACAATCAGGCAAACGAGTCAGCGGCTCAATCGCTCCGGCGTTCATCATCGCCATCAAGCCAACCAACCAGTAAACACACGCAATCAACATTTGAGGCATCAGTTCCACGTCACAATCTTCAATAGACGGACACCAACATTAGCACGCTCGCTCCCCTGCTGCAACCTGACTTTTTTTGCTGATTTTTCGTCCGGTGCGGATTTTCATGAAATATTTTTCATCCATGACGCGATTTTTCATTGCTGAATGCTCTCCGCGTGAATCAGTGTTAGCTCACATGAACATCAGCATGACCCATCGCCATTGGTTGACACCGCTGCTGTGGACTCCGCTGTGGTTGTGCATCGTTTCACTCCACTCACATGCACAGGACATCGATCCTGCCAGTGGAAACGCTCAACCAATCGCCGGTGCTGGCATTGTCGATCACAAACTGGCATGGTCGGACGAATTCAATGGCACGGCCCTCGATAGCAGCAAATGGAATTATCGGCTCGATAACCGCTATTGGAGTGTGCAAAAAGCGGCAAACGTCGCCGTTGCTGATGGGCAATTGCGGCTGTTGTTGAAAAAAGAGGTCACTGGCAGTTTCAACTATAGTGCCGGCGGCGTCATCAGCAAGCGCTTGATGCGCTACGGATACTATGAAGCGCGCATGAAGGTTCCACCAGGAGCGGGATGGCACACCTCGTTTTGGATGATGAAGGCCAACCGACCTGCGACTGACACCGTCGCGATCGAACTCGATGTGATCGAAAACGACTCGGTCACTCCGCTGAAATACGGGGTCAACTTGCACCGTCACTTGCCAGCTCCACACGTGACATATGGTTCAAAGTCCGTGACCACGGCGTCACTTAGCGCCAGCTATCACGTCTTTGGCTGCGAATTCACCCCCACAGTGGTTCGTTATTTTTACGATGGAACCTTGGTGCAAAGCATTGATGCGCGTCAGTTTCCGCACAATGATGTCAATGTCTGGCTCACCTCCATCGCCGCCCCACTGGGGGGCACCACCGCTGTTGACGACACCCAATTGCCCGCAGTGGCTTTGTTTGATTACGTGCGATTCTTTGAGCCGCGGGCGACAGCGTCCGTCAACATCACCTCGCCCAATGCGTCTGGTGTAACCCTCTCCTCTGTCAGCGACGCCCTGCGCGTCTCCGCTCAGATTAGTAGCAGCGACCCTACCTTGCAACCCACCGTGCAATGGAGCAAATTCAGCGGACCAGGCGACGTGACCTTTGACGACCCCACCGCCGCCACCACATGGGCGCGTTTTTCGCAACAGGGCAGTTACCAATTACAATGCATGGCAACGGTCGATGGCACGAATACCACAGCCCTGGTTCCCGTGGCAATCGACGCAGCCTTGGTCACCACGTTTCGCCAGAGTTTCGATGCTTACCAACACATCGCGACATTCATTCGCGGTGATAGCCCGGACTGGAACTCTGGTGATCGAGATCATTTCATTGTGGGGCGTTGGAATAGCCAGCCCATGCGGGGATTGTTATCGTTCGATCTCAGTGCATTGGATAACGATGCGACAATCGAAGACGTTAGCTTGGATTTCTGGACGGATGCCACCAAAGGCACCGGCAATGTTGGTGCTTTGACCTTGCATCAACTACTGAGCACTCCCACCGAGGGCAGTGGCGATGGCAGCAGCGCAAGCAATGGCGCTGGCACCGGTGCCACGTGGAAATCTCGCACCGGTGGCACGACCACGGCGGATCTTTGGAATTCGAACGGTGGCGACTACACGACGCCCACACTTTCCAGCGTCACAGGATTTGATGCCTCAGTCAGCGGTCGGAACTTGCGATTCCCGTCGTCCAGTGCCTTGGTCAATCTGGCGCGCACCGCCCATCAATCCCAGCAGTCACTCAATTTATTGATGCGTTCTCCCAGCACCGAGACCGGCAGCACGAATGCGATTGCTCGCATCAGCTCCGATGATAGCGCAGACGTCGAACAACGTCCGCTGCTGACAATCGCTTACCGCGGTCACATCGCTCCCAGCGTTGCTCTAAGCTCGCCTGCGCCGTTGATCACAACGACCGGACAACATCAGTTTGCGGCGACGACTAGCAATGCCGACAGCTTAAACTGGCAGCAAATTTCAGGCCCGGCGGAGCTAGTTTTCTCCACTCCCGCCAGCGCCAGCACCGGCATCCAAGCCCCAGTTCCCGGCATCTACACGATTGCGTTAGCCGCGCAAAACACCCTCGCCGAAACGCGCCGCACCACCACGCTGGAGGTCATCACGCCCGTGGAGTCGTGGCGCCAACAATATTTTTCACGTCGCGACAATGCCGCGATCGCTGCCAACCTTGCCGACCCCGACGGAGACGGCATTGTCAATTTGCTCGAATACGCCACGGGCAGTTCACCACTCTCGACCTCGCCACCGAGCGAGTCGTTGCAACGTGTGGATGAGACTCTCGTTTTCGATCACTCACGCCTCGCGGCAAACGCGGACCCGAGCCTGGTTTATCAAATCGAATGGAGCACCGATTTGCAGAACTGGAGCAGCAACGGCGTGACAAGCACGGCACAGTCCGGCACCGATGCCGCGAATCGTGTCCGCTGGCGCTCGAGCATCCCGATCGCAACCGGGGCCAAATTTATTCGTCTGCGGGTCAGCGTGCCTTAGATTGGCTCGGAGCGTCGCTGATATAGCCACACCGCCCCCGCTGCAACGCGAGCAGTTGCCGGGAAGCGACAGCCGAATAATGCGTTTGGGCTATTACCCTGTAATCCAAATGCAATGATGACGAATCATGGGAAAATCATAACTTAATCGCAATGAATCACGCTGCCATGCGGCTCAATTCATCGTTGATCATCAAAAATAAATCAAAATCCTATGAAAACCAAAAAACTTGTAAACTTTGTCACCGCAGGTGCTTTGTTACTACAATTTCACGCACAAGCTGCTGAAATCGTCAAAGCGAACAACACCAACGCTCTCAACCTCGGCACAAGCTGGACTGGCGGCACCGTCCCCGGCGCTTCCGATGTGGCTGTTTGGAACAACACCGTCACTGCCGCCAACAGCGTGGGTCTCGGCGCCAACACTTCTTGGCAGGGAATCAAGCTCACTAACCCGACCGGTCTGGTGTCCATCACCGCAGGCAGCACTCTCACCATTGGCAGTGCTGGCATCGACATTGCTTCAACGAATGCTGGTTTGAGTATTCTGAGTGCCACGTCACTTGGAGCCAATCAGTCTTTCGTCATCGGTAATAGCTCCGCCGCGCAGGACTTGCTATTTGATTCAGGCAGCAGTGGCCTTGCCTTCGACATGGGTGGCTTCAGCGTCGGCGCATCTGGTGCGGGCACCATGCGCTTCACATCTGGTCGAACCATCAATAATGGAACGTTTAACCTCAGCAACGACATCAGTGAATTCCAATCCGGATCCAGCAGAACCACGACTCTTAACAGCAATGTGACCTTGAACCTCGCCTCCGGCAAGCAGCTGGTGTTTGGCATCAATAGCGCACCCGGCAGCGGTCTCGCCGTCAGTTCAGCAGCGGCCATCAATATCAACGGTGGCACCTTTCAGATCAACTCATCGGGAGCCAGTGGCACCAATCGCCTTGAGCAATCTGGCAAAGTATCATTCAGTGGCACGTCGTCGGTTAACAATGCCGCAGGTTTTGGCTATTTCTCAAATTTCTCTGGAGAAATCGCTCTTGCTGGCACCACCACTTGGACATCCTCCGGCAGTTCCACCGCTAATACCAACATTTCTGGTCCGCTGACTGGATCTGGCACGCTGGTGTATCGCGGCACATCCACCTCTCACCGCACCAACTTATCTGGTAACAACTCTAGTTTCTCAGGAACCATTAGCATCAATGGTGCGAGTGGCAATCGCAACCTTCGCCTCACCAGCGCAACCGCAGGCAGCTCCGCTGCAACATGGACGCCGGCTGCTGGCAACACTCTTGAAATCGATGGAGTGACTGTGAATCTCGGCACGCTCAACGGCGCGGGAACCGTTACCAACTCCCATGCGACTAATGCGGCTACGATCTCGGTCGGTGCCGGAACGTTCACGGGTGTGATTTCCAATGGCAGCGGCTCAGGCGGACTCGGACTCACCAAAACGGGCTCGGGCACTCTTACTCTCAGCGGTGCAAATCTCTACAGCGGCTCGACTTCAATCACAGGCGGCACCTTGGCCACGACCACGGCCCAGACCGGAGCAGGTTCTTTCACAGTCAGCGATTCCGCTACCTTGAGCATCACTCAAGCGAACGCAAGTGCGACCTTCAATGCTTCGAGCCTGACTCTTGGCAGCGCGGGCGGTGCCACGCTCACTTTGACCCCAACGAGCAATCCCCTTGCCGCACTTGTGACAGTTGGCGACTTGAATGTGAACGGCGCCACCACACTGCGCTTGCTGAACACTCCTGCCAATGGCACCACTTTGATCGATTACACCAATAGCATTGGGGGATTGAATGGATTTGCTGGATTGTCGCTGATCATGCCATTCCGCGTGACTGCTGATCTGCAGCACGATACCAATAACACGTCAATCATTGTGACAAATGTTCAGCCCGATGTGCTGAAGTGGAAAGGCAACATCAGCAACGTCTGGAATATCGATACCGCCAATAACGGTGGAACCGGCACTGCCAACTGGGTGACCAGTGTTCAACCAAGCGGAGCATATTATGTCGAGGCAGGCTCTACTCAGATTGACAGTCCAGTTTTTGATGACAGCGCCGCCGGCAACACCAACATCGCACTCAACACTGCGGTGTCGCCAAGTGGCGTTACCTTCGATAACAGCAGCCTCAGCTACTCCATTAGTGGCACCGGCTCCATCAATGGCACGACCGGAATCGTGAAAAACGGAACAGGGGCTCTGACCCTTGCCACTGCGAACACGTTCAGCGGTGGAGTGCAGTTAAACGCCGGAACACTCAACATCAACAACGCTAGTGCCATTGGTTCAGGTGCATTGACGATCAGTGCAGGCACGGTGATTGATAACACCAGCGGCTCAGCTGTCACCAGCAGCAGCCCAGTGACACAAGCTTGGAATGGCGATTTCACATTCACGGGCAGCAATGATCTTAATCTTGGAGCCGGAGCCGTGGCAATGAGCGCGAGCCGTCAAATCACCGTCAACGGCAGCACCCTTAGCGTCGGTGGTGTCTCGGGAACAGGCTTTGGTTTGACCAAAGAAGGCGCAGGCACTTTGGCCATTGGCGCAAGCACTTACACCGGAGCGACTTTGATCAATGGCGGGACGCTCAAGGCCAACAGCACGACATCATTCACCACGACTTCATCTGTCACATTGGCGGACGCTGCTGGAGCAGCCTTGGATCTGAACGGCAACAGCCAAACCATCTCCAACCTCAGCGGCGGCGGTAGCTCAGGTGGCAACATCATTCTCGGTTCCGCCACGCTCACCACTGGCACCGCGGCAAACGCGAGCTTGGGCGGTAATATCAGCGGCACTGGCACATTGGTGAAAAACGGCGCGGGCACGCTCACCCTCGCAGGTAATAACAGCGGATTCACCGGCGCCACAACCGTGAATGGCGGTGTTCTTGCTGTGGGCGACCTTGCCAACAACTCATTAGGATCTGGAGCTCTCACACTTGCAAACAACAGCGTGATTGAGGCCAGAGGCACTTTAACCAGAAGCCTTGGTAATAACAACGCGCTCGTTGCAGGCAATGGTGGATTTGCCGCAAAAGGCGGCGATTTGACCGTGAATCTGTTTGGTGATGCGCGTTTGATCAACTTAGCCGCTGGCAGCAATGCCTTGGGAGGAAACTTCGTTTTGGGTTCGGCGACCGCGAACGCCAAGGTTACGGTCTTGAATCCGATCGGTATCAACAACTTCAATGCTCAACGCACCATCACTGTCAATGCGGGTGCCGGTGGTGACTCGGCAGAGCTTGCTGGTGTTGTCAGCAATGGCGCAGCGACCGGCAACAACGGCATCAACAAGCAAGGCAACGGCACTTTGATTCTCAGTGCGGCAAACACCTTTAGCGGCTCGCTGAAGTGCAACGCTGGAACAATCGTTCTGGCGAACAACTTGGCTGTGCAAAGCGGGGTCATCGACACCTCCGGTGCTGGCACATATGTCATCACGGGTTACACCACACCGTCCTTCGGCGGTTTCAGCGGTAGTGTGAATCTGACAACTGTTTTCAGTGCAGGCTATGGCGACATCACGGCGCTGACGATTAATCCCTCTGCGGGCATGACCGCGACATACTCAGGAGTGGTCGCGGAAGCTCAGGTGGGCACGACGCTGACAAAATCCGGCGCGGGCACGCAAAACTTTACTGGCGTGAACACCTACACTGGCAATACCACCGTGCAAGCGGGCGTTTTGGGGGTGAACGGCACATCGCTATCGGACACCGCAAGCTTGGTGATCACCGGCGGCAAGGTTAATTTAACCGGCACCGAAGTTGTCGATAAGCTTTTCATCGCAGGTGCACAAAAAGCAGCTGGCACCTACGGAGCAACAGGCTCTGGCGCGACTCATATCAATGACACCTACTTCAGTGGCACGGGCGTGCTGTCCGTCACCACGGGACTGGCAGGGTTCGCAGGCTGGGCAGCGGAAAACAACGTGACAGGTGGATCCAATGGCGATTCCGATGCCGATGGGATTCAGAATTTGGTGGAATACGCGTTGAACCTGAATCCCGCTGGATCAGATGGCGCAGCTGGCAGCTTCGCGAACAACACCGTTTCGTTCACAAAACGCGAATTGGCCGTGACCAATGGCGATGTCACTTACGGCATCGAAACATCTGAGGACCTCGTGACTTGGACAGTCGCAACGCCAACGGTGAACGACGCCACCACCATTTCTTACACGCTACCTACCGCGCAGAATAAAATCTTTGCACGCTTGGTGTTGACCTTGCCAACCCCATGATCACAGCGGATCGACCAGTGATGCGGTCGGTCCATGCAGCCATGCCACTCCACTGCGCACTAGCGGTGGGGTGGTTTTTTTTGAGCAATGACCATCCCGGAGTCGTTGTTACGCTCAAACCACCAGCGCGATAGCCCACCGCAGCTAGCTCGTCGTCTAACTTCTTGCGATTCGCCAAGCAGCTTCTAAGATCGCTGCCTGTCAATGACTCTGTTAAACGACCTCCACCTTCCCCGCCTATGGCTGAGGCCGCTGATGCCGCTTGTCATGCGGCCTCTCCTCGGGCTCGCGACGGCGCAAACAGCCGCGATTCCTCCTTACACTCTGCCCGACCCCTTGCGATGCGAAGACGGCACACGTGTGGAAAATGCCCAAACCTGGCGCGAAAAGCGACGCCCCGAGCTTCTGGAATTATTCGAAAAAAACGAATACGGGAAAACCCGATTGGGTCGTCCAGCATCGTTGCGTTTTGTGGTGCGCGAGGAAAAAATGAACGCGCGTGATGGCAAAGCGACCCGCCTGCGTGTTGGCGTTTTATTTGAAGGCACAGAATCGGGACGACAAATGGAAATGCTGATCTATTTGCCCAATCATGTCACGGGTCCAGTGCCGCTGTTTCTGGGATGGAATTTTGATGGCAACTACACGATCACCGATGAACCAGACATTCCCGTGCCTAGCCACTTCGCCATGGGGCTTCACTCCAATCGCTTGGTCGATAACCAACCCGTCGCGTCTAGTCGCGGGATTCACCAAGAAATGTGGCAAATCGACCTAGCTTTGTCTCGCGGTTACGGCGTTGCCACCGCGGCTTATGGCGAGATCGAGCCCGATGCGGATGGCCGCTGGCGCGAAGGTCCGCGTGGCATGGGCCCAGTTCCGGAATCCGGAGATTGGGGGTGCATCGGTGCTTGGGCTTGGGCATACAGCCGTGCCCTAGATTACTTTGAGACCGAGCCGCGTATCAACGCGCAGCGCGTGGCGGTAATCGGTTTCAGTCGTCTGGGCAAAACCGCCTTGTGGGCTGCGGCACAGGATGAAAGGTTCGCTCTCGTGGTTTCCAACCTCTCCGGCGCGGGCGGGGCGGCGTTGCACAAACGCATCGCAGGCGAAACCTGCTCCAACCTCGCTGGCAAACTCGGGCGCTGGTTTTGTGGCAACTTTCGTCAATATGCCAACAACGAGGCCGCATTGCCGATTGACCAGCATCAGCTCATCGCGCTCCTGGCTCCGCGGCCCGTTCTGATCAACAGCGGCAGCGAAGACCTGTGGTCGGATCCCGAAGGCGAATTTCTCGGCGCGCGCGGCGCTGATCCGGTTTACCGGTTGCTCGGCACGGATGGACTGGCGGAAGCGCACTGGCCGAGCGCGGGTCGATTGGTGAGCAGTCGCATCGGCTACTACATGCATGCGGGAAAACATGCCGTCACCCGTGAAGATTGGCTGGCGATGTTGCAGTTTGCCGATCTGCAGCTTCAGGCTTCTAGCAGCAAATGAGCTTTCTTGATTCGATCATCATAACGCAGCAACCGCATCAGCAAATACAAAAAAAGCAGGGGCACGAAAAAAAACACGGGAACCACAACGCACAGCCCAATGCTCAGCAGGATGACGCCGATTAAGGCCGTGGCCGCACATCCTTGCGCCTTGTGAGTTGTCGCCCAGCCCGTGCTGATATTCTTGCAGGCAATCGCCGTGAACTGACCTGGCGCACGCTGCCCGACCACCCGAACGCGATCGCCATCGCTAATCATGGGGGGCACCTTCCCCATCAACAACACTCTCTGGCCCGAAAGATCAAAAATAGCCACGTGCTGAGTCGTGACGCTGGTATCACCCGCTCCACCGCTGACATGTGTCGTGCGCTCTAATGCAGAAATCATGCCTTCCATCCGCGTGTCTGTGTTCATGGCATTCGTTGCTCCGTATTTATCATTTTGGATCGAGAAGCCAAGCGATTAAACCGATTGTTCAGTAATGACACCTCCATCGCCAACTGAAGTTTCTCGCCAACAACGGCATCACCATGCCAGAAGAAATCCTTGCCAAACACACAGCGACGTCACTTATTCGACATTGCAATCTGCATGAACTTTATTCACTTTTTCATATGAACGCTGCTGCCCGTTATTCGCGCCTCATGCGCCTGAGGTTGCTTGTGATTGGGCTCGTGACGTTCAGGCTCAGCGCTACATTCTGCCAAGCACTATCTTACCAGCTTGCCAGCAACAATGCTTCTTGGCCTGCTGACAAACGTGCAGCGATCGTGGCGGCCATGGACGCAGCGGTCGCGCTTTACAATGCGAACGGCTATTTTGCCAAGAATCTAACCGCCAATTACAATTCCGGCGTTCCAACCGCGCAAGGAAGTTACAGCGGCTGGATCGACTTCGGCGGCAGCATCAACACGCGCGTGGCTCTGCATGAAATCAGTCATACGCTAGGAATTGGCACATACACGGCGTGGAACAGCAAACGCAACACCAGCACCAACCGCTGGACAGGGACCCGCGCCTTGGCTCGATTGTCCATTTTTGATGGCGCCGGGGCAGTGCTCAATGCCGATACCGCTCATTTCTGGCCCTATGGTCTGAACTATGACACCGAGGACAGCACCACTAATCGAGTGCGCCACATCAAAATGGTCGCCGCGATGCGCTGGGACATGGGCATCGTGACCGACTCCGATAACGACGGCATGCCCGACGACTGGGAGCAATTCTATTTCAACGGGTTGAGCCAAACTGCCACGGGCGATTGGGACGCCGATGGCACCAACAATCTCGCAGAATACAATGCCGACACGCATCCCGGCACGGCGTTTGCCTTCACTTGGAAGGGCGGCACGGGCGACTGGGATCTCAGCACGCTGAACTGGAGTGGCGCTGCGACGCGATGGCGCAATGGTGGCAACGATGCGGCGACATTTGCCGGCACGTCCGGCACAGTCACGGTCGCAGATGGGGTCAGCACCAATGACATGACGTTTAATGCCTCGGGCTACACCATCACCGGCGCGGGACTCGCCTTGACCGGTTCGTCGCCCACTTTCACCGCCGCGAGCAGCGTCGCGGTCGTGATCGAATCGTTACTCAGCGGCACAAGCGGTCTCACCAAAAACGGCGCTGGCACGGTCACGCTGAAGGCGGCTAATGCCTTCAGTGGCCCTTTGACCATTAACGCTGGCACATTGGCGATTGCGCCCGGAGGTCGCCTTTACATGAACTCCGGCGCCGGCCAAACCACGATCCAAGGCGGCGGTGTGTTATCGTTCACCGGCAACTGGGGCTGGGATGGCACCTTGCGCTACATGGGCGTGCAAGCCAGTGAAAACATCATCGACGGCGGCACCTTGCAGCACACGGGGCCGAGCAATGATAAAACTTCAGCTGGAGCTGGTCGGCTTTTCACCATCGGAGCTGCGGGAGCCACGCTTGATTCCGCCACTGCAGGTGCTGAATTCACCTTGGGTTATCGCTACGATTACGGCAGAGCACTGGCCAGTGAGGGCGGAACCCTGACGCTCAGCGGCGCTGGCGATGGTGAACTCAATTACGATCTCCCTGGGGCCGGGGCGCTGGTGAAGCGGGGCACTGGCACTTGGAAACTCACCGGAACCGCGAACAGCTTTAGCGGTGGCACCACCATTGGAGTGAGCACCAATCAAGGCACTGTGGGCGGCACATTGGTGATCAACGACAGCACATCACTGGGCAGCGGCGCCATCACCGTCCTCGCGGGCGACACCACCGGCACGCACATGGGGGCACAGCTCCAACTCACCGGCGGCATCACGCTGAACAACCCGACCATCGCCATCAGCGGCCTCGGTTTTGGCAGTAACAATGGCATTTTGCGCAACGTCAGTGGCAATAACAGCATCAATGGCGTTATTCAACTCACCAGTGGGGCAGGTGGAAGCATCATCGCCTCAGATGCCGGCAAACTAACGATTGGCGCGGGAGGCATCACCGCCACGTTCACCGCTCGCACGCTGGAACTCACGGGCGCTGGCAACATCGATGTCTCTGGCGTCATCTCCAACGGCTCGACCGCTGCCCTACCGCTCACCAAGTCGGGCTCTGGCACGCTGGTGCTGACAGGCAACAACACTTACAGCGGCACGACCACCATCAACGCTGGGACTCTCCAAGTCGGTGCCAACACCAGCAATGGCAAACTAGGCTCCGGCGCTGTGATCAATAACGGCATCCTGCGCTTTAACCGCAGCGACACGGCGTTGATCGTGCCCAATGCAATCAGCGGGACAGGCTCGCTTGAGCTAGGCCAAGCCAGCGGCGGCACTGCCACGGCCATCACCACACTCACCGGAGCCAATTCCTTCACCGGCGCCATCACGGTAAATAGTGGTGGACTGCGCGTCACCCGCTCCGACTCCCTCGGTGCGGGTCCCAAAACAGTGACGATGACCAACGGCACCAATGGCGTCTGCCGGTTGATTCTCGATGGCAGTGCTGGAAATATCAGCTTGCCCACTGGCATCAATTACATCACCAGCAATGCTAGCACCACCGATCCTGCCATCATCAATGAAGCCGGAAACAACACAATTGCTGGAAATTTTTCGCTAATGAGCGGAGGTGGCAGCACACGCGTTCGCGTTGATTCCGGTTCGCTCACTCTTAGCGGACAATTTTCGCCAGCGGTGTCTGGACGAACCCTGCAACTCGATGGCTCGGCCACGGGGTTTTTCACTGGTGCTCTGAAGAACGCCAGCAACGCCGTGGGGCTCGAAAAATGGGGCTCGGGCACGTGGACTCTCGCCGGTAGTGGCCACACTTACACCGGCGCAACAACGATCAACGCCGGACGGCTGATTGTGTCCAGCCTTCTCAGCAGCCCCATCAGTGTCAGCAATGGCACGTTTGCCCCCCAGGGCTCGCCTCAGAGTAGCGGCGGATTAACCATGGCAGCGGGTGGACGCTACGAAATTCGCATCAATGGCACCCAAGCAGGCGCGCAATACGATCAATTCACCACCAGCGGAGCGGTCAGTCTGAATGGAACGCTCGATCTCAGTGCGGTTGCTAAACTGAATCCCGGTTCGAGTTTCACGATCCTCAATAAAACGAGTTCAGGTGCGATTTCTGGTGTCTTCAATGGCCTGCCCGAAGGCAGTGCATTCACGCAGTCAGGCTACATGTGGATCATTTCTTACACGGCGGGCGATGGAAATGATGTGGCGGTGCGACTGGCGACTGCGCAAGAGCAATGGCGCTTGGCTTTTTTTGGCACGTCCGCCAATGCGGGCAGCGCCGCTAACAATGCGGATGCCGATGGCGATGGCGAAACCAATTTGCTGGAGTTCGCGACGGATCAGCATCCCTTCGCGAGCACGCAGCTTACTTCTTCCATGGTGAAAAATGGCAACTCCTTGCAATTTCGCTACCGCCGCGCAACCACCGCGAGCAGCGCCGGACTGAACTTCATCGTCGAGTGGAGCAATTCCCTGTCTCCCAACTCCTGGAGCAGCGCGGGATTGACCACACAAATCATCAGCGACAACGGCACGCAACAACTGATCCAGGCTTCCATGCCAACGCCCGCCAGCAACAAACACTTCTTTCGCCTCAGAGTCACCGATTAAGCCATCTCCCACCGGCAAGCCAGCGTGAACGCATTCGCTATTCGCCCAGAACACGCGTGGCGCGATCATTGCGTCACAATCGCTGCAAAATCCGCGCACGAGCCGCCGCGTGCTCTTCCGGAGTCAACAGGCCTTCCTGTTTCAACGATTCCAAGCGGCGCAATTGCTCATCAAATGGAATGCCCTCCGCGTGACTTGATAGATCCACGCCCGCTTCATCGAGCGTATCTTTGAGCATCCCGCCCGACATCCGCGACCACGGCTCCAGATCGCGCCGCGCCTCTTGTGGATCCAGCTTGAGTCCGCTGCCCGCCAGCCCCGCACGACCCAAGGTCATCAGCATTTGTCCAATCACCATGAAAATCATCCCACCCAAGGCCGTGATCCCTCCCGTCTTTGCCCGGTTTTCAAAGTCATGGAAATCCCCAAAATGAACGAAAAAACTGACAAAGGTGGACAAAAACATCAAAACGCCGATCCCCATCAGCACCATGCCAAAGTAGTAAAACCCTTGTCGCTCCGGTGAAATTTGACGCTGTGACATCGTGTAATCGCGTGTTTGGAAACCATGGAATCATCGACAACTTGCACCCATGCATGACCTGATGCACAAGAATAACGTTGTTCATCAAGACACTAAACAAAACAGCGCGTCACGAGCAAGTCAAAAAACTGCCCCTGACGCGCTGGCTTTGAGCCGCTTTCCGCTTTGTCTTTCGAACTCGGCGTCAGTCCGATCTTTTACCGACGCATTACGGACTTGGCCCAACACCACTCCTCCGCTCGCCTTCAGCCATGTGATGGCATCATGTGATCGATCGCCTCACAGGAACCGCGCTTCACCATGCCAGCCAGGCTCTATTCCCACATCAACACCATCTCATGGATGCGCTGACACAGAGCCGATCTTCTTTTTGAACATGATGGCATCCCCCGCATCAGGGTCGCCAAAGCCAATGATCAAGCCCTCCACCTTCGAGACACCCGTAAATCCAAAATAAGCAAGATGCGTTGGCATCCCATCCACGACAATTCCGTAATGTGATTTGGTGGTTCCCGATCCATCGCCAATGCTTCCGACCGTTGTCGGCGTCCACTTGCCATGCACGGTTCTGAAGCCCTCGAACTTGTAGTCGAATTGACCGCTCGTCTCGGAAAAATACGGAAATTGTTCAGCGATGAAGTTCCCATCGGCGAGAAGTCGAATCATTGGAGGCGTGGCTAGCTTGGCAACTTTTTCGCCAATGCCAGAGGCGTATGTCTCCATGAAAACATTTTCCAGCTCGTAGTCACCGGTGATTTCCTCGGTCGATGGCGCGTAAGTGGTGTATTTGCCCGCGTGAGGGTCATATTGACAACCACTGGCAGCGATCGCGACCAATGCCACGATTCGTGTTTTCATTCCCACCATGGCCTGAAAGAATTTGATTTTAACATGGCCATCTCAAAAGGGCATCGAATGTCCACCAGTCACCTTCACGATCATTTTCGTGTCCGCAGCATTGGCTTGAGCCGGTGGATTTCTCATGGTGATCTTGAAATGCTCTTGCGCCCCGCCTGCAACGTCGGATTGCAGATACTGACTCTGCTCATCGATAAAATTTCCCGCGGCATCAAAAAATTCAGCTTCAATCGTGACACTAGAGAACTTGGTGTCGCCACGGTTGGTCAACAAGCCGACAATCTCCAGTGAACGGTCGTTGAATCGCTTCTGCACTTGCGAAATCTCTAGGTCCTTGGTGGCATCGCCCTTAAACCAGAACAGTTTCATCATCGGCAAGAAACCAACGAACATCATTGGCACAATGAACCAGAGCTGCTTTTTGCCCCAAGTCATGTTGAGGTTAGACATCTCTGCACCGCAGTTAGAGCATTTGATTTTGGCGATCATTTTTTCCAAAATGGACATTCATTCGCAGTGACTGCGTCTGCCGTCACATCGCAACAGCAACACACCTGAAGAAACAAGGCCGCTACCCAGGGTAGCCGCCAATGCAATGTCCCAATGTTGTCGCGCGTTGATGAACTTAGTGATGATGTCACTATAGCCATAGGATCCAGCACGCGGTAAATATGCAGCAGTCGCGAAGAAAACACCTAGATTAAAAAAAATCAGCCCTAGCACTTGATGACGGTTGATGCTCATATTTTTTATTGCTATCTTACACTATCAGTCCATCAGTTCAGTGGCAAACATGCAAGTCGAAATTCGGTAAATCGCTTGGCAGAAACATTTAGCGGAAATCTTTAGAATTATTGATGCGTGGGATGACACGCTTCGCCACGCAGCATTGATAGCGCCCGCTCGCTTAATCCATGTGTCCCTGATTCGGCGGTTTTGAGCGATACAGATGCACTGCCAGCATCCACCCCCTCCCAAGATGGATAATAGGCCGATTTGACTTAACATGGTCACATCGTTCATTTGTTCTAGTGAATCACCACTTACCACAAACAGCAGAGTGATGAAAGCTTGATTCGACTATGAGTCAGATTGCTGTCGAATCATGCGGCGTGAAGGCTCGATTTGAGGGGCGCCAAGCCACGGCAGCGTCATGAGACGGTGGTGCTGGGGCAATGCACGGGCAGCATGGCTGATTTGGGTGTCGAAGTGAAAATAACGGTGCCCGCCAGCACATGCCAGCGGGCACCGTGGAACGCTCAACTATTTGCAGCTAGAGCAGATGGCGCAGTCGCAATTACCCTTCACATGGCAGTCACAACAAGGAGCGGTCGCACTGTTCGCAGCGGAGGCGAACAAGGTGACAACACCACTGAGAACCAGGGCGATTAAAGTAGTTTTCATCTTCATTGTCGATGTGGTTAGAAACAAGTTACCTCGGTCAAGAAGTCCGAGCCGACACTGTTCAACCCAATGACTTTGGCGGCGGTGATGGCGGCCTGGCTCGGCGGGTGTCAATCAATGACACATCCTTGTTCGTCGGGTTGTTTCCATATGCGGGTGAAATACCAATAAATGGTCAGCGGCAAGGCGAGATAGATTCCGAATCCTTTGAGATTCTCTACCACAGTCGGCGTTGGACTTGTCGTCAACGCCTTCGCATACCAAATTGATATGGCTACGCTGAACCCCGAAGCGCAGATCAAGGCCATAGGTAGTTCGATCCATCTTGAGAGGCTCAAAAGATGTCTTGAGACAGCACCAAAAAATATCGCGGGCAAAAAGATCAGCGCAAGAACTACCGTGGTCATCACCAGCACAACGCCGCTCCCAATCAAGAATCGTCCGTCGTCAGCTTTGGCGATGGCAGACGGACCCATGTATGTGAGCCAGTATTGGATCGTCCATAGGAGAAGTGCCAACATGAACGCCACACACGCAGCTTTGATGTGCCGCTTCGATTGGTGAATCATCTTCATGTGGTTGGGATTCTTGGCCGAACGTTAGATGTGGAGGCACCGGCGGATCAAGCTCCGATTCAACTAGGGACGTTATCGCCGGTTGCCTCGCATGGCTTGTTAGCTTCTTTGTTTTGTTTGAGTTGGTCTGAGAATTTACGCGTGAATGGAATTGCTCCAAATACCGCAAAGATGCCCAAAAAGATCACCATACCAAACAGCATGCCTCCAATCGCTAGCGACACGGGTGGTCCGTCATGCAGAAGATTCTTGATGTTGAAAAGCAGCATGTATGCGAAGTGCGCGAGGAGACCTAAGATCACCAGAGGTCGGCCCAATCTGTTCCGCTTCAGGAAAAGAATCCCTGCCGTTCCAAAGCACATGGAAGCGATCCCAAAGGCGACCATCCGCAACGGAGTCAATTCTCGAATTACTGGCACGGAGGATTCCGCCGTATTCAGTATTCCGAAGATGTTGAGGGCGCAGAGCCCGAAAAGCATTGCGATGTAAATGCCGAATCTCTTGGGCTTTGGAGTAATCTGAGGAGGCGGATTCATTTTTTAGCTAACGTCCCGCATCAGGTGCCCTCACGAATGGCTGGCGCGGCTCCTGCGGAAGCAGGAGGCGTGACAGACGCCGGAAGCGCGAAGCGCGGACGGGTGAGGGTTACCTGCATGCGCTCGTTAGGCCTCATTTGTTGAGTGTGACAGATTGAATTGAAGCCTTGGAACCCGTCAACGCAATGGTGAGAAGCAAGTCGAACTCAGTCTGATCGCGAAGACCGCCCCTCGACTGAACGATCAGAGTTTGATCGGTGCTCCATCGGAGCGGTATCTCAACGCCGCCGCGAAAGTCGGCATCCGCGCCCAAAAGCGTCTGTGCCTCAGACCAATAAAATGGAATCTCCATGCGAACAAGACCTGACTTGGTGACGCGGTATATGAAGGTATTAGTTGTGTGGCGCGTATCGCGAAGATTAAGCGCAACATAGTCCCCGGTGGGACTCCAAGCGACTCTCATGCAAGGTGCGACTTCTGTGATGACGCCGAATGGAATGAAAGTGTCGGAGGCAATCAGCTTGTGTGACGTCGCATGACGGATTGCGATGCTGATGGCGTGTGGCTCGTCCGGTTCGTCTGGCTTGGATATAAGGACAAGCTCACGGTCGAGCTTGGGAGACACGCTGCCCGGAATCCGCAATTCCGGCGAGTCGGCATAAATCTGTGTCCCCAAAACTAACATGGCGAAGAGTAAGACGGTGCGCATGATGCCTAACGTATAGGCCATCCACGGCGGAGAGGGAAGCCCGAATTCAAAGAAGGACGTTGCCCGCCGTTGGATGAGCTGGCTTGTTGGGTCTCTTAATTAGTGGAAGCGGCTCTTAGTTTGGCTCAATCTTGTAGTCAGCGCCATCTTTGAATATCGGATAAGTCTGCCTGAGGTAAGGAACCTTTCGATTTTGCTTCTTGGTCGGAAAATCGAACCGGAACACTTTGTAATTGGGGTGATCGACTTGGATCTTCACTGGAACATCAGGCTTCCACGCTGCTGGATCGGAAGGGTCATCAGTCACACCATATAAATATTTGCTCTTGGTAAATTCACTGGGAACTTGGAATCGCCCATTAGCATCCGTCACAGCCTCTCCTGGAAATCGCATTGCAAGCCCGGAGGTCATGAACTGATACTGAAACCAGACCTTCGCTCCTTCGACCGGCTTTCCGGTTACGGCATCGATAATCCGTCCGGAAATCCCAATTCTTGTGCAATGATCTTTCAGTGGTCTCTCGTCCGCGAGGAGGAGCCCCTGAAAAGAGAGTAGTAATAATGGGACAGCGATCTTCATGGCTTTTTTCTACACAACGTCGAAGTCATCCTACGCCTGACCGAGGGCGCGCTCCGACTTCTGGATTGATGGTTGAGTGGGCATGGCGCGTTGAACTCGCGGC
>CAZREM010000026.1:15267-42190 GCA_964599325.1 uncultured Verrucomicrobiales bacterium | reverse complement strand
ACGCAACCGCCACGATTTCAGGACGCGTCAACCTGCGCGGCGATGGCGGGGGGCAGATCGCTGTCTTCAACGTCGCGGAAGGCAGCGCGTCCACCGACTTGCTCGTCAGCGCGGCCATCACCGAATCTTACGGTTCTGTTGGAATCACCAAGAATGGCGCCGGCACCATGGAACTGACCGGCACCAGTAGCTACACTGGTGCCACTGTTGTCACCGGCGGCAAATTGACTGTCAATGGCAACATCTCCACCAGTGTCACCACTGTGCAGAGCGGCGGCACCATCGGCGGTTCCGGCACGGTTGGCTCCCTTATCGTCGAAACAGGCGGCACCGTCACCCCCGGTAATAGCCCCGGCATTCTGACCGTGGATGGCGATTTCACACAAGCCGGAACCCTATCGCTAGAGATCAACGGTCTGTCTGCTGGTTCTCTGCATGACCAAGTCATTGTCGATCGCACCAACGGAAATGGCACGGTTTCTCTCAGCGGCAACATCAACCTGCTCTTTGGAGGCGGATATGTTCCTGTCAATGGCGATCTGATTTTCGTTCTCCTCAATGACGGCACCGATGCCATCTCGGGAACTTTCAACGGCTTCTCCCAGAACGACATCGTGACGAATTATGGCGGGTTCGATTGGAAGATCAGCTACTCGGCCAATTCATCCGAATCCTCTTTCCTCGGCGGCAATGACATCGCGCTGGTTGCTGTTCCCGAACCCGCAGCTGCGCTTCTCGCTGGGCTCGGTCTGCTGACACAATTCAGAAGAAGGCGTATCGGCTGATTGGATGCCAATAACGACAGTGGAAAGACCATGCGGCGACCACGCATTCCAACAGGCTTAAGTCAGAAACAATCGTTTTCGAATCGAACGGCCACTGCCTGTCCTCACATTCGGTGGCCCTGGATGCATGGCTGCAGCACTGAAGCAGGCATCAAGGAAGACCGGGAAGCGATGGCACAGGCTGGAGTCACCGGAGCAGCGATTTTCCACGTCGATCACGCAACACCCGTCGGCACGCTCGTTAGCGAGTCCTCGGAATGGCGTTTTTAGGATGATTCCCCACATCCTTCCTTTTCCTCAGCGAAATTTGCAGCAAACCGCAGGTGCAGCAATCGCTCGATGTGACATCACCCAGCCCCCATGTTTTGAGCCTACAATGTTGACTTTTGATCACCCTTTCCCTAACATCTCAACCGCGAAATCCAGCGTGAACGCTCCATGATCCGCCTCCGAAACCCAACCGCATTTCTTTCCGTTTTTCTAACTCTCTCTGCATGGCTGCACGCAGCGGACTACCATGTTTCCAATCAAGGCCGCGATGACGCCGATGGCCTGACTCCGACCACGGCATGGAATAGTCTCTCACGGGTAAATCAGACTGTCTTCCAGCCGGGCGACCGATTATTGTTCGAGTCTGGCGGCAGTTGGAGTGGTCAGCTCCGCCCCCAAGGCTCCGGCATTCAAGACCAACCGATTCTCCTCGGCCGCTATGGCGTGGGGCCTTTGCCTCGAATCGCCATGGGCAATCAAGCGGGCGTGGTGGTTCGTTTCGAAAATCAAGATTTCTGGGAGGTGTCGGAGCTTGAGATCACCGGTGCAAACGCGAGTCCAGACGCAGTGGTGGGTGGCATTCATTTCGTCGCCACTGACGCGAAGCGCATCCTCCGTCATGTCGTGGTGAAGGACTGTGTCATTCGCGACCTCGGTGGCAGTTACAAGGAATACGAAAGCTGCGCGATCTGGGTGGGCGTCGAGGGTTGGAACAAGGAATACGGACTAACCACCAGCTATGACTGGGTGCGCATCGAGAACAACCACATCCGCAACACGGGGCGTTGTGGGATTCTGGTTTGGACCTGTGCTTCTCCGGTTGAACAAACCGACGGCAATCACATGTTTCGCGATGGACTCTTGCCCTCTCAGCACATTACCATCCGCAAAAATGTGATCGAGGACTTGGGTGGCGATGCCATTCTCGTGCTTGGTTCAATCAAGCCCCTCATCGACTCAAACACCGTGCGCCGATCCTGCCAACGCACCGGTGATCCGGCCAGTGCCGCCCGCCCCGGTTACAATCCTCACTCTGCAGCGGTTTGGCTCCACAGTTGCCAGCAAGGCATCATGCAATTCAACCAAGTGAGCGGCACCGGCAAGCAACCGGGGAACAACGACGGCATGGCGTTTGATTTCGACTTCAACTGCGAAGGTTGCTTGCTTCAATACAATCACAGTCACGACAACGCGGGCGGCTTTCTGCTGATCATGCAAAGTGCCCGTCGCAACATCGCTCGTTACAACCTCAGCATCGACGATCGCGACCACCTGCTCTATCTGGTGGGCAAACTCGAAGAGGATAATCTTGTGCACAACAACACTTTTCACCTGAGCAAGGGAGAATGCCACATTGTTCCCCGCGCTCGCATCCTAAATAACATCTTTTACGTCAATGGCAGCGCCACACTTGAGGAACGCGACGGCGGCGGTGAATTTCGCCAAAACTGCTATCATGGCAACTGGAAAAAACGTCCAACAGACCCCTCTGGCGTCATTGATGACCCTCAATTTGTGCGTCCAATTCTCGCAGAAAATCTAGCAGAAACATTTCAACATTACACCCTGCAACCCAGCTCGCCATGCCGAGCCAAGGGTGTTTTAATCCCCAATCATGGCGAGCGCGATTTGAAAGGCACTCGCATTCCCGACAACTCCCCACCCGATCTCGGTGCCATCCAATCGACTCCAACTTCCCACTGATCAGGCAGCTACGCCCCTCGCTGCGCAAGCCGATCCATGCCCCTAAGCCTAAAAATAGATGAACTTGCCCGCCTTCGCCATCTTGCTCTTGTCCCTAACATCCTCGGTCCACGCGCTGAGCCTCTCTGAGCTGCGCTGTGAGAACCGAGAGATGCCCCTGGGCATTGAAGACGCGGCTCCGCGCTTGTCGTGGCAACTTGTGTCGAGCAGCGGAGAGATCAATCAATCCCAGAGCGCCTTTCGCATTCTCGTCGCTTCCTCCGAGGCCAATTTACTTGCGAATACTGGCGACGTCTGGGACAGCGGCAAAGTGATTTCCTCCCAATCGCGGGCGATCCGCTACGCCGGGCCTGCCCTGCCCTCACGACGCAAGGTTTACTGGAAAGTGCGCGTGTGGAATGGGGCGGATCAGCCCACTGACTGGAGCTCGCCTGCGAGCTGGACCACGGGCATGTTGGATCCAACAGATTGGAGCGAAGCCTCGTGGATTGGTGCCACGAACACCAGATCCGTGCTCGGTTTTGCCGTCGAGTCCTCAAGCGCCAATGCCGAGAAGTGGGTGCAAGTCGATCTGGGTGCGGAGGAGACTCTAAATGCGGTGCTGATTCGACCCCAATATCACAATGATCCTGATGCGGGTGGCTGGGTCGCGGGTTACGGATTTCCACTGCGATTCAAGGTAGAAGTTTCGACAACGCCCGACTTCTCCACCTCCACAACAATCGCGAACCATACCGCTGCGGATTACCCAAATCCGGGAAACACCGCGCTTACCTTCACCGCCACCGGGACAAGGGCGCGTTACGTCCGTTTCACCGCCACCAAACTATGGCAGCGGGGTCCAGGGTTGAACCATGTGTTCACCCTAGCAGAAATCGAAGCCAGTGCCGGGGCATCGAATCTCGCATTGGACAAGACCGTCAGTGCCAACGATAGCTACGAAGGCTCGGGCTGGAGCAAAAATCACCTCACCGACGGAAAATGGCAACAGCCGTTGCCGCCAGCGCTACTCGATAACCCCCACTCCGCCGTTTTGCTGCGCCGCGTGGTTTCAATCACAAAACCGGTGCAGCGCGCGCTTGCCGCCGTTGGCACGGTGGGTTATTCAGAACTCACCATCAACGGCACCAAGGCTGGAGACGCACAGTTATCACCCGAATACACGGACTACCGCAAGCGTGTGCCTTATGTCATGCACGACGTGACGACTGCCCTGCGACCAGGAAACAACGCGCTCGGCATCGCGCTTGCCCATGGCTTCGCCGCCACCCCCGGCGGTGGTTATCTGGGATGGTATGGTCGATCCGCTCCGGCGCGCGTGTTGTTCACCCTGCTCATCGAGTTCACTGATGGCACCAGCCAGACTGTCATCTCCGATGGCTCGTGGAAATGGAATGTTGGCGAAAACACCTTCAACGACCTGTGGGTTGGCGAGAAAATTGACAAACGCCTCGCTAAAAAAGGCTGGGATCTCGCGGTTTACGATGACAGTGCCTGGTTCAATGCCGAAATTCTTCCCACGCCAGCCGGAAAACTTTTCGCGCGCACTGTGGCTCCTGTGAAGATTTTAGAAACCGCCAAACCCACTTCCATCGACGGCAATCTGTTTCATTTCGACAACCTCGCCACTGGCTGGTTGCGACTAAAAACCAGCGGTAACGCAGGCGACACCGTCACGCTGCTTCAACGAGGTGATTTTCCCACCGGATTCGGTGCCGCCGGCACCATGGAAGGGCGGCAAGTAGGCATGCTGTGCACCCTGAGTGGCAGCGGCGAGGAAACCTTCGAGCCCAAGTGGTATTTTCACACCATCAGCAAAACCGTGCGCGTCGAGGGACTCACCGCTCCCGCCACGCCCGACACACTCACCCGCGTCTCGGTCGGCATTGATCTCCCGCGCGCCGGGAACTTCGAATGCTCCAATGCGTTTCTCAACGAACAATACCAGACCCTGCTGCGCACCCAGCGCAACTACAACTTCGACTACCCAATGGACCCCAGCCGGGAAAAAACGGGATGGTCACAGGACGTCATGGGCATGATCCACACCAGCATTCATGACTTTGACTCCGAGGAGTTCTACTGGAACTGGTGGTTGAGCATGCGCGATACCCAGCAAGCCAACGGTTACCTCGACCCCGTCATGCCGCAGATTGACGTCGCGGTGCCCGACTACAATGGCCCGTGGTGGGCTGGGATGATCGTTTACACGCCGTGGTATCTCTACACTTACTATGGAGATCGCAAATACATTGAGGAGGCATATCCTACAATGAAATCGTTCATGAATCACATGGCAACCCGTGCCGATGCCGACAAGGTGGTGACATGGGGTCTGGGTGACTGGATTGAAGTCGGATCGACGAGTTTTCCCACCCGCACAGCGGTTTCCATCACCTCGACCTGCGCGTATTATCTCTATGCCACGATGATGCGACGCTCAGCGGAACTTCTCGGAAACACGGCCGATGCTGCTGCCTACGCCAGCCTTGCCAGCGACATCAAGACTGGCTTTAACCGGCGTTTCCTCAATGCCACCACTGGCCAGATTGGCAATGTGGCGGACACTCAAACCGCACAAATCCTGCCACTTTATCTTGGCATGATCCCTGACGACAAAAAACAGCTCGTGCTAGATCGGCTCGTCGCAAACATCCAAGAACGCAACGAACACTTGAGCACTGGCTTTGTCGGAACCATACATCTTTTGACGGGACTGCCGGAGTTGGGACAAGCGGAACTGACTCATCGGATGGTCATGCAGCAAGACTATCCGGGCTGGAACACGCTGGTGCAAAACGGAGTGCAGATGGAAACCTGGAACGGTGGTTTGGTGCAGATGCCATCGCTCGGCGGACCAATCGGAGCGTATCTCTATCAAATTCTCGGTGGCATTCGCCCAGCCGAACCCGGCTTCAAAAAGGTGCTGATCAAGCCCGCGATGGTCGGCGATCTCACCTTTGTCAACACTTACCACGATGGCCCCTACGGCCGGATTGTGAGTCACTGGCGCAAGGCAAATGGGCAGTTCGTTCTCGATACCACGATCCCGCCCAATAGCACGGCCACCGTCATCATGCCGGATGGTTCCAGTCATGAGCTGGGCTCAGGTGTTCATCAGCTTTCAATCACTCTGCCGCTGCCTGCCCGCACCGGCCAAGTTCTGTTGAAAGATCATTTCAATTCTGCCAGCGAAAGCGCCCAGGGCTTCAACTCCATGATCCATTCCGACCAACAGGGCGCGCTTGCCCCCGTCACCTACAGCGTCACCACCGCCGGACAGGACTGGCAGGCACAGCATGGCAACGGCGGTGAGATGCTGCTCGTCGGTGACGCGGGTTACGCGGCGACCGCATCTGTTAATCGGGATTTTTCCGCTGCCGCCAATGAGTTCGATTTGCCCCTCTCCATCCAGTTCGACGCACGGGTCACTGCTACTGGAAACTCCAACTGCTGGTCCTCCATCAGCATTGGCAGCGCCAAGAACATCACCGCCAATGACTCCCGCGCCAAGTTCGGCATCTTACCTGTGTTGGATGGTTCGATGCAAATTTGGATCAACGGCAGCCAGCAACCCATCGCCAGTCACAGCGGCAATGCCTACCGCATCGTGCTTGCCAATGCCGCTGGAAACGGTTCCGCCTTCAACGGCAAAGGCTCCAAAGCGAAACTTTACAACGGCCAGACTCTGATTGGCACCTACCCGCTATCGCAGCTTGCCAGCGGCGATGGTTATCTCAGTTTTTCCGCTAACCCTTATAACGGCTCATGGAACCTCACCCGCATCGATAACCTCAGCATCGCTCTGGAGTCCGACTTCAACGCTTGGGCATCGACCATCGGACTCAACGGCAGCGCGAATGACGATGACGATGGCGATGGTCACAGTAATTTTGTGGAATACGCCTTCGGACTCGACCCCCACAACAACGCTTCGATCCATCCCTATCTCAACTATCCCATTCCGGCGACCGGCGCGTTCACTTACACCCGGCGTAAACGCTCGCTGTGCGGCTTGGATTTCACCATCTGGACTTCCTCCGATCTCAACAATTGGACCAAAGACAACGGAGCCTCACAAAGCCCCGCTGCGATCCCTGATACCGATCAGGAAAGCGTTGCGGTTTCTTTGAGCGCAGAATTCATCCACGCGGAGCGACTTTTTATTCGCATTCAAGCCAATTGAACCTCAAATCAAACGATCAATGACGAGCAACCTGATGTTTTCCCTCTGCACTTTTGAACCCAAGCATGCGGTTGGTTTGCCCCACGCCCGAACGCGTTTTTCAAAGCGATTTTATCCGCTGATGTCCGTGCTGTTGCTCAGCTGTTTTGCATGCGTGAAAGCTACCGAACCCACCTGGGACATTCTCTCCATCCATCAGGTTGCTGTCGGAGCGGCGGGCGAGCATTGGGAAAAACCAGTGCTCGAACCCAGACCCGGATGCGGCTTGGTGAAGACGGGTCCCGGCACTCTTTCGCTGAGTTCCGAGCTAAAACTCACCGGCGTGATCACCGTGCAGCAAGGCGTTCTCGATCTTTCCCTCGCCAAGCTCTCTCCCGGTGTCCGCTTCAATCTCGCCCAAGGAGCTGGACTGAAACTGCCTCCGAATCAATCCGTTCCCTGCGACGGACTTTTCTTCAGCGATGAAAAACAAGCCCCAGGAACCTGGGGAGGAAAAGGCAGCGTGACGGCGAAAATAGCGGACTTCGAATCCCCGTGGATCTCCGGCGGACCACTCGTGGTGAAGGATACCGGCATCTCAGCGCGCGAACGCTGGAAGCGGATGAAATATGGATTTTTTGTCCATTACGTCAATGATGGCAATGGCCACACCACCTTCAACATCGATGGCAGTCCCACCTCAGCGGGGGCAAACGATGTGGCGGATCGTTTCGATGCAAACGGTTTTGCCGATGACATCGCCTCGATGGGGGTGGAATACTTGATCTTCACGGCGTGGCATTCGAATTTTCACCCGCTCTTCAACAGCGCAGCCGTCGAGCGTGTGCCGCCGAACGAACGTCCTCGCATCCAAACGCCGAAATCCGACATGCTGGGTCGCATGGTCTCCGCCGTGCGCGCGAAGGGAGTGCGTGTGCTTTTCTATTGCCACCCCGGGCAACAGCTTTTCTGGGGCGAGGAATGGAATCGATTCATGGAAGAAATCCACGGGGAGATGATCGACCGCTATGACATCGATGGTTTTTTTGTCGATGAAAACGATCCGGGCGGCAATAGCGACAAGCACATCGATTTCCACCGCATGGAACGCTCGATTCGCTGGCGCAAACCTGACGCCGTGTTGATCCAGAATTTCTACGGCAATCTCTATGCCTTTGATGCTCCCATCGGCGAATCGGGTCCGGCCAGTCCGAATCCCTCACCTGACATCGCTTGGACCATGCCCAATGCCTATGCCCAAGTCATCTCAAAAACATGGAGCGCTCAGGTGCCAAAAGTCCCCACACCCATCCCAGCTGTCACGCGCAGTCCGGAAGGCATTTTCCGTGCCACAGTGGTCTCAGCGGGTTCTTGCATTGAGGGCGGCGGTTGGGCTTGGGCAGCGGGTCCATATCCCGGCGATGGCACCTGGACCGACCCCGCCACGGGCCAAAAGAAATTTGTCGGGCGTTGGGAGGAAGGCGTGCTGGAGGCCATGCAAAAGGCCGGTGGCTACATCGCCCCCATCGCGGAGTCGATCAAAAACACCTACCCCAGCACCTCATGGCAACCGAGAGGCTCCATAGTTGACCTGCCATGGGGCGTGGCCACTCGCTCGATCCATGACAAAACGGAATACATCCACGTTCTCAAACCTCAGGCCGACAACACCCTCACCCTGCCTGCGCCAGACGATGGCAAGACTTTCACCAACGCGCGCCGCCTCCCTGGCGGAAAGCCGGTGTCACTTCAGCAGACTGCTGCTGGGCTACGCCTCACCCTGCCGCCAGGGGACACGTGGGATCCACTCGATACCGTCATCGCCATGGACGTGACGGGAAAAGGCACTTTTTCGTCACGTCTCGTCCGTGCGGATGACCCCTCAGTCGTATTCGGCACCCGCGAGGTGTTCAACAATACCGCCACCCAACCCGGCGCTGCAGGTTGGATCGAATACCACGGCAACTGGCAAGCCCAATGGCGCGACAGCGGCGAGTTCCAGAGCGACATCCACTACACGGCCTCGGATGGTGATGCCTTCACCATCCACTTCAACGGCACCGGCGTGATGATGGTGGGCAATGGCATGGGCGAGATCGATTTCTCCCTCGATGGCAAACCGCTCAAACGCGTGAACATGAACGCCACAGGGAATCGTCCGCATGTCGTTGGCATCGACCTAACTGGCTTACCTAACGGAAAACACGAACTCAAGGGCGTGAAAGTGGGCGGTCCTTACGTGCAGCTGGACATGTTTCGCATCTACAACCCCGCCGGCGGCAACTGGAAGAAACCCGACCCCAGCAGCGCGCTGCGCACAACGGATCGCAACGAGGACTTCGTGCAATTCGAGTTCAGTGGCACCGCCGTGCAGTTCCTCGCGCCGCAGGGACCAGACCGGGGCACCATTGAAGTTTTTCTCGACGGCCAGAGCATGCGCCAGATCAACCAATACCACGGCACCAACATGAGCACCGCGCCACTCGTTACCCTCACCGGCTTGAAACCCGGTCGCCATGCCCTATGCTTGGTGAAAAAACGCGGTCAATTCATGGATGTGGAAGCATTTCGCGTGTTCAACACTGCCTCAGCAAACAACTAGTCAGACACCGACAAACCATTGCTCATCACCAAACCATTGTTGATCACACGAAGGAAACGACCAAGTGCAGCGACCGAAACAATTGCGACGCATGCGTTAGCCTTGCTGTGCCTGTTCCACCGCGTAGGCCACTTGCAGAAGGCGAGCCTCCTCCAAGGCCGGGGTGACAATCTGTAGTCCGATCGGCAACCCTGCCACGGCCAATGGCACACTGATCGCAGGAAGCCCTGCCAGATTCACCGGAATCGTGCAAGCGTCGGCAAGGTATTCCTGCAAGGGATCCGCCGTCGCGGAACCCAGCAAACGCGCGGGACTGGGCGCCACTGGCGCGATGATCGCGTCCACCTGCGCAAAAGCTTGTTCAAAGTCTCGGCGAATCAAAGTGCGCACCTTTTGAGCCCGACCATAATAGGCGTCGTAATACCCCGAGGATAACACATAGGTGCCGAGAATGATGCGCCGTTTCACCTCCGCGCCAAAACCGGCTTCGCGCGACTGCTGATAGAGCTCCAGCACATCCTGCACCGCCGCGCGTTGCCCGTAGCGCACGCCATCAAAACGCGAGAGATTCGATGACGCCTCCGCCGGCGCTAGGATGTAATAAGTCGCCACCGCGTGCTCCGTGTGTGGCAGGGAAATGTCCACAATCTCCGCGCCCATGCCACTCAACTGCACCAGCGCTCGCTCCAGCGCCGAACGCACTGCCGGATCCGTTCCCTGCGCGAGATACTCGCGCGGCAGACCAAGCTTCATGCCCTTGACCCCCGCTTGCAGGGTCGCGGTCATCGATGGCACTGGCAGGTTCAAACTCGTCGAGTCCCGCTCATCGTGACCCATGATCGCTTGCAGCAGCACCGCCGCATCGCTGACGTTGCGAGTGATCGGTCCAATCTGATCCAATGACGAAGCAAAGGCCACCAGCCCGTAGCGCGAAACGCGTCCGTAAGTCGGCTTCAGCCCCACCACCCCGCAATGCGAGGCAGGTTGGCGGATCGAGCCCCCGGTGTCCGACCCCAACGCTGCGGGCACAAAGCGCGCAGCCACCGCCGCCGCCGAGCCTCCCGACGAACCGCCCGGAATGTGCCCCGGCGCTGCGGGATTCTGTGTCACGGCCAATGCCGAGTTTTCCGTCGCCGAACCCATGGCAAACTCATCCATGTTCGTGCGACCAAACAACACCGCACCCGCCGCCCGCAAGCGATCAATCACCCCCGCGTCGTAGGGCGAGCGATAATTTTTCGCAAGAAACCGCGAACCACAGGTGCAGGGCTGATCCAGCACATTGATGTTATCCTTGATCGCCACCGGTATTCCGCCCAAGGGGAGACTCACATCGGCAATTTCGGCTTGGCGCAGCGCGTCCTCAACGTCGAGCGATAAAAAGGCTCTCACCGATGGATCCTCCGCCGCCACTTTCTCCGCCAACGCCGTCACCAACTCGCGCGGGTGAACCGCCCCAGTCTTCAACTGCTCCTGCAACGCCACCACACTCAAATCAAACAAACTCATATGCTTATCTCCCAACAAATTCCCAGCCAATCACGCATCCGCCACCACTTTCGGCACACGCACTTGTTGCTGCGCTTGCTCCGGAAAATTCCGTGCCACCAACTCCACTGGCAGACTCGCCCGCACCACATCCGCGCGCAGGGGCGCGGCCACTGCCATGGGATGCGCCGTGGGTTCGATGTCGCTCACATCCAGCGCTGTCAATTGAGAAACATGACCCAAGATCGCATCGAGCTGACCCTGAAACAGGCGAATTTCCTCCTCCGATAACTCCAACCGGGCCAAACCGGCAACGTAACGGACATCGATGTGTGCGTGCGACATGCCACCACGCTAGGAGGTTTTTACCTCCGCGCCAAGCGCAGAAGCGGCCTGTTTGACGAAAAAATCAACCCGTCGCCGTGTTTGCGTGGAAGCATCACACCCGCAGCAGCCATTTCGCACTTGTCAGATTCGGTCGGATCTTTATCACTGTTCTCGTGAGCGATTTAGACGATCTACTGCAAGCCAACGCCGACTGGGCCAAGGCGATGAGCCAGGCAGATCCACATTTTTTCCATCGACTCGAGTCCCAGCAATCGCCCCGCTACCTGTGGATCGGCTGCTCTGACAGTCGTGTTCCTGCGAATCAGATCACCGGACTCGCACCCGGCGAGGTGTTTGTGCATCGCAATGTGGCCAACCAGGTGGCTGAAACGGATTTTAATGTGCTTGCGGTGCTGCAATACGCGGTGGATGTCTTAAAGGTAGAGCACGTCATCGTATGCGGACACTATGGTTGTGGCGGTGTGCATGCGGCATTGGAAAACCAGCGCCACGGCATCATCGACAACTGGCTCGCAGGGATACGCGCGCTGCGGCGGCGGCATCGGGCAGAACTCCATGAACTCAGTCATGAGCTAGCTGCAGATCGGCTCTGCGAGCTGAACGTTCGTGCGCAGGCACAGCACGTTGCTCGCACCAGCATTGTCGAAGACGCCTGGCAGCGCGGTCAACAAATCCAGGTCCATTCGTGGATTTACCGACTCGACAATGGCAGGATTCGCGAACTCTGCCCCAGCATCTGCCGGGCTCAGGATCTGGATTCCGACTGAGGAACGCCATCTCAGGAATGCCGACCGAGCACGGAGATCGGGGCGGAGGAATTCGACTGTGCCGCCATCTTACTCGGGCGAAGATGGTTGTTGGCGCTGAACCAGCAGCAGATGCTCGCATGCCATCACGCATTCATCGCGTTGATTGAGCACTTCCAGCTTTTCCACCACAATGCCAAACTGCGGACGCTTGTGGTCGCGCTTGTCCGCAATCGTCACTCGCGTGCGCAGGGTGTCCCCGATGAACACCGGCTTGGGAAAACGCAGTTTTTCGTAGCCATAAGTCATCGCCAACGCATTGATCTCACCCGCTGTCTGTCCCACGCCGATGGTGAAAATCAGCGTGCCATGAGCAATGCGCTGCTGAAATGGCTGGGTCTTGCACCACTCCACATCCATGTGATGCGGATAAAAATCACCGCTTTGCCCGGCATGCAGGACAATGTCGGTTTCCGTCACAGTCCGACCACCCGTGCAACGGGTCTGCCCGATTTCAAACGCTTCAAATGGTATTTCTTTCATGAATCAAATGCCCAGTGTTTCATTGATGGAAATGGCAGCTTGTCGCAGCGATGCCAGCACGTCAGCGGTTTTGTTTGCGCCCCTGCGACTGCGCAACCACGACACCGCCAACGCCGCATGGACGATTCCCTGCTCGCTGCCGATGCGCACCGCGGCGTCGTCCACGCCCTCGATGGTTTCATCCGTGGCACTGACACTCGCGAGATCTGGCGATAACAAAAGCCGACCGGATGCCGTCTGCGCAGGATCAAAACGACCACCCACCTCGATGGTCAAGCGCACGCTATCGGGTCGATCTTCACGAGCAATCACCAACAAGGCCCCGCGCTCCAAGACGCTCAAATGACAACTCTCGCCCAATTCCGCAGTGACCCGCTGCATCGGCGCCCGCGCCGCTGCCAACAAAGTCTTGATCGGCGAATGCGCATGCGCCAACTCAAACAATCGCAAGGTCGGCGAATACTTGCCAGAAATCGTGTCCCGCCGCAAATACGCCCGCCGTTCCAAACACACCAACATGCGAAATATCTCCGCCGTGCCCCGATCCAAATCACGCGCCAATTCCGCTAAGGACAATGGCGAACGCGCCGCGGCTAACGCCTCAAGAATGTCTAACCCCTTCTCCAAGGCCGGCACCGAATACGTCGGAGCCACGGCCGATTTCTTGGGTTTTTTTGGCTGATTCATCGTTGGCGCTTGACAATATTATATGAAAATCTTTTTTACAAGTGAAAACCTATTCGCAATCTGTGTCATTACCATTTTTGCCCGAAGACATTACCCCGCAGCTTCCCGAGCGTCCGTATCCGATTCTGATCATCGGCACTGGTGGCATTGTCAGAGACGCGCATCTGCCCGCTTACCGCTTAGCGGGTTTTCCCGTGTGGGGGATCTACAACCGCACCCGCTCGCGAGCTGAGGCTCTAGCGGCAGAATATGGCATTGAGCGGGTTTATGACGATCTGACACAAGCCTTGTCCGCAGCACCAGCAGATGTGATCTTTGATCTCGCCTTGCCAGCATCGTTGTTTGTGGAAACCTTGCGCCTGCTTCCCTGTGGGGCGCATGTGTTGATTCAGAAGCCGATGGGAGAAAACCTCGAGCAAGCGCGCGAGGTTCTCGCAGTCTGCCAAGAACGCGGCTTGCATGCGGCGATCAACTGTCAGTTGCGCTTCGCGCCGTTCGTGATGGCCGCGCGAAACCTGATCGACCGTGGCTTCATCGGCGATTTGATTGACATCGAAATGCGCTTGACCACCATGACTCCTTGGCAGTTATTCCCCTTCCTCAATGGCTTGCCGCGCGTCGAGATTGTCTATCACAGCGTCCACTACATCGATCTCATTCGCTCCTTCCTCGGCGATCCCAGCAGTGTCCACGCCCGCACTGTCGCGCATCCGCTCCATCCGGATTTGGCTTCGGTTTCTAGCGGCATCTTGCTGGATTATCCCGAGCCCTTGCGCGCAACGATCACCACGAACCACTTGCACCGCTTCGGTCCCAAGCATCAAGAAAGCTATCTCAAGTGGGAAGGCAGTCGTGGTGCGATCAAAGCACGCGTGGGACTGCTGATGAACTACCCGCATGGCGTGGGTGACAGCTTTGAATACTGCCTGTTGGATGAAAACGGTCACGCCGGCGACTGGCAAACGGTGGAGATCGCAGGGTCGTGGTTTCCCGAGGCCTTCATCGGCTCCATGGCGCAGGTGCAGTGTCATCAAGAAGGCACCCTGCCGCGCATGCTCACCGATGTCGCCGATGTCATCCACACGATGGAAGCTGTCGAAGCCGCTTACATCTCCTCGGCCCGTGGTGGCGTGAAACCTCACGAACTTAGCTAACATGACAACCAATCTCAAAGGCATTGCTTGGAACCACACGCGCGGATTTGTTTCCGTGGTCGCTTGCGCTCAGCGTTTCGAAGAACTGCATCCGGAAATCTCCATCATCTGGGAGAAGCGCTCTCTGCAGGCATTTGCTGATGCTTCTATGGAACAGCTCGCCAACGCCTACGACCTCATCATCATGGATCATCCCCACACCGCGCTCGCGGCGACGGAGGGTCTGCTGCTCCCGTATGAGGACTGGGTGGCGCAGGATTTCTTGGCGGATCAGGCAGCCAATTCTGTGGGTGGTTCGCATGAGAGCTATCGTTTCATGGGCAGGCAATGGACGCTCGCCAGCGATGCGGCCGCCCCCATCTCCACCTGGCGGCCGGATCTGATGGCGAAATACTCCTTGGAGCTGCCGCACACCTGGGAGGATGTCATCGAACTCGCACGCCGGGGGTTCGTGACCGTCTCCGCGTTTCCCATCGACATGCTGATGCATAGTTACACGTTCTGTGAAGCTCTCGGTCATCCTCCCTTCCAAGGCGATCAACTCGCCCCGGACGAGATCCTTGCCGCCGCCTTAGCCGAACTGCGGAAGCTGGTGAGTCTCTGCGATCCCGCCTGCCTCGACCGCAATCCAATTCGCACCGCCGAGTGGATGTCGCAAACCGATGATCCAAGAGCCGCCTACTGCCCCTTCGCCTACGGATACTCGAACTATTCGCGGCCACGCTACGCCCGCTACCTTCTCAAGGCCGGTGGACTGGTCAGCTATCAGGAAAAACGTCTGCGTTCCACCCTCGGCGGCGCGGGCATCGCGGTTTCCTCGAAAACCCAGCATCCGCATGCCTGCATGGATTTCGCACGGTTCAGCGCCTCCCCGGAAACCCAAAAAGGGCTCTACTTCCAATCCGGCGGCCAACCGGGGCATCGTGCCGCATGGCTTGATGAGGCGGTGAACGCGACGAGCCATGACTTCTTCCGCAACACGCTGCAGACGCTCGATGAATCTCTGCTGCGCCCGCAGTTTCCCGGTTACATGGCCTTCCAGGACGAGGCCACCCCGGTGGCGCACGCCGCGGTCGCCGGCCGCTTGGACCCGAACTCCGCCGCTGCGGAAATCAACCGTCTCTATCAAAAACATTTCGCTCACTCATGAAGCCTCTTGAAAATCTCATCGTTCTCGACTTCTCCCAATTCCTCGCCGGCCCTGCCGCGGCGATGCGACTTGCCGACCTCGGTGCGCGCGTCATCAAGATCGAACGCCCCGAAACCGGCGACATCTGCCGGCAGCTCTACATTTCTAATCTCGGCGTCGAGGGCGACAGCACGCTGTTTCACTCCATCAACCGCAACAAGCAAGGATATGCGGCGAACCTGAAGGACCCCGCCGATCTCGAAAAGATCCGGGCCTTGATCGCGAAAGCGGACGTGCTCATTGAAAACTTTCGCCCCGGCGTGATGGACAAGCTCGGCTTGGGCTATGATGCCGTGAAGACGATCAATCCCCGGCTGGTTTATGCGACGGTAACAGGCTACGGCCGTAAGGGCCCGTGGGTTGGCAAGCCGGGGCAGGACCTGCTCGCGCAATCGATGTCGGGTCTGACCTGGCTCAGCGGAAACGAAGGCGAGGGACCTGTGCCGATGGGACTCGCCGTGGCAGACCTCACCACCAGCGCGCATCTTGTGCAAGGCATCCTCGCATGTCTCGTGCGACGCGGCGTCACCAGCGTAGGTGGCCGCGTGGAAGTCAGTTTGTTAGAGTCGATCCTCGATCTTCAGTTTGAGGTCATCACCACCCACCTCAATGATGGATTTCAAGATCCGCAGCGCAGCTCGGTGAGAAACGCTCATGCCTATCTTGGCGCGCCATATGGCATCTATGCCACGGCCGATGGCCATCTGGCACTCGCCATGGGGTCCATCCCCGTGCTCGGAGAACTGCTCGAATGCCCGCCCCTGCTCGCCTATCAGGAACGGCAGTCGTGGTTCGACCAACGCGATGAGATCAAGGGCATTCTCCGTGACCACCTCTCCACCCGCCGCACTGCGGAGTGGCTCGCCGTGCTAGAACCCGCCGACATCTGGTGCGCCGACGTGCTTTCCTGGACACGCTTGCGGCAAACCGAAGGCTATCAGATCCTCGCCATGGAACAGGAGATCTTCTGCCCCGGCGGCACGCCTCTGAAAACCCTGCGCTGCCCGATCCGGATCGATGGTGCAGTTTCCACATCTCCAGTCGGCGCACCTGCCATCGGGCAGCACAATGCGGAGATCGAGCAAGAGTTCGCAATCTAACACAACCACACAAAACCCATGTCTTTTCCCATCCTCGGCATCCTGCTTCACGCTGTCGGCGCGCTTGCCGCCGCCATTTGTTTCACCCCGCAGCACCGCGTGCGGAACTGGACGTATGAGACGTTCTGGTTCTGGATGTCCCTTGCCTCGTGGTTCCTCTTGCCGGTGATCGGCTCGCTGGTTTGCATCCCGCATTTGTCGGAAGTGCTCGCCAACTCACCGCGCGAGGCGATGTGGAAATCCTTCGGCTACGGCGCGGCCTACGGTTTCGGCGGCATGGCCTTCGGGTTCGCAATCCGCCATGTGGGCTACTCGCTCACCTACGCGCTGGCGGTCGGCATCTCCGCCGTGCTCGGGTTTTTCCTCACTCCGCTGATTCAGGGTAAACTCGGTGAAATCACCGGAAGCGCCGGGGGAAACGCGGTTCTGGCAGGAGTGGGCATCGGTTTCGCTGGCATCCTGCTATGCGGCTTCGCGGGAAGGAAAAAGGAGATCGAGGTGAAACAGTCGGGTGGCGAAGGTGACCACTCGTTCCGCCCCGGCATTGGCATTCCGCTCTGTGTGATGGCGGGGGTGTTGTCCGCGCTTTACAGCCTCGCGCTTGGCTCTGCCGATCCAGTCGCCGACGAGGCTCTGAAACGCGGTGCGAATCCGGAGCTCGTCATGAACGTGCGTTTCCTCTTCGCGAGCACCGGGGCGTTTTTAAGCATCCTGCCGATTACCCTCTGGCAGCTCTCGAAGAAAAGCACCCTGAGGGAAATCACCGGAGCAGGAGCGGACGGTTCCCCAGCACCGCGTTCAAACATCTTCTTCGGCTGCCTCGCCGGTTTGCTCTGGTATCTTCAGTTCATCTTCTACGGCATGGGGCACAACCGCATGGAAACACTCGGCGTGGCAAGCTGGCCGCTGCACATGATCATGCTCATCCTTTTCAGCACGCTGGTGGCCATCCTGCGCCGCGAATGGTCTTCCTGCTCACCGACCACCAAACGCCTCATCACTCTCGCCATTTCCGTGCTGGTTCTGGCCGTGCTGGTGATCGGCTATGGCAATCACCTCAACGACACCCCAGCCGCACACTAAAATCATCCCACATCACCATGGATCGCAAACCCCACAACACACCCAAGGAACAACACGCCTGCGTCCCCGTTTGGAACGCTGAAGACTGGTTCTACGAGGACATCGTCATCGGCCACCAGATCCGCTCGATCCGACGCACAATCAGCGAGGGCGAAAGCATGCAGTTTAATGCCTTGGTGTTAGACATGCATCCCTACGTCGCCGACGAAATCTTCGCACGCGAGCAAGGCATCTTCGGCAAACGCCTCGTCGCCGGGGCCTTCGTTTTTTCAGCTGGCCTCGGTCTCGTCGCGACCAACTGCGTCAACGCCTTTAGCTACGGTTACGATAAACTGCGCTTCATCAAACCCGTATTCATCAACGACACCATCTACACCATCAAAACCGATCTTGAAAAATCGCCGAAGTATGAGCAAATGGGACTTTATCGCGCGTCTTACGAGATTTTCAAAAACGACGGCGAACTCGTGCTTTACTGCGAGCACATCCAAACCGTGAAATACCGCCATCCCGAAACCTTTGCTTCGCGCTAACACCATGTCACGCATCGACACCCATTTGCATCTGATTTTGCCAGAGTTGTTTGACTACGACTGGATCAATGGCATTCCCGCTTTGGTCGATCAGGTGTTCGATGGTCCCGATTACCTTGCAGCGGCGGCTGACAGCGACATCGACGCCGCGATTTTTGTGGAAGTCGATGTGGCGGAAAAAGACTTCATTTCCGAAGCAGCGCACCTCTGCGCGTTAGCGGAGAACCAGACCCATGGCATCGTGGGTGTGATCGCGGCATGCCGACCGGAGAATGCTGATTTCGACGCACAACTTGAAACACTCAAGCATCCTCATCTGTTGGGCTTCCGTCGGGTTTTACACACGCAACACGACGACCTCTCCACCAGCGAGCTTTTCCGCCAAAATATCGCACGCATCGGCGCAGCGTGTCTGACCTTCGATCTCTGCGTCCTGCCCCATCAACTGGCCATCGGTGCGGAGTTGATCGATGCCTGCCCAAACACGCAATTCATTCTCGATCACTGCGGCGTGCCCAACATTGCCGCGGGCGATCTCGGCTTCTGGCGTGAACAACTGCGCGAGCTAGCCCGCCGCCCGCATCTTGCTTGTAAGATATCGGGCATCATCGCCTACGCGCAGGGAGATGCCGCCATCACTGCGGACACTCTGCGTCCAGTGGTCGAGCACGCCATCGATTGCTTCGGTTGGGATCGCGTCCTCTGGGGCAGCGACTGGCCAGTGTGCAATCTCACCCGCGATCTCCGCACGTGGACCACACTGTTGGATGAAATTCTCGCCCCTTGCGCACCAACCGAGCGCGCACAACTTTACCGTGATAACGCCCGTCGGATCTACCAACTCAACAGCGTGCCAGGCTAAAAAAAATCACTGCAATTTTTTTATTGCATCCTTGCATTCGTGTGTCATATTCGCGTTCCTTTACCGCATACGGGGGCGTTCTGGTTTCGACGGGATGTTTGACGCGCGGGTTGCACGTGGAGGTTGATCGGCTGGCCTCCTTAAAAGCCGCTCAAAAAAAATAAATGCAGACTCTAACGAGCTCGCACTGGCTGCTTAATTGACGGTCACGTTCAAACCTTGACGCCTGTTGGAGGGGAGAGCGCACACTTAACAGGCTGGTTCGGCGCTGGGGATCCCGCGGCAATGAACGAGACATCACAGGGAGATAGGAAGTCAGACGCGGCACTGAAGCCGACGGCAACCGAATGCTTGATTCAGTGCTAAACGTGTAGAAACCAACGTCGATGATGTTTCGGACAGGGGTTCGACTCCCCTCGCCTCCACCATTTTCTGATACTTGACGAGCCCGTCACGTCAACGGCAAGAATCTAACACTTTTTTATGGATGCGTCGCAATGCATGGTGCGGCTCATGATGCGTTGACTGTGTCCCCTGCTCGCTGCTTTCAAGTCTGCTGAGGCTAGTAAGCTGATTCCTCGTCGCCGGTGGAACAATGCCGTGATCCTTGCTGCGGCATTGATGTTTGATCATGGATTGAGTCGCAGCATGCGCCAATTCAGGTCACATGAACGCGAACTCTCGCTCAATGTTGGCGCAGTGGAAAGCTCAACTCGCTCATAGCTGATGCGATCGTGCAAACGCGCCGCACCGCCTTGCCAGAACTCGATGCGCTGCGGCTCAACGCGATAGCCGCCCCAGAAACTTGGCAAAGGCACCTCACCGTGCTGAAATTTTTGCACCACTTCCTGCCACTTTTGTCGCAACAAAGCGCGCGAACTGATCACCGCACTCTGCTGTGAAACCCAGGCACCGATCTGGGAGTCGCGCGGGCGACTGGCAAAATAGCGCAGAGACTCCGCCGCTGAAATCTTCTCAGCTCGCCCCTGCACAATCACCTGCCGCTCCAAGGTCAACCACGGAAACAACAAGCTCACCGCAGAATTACCAGCGATGTCTTGCGCCTTGCGACTCTCATAATTTGTAAAAAAAACGAATCCGGTGGCATCAAAATACTTCAGCAAAACCGTTCGCAACAAAGGCCGATGCTCAGAATCAACCGTCGCCAGCGACATGGCATTGGGCTCGTGAACCTCGCATTCCACCGCCTGCTGAAACCACAGAGCAAATTGTTCCATCGGATCAGCGGCCATCTCCGCGCGATGAAGACCACGACTGCTGTATTCTTTGCGAAAAGTGGATAAATCCATGCCCTAACGAAGCAGTAAGTTCAAAATTGTCCACTTCTTTTGCGTCCCCACCAGAAAAGACCCAAGGCGGCAATGAAGAGCGAAACCACCCACGGATGCGACCACAACGCCAAGCGTTTTTCCAATCGCTGCGGCTGCGGACGTGCCTGGATTTCCTGCAACCACGCGGGAATTTGCTCAACTTGAAGGAGCCGCCCTTGCGTCACACGCCCGATTTCCTCTAACACTTCTGGTCGAGCGGGCTGCCCCGCTTGTTCGCGCTCATTGTATTGTGCCAAAATCGTCGTTTCCAAAACTCCCGCGCGGTCATCATCCACCCACGCCTTGAGCTTCCACGCACCTGCCACCCCTAGGTTCACCGCACCCGCATAAGCACCCCATCCCGAGTCATCCTGCTGGAGCGTCAAAAATTGCGAGGAACCATCGGGACCGTTAAGGCTAACATTCACCAGTCCTTGTTGCAAAGGCGCTCCCTGAGCATCAAAAGCGTTTGCATGCAGCATCACGCGATCACCCGGCAGTGGGCGCTCGGGCGTGTAATACAAGCGCACCCGCTGACCCGCTGCCATGTTGCGCTGGTAGGACATCCACCGCGCCACCTGACCCCAGAAGCGATAGTGATACTTATCCTCCACGCCGCGACGCCAGCGCCAAGCAGAATCAATGCCCATGAACAAGACCTTTCCGGCCCGAGCCGATTGGGTGACGATCAAGGGCACGCGTCCCTGATTGCCCGAACTGCGATTTGCATGCACCGCCAGCACGCTCGTCCCCGCCTTGGCTTTGGCGACGCCCGCATGCCAGAAAAATCCCGGCAACGACCGCCACAGCGCGGCATTGTCTTCTTCCCGATCCGCGAGCATCAGCAGCAGCGAGCCCGTGCCCTCAGTTGTTAACGCCAATGGCGCGGGCAATGACTCCACTAACCCCTGACGCTGTGAGGAATCATAGGTCACCGGCAACAAATCAGCGAGTGGCGATTGCTCTAAACTGAGCTGATTGCCCTGTGCACCAGGGAGAAACACCAAACCAGAAGCCTGATTCTCGACCATTCCTCGAATCAACTGGCATTGCTCCACGGTCAACTGTCCCGGCGCCAAACCCACATCGCCGAGCATGATAACGTCGTATTTAGACAGTTCTTCGCGTTTTTCGGGGAAACCCGACAAATAATTCCCTCCACTTGCCACGCCCAGCTGAGGATGAAACAGCAGGCAAGCCACATCCACCCCCGGATCGCGCATGAGAGCATTGCGCAGATAGCGATACTCCCAGCGTGGCAGGGAATCGATCAACAGAACACGAATTTTTTCCGGTTTCGCCGCCATCGTGAAACGCCGTGCGTTGTTCTGCGGCACCCGCTCTCCCGTGGCAACTGGCAGGGACAGTTCCAGCTCCGAGGTGCCTTGTTTCTCCAACCGCCACAACAAAGCATCGTGCATGGTCTGCTGCGCCGGAATCACAATCGCCTTGCTTCGCTCCTGACCAGACTGATCACGCAGCCGCACCGTGCACCGCACTTCTCGGTCGAGCGAGCTGCGAATCGAAAACGGAATCTGAATGTTTTCTCCCACAATCCCATAGCTCGGTGCGCGGATTGGCAGCAACTCGAGATCGGGAAACCGGGTTTTCGACCCCGCTGCCACGGCAAAAATGGGCACCCCTCGCAGTCGATACTGCTGCGCCACGCTCACCGGTGGCTCGCCCAGATTCCAATCGCCATCAGAAACCAGCAACACCGCACGCAGGTTGCTCTCTTCGTCGAGCACGCTGCGCAGTGGAGTCGTGAAATCCGTGCCAGCCATGGCGCGCTGCGCTTCATCGCTCGGCTCCGCCGAAAAACCCCGCATGCGCGCCTGCCACTGCCCCGCTCGCTCCAGCTCCGCCCACTGAGGCAAGGCTTTGACCTTCTCCGCCAACTCGCGACGCTCCACCACCATCGACGCCTGCTCCGCCGTCGCGGGCAACAAGGCATCTAAGGTGTTCATCGAACGCGATTCATCAGTCAGCACCACCACCCGCGGCAAGGTGCGCGGCTCCACCACGGTGTGCCACTCCGGTTTCCACAGCAACAATACTGCCACGAGACAAATGATCACCCGCAGTCGCTCCAACCAGACATGACGAGGCTTGCGCGGGCTGCGCAGGTAACTCAACCGCGCCATCACCACCATCGCCACCACCACGAACAACCCCAAGCTCAAACTCCACGGGCTGGGTGAAAAATACAACTGATGGATGTGAAAACTCATTTCCGTGTCCCGTTTATCAAATTCACCACCTGCGGTTGACCCCATTCTCGACTACCCTTGCCCGGCGAGGCGGATTGACGCGGCAGGCACAAAACCGCCTCAACCAACAACAACGCCAACAATGCCACCAAAAAAATCTGCCACATTTCGTGCTCGCCACCACTCTGAGCCTGCGGACGGGCATCGAGCACCCGCACCTTCAAGCCACGCAGCATTTCCTGCCACTCCGGCTCGCCAATGCGCTCGCTTTCTCTTTCATCGCTGGCCAAATTGCGTGCGATCAGGTCATCGCCACGCCGAAACACCCCAGCTCGCAGCCACGGCTCCGCCGCAATGTTTTTCCCAACGGAAGAGCCATCCGCGCTTGATTCGCGCTGCCAGCCTTCGCTCTTTAACTGCTGCGACTGCGCTAAACCCAGCTCGCCAATCTGTCCGCGCTCACGCGCCTTCCCCCCCGCATCCAACGCGCGCTGCACCGCCGGCAACAGCAAAAACGCGTCGCCGAGATTGCTCCAGCGGCTGTCTGGCAAGGTCGCAAAAAACCACAACATGCCTTTTCCCACGACCTGACGTGCCAGAAAGGCGCCTCCGTCCTGCCATGTTGCCATCTCGATCACCTCACCCTGCGGCAAACTGCGTCGAATCGCCCGCAAGCGCTGACCCGCTAAACTGGCTCCCCGCGCCCCGTCGCGCAATAAACCATCGCCACGCTGCCACTGCTCTAATAAAAAATACTTTCCATTCGCGGCACGCTCCTGCGGCAACCACTTGACTCCCGCAAATGATTCCGCGCCCACGCCCTCGTGAGGAAACACCAACAGCTGCCCGCCGCGACCCGCCCATGCCAACAACACATCCGCCACCGCAGGCTCTGGCAAAGGCGCGGACCACAGCACCGTGGCGACATTGACCAATTCCGCCTGACGCGCCACCAGCTCGCTCGGTTTCCAGCGCCATAGCTCTCGACCCGCCACCCCTTGTGGTGCCGCCGCTGCCGCTAAGTAGTCGTCCACCTCGCCGCTCATTCCAGTCGCCCCAGCCGAGACCAACACAGCGCGCTGAACCGCCGGAGCAGCGTAGCTAAAAAATACCACATTATCCCGCTCATTGCCATCCGCCGGAAGCTCTAGCCTGCCCATGCCACTCATGAGTTCTGGTGTCACCGGCAAGATTTTCATCCAACGACACATGCCGTTTTGCAAAGTAACCTGCTCCGTGCTGCGTCCGCCCTGATGCTCCATGGTCACGGGACACTGCCGCGGTGCCTCCCCTGCTCCTTGCCAGCGCAGTTCCAATTCCAATTCGACCGTCGATGCGCGGCGCTGGACACCAAGCAGCTGCAAACTCAGGTTATCGGCCACCACCCCCCCGACATCGAGAATTCGCAACTGCGGGCTCAGTGGCAACGCCGCCAGCCGCGCGCGCAATGCCGCCCACTGATCAGAGGCAGGATTCCATGCCTGCTGCTGCATGTCTGAAGCCACCCAAAGTTCAGCCTGACCGCCACCTTGTGCGAGCAGGTAATCCGTCGCCCGCTGCAACAACATTGACATATCCGCCGGCACATCCGTGGCCTGTGTGCTGAGCATCTCGCCCAACGCATCAGGACTTGCCACCAGCTGCGGCTCCGCCGTGGCAGAATCCACCAACACCAATCGTGTGGCATCGAGATGACGCAAGGCGGCCTGAACCCGTTGCAATGCCGCCACCCGTCGCGTGACACCACTTTCCTGCAACACCGCTTCCATCGAAGCTGAACGATCAAGCACCAGCACTACCGTCTCCACCGAGCCACGCCCCCAGCCTAATAATCCGCCCATCAACGGACGCGCCACTGCCAGAGCCAAGCTGACAATAACCGCCACCCGCGTGGCCAAGATTAACCAATGCCGCCATTTTTTTCTGCCACGCGACTCCCGCGTCGCTTGCAATAAAAACGTCATCGCCGCCCACGGCAATACCTGATGCCGCTGCTTATGAAGCAAATGCAACACCACCGGCAATGCCGCTGCCGCCAAAAACCACAACATCACTGGATGATAAAAACTCACAATCAATCGCTATTCCAACATCTCAACTCGGTCACCATTCCATCATCCCACCAGCTCATGCCGTTTTACCTCCTTGTTTCTGCAAGCGCTGCATCAAAAAATCCCGCAACAATGGCTCCAACCCCACATCCGTGCGCACCAACCAATGATCCATCTGTGTGCGATGGCACAAAGCCGCCACACGACGCAAAAACTCCTGCACCGCCGCGCGATACTCTGTCGCGATCAGGCTCGGCTCGGTCACCACACTTGTTCCGTCCTCTAAATCCACAAATCGCAAGGGTCGTTCCAACTCAAAATCGATTTCCTGCGGGTCCAATAATTGAAACAAACACACGTCGTGCTTGCGATGCCGCAGATGCTGCAAGGCCTGCTGCAATTCATCGAGATCACAAAAAAAATCGCTCAACACCACCACCAACGCGCGCTGCGCCACCTTCTCCGCCACCACATGCAGCGCTGAGGTCAATCCCGTGCCCCCACCGCTCTGCGCCAGCTCCAGTTGCTGAAAAATCCGTTGCAAGTGGGATGCCTGCCGCCGGGGCGGAATCTCCACATGCAAGCCCTGACCACACAGCGACAACCCAGCAGCATCACCTTGATTCACCAGCAGGTAAGCCAGGTGCGCCACGATCTGCCGCGCCATCTCCAGCTTCACCCGACCCCGATTGCCAAACGCCATCGAACCCGAAACATCCACCACAAAGTATGCCCGCAGATTTGTGTCCGCTTCAAACTCCTTAACAAAAAAACGATCCGTGCGCGCGAAGGCCTTCCAATCCAAGCGCCGTGTGTCATCGCCAGGCACGTAGTGACGGTATTCGGCGAACTCGACAGAGGAACCGCGATGCGGCGAGCGATGCCGCCCTGCCACCGCCCCCTGCATCGGCACTCGCGCCTCAAAGGGCAGAGCACGCAACCGCGCCAGCAATCGATGATCTAGCTCCATGCTCATACGCGTCCACTGCATTCGACCCGGCTTCTGACTAAGCTCCCGCCGTGCGACTCTCTGCCAGCAGACGCTCCACCACCACCTGCGAGGTGAGTCCCTGCGACTCCGCCGCAAAATTCGTCACCACCCGGTGCCGCAACACCGCCGTCGCCACCGCATCCAGATCTTCACGCCGCACGAGATAGGACCCCAACAACGCCGCCCGAGCCTTGGCACCCAAGATCAAGGCCTGCACCGCTCTCGGCCCCGCTCCCCAACTCACCAGCTCCCGCAGCCACAACGGCGAATCCGCTTCCTGCGGTCGCGTCTGCCGCACCAGCGTGACCGCTAATTCATAAATGTGATCCGGCACCGGCACCCGCCTCACCAACTGCTGATACTGCAACACCACGGCACCGCTCATGATCCGCCGCAGTGGCGATTTTGCCATGCCCGTGGTCTCACGCGCAATCCGCAATTCCTCATCGCGACTCGGGTAACCCATTTCGATCAAAAATAAAAATCGATCCAACTGCGCCTCGGGCAAGGGATAAGTTCCCTCCTGCTCAATCGGATTTTGCGTGGCCAACACGAAAAAAGGCGGCTGCAGCGGGTAGTTCCGGCCCAGCACCGTGACCTTGTGTTCCTGCATTGCTTCCAACATCGCCGACTGCGTCTTCGCGGGTGCCCGGTTGATTTCGTCTGCTAGGACCAAATTGGCAAACACCGGCCCCGGCATGAACTCGAACTGCCGACGCCCCCCCGAGGCAGCCTCCTGGATGATATCGGTGCCGGTGATGTCCGCTGGCATCAGATCAGGGGTGAATTGGATCCGATTGAAACTCAATTCCAACGTCTGCGCCAATGATGACACAAGCAAGGTCTTCGCCAAACCCGGCACTCCCATCAATAGGCCATGTCCTCGCGCAAACAAGCAAATGGCCAACTGCTCAATCGCACGATCCTGACCAATGATCACCTTGCCCAACTCGCCACGCAGCTGCGCATACGCCGCACTCAGAGCATGAATCGCTTCCACATCGTTGGCCGGGATCGTTTCCGCAACCGCAACAGAGGCAGCTGCTGGCGGCGCATTGACCACAGACAAACCATCAGCCGC
>CAZREM010000026.1:0-15167 GCA_964599325.1 uncultured Verrucomicrobiales bacterium | reverse complement strand
CAGACAAACCATCAGCCGCAGGAGTATCAGCAAAAGCCTGCCCCATCTCACCCGCGTGCACCTCTTCAACCGACGGCAGTGGAACGTTGGCAATAAAACCAAAATCCTTTAGCGGCGCATCCGCAACAGCATCATCCTTGGGTTCTTCCATCATGGCGACAAGATCGCCCCACGCTACCGCCCCCCACGCATTTGTCCAGCACCCGCTTCAGGAAAATGCGATAGCGTTTTTTTCGAACATGAAAAATCAGATGACATTTGCGCAACAAACTCTACACTGTAGTCATGTCCGAGAAACCAATTTCCGTCGCTAAAAGATCCCTCGCGCTCGATGTTCCAGCCGGCACCCACTGGTGGTGCGCTTGCGGCCGCTCAACGCATCAACCATGGTGCGATGGCTCTCATAAGGGCACGGGCTTGCAACCCTTCAAACTCGAACTGGCCAGCGACAGCAGCGTGCATCTCTGCCAATGCCGCGCCACCAAGACCCCGCCCTATTGCGATGGCAGCCACAAGAGCTTGTGAAGCTTGATCGGCGGCGTGAGTGATTGGCATGATGACTAAATCTGATTGGCCTAAATCAGGCACTTTAACGTATCAATCAGATAATCAGGTGCGTGCTCTTCCAGCTGCTGCTTGGTGAAGTGGCCAGTCGCAACCGCCATGCAGCGCGCGCCAATCGCACGCGCACAAGCAATGTCTCGCGGAGTGTCTCCGATGATCAACACATTTTCTGGTGCAAAGCGGCATTGAGCGTGTTCCTCGGCTCGTGCCAACGCCAATGGCCCTAAATCATTGCGCTCTGCGTGCTCATCACCGTAGGCGCCAAAGCTAAAATGATGCTCAACAGCCGAAAAACGCAGCTTGATCGACGCCCCAGGTCGCGAGTTTCCCGTCAATACCCCGAGGTGCGCGCCTCGATTTTGAAACAAGGCAATGGTTTCCTCCACCGCCGGCAACACATGCGAGGCATAGCGCGCGGAACTCAAATTGTTCTCCAATTCAACGTGATATCGAGCGAAAAACGCTTCCTGTCGCGCCGGAGTCATTTCCACGCCAAAATGCGCAGCCAAGTGCGCTAAAATGGCCAGATCCGTAGTGCCAGCGAGATCCAAATCGGGAGCTTGCCCCCCGAAACACGACTCCGCCGCATGGCGGAAGGCCGCAGAACCAGCACCCGCTGCGTTCATGATCGTGCCATCAATGTCAAACAGCACCAACTTCACATCCGTAGGAATCATTGCCATTGTTCGATTGTTTGACTGATCTTGATCGGCGCACCCACCAACCTAACGGAGGTCATCCTTCGCGCATCACTCCGCGTCCGGTTCCTGAGCCTCGGGTTTCTCCTGATCTGTGGAATCGCCCCCGTCGTCTGAGAAATCATCGTCATCCTCATCATCAGGTTCATCTTCCTCCAGCAACTCGCCATGAAACAAGTGAAACTTGCGCTTGCGCTGTCCAGCGGGCAGCGGAGACAAGGTCATCGCAATCACCTTACCGCCCAAACGCGGTGCTTGATCCACGTTGGCAATTTGCTTGAGATCCTCAATGATGCGGTTCATCGCGACAAAACCCAAATCCTTGTGTGCGTTTTCGCGACCTTTGAACTGCAACACAATGCGCACCTTGTGGCCCGTGTCCAGGAAGGTCTCCGTGCGACCCATCTTGATGTTGTAATCGTGCTGACCCGTTCCCACGCGAAACTTAATCTCCTTCATCCGCGTCGCAGACTTCGACTTCTGCTTTTTCAGCTTCGCCTGCTCGTATTTGAACTTGCCGTAGTCAATGATCTTGCAAACCGGTGGGTCGGCCTGCGCCGCGATTTCCACCAAATCCAAACCATAAGCCTGAGCCTTCGACAACGCCTCACGCGCTGACATCACGCCCAATTGCTGACCATCCACACCCACCACACGCACGCGCGGCGCACGAATGCGGTCATTGACTCGAGTTTGATCGCGATTATTGAAACGACCACCCTTATTTTGATTTGGCTTTTGTTGCTTGCTTATGGCTTTGTCCTCCATTTGTGTTCTAATGCATTCATTTGATAACGGGTCACGTCAACAAATCCTCTTGATCGCTCCGCAAAACAGGTTTTGTTCCCGTTTTCGCTGTTAATGACGTCAATCATGCTCTTTAAGCACCCACTTTGCATCGGAAGCGGGCGCAATGGAATAAGCGCAAACTGCAATTGACTAGTCTCGATCATGAAAAAAAGATCAAACGAACTAGCACCATATCGTGCAGGCACCCTACGCGCCCAAACTGTCCGTCTGTCGTCGTGCATCATAATGAGAAACAGAAATCGGACAAGATCAAAATTGGAAAAAATCGGATCACCGGTCTAATCGATGATTTGTGCTTTCACAATCATCATCACGTGGCATAATTGCTTACCGTGACTTCAACAAACATTCACACCACCGCCATCGTTTCGCCCACAGCCACGCTTGGAAGCGGTGTGCAAATTGGTCCGTTTTGCGTGATCGAAGGTTCGGCGGTGCTGGAAGATGGCGTGACGCTGGATGGCCATGTGCAGGTGCGTGGGAGGGTGCGCATCGGGGCTGGCTCGCGCTTGGGTTGGGGCACCGCTGTCGGCGGCGATCCCCAGGATCTGAGCTTTGACCCAGCGACCGATTCCGGCGTGATCATCGGCGCCAATAACACCCTGCGCGAGCACGTCACCATTCATCGCTCCGCGCGCTGTGGCGGCAACACGATTCTCGGTGAAAACAACTTTCTGATGAGCGGAAGTCACGTCGGCCACGATGTGATCATGGGCGACCACAATGTGATCGCCAACAACGTGATGCTCGCAGGCCACATCCGCATGGGCAATCGTAGCTTTCTCGGCGGTGGCGCTGGCTTTCACCAGGGCATCCACATCGGAGATTACAGCATCATTCAGGGCAATGCCGCCATCAGCCAAGATGTTCCACCCTACTGCATGGCGCATGGGCAGAATCAGCTGGCAGGGCTGAATGTCATCGGCATGCGGCGGGCAGGTTTCGATGCCGCCACTCGCCAAGAAATCAAGCACGTTTTCCGCTTGCTCTGCTGTCAGGGCAACCGCACGCTGGCGCTGGAATCGCTGCGCCACGAAAACTTAAGCGCGATTGCCAAGGTGCTAGTGGATGCTTATCAGCAGCCCTCGCGCAAGGGCATCATCAACCGTAGCTCGATGTCATCATGCCAAACTTCGTGATTCCTAAGACTGTTGCAGCGATGCAACTGCAACATTTCACCTTGTTTCCGCATGGCGTCACTCCCCTGCGAATCTGGGAACCGCGTTACGTCGAAATGCTGCACCGCGCGATGGACGGCGATTGTATTTTTTCCCTCTGCTGCTTGCGATCCAACGCCCAATCTACGTCGGAATCCGCGCTGCTGCAACCCTGTGACGTCGGCACAGTGGTGCTTCTGCGTGCCGCGCGCGCTTGCCATGACGGCACTTACAACATTCTCGTGCACGGGATGATTCGCGTGCGCTACATCGAGTGGCACAACGACGCCGCATACCCGCTTGCGAGCATCGAGCCACTGCATTCGCTGCCTGTTCCAGACCATCAGTGCCTAGCCGCAGTTCGCACGCTGCGCGGCTGCGTGGAAGACGCGATCGATGACCTTCCTGCTGAGATGCAACAAGCCATCAACGAGCTGTTGCACGACACCGATGATCCTGCCGCTCTGGCGGACATTGTCTCGCAGCATTTCATTCACGACCCGCACGAACGCCAAGAGTTGCTCGAAGAATTATCAGCTTCCATGCGCATTTCTAAACTGTGCCAAGCCATCCGCCGCGACTAACATCCTCAAAAAAAACACCCCCGCGCCCATCGCACGGAGGTGTGATTCCAATGAAGCACGGCTGTAGATCAAGCACGCTTCACCGCGACCCACTGCTTCGTCTGAGCGGACTCGATCACCGCATCGCACACATACTGCGTGCCAAGGGCATGGCGGAAATCCGGATAAGCTTTTGGAGCTTCTGGATGATCCAGGGACTTGAAAAACTCAGCCAGTTCATGCGTGAACGAATGCTCGTAGCCTAAGCACAAACCCGGCACCCACCACTGACCTGCATAAGGATGATCGCCATCCGAGCAATGAATGCTGCTCCAGCCACGACGATCACCGGGCACCCCGTGATCGAAGTAATCCAGTCGATTCAGATCATGCAAATCCCAGAAAAGCGACTTTTTCGCGCCGTTGATTTCAAAGGTGTAAAGCGCCTTGTGTCCGCGCGCATAACGCGTTGACTCAAAAATCGCCAGCGAGCCGTTCTCGAATCGAGCCAAAAACGCACAAGCATCATCAATCGTCACGGGCATTTTTTCACCAGTCGCGGTATGAACACGCTCCTTGATGAAGGTTTCCGTCATCGCCGAAACCTCGACAATGTCCCCATTGATCCAGCGCGCGGTGTCGATGCAATGCGCCAGCAAATCACCGGTCACTCCCGACCCTGCGGCATTCGCATCCAGACGCCACAGCCCCGCCCCACCTTGCGGCAATTCCTCGGAAATCGTCCAATCCTGCAAGAAATTCGCGCGGTAATGAAACACGCGTCCCAGCTCGCCTGCGTCCACGATGTTTTTTGCCAACGTCACCGCCGGCAAGAAACGGTAATTATACCACACCAAATTCGGCAAACCCGCGGCCTCCACTGCTTTGACCATGGCCTCACCCTGCGCTCCGTTCAACGCGAGCGGTTTTTCACAAAGAATCATCTTGCCGTGCTTGATGCACTCCAACGCAATCTCCGCATGCGAGTCATTTGGCGTGCAAATGTCCACAGCATCAATGTCCTCGCGCTTCACCAGCTCACGCCAATCGGTTTCATGCGACGCATAACCCCACTTTTCGGCAAATGCCTTCACCTTCGCCTCATCCCTGCCACACACAGCCTGACGCACAGGCACGTGCTCGGTGTCAAAGAAATGACTCAACTGACTATAGGCATTCGAGTGCGTGCGACCCATGAAGCCGTATCCAATCAGACCAATCCGAACTGCTTTTTTTGACATATGAATGAATGTGTTGAATTAGAGAGAATGGCGCACGCTGATCATGGCCTTAAGAATGGTGTTCCATGTCTGCGGCTGCTCAAGAGTCGCATTCGGGAACATGCACCCATCCCAGCAAATGTGCTGCAAGCCACGCTCCTCTGCTCCTTGCAACCAAATGGCCGAACAACGTGCGATGTCGAGCTTGCCATGCGGATCATCCGCGGGGCAATGGCGTCCTGTCTTGTCATGTGAGCCCGTGCCATGAACCGACCCATCGTTTTGCGCCACATGGAAATCAATGGTCCACGGACGCAGCGCCGCCACCATTTTCTCATAAGCGGGCCAGAACTCCTCATCCGTGTATCCCGGTTGCAGCAGAGCCGCCTCGGGGGCGTTATAACCCATCAGATACAAATACGTGTGCGCCAAGTCGGCCTGAAAACCCACCACCCCTGGCATGCCAACCGCCTCCAGCGTGTTGAGCATCGCCTGCCAGGAGTGCATGCCCGCCCAGCAAATCTCACCCTCAGCCGCCAAACGCTCACCATGGGCCTCGGCAATGATCCCCGCCTCGCGGAAAGTCTGCGCGATTTTAGCGGTGTTCGCTTGCGGATCAGCCACCCAATCGGCCGGACCCGTCGCGGAATCGATGCGAATCACGCCGTATTGACGCACGCCATGCTCGCGCAGCAAGTTGCCAATGCGACAAGCCTTTTCAATCGCCAACAAAAACTTCTTGCGGTCGTCCTCCGAGCCCATTGCCGATGCGCCCACCGTTCCCGGCCACACCGGAGCCACCAAGGAGCCGACGTTCAACCCACGCTCTGCGATCTGATCTGCCACGGCCATCAAATCACTCTCAGAAACATCGGGATCCATGTGCGGATGAAACAAAAACAGATCCACACCATCGAACTTCTGGCCATCGACCTCAGCCGCCGCCGTCAGATCCAACATGTGCTCCAGGGAAATCGGTGGATGATCCGTGCCCGGCTCCTTGCCAACCAAGCCAGGCCACATTGCGTTATGTAATTTCATAAATAGTCTCGTGTTATCGTTCGTTAGTGTGATTAAGCGTTTTTGTAAGCACCCATCTCCGGGGCATCGGGATTGACCTCTGGACCAAAGTAGCGCAAGCACACCAACGGCTCCGTCGATGACGTGTTCTCGAATGTCACGCCCGCGATCGCGCCTGCTTCGGTGCAGAAATACTCGTCCTCAGTTAATTCATGAAAACGGATCAACTTCGGACTGTTGAGCGGCTGTCCATTGATGAGTCCGATTCCTTGAACACAAATCAAGCCATAGGCGCCCTTGTCGCGAATCACACACTTCGCCCCCGGCTCCACGGTCAGTTCTTTCGCCGTGAAATACTGAAAATTGTCCACCTTTCCATACACAATCCAGCGATCCGCGTAGCCCTCGCCTTGCTCTGCGATGACAGGCTCAAGGTAGTGATTGTCCTTGAAATTTGGATCGACGTTTTTCTCCCAATTGAGCTGCTCGACAATGAAGTCCAGATCCTGGTGCTTATCCGCTGGCATGTCCTTCACCAGCAACGGCCACGGCACTTCGCGTCCCTCCACCAGCGATTGATACATGCCAAACACGTCCGATCCCCATTGCGGCTCATAGGTGCATAGCGAACCAGGAGCGTGCAAAATGCATGGATCGATCAACCAGCCCGTGCCTGGCTTGAGGCGATATGCCTTCGATAAATCCAAGATGCCGTTATCGCCCTTGTTCCAATTTTCCAAACACTGGCGCACCTGCTCCTTCGTGGTTCCTGGCTCGAAACCCATGAACGTGTAGGGGAAATTGTTGCCGACGTTGTTGTGTTGCGGCGGGAAGTAGTAGGACTCAGGTTTGCCCTCTTGCCCCACCAAAGCCGCCTGCGCAGCATCCTGGTGCATGTGGTGAGGGATCGGACCCATGTTATCGAAAAACTTGGAATAAACCGGCCATTTGCCATATTTTTCCCAAATCGCCGCGCCAATCAGCTCGGCTCCACACTCTGCCACCGCATCGCGCAAGGTGAAACGCTCACTGCCGACAACGACATACGACAAGCCTTCGTCCGCGGTCCGATTGTCATTCGCAGCTTCCGTTGTGGAGGCAAACCAACGCTCGTCGATTCCCCCGCGATTTAAGCCAAAAGCATACAAGTCATCAGGATGCAGTTTCAATCGCTTGCCGGGTTGCAAGAACGAGCGCGGCACCCAACAGGGAGCTAAGCGCAAAAGGCCACCAGTTTCCGCTAGAGCAGCTTCTACAAGCGGTTTTACATGGCTGGAACGCGTGATAAGATCGTGTGTCGTCTTGGGTTTGGTCATAATGTAATGGGTATGTCGAAAGGATGTGTAATGAATTAAAACAAAGGCTGAAATCGCCTGTCACGTCTGATGCATGGATCAGACACGCGACAAGCTACCAAAAAAAACCTGCTAGAATACGCAAATCAACGTCATTGCTTTCAGTAAAAAATAAAAAAATGCAACACTAGGCCTTTACCATCGGCTCCGCCGTCGCGCGCTGAAGAGATGGCCAATCGATGGCCACCCGCACCGCAGCCCCACCTTCGCCAGTGAGCCGCACCGCTGCCGTGCCATCGGGACAAATCGTCTGGACTTGACCAAAATCCGCCGGAACTTCGACAGCGGCTTGAATCACCCTCAGACTGACGGATTCATCGGCCCTGAAACATCGGCTGGTGGGCACGGCCACATCGGCCAGTCGGTCCTCGCGGCTCACATCCACACCATCCGAAAAATGCGAGCACACCTCCTCCAAACCCAATCGGCAGGTGTGGCGATCCAACCACGGCGTTGCCGAACGTCCACCATTGGACAGCCAGAACAAGGTTGCAGGGAAGTCCGCAGGATTTTTTAACGAAAACCACACCTTATCGCGCATGGTCACCGCCGTCCACGCGAACGGCTGCTCCGGTGTGGCAGCTTCGTTGACGAGCATGATCAAATCATCATAACCCGAGCGCAACGGATAGCGGGTCAGATCCGTCAAGCCCCCATCGCGCAAGGGAACTTGTCGCAAATCCGTGAAATGACCACCCGGCAACAACGCGCCTCGTTCCCCTTGTTTCGGGTCGGAGAACTCCCCCGGATACACCGAACCCCAGCGCCACGGGCTGGTTGCCACGCGTCCTTCCCCTTCCGCTAGGTGGGAAAAATCCAGCACTGGATGATTGCCATAATTCCAATTGCCACTCAAGCCACTCACGCGATGTTCCACATAAATCGCCTGCTGTCCCGCGACGAGCCGTATGTTCTTTTCCAGTTGGGCCCCACTGTCACCGGCTTGCTGCTGCAAACTCAGGGTCTCTGCGGTCTGCTCGCGCAGCTCCCACCGCGCATTGGCAGGATCCCCATGCGGCGGCCCAGCTTGCTGACCACCAAAGGGCAAGCACAAAAAATCGCCACGCAAGTATCGCAATAGCGGGGGCAGCGATGCCTCCAACTCACCCGGCAACCACGGTGATAAAGCGTAGGGAGAAAAATGCTCGCCCGAGGCAAACACGAACCGCACAGGCGCCATGTGACCGGCTTGTTCCGTGATGGCCAACTCAATCTCCGCCGTGCGCAGAATGTATGACGCAGCTCCATGAACGATTTCCATGGCACAGGAGCTAGCAAAATGATGACAAATGACAACCGCAAAGGACGACCTGATTGCCTTTTTCAAGACATAACCCCTTGTTGCAGCCGCAGAAATCCCACCAGTGCATTTTTCGCGTTTGATGATTGCACGTTCCCTGCTTAGCATGCTGCCACTCAGCGCGCAGCACTTTTGCTGGCTGTTACCAACTCCGAAACCCGTTTTCCGCCATGTTCCGATTTCGCCTCTCCGCCAAGCCACCTCAAACCAGCCGGTTTGCTCGCACTGTGATACGCAAGTTCAGCGCGGCACTGCTTGGCTGCGCGGTGCTGATGGGGCTAAGCGGTTGCCGCGCAAAATCCAGCAAAGCCAATCTCAACACCCCGGCTCTGCGCGTGGGCATGGAACTTGCCTACCCGCCTTTTGAAACTCAGGATGAAAAAGGCAATCCCGATGGTGTCAGTGTGAAACTGGCCGAAGAGCTGGCGGCGCATCTGAAGCGTCCGCTGGTGATTGTGCCAATGGAGTTTTCCGGCCTGATTCCCGCCTTGAAGAGTCGTCACATCGATGTGGTGATTTCGTCCATGACTGCCACTCCCGAGCGCCGCGAGTCGATCGATTTTTCTGAGCCTTATGCCTACGCTGGATTAGCATTGCTGGTGCGGGCGGATTCACCGATCCAGAGCATCGATGACCTGCGCCACTCCGCCACAGCCCGGGTCGTGGTGAAATCCACCACCACAGGCGAGGCATGGGCCACAAAAGAACTGCCGCAGGCGCAACGCACTGCCTACTCGGAAGAAACCGCTTGTGTGCAAGAGGTGGCGCAGGGAAGAGCCGATGCCTTCATCTACGATCAATTGAGCATTTTTCGCTTCCAGCAAGCGCACTCCGGCACCACCCGCGCGCTGCTCAAACCCTTTGTCCAAGAATCGTGGGCCATTGGCATCGCGAAAGGACAGGATGCTCTGAAACAAGAAGTGAACCTCTTTCTGACCAGTTTCCGTGCTGCCGGCGGGCTCGAACGGCTGAGTCAACGTTTCCTGGCTAAGGAAAAAGCGGCTCTCGATGCAGCTGGCATTCCCTTCATCTTGCGTTAAATCCCCCACCGTCGCTGCCATGCCCGCTAAGCGCCTTGTTGCCAATCTCGGCGCCACTGTATTCCTCGCCGGACTACTGGCGTGGGGCGCGGTGGCGATGTTTAGTCAACTGCAAGCCGGCTCTTGGGATTGGTCGCGTCCTTGGCTATTTCGCGCCATGCTTTTCAAAGGCTGGATCACCACCGTCGGACTTGCCCTTGCGGCTTTGGTAGGCAGCTCGCTCGTGGGGTTGCTCTTGCTTCTCGGCCAACGTTGTCGGCTGTGGGTCCTGCGGGTCATGTGCCGAGCCTTTCTCGAACTGATTCGCGAGACGCCGTTGCTCGTGCAGTTGCTGATCGGCTACTTTGTGATTTTGGCACCTCTGCTGTCTCCTCATTTGATGGCGGTTGGCTGGAATGACAAATGGGTGATTGGCGTGATCCTGCTTTCACTGTTTAACGGCGCGTATCTCGGCGAAATTCTGCGTGGAGGTGTCGATAGCATCCCACTGGGGCAGTGGGACTCAGCGCGCGCGGTGGGTTTCAGTCCATGGCAAATTCAGCGCCACGTGGTCTTGCCACAAGCCCTGCGGCGCGTGCTCCCCGCCGTGGCGGGTCAGTTTGTCTCCATGATCAAGGATTCTTCCCTGCTGAGCGTGATTGGCGTGCAAGAATTTGCCTATCAAGCCAAATCCTACACCGCACAGACTTACGGCGGGCTCGAGGCCTACCTGCCACTGGCGGTGGGTTACCTGCTGCTGACCGTGCCAGTCGCCATGCTGGCGCATGCTCTTGAACGTCGCTTCCGCCATGAAACTTGAAATCCAGCAACTCCAGAAACACTACGGCCCTCACCTCGCCCTGGCTGGGGTGGATCTGGCACCCATCGATGTGCCTGTGTTGGTGCTGATTGGCCCATCCGGGGGTGGAAAAAGCACGCTGTTGCGCCTGCTCGGCGGACTCGAACGGCCCAGTTCCGGCATGGCTTGGCTCAATGACCAGCCCCTGCCGACCACCGAGCCCGACCTGCGTTTGCACCGCGCGCGCAATGGTTTTTTGTTCCAACAATTCAATCTCTTTCCCCATCTGAGCGCCCGTGAGAACATCAGCCGCCCCTTGCAAGTGGTGCACCGATACTCTGCCGCTGAAGCCGAGGAGTGCGCCCAGGCGAGCCTGCAGCGTTTTGGGCTTGCCGCTCAGGGCGATAAAAAACCAAGCCAACTCTCCGGTGGGCAGCAGCAGCGTGTCGGGCTAGCACGAGCAATCGCCGCGAAACCCCAGATTCTTTTTCTCGATGAGCCCACCTCGGCTCTCGATCCCGAAATGACCGCCGAGGTGCTGGAGCTGATTCACGAACTCGCCCGCGCTGGTCAATCCATCATTCTCAGCACGCATGAAATGGGCTTTGCCCGCGCCATTGCCAGCTCCATCGCCTTTGTCTCCGGAGGGCGCATCACAGAATCCGCCCCGCCACAAGCTTTCTTTGATCAACCTCAAACCGAGCAGTGCCGCGGCTTTTTAGCAAAAGTCATGCGTTATTGATCCATTCAATCACGTTTCCGCGATTTGTCTGCACGATTGTCTTGATTTGCCCCGCATGCTTCGCCACTGTGACCGACGTGACGCGCACTGACGATCTTCGCATCGCAGGAATCAGCCCGCTGATTTCCCCTGCGATCCTCAATTATTACCTGCCCATGACCGAACCAGCAGCCACGCTGGTGGCCGAGACCCGTGCGGCGGCGGATGCTATTCTGAAAGGACAAGACGATCGCTTGCTGGTGGTCGTGGGACCGTGTTCGATCCATGACACGGCCGCGGCTTTCGAGTATGCGGAGCGCCTGAAGGAACAAGCGGCGCGCTTGTCCGATGACCTGCTCGTGATCATGCGTGTTTACTTTGAGAAACCGCGCACGACGGTGGGTTGGAAGGGATTGATCAACGATCCGCACCTCGATGATTCCTTTGACATCAATCACGGCCTGCGCGTGGCACGTGGCTTGTTGCTCGAACTGGCAAATCGCGGCGTTCCCGCAGCAACAGAGTTTCTTGACACGATTTCGCCCCAGTATGTGGCGGATTTGATCACTTATGGCGCGATTGGAGCCCGCACCACCGAATCACAAATTCACCGCGAGCTGGCATCCGGACTTTCCATGCCCGTTGGTTTCAAAAATGGCACCAGTGGCGCGATTCAGCTGGCGCTGGACGCAATGATGTCCGCCTCTCGCCCGCACCATTTTCTGTCAGTGACCAAGGAAGGCGTGTCCGCCATTGTATCCACCAAGGGCAACGACTCCTGCCACGTGATTCTGCGCGGCGGTTCGCACGGACCGAATTACGACGCCGCGAGCATTGCCGATGTCGAAAAAAGTTTGCGCGAGCAAAACTTGCCGCCGCATGTGATGGTGGATTGTTCGCACGGCAACTCGATGAAAGATTACCGCAATCAGCCGATGGTGGCGCAGGCGCTGGCGAAACAAATGACGGAGGGCTCGCGCGTGATTGCTGCGGTGATGCTCGAATCCCACCTCGTGGCGGGGGCTCAGAAGCTGGGAAAAAATGTGGCGGAGCTGACCTACGGACAATCCATCACAGATCAATGCCTGGGCTGGGATGACACCGTGGAGGTGCTGGATCATCTGGCGCAGGCTGTGCGGACGCGTCGCCTCTTGTGAAGCATGTTGCCTGACTAGCGCATGGATCAGGCGTATCAGGATCTCGAGGCAGAACTGCACGATTCCTTCTGGGCGAGCGAGGGACCAGCTGCTGAACTCCCCGTGCTGATCGATTGGCTGAGGCGGGAGCCGGGCACGGCGCTGGAAATGGGCTCGGGTTCCGGTCGATTACTCCTGCCGCTGCTGCAACAAGGTTTTCACATCGAGGGTCTGGAACCCTCCGAACGCATGCTCGAGCTGTGCCGTCGTGAAGCTGCGTCCAGAAAACTGAGTCCGCTGCTGCATCTCGGCTCGATGGAGCACAACTCTCTCACTGTCGCCTTTGATCACGTGCTAATCCCAGCCTTTACCTTTCAACTCGCCGAGGACGACACTCGAGCCTTAGCCCAGGTGCGCGCCAGACTTCATCCTCAAGGTTGGCTCTACGTCACCACCTTCATTCCCATGGCGGAGCTGGATGGCGATTTGCCGGAAAACACGTGGTATGAAGATCATAGCCTCGTTCTCAACGTTCATGAGCGCGCGACACTCCACACGCGCCATCGGCTCGATCGTGCCGTGCGTTTGCTGTGGCGCGATCATCACTACCGGGTCATCCATGATCAGCGCGGCGTGATCCACGAACATCGCAGCGTTCAACGCATCCGTTGGTTTGATAACCACGCGTGGCTGAAACAGCTCGCGGCTTGCGGATTTCATCGCATCAGGCAATTTGCCGATTTTTCCCCATCGCGCCCCGTGCGGCGCAACAGTCAGATCATCACCACCCTTGCTCAGCGCTGCGACTGATCAGCGTTCCTTGCGTCCACGCTGGTTATCCAAACGATTGACAATATCACCCAGCAATTGCTTGAGCCGCGACTCATGCGTGATGATTTTGGGCTGATCAAACCCCACCCATATCGCCGTCGATCCACGCGGCCCAACCCGCAAGGTCCAGGCCTCGCGTTCCGACCCCGTGGCACCGGTGAAGCAGTCGCTGCCTTGCGACGAACTCAACACAGATAACCCCTGCTTCGCCGCTTGCTTTCCCAACGCCAGAAATCGCTGTGCTCGCTGACGAAAACACTCCTTGCCCTCGGCGTCCAGCACGGTCACGACCACATAAGGCTCCAGCCGATACCCCCCACTCGCCAGTGTTGCCAAACCAACCGCCATTTCCATCGGAGTCGCCGATACCGCCCCCCGAAACAAGTCCTCGCCCCGCACAAACGGCCCTTTTAGACCACAGCGCTGCGCAATCCGCTGCACCGCTTCGTCGCCAACGCTGCGCCCCATCGAAACCGGCTGACCCGGCAACACCGACTGCCCCCGTTCCGCCACCGCTGCGGCGACAAATGGCTCAAATGCCGTGCCGAGATCACGCCGCACAGCACGCGAGCGATCAAGCACGGAATGCGCGTAGTCGCGTCCGCCAATCAATGCCAATATCCCGCCATCCTTGCTGTCGAGACTCACGGCAGCGCATTGCAAATAACTCGGCTCCGCACCGGGCCGATGATCCGTGTAGCGTGGGTTGCGATAACTCGGATCCGCTTCCAAGGTCATCAGCGACTGCTGCAACTCACGCTCTAAACGCTTTTGCCACGCTAAGTCCAAAGTCGTCGTCACCCGCAACCCACCACGCTGCAAGGTTTCCTCATCCAGCACATCATTCAACTCGTTTTCCACCGCTTGAATCGCATGATTGCGCTGGGCCACCATCTGCTGGCGGGTGGTCAAACGCAACGGCAACAGCCGAAACTGCTCCATTTGCGCCGTCGTGATCATCTGCTCGGCCACCATGCGCTGCAGCACCTGCCCCATCTGCTGCACCGCGGCTTCTCGATTTCGCCATGGCGAAAAAATATGCGGACCCCGGATGATGCCCATTAGCAACGCGCACTCCGCTTCGTTCAGCTGCGAGACGGATCGATTAAAATAATGCCGCGCCGCGTCCTGCACCCCGAGATGCCCCGCACCCACCCCGAAGTAAATGCGATTTAAGTAACCCGCGAGAATCTCCTGCTTGGAGTATCGCTGCTCGATGCGCCATGTCAGGGCGATTTCCAGAAATTTGCGGTGCATCGACTTTGCCCGAATTTCAAAAACATTGCGCGCCAGCTGCATGCTCAGGGTCGAAGCCCCTTGGGTGAATTTCCTGTCCTTCAGATTCCGCAAGGTCGCGCGCATCAGACCAAGCACATCAATGCCCGGATGCTTAAAAAAATGCGCGTCCTCGCGCGCGAGCAAGGCATTGACCAAAAATGGCGGCAACTGCGCATACTCAATCATTTCCAGCGAGGTGCCAAAGCTGGCTTCGAGTTCCAGCCCATTGCGATCCACGATCACATTCGGTCGCGGCAGCTGTCGCACCTGCTCCAGATCATATTGCTGCGCGAGTGTCCAATAGTGCAAACCGACAAGCAGCACAAGGATCAACACCGGCAGCACCAGCCACAGCATCACCGATGCCAACCACCGCAACCACTGCGGAAGTGACGCATAACGTCGCGCTAGAGGGGAAACCGTTCGCCACATGCTCTGAAGATTAAACCGTCCTGAATCACTTGTAAAGTTGCGACCCTGACCAACTGACAGCTCGAGCCTAACACCGTGCGCCAGCTCGTCCGGAAACGCGAAGGCTCCATCCTGCGGCTGCGTTGTTCGCCCTTCTTGAAAAAAAACGCCGCAGAATGCTGCGACTCCTCCGAATGACAGCGGGCTTGACTCGAACGGCCAAGCTGTCAGCATCAGCTACAACGACGATCCCATGGGCAGGCGCATTTCTAGCAGCTTGAACAA
>CAZREM010000025.1:0-42478 GCA_964599325.1 uncultured Verrucomicrobiales bacterium | reverse complement strand
TCGTCGAGGAAAAGCGGGTTCAGCACCTTGAGGATGTTCGGCACGCTGGTGTAATGCATGCCGAGAGCGCCGCGTTCCTCGTCATCAGCCACGGCTTGGATCATGGAGCCGAAGATGTCGGGGTTGATCTTCTGCCATGGCAGCTCGCCGACCTTGAGCAGGTAGGCGCGGGCAATCCTGCTGAAGCGGGGGACCTCGACGCTGTCGGAAAAGAGCCCGCCGTTCACATACGGGAAGACATTCGCCCAATTGCGGATGCCCGCCGCATCCCGGTGGAAGTTGCTCATTTTCCCCTCGTGCCGGATCGGGATGTTCATGGCACGGAAGAGTTCGGAAATCACCTCGCCCGTCTTGGATGGGTCGCCCGCGCTCATTTGTTCCACCGTGGAGCTGAACAACCCTTCCCCGCTGAAAATATCCGTGTCCTCCGCAAAGAAGCAAAAAATCAGCCGAGCCATGAAGTGGTTTAGGTCCTCGCGCCGCGCGGCCGTGGCCCACTCCGGGTTGTCCTTAAGCAGCTCGATGTAGAGCCGGTTCAAGCGGCCGGTGGCCTTGATGTCGAAGGAGCTTTCCCGGATCTGCTTGACCGTCGTGATCCCGGCCAGCGGCAGGAAATAGCCAAAATGATCGGGAAACTCCGCATAAGCGCAGACGATGGGTTCATCGTCATCGGCCAGGTTCTCCGCCTCGATGGTTTCGCCGTCGGTGGCCAGAATAAACTTCGCCTTGTGCCGCGCCGTGGCGGGACTTTCCCGCAACGCCTTCAGGGTCATCGCCACCTCACCGGGCACGCAGACCTTGAGGTGGATATTGTTGCGCTGGAGGACGCCACCGAGGTCGGACTTGTTCGAGTCGCCGCTCCGCAGCTTCTTGAGGGTCGTTTCCTTGTTTCCGAACGCCTCCAGGAACGCGAACGGGAAGTTGTCCCGATCGAACGGGAGCTCGACCAGCGCTGCTACGGCATCGGCAATCTCAACGGCGTTCATGCAATGAATGGTGCTTCGGGATCCCAAGTAAAAGACATTAGGCAGTCAAAAGGGATGGATTGATGAAGCGGGCGTAATCCACAGGGCCTAACTCGCGTATGAGGCTGGCTTTCTGGTTGAGTTCGGCGGTCAGGTTCATGGCAGTGATACGATGGGGTTGTGGAGATTTAGCATAAGTTGGCTCTGATGTCGCTTTGATTTTTTGAGTCGTTTGTCGTCGGTAGTCACCAGAAAGTCGCATTTCGCCGCCTCGGCAGCCGCGACGTGGAGGGCATCGATCAGGGGTGTTTCCTCGGCGCTCCAACGCCACACCGCAGCATTCAAAGCCCATGCAGTTGAACTGATCAGCACCAGCAAGCCTGTCTCCAAGATCGCCGAGAACCGGCGTGCCCTGCGACGCGAAAACTCCCTCCTCAAGGCAGGAATGACATTTTAAAAAAACCGCGCTGGTTTTCATGTTTTGGCGAAAACGGAAAAACTCATGCGGTTTTTTCATTGAACTCAAACGTCGCCCGGAGCAATGCATTGCCAGATTTCATTTCCATCCCTCGGCTCCGGTTCCTGCCACATCCTCGCGCGGACAGGCCCATTTCTAGCAGCAGAAATCTTGACACAGATGTTCAGAGAACTACGCTCGCGGGTAATGAAAATTGCTGGAAAACCCTCTAATCACGCCACATTCCGGTGCGGGTTGGGGCTTTTTTGTGCAGAAACCACCCCTTTATCCCTGCCCTCCTATCAAACCCAATCGCTGATACAGGAACCTCCCACAGAAAAAAATGCCTCGCAACCTGCCTGCCGACGACGTTCGGCTTCATCGCACCCTCAGACCTGCAGATCGATTCGCGACTGTTCTTGAGTGTGCTGAGGCAACAATTAAACCAACTAACCCATGCACTACCAGTCCTTTCGTTCCGTTTGCATTCTGGCGCTCGCCATCATTCTTCCCCACAGCGTGCTCGCACAATCCACCTATGAGCAACGACACGCGGCCTTCTATGACGACATCGCGTCCCGTAAAATCAATCTGGGGCAGACCGATGGACCGCACCGCGCGGGGCGAACGGGGTTTTGGACAACGCAAGGGCGGTTGCAGCGCGGAATGGCGACTTCGAATCCCTCAAAGGTATGGAATGAATTGAAAGCAACCATCACCAATGCCGACGGCGCGCAGGATGCGGGTGGGGCGAATGGCGGTTTTTCGGGGTGGCCGGGGATGGATACTTACATGCGTTGGCAGCATCTCATGCCACAGGAGGTGAAGGATGCCTACACGGCGGAGTATCTCGGGATGAAGACCTATGGCAGCGGCTCGACGCCGAACCAGCGGATGATGTGGGCGGCGGCTTGCCGACTGGCTTGCGAGACGTGGGGGACAGCGGCGGTGACGACGAATTCCAATGCATCGAACCGCACTGGCGAAATCACGGGAAAGAAATACATCGAGACGGTTTGCGACCGGACGGTGAAGTATAATTTCGACGAGCGCTGGGCGAAACATTACCTTATCTACACGCTGGAACCCCTGCGCTCGATCGCGGACCTTTCGACCGACCCGGTGCTGGCAAACAAAGCGCGCATGACGTGGAACTGGGGCTGGATGGACATCGCTTCGTTTTCGTTCAAAGGGCGCTGGGCCATCCCCGCAGGACGCGGCGGGATGACGCAGGATGGCAACAGCAGTGACATCAGCGAGTTTGGCTCGTGGCTGATGTTTGGCGGGACACCGCGCGCGAACCCGCTGGACATGGACCAGTCGCTGAATGTCACGCAGCCGAAAGTCGGGGTGCCGTTTGCAGTCACGCAGCCGCCCATCATCCCGGAGATGCTAGAGGCGGCGACGAACCGCGATGTGCCATTCACGCGACGCGGGATGGCGCGCGTGCATGAGACGCAGTGGGCGACGAGCTATCTCACGAAAGACTGGACGCTCTACTCACAGCTCGAGGGTGACACGACGTTGAACTCGGACGGCAGCATCAAAATCAAAGACCTCGATAATAACGGCGTGCCATCGAACGATTGGTCGAGCGAGCGTTGGGCGGTCATGTGGGATGAAACGGGCGCGGCGGGTCTGACGATGAAGCCACCAACGGGCTACGGTTGGGCGCAGGGCAGCGGTCTCGGCCCGCACGAGGACGTGATGCAGCACGAAGGCACGCTCGTTGGCATCCTCAACATCCCGACGACGTGGACGTGGCAATACACAAACGACAACATCCCAACGAACACCACGGCGGTCATCAACGACTCCGCGACAACGGGTCGCCTTTTCCTGCATTACTCGAAAGTGCTCGTCGCCATCACGCGCAGCGACATCGGCAATTTCACCTGGCCTCCCGCCGCGCAGACGACGTGCAACAAGCGCGGCTTCGCGGTCGAATGCGCATCGCTCAGCGAATATCCACAGGCCACAGCAGCGGAACGGCTCGCGGCGTTCAAGGCGGACATCATCGCACACGCGGCGGACACGTCGCACGTCAATGACGCGACGCCACGCATGATTTACACAACGCGCGCGGGCAAGGTGCTCGACATCACCTATGGACTCGGCGGGAAAGTGGACGGCGCACCACTCGATTACGAGGGCTGGCCACTGAATGAATCGCCGTGGAGCTATCAGCCGCAGATGGGCAACATGTGGGTCTTTGGACAAAATCGGAAGTTGCTGTGGAATTACAAAACGTGGACCGAGAGCGTGGACAACGCGCCGACCGCGACAACCACCGCACCGGTCGCAGCGGCGGGAGCGACGCCGGTGGATGTGGACCTTTCCACGCGCATCGCGGACGCGGAGACGGCCTCGGCTGCGCTGAAATATCGCGTGACCGGCACGACGAATGGCACGGCGAAATTGCTCGCCGATGGCAAGACGGTGCGCTTCACGCCCGCAGCGAATTTCTCCGGTGCGAGCACGTTTAGCATCACGGCAGGAGGGCCGTTTCCCGACCATCGCTTTGTCGCATTTTACGACGACGAAGCGGCGACCATCGGCACGGATGTCTCGACGAATGACCGCCACGCAACGGTGAACGTGGGTGGCATCGCATCGGCCGCGGCATCGGTGGATGTGCCGTCCGCGCTGGCGGGCGCGAGCACAAAATCTCTGCGACTCACGTCGGGCGCATTCGGAGCGGCGAAGCTCTCGCGCTCATTCTTCCCAGCGGTGCTGAATTTTTCTAACCACGATTGGACCTTCGCGACGTGGGTGAAACGCGATAGCTACGCGGACGACGATTTCATTTTCTACGTGGGCGATGGCGACGGCTTCGGCGGCAGCGGCGAGGAGCTGCAAGTGTGGCTGCCTGCGCAGTCAAAGACGGTCGCGGTGCGCCACTACAATGCGGCGAACGCGCAGACGTTTTCGATCGCAAGCTCAGCGAAGGTAGGCGTCGGCGAGTGGCATCACGTCGCGGTGCAGTTCGTGCGCAGCGGCTACAATACAGGCGTGGTGAAGCTGTATCTCGACGGTGAACTCACGGCGACTTCCGCAAGCGTGACGTGGGCGCTGAAACAAGCTGGCCCGGTTTTCATCGGCGGCCCGGCGCAGAACACCGTGCTCACGCGCGGCTTCTCCGGCTGGCTCGACGACACGGTGCTCGCGCGTGGCGATCTCGGCGCGGATGAAATCACCCAGCTCGCCACAGCGGGCGCGCGCTTCCTCGGCGGCGCGAAACTCGCGCACACCATCACGGTGAACAGCGCCGTGCTCGCGCCGAGCGGCCTTAGTGCAACAGCAGGAAACAGCGCTGTGTCACTCGCGTGGGGCACGGTCGGTGGCGCAACGAGTTACACGGTGAAGCGCGGAACAGCGAGCAGCGGCCCCTTCATCACACTCACCACCAGCCTCAGCGCGTCCAGCTACACGGATGCGACAGCGGTGCCGGGCACGACTTACTTCTATGTCGTCACCGCAACGAATGGCGCGGGTGAAAGCGCCAACTCAAACGTCGCCAGCACCGCGCTGCCGGTGAGCGATGCGACCATTTGGGCGAGTGGCACGATGAACGCCTGGAGCCACGGCGCGCGCATTGCCTTTCCCGGCTACAGCGGCAGCGAAACGCTGGCGAATTTCCCGATGCTCGTGCGCCTCGATGCCACAAATGTGCCCGGTTTTTCGTATGCGCAAATGGCGTTCGCAAATGGCGCGGACTTGCGCTTCACCGACGCGAACGGTGTGGAGTTGAGCTATGAAATCGAATCGTGGAATCCGAGCGGCACGAGCCTCGTGTGGGTTCGTGTGCCGTCTCTCGTGAAGGGCGGCAGCATCATCGCGTATTGGGGGAATCCCACCGCGACTGCGACCACGACGCCCAACTCATTGAGCGGTCTCGCCATGTGGCTAAAGGCCGACGCACTCGCGCTCACCGACGGCGCGACGGTGAGCACGTGGGTGGATTCCTCCCCGAATGCCCGCAACGCCACACTTGCGCAGGGCACGCCTGTTTTCAAAACCGCGCAGGTCAACGGCAAACCCGTGGTGCGCTTCACGGGTGATGGCGAAAGCAGCCTCACCTTCCCAACGATGACGAACATTCGCACGGTCTTCTGGGTTGTGAAGGAGACAGCGGCGGCGCCGCATTTCCTGCTCGGCGACGACAACACGTATCACTTTCACCGCGGCACCGGCGGCAACATGTGGGATGCAAACTACGCGAGCGCGAACGTGCGCAACGGCACGACAAAACTCAACGGCGCAGCGGTGAATGGAACGACAACGCCACTCGGCGCAGGGTGGCGGCTCGTGTCGCTCGTGACGGCGGGAAATTGTGAGGCGAGCCGCCTGTCGCGCGATCGCAACATCGCCGCGCGTTCGTGGGATGGCGACGTCGCGGAAGTCATCGTGTATGACCGCGCGCTGACGGCGAACGAGGAACTGCTCATCGGTGGCTACCTCGCGCAGAAATACGCGCTGCCCACGGCCTACGCGGGCGCAGCACCGGGCTACACGAGCGACGGCTCAACGTGGAGCGGCGGTTTCACAGGCGTGTGGCATTTAAATTCCGCAAACGTCATCGACTCGACCACGGCTCCGCAGAACACGACCTCGAACGCCACGGTCACGAGCGGCATTGTCGGCTCCGCACTGCTGCACGACGGAGCGTCGCAACACGCCATCATCCCCAACGCGACCGATACCAATGTGGTGAACAATTTTGAGCTGAGCGGCTGGTTCAAAATGGCACCGGGCGACAAGACGAACTGGCGCACGCTCTGGACGAAGGAAACCGACAGTGCCACGCGCAACTGGTGGATCTCGGTGAACGGCAGCGGGCAGGTGTGGTGGACGAGCAGCGCTGGCACTGACATCATGAGCACGAGCGACCTCGCGGACAATCAATGGCACTACGTCTCCGCCGTGAATGACGGCAGCTACTCGCGGCTTTACATTGACGGCGTGCAAGTCGGTAGCGACAACGCGGCGAGCGAGGAGCAGACAACGTGGGCCGTGCGCCTCGGCAGCGAAAACGCAACGCGCTGGTGGAAGGGTTCGCTAGATGAATTTCGCATCTCGAATGTGAAGCGCAGCGCGACATGGGTGCGCGCGACGTTCGACAACATCAGCGCCGCGACCTGGGCTCGCTCAGGGAATGTGACGCCGAGAGCGGCGGGCTACGCACCAATGGTCAGCACGCGCGCAGCGACAAGCGTGGGCACGACAACGGCGACACTAAACGGCAATCTCGCAGCAACCGGCGGCTCGACCACCACTGTCATTCTTTACCACGGCGCGACCGACGGCGGCACGAACCCCAGCGCCTGGGCGGGCTCGCTGAATCTCGGTGCCCGCAGCGTCGGTAGTTTTTCGGGCAACATCAGTGGACTCACGAGTGGCAGCACACGCTACTGCCGCGCCTTTGCGAGCAATGCGACGGGCAGCACATGGGCGGCGGAGACGGTGAGCTTTGTCACGGACACAGCAGCACCCACAGGCTTGGTGGCGACGCCGGGCAATGGTCTCGTCAATCTCACGTGGACCGCCACACCCGGCGCGACGACTTATCAATTGAAACGCAGCACAGCAGCCGGCGGACCGTTCACCACGCTGCTCTCGAACATCCTCACACCCGCGGCGGCAGACACGTCTGCGGTGGACGGCACGACATATTTCTACGTCGTGAGCGCCATCAATGCGGGCGGCGAAAGCGCCAACTCGGCGGCCGTTTCCGTCGCGACGCTGGCCGCGCCTACGGACCTCATCGCGACGGCTGGCAATGCGAGCGTCGCGCTGAATTGGAGCGCAGTGAGCGGCGCGACGAGCTACGCGTTGAAACGCGCGACGACGAGCAGCGGAACCTACACCACCGTGCAGAGCGGGATCGTCGGCACAACGTTTACCGACACGACAGCGGTGAACGGCACGTCCTATTTCTACATCGTCACAGCGAGCAACGCGCTGTTTGAGAGTGACATCTCGAGCGAGGCAACCGCGACGCCAAGCGCGAATGTCGCCACACCGACGGGACTCTCCGGCACGCCGGATGACGCAAGCGCGCTGCTTTCGTGGAACGCCGTCGCGGGCGCGACACATTACCGCGTGAAGCGTGCGACGACGAGCGGCGGGCCTTACACGACGGTCGGCGACCCCGTATATGCGCCGAGTTTCACCAACACGGGACTGACAAATGGCACCCCATATTTCTTCGTCGTGTCCGCACTAAATGGCAGCGTGGAAAGTGGGAACTCCGCGCAAGTAACGGTCACGCCCGGCCCGCTGCCGACGACGTTCACCACCGCGAGCGCGGGCACCTGGAGCGCCGCGACATGGTCGCCACAACAGCCGTTCTCGGGATTCCAGACGACGATTACCTTCAACAACGCGTCGGCAATTTCGAGCACGGCGAACCTGGGCACACTCATCGCGAACAAGCTAAACCTCACCAACGCCGCCGTGACACTCAGCGGTGACTCGCTGTTTTTCCTCGGCACCGCGCCTGGCATCACGACGACGGCAAACGTCGCGCACAGCATCGCTAATAACCTCACGCTCGACGGTGCGAGCACGATGAACATCGCGCAAAACACGACCACGCTCAGCGGCATACTGAATGGAAATGGCGGCATCACCAAGACCGGCGCGGGCACGCTCGTGCTCACCGGCGCGAACACAAACACCGGCGGCACCGCGGTGAATGCGGGCGCTCTGAACATTCGCCACGCAAACGCGCTCGGCAGCGGCGATGTCTCTGTCGCGAGTGGAGCGGGGCTGGAATTGCAAGGCGGCATCACGGTAAGCGGCGCACGCGCGACGCTCACGGGCAGCGGCACGACGAATGGCGCGCTGCGCAATGTAAGCGGCAACAACGAGTGGGCGGGCGACATTTCCGCCGTGTCGGTGAGCGGCGTCACGCGCGTCGGCAGCGATGCGGGCACGCTCAAGCTCAGCGGTGAAATCAGCCTCTCTGCCGCCAGCACGAGCGACCAGTTCGTGATTCAGGGCAACGGTGCGACGGTCGTGAGCGGCGTGATTACCGGCACCTCACGGGTGACGCGCAGCAACAGTGGCACAGGCGTCGTCTCGCTCATCGGCGACAATACCTACACAGGCCAGACGTTGCTCAACGGCGGCGTAACGGAAGTGGAGAGCATCAGCAGTCTCGTCGGGGACCCCGGAGACGAGGAGGTGGCGCTGAATGCCAGCGGCCTCGGCGCACCGACGACAGTGGCAAATGGCACCATCACGATGGGATTTTCCAGCACCACGGCAACACTGCGTTTCATCGGGCCATCGTTGAAAACAGACCGTGTTATCGCGCTCGCGGGCACCAGCGGCGGAGCGACCATCGAGCAAAACGGCACCGGCACGCTGACGCTGCTCAGCGCCTTCACGGCAACGGGCGCAGGCACGAAAACCCTCACTTTCTCCGGCACTGGCAATGGCGTGGCTACTGGTGCCATCGTGGATAACAGCGCGACAAATAAAACGAACGTCGCAAAATCCGGCTCTGGCACTTGGACACTCGGTGGCGCGAGCACCTACACGGGAACGACCACGGTGAGCGCGGGCACACTGCTCATGACGGGTAGCATCGCGGCGGGCGGCAACGTGACCATCGCAAGCGGCGCGACGTTTGGCGGCAGCGGCACGGTCACGCCGAACACGACGGTGAATGGTAACCTTGCGCTGAACGGCACGTTGAACTTTGGCGGCACGCTCAGCTTCGGGACAGGTGCGCGTATCAAGACGAATGTCGCCGACAACTCGACAGCGGCGGGCAATGCGGTCGCGGCCACCACGACCGTGAGCACCGGCGCCGTTGTGGACGTGACGCTGAATGGCTCGAGCAGCCTCGTGGATTTCTCAAACGCCTTCTGGAGCACAGCTCGCTCTTGGCCGATTGTCACGGCGGCATCGCGCACGGGAAATTTCACACTCGGCACGGTGAGTTCGGACATCGCCGCGCGGCCCGCGAGCGGCTATGGCACGTTCACCATTTCACAGACGGCGACCGCAGCGGTCCTCGTGTGGACGCCGCTCACACCGATTGAGCAGTGGCGTTTCACCAACTTCGGCTCGAACGCGAACACTGGCATCGCCGCTGACAACGCCGACCCCGACGGCGATGGTGTCACGAACTTCGCGGAGTTCAACGGCGGCTCGAATCCGAATGATGCGCTGTCGGTGCCGACGTTCATTTTCAATAACGTTGCGGGCGGCAACTGGAGCAATGGCGTGAACTGGAACACCGCCGTCGCGCCGGTGAGCAATGCCGCACTCGCGGTGGAAGCTTTCACCGGGCAGACGCTCGCGGGCACGATCGCGGTGACGAACGACTTGGCTGGGACGCTCACGCTGAATTCGCTCAAACTCGGCGGCACGGGCAGCGGCACGGTCGCCACGAATTTTTCTGGCGGGTCGCTACAATTTGTCGCGAACGGGGCGAATGCACCATTCATCCAGCTCGCGGCGTCTTCATCGAACGTGACGGTGAACGTGGCGAACAACATCACGCTCGGTGCGGACGTGACGCTGCAAGGCACGAACTCGGGCAACTTCCATTTTAGCGGCACCATTAGCGGTGCGGGCGGCATCACGCGCACGGACAGCTACTCGACGGTGACGCTGAGCGGAACGAACACTTACACGGGTGCGACCGTGCTTCAGAGCGGCATCACAGCCATCAGCGCGGCGGCAAATTTTGGCGCAGCAAGCGCGCCGCTGACGCTCGATGGCGGCACGCTGCGCCTCAATGGCACGACACTCGCGAGCATGAGCGCGATGGGGCGCACGGTAACATTTGCACCGGACAAAACGGTGACGTTCGACATCGCAACGAGCACCCACAATTTCACCTGCGACCTCGTGCTGAATCAGGTGAGCGGCGGCCTGGTAAAAAACGGTGCGGGCGTGCTCACGCTCACACAGCCGAACACATTCCAAGGTGCGACAACTCTGAACTCCGGCACGCTTGCGGTAAGCGCGGGCGAGCAACTCGGCCTGCCAGCCGCTTCGCTCGTTTTCAATGGCGGCACGCTGCGCATCAACGGCACCACACTCACCGGCCTCGCTGACCTCGGACGCTCAGTGACTTTCACCGCAACGAAGACTGTGTCGCTCGACGTTGCAGATGCCACGAATACCTTCGAGGTCGCGCAGACACTCGACCAGACCACCGGCGGACTCACAAAGCTTGGCGCGGGGACGCTGCAACTCAACACCGCGAACACCTTTACTGGCAGCGTGACCGTGAGCGCGGGCGCTCTTCGCATTTCTCAAGCCGCAGCGCTGGGTGGTGCATCCAAGTCCGTTTTCTGCACCACCGGCATCGCTCGTCTCGAACTTGACGGGGCCGGCAGCGACATCACGATTCCCGCGACAACGACCGTGCTCACCAGCGGCGCGCAAACCACTGGCGCGCTGCGCAACATGAGCGGCAACAACACCCTCGTCGGCCCGCTGCTGCTGACGACCGGCGCAGGCCATTCGCAAATCCTCAGCGACGGCGGCACGCTCACGCTCGCGGGCAACATCACCACTTCTCCCACCGCAGGGGCGCGCACGCTACAGCTCGGCGGCACAGCCAGTGGACTTGTCAGCGGCAACATCGCCGACAACGGCACGAACATCGTGAGCGTGACAAAAAACGGCAGCGGCACATGGGAATTGCGCGGCGCAAATACTTACACCGGCGCGACCACCTTAAGCGCGGGTCGCCTCGCGCTGAGTGGCTCTTTTACCAGCGCGATCACCGCAACCACCGGCACGCTCACCGCCTACGGAACGCCAAGCACCACGAGCCATCTCTCCATCAACAGCGGCGGCCGTTTTGAAGTGCAACTCGATGGCACGGCCGTCGGCACGCAATACGATCAGCTCACCGTCGGCGGCAGCGTCACGCTCGCCGGCGCGCTCGACATCATCGCCGCACCCGGCCTTGCCGCTGGCAGCGTTTTCACCATCGTGAACAAGACGAGCGCGGGCGCGATCAGCGGCACGTTTGCTGGAAAGGCGAATGGTAGCTGGTTTTCCGCAAGCGGCTACGTCTGGCAAATCAGCTACACCGGCGGCGACGGCAACGACATCACGCTCACCGTGGCCAAGCCGCAGCAGGCGTGGCGCTTCACTCACTTCGGCACCGGCGCGAGCACTGGCACCTCCGCCGACCTTGCCGACCCGAACGGTGATGGCGAAAACAATCTGCTCGAATTCGCCACCGCGCAAAGTCCGAGCGCCGCGACCACCGCCACAGCCGCTCTCGCGCGCAATGGCGCAATGCTCGAATTCACCTACGCCCGCGCGAATGCGGCGCTTGCCGACGGCTTTATTTTCAGCGTCGAGTGGAGCAACACACTCAATGGCACCGACTGGAGCACGAGCGGCGTGACCCAACAAATCCTCAGCGACAATGGCACCATGCAAACGGTGAAGGCGAGCGTCTCCGCGGGCTCAACACGTCGGTTCCTCCGCCTCAACATTTCCAAACCATGAAACCAAACCATGAAAATCCGCGCGGCAATCTTGCATCATTGCGGCTTGAGCCCATGGCCTGATCGCAGTGGTGCCGCCACCATGGCCAGCAAGCGGCAGATGACGTGCCACAAACATCAAGGCACGTCCGGCGCACCGTGCACGCACACGACGCAACAGCGCCTTGTCACCACAGCCAGCGACTTCAACTAAAATCCTGCAATCATTTACAGAAAAAATTTACCTGCCTTATGAAGGCAATAATAGCTCCATCTACCAACATCCAATATCAGTTCCCTCGATACATCGGCATTGATTATTCGGGAGCGAGCACTCCCACCACTGGGTTGCCGGGACTACGGGTATGGGAAGCATTTCCCTCAGCATCCCCGCGCGAGGTGACGCCATTCGAGGGAACAAAACGACACTGGACACGGCAGGGCATCGCAGCATGGCTAGAACAGGAAATTGGCGCTGGACCACCCGCGTTGATCGGCATCGACCACGGATTTTCTTTTCCCCAAGCGTATTTTGAAAGACATCAACTCCCTTTGTCCTGGGACTTATTCCTGGAGGATTTCTGCGCGCACTGGCCTTGCATGAAGGAAGATGTCACGGTCGAACGGATACGCCAAGGTGTCATCGGCAACGGATCATTGCGTCGCGGAAATTCCCGCTGGCGTCGACTCTGCGAGCAACGCAGCCCGGGCGCCAAATCCGTGTTTCATTTCGACGTGCCCGGCAGTGTCGCAAAGTCCACTCACGCCGGCCTGCCGTGGTTGCTTGAGTTGAGAAAAAAACGGGGGGATCGCCTGCATTTTTGGCCCTATGATGGTTGGACACCTGAGAAGGAAACATCGGTCATCGCCGAGGTCTATCCAGCGATGTGGAACCGCGATTTCGCCCGTGAAGATCGCAGCATGGATCAGCATGATGCTTACTGCATTGTGCGCTGGATGCTCGAGACCGACGCTCGCGATGGACTCGCACAGGCATTTCATCCAAGGCTCACGGCCACTGAAAAATCCATCGCAAGGTTCGAAGGCTGGATTCTCGGTTTGTCGTAAAATGAGGAAATTCTCCCTAGGCTGGTTGCATTTTTGCCAATCGATGGCATCAGGTGGTCTGGATTGCGCATCGCCACGTTCATGGAAATCGTTTGGTTCAAAAAAGATCTACGCATACTGGATCATGCGGCCTTGACCGCGGCATCGCGCCTAGGGCCAGTGCTGGGATTATGGATTTACGAGGACGAGGTGATTCGCGCGGAAGACTTCAGTGCACGCCATCTGGGCTTTGCGAACGAATGTCTCGCTGAGCTCGAAAACGACCTGTGGCATTTCGGTGTGCGGCTGCTGCGTCGGCGCGGTGATGCCGTTTCCGTGCTGGAAGAACTGTGGCAGCAAACGCATTTCACCCGCATTCACAGCCACCAAGAAACCGGCAATGCCATCACCTACAAGCGCGACCTCGCGGTCATCGCATGGACACGACAACGCAATGTGCACTGGCAGGAATACGCCCAGACCGGAGTGGTGCGCCGATTGAAACAACGCGACGGATGGTCGGATCGATGGTGGCAACGCATGTCCCCTGCTCCACGTCCTGCACCTGCGGCATTGCGTGGGGCCGAATCCACACAACTGAGTGGCGACACCATCTGCACGGCAGCTGATTTTCACATGCCATCCGATCTCAGCGAGGCACTGCGACAACGCGGCGGCAGTTCACTCGGGCAAGCAGCACTGGAACGTTTTTTGCACGATCGCGGCGTGGGCTACACCAAGGAAATGTCCAGCCCCGTCACCGCGTGGGAGGCATGCAGCCGTGTTTCTCCGTATCTCACCTGGGGCGCGCTCAGTGTGAGACAATGCCTTCATGCCAGTGCGGATCGACGTCGGGATCTGCTGGCACAAAAAGCGCTAGGTCAACGCGTCGATGCCCGCTGGCTCTCGGCGATCAAATCATTCCAAAGTCGTCTGCGTTGGCATTGCCACTTCATGCAAAAACTGGAAGACGAGCCAGCCATCGAGCTCCGGAATTTTTCCCGATCCTGTGATGGTTTGCGCGATGAGCACCGCTTCGATATCGGGCACTATGAGGCATGGAAAACCGGTCACACAGGATACCCGATGATCGATGCCTGCATGCGTGCGTTGACTGCCACGGGCTGGCTGAACTTCCGCATGCGGGCGATGGTGATGAGCTTTGCCAGCTATCATCTCTGGCTGCATTGGCGTGAACCCGGACTGCATCTGGCACGGATGTATCTCGACTACGAACCAGGCATCCACTGGAGCCAATGCCAAATGCAATCCGGCACCACCGGCATCAATACCTTGCGGGTCTATTCACCGATCAAACAATTACGCGATCAGGATCCGCAGGGGCTTTTCATCCGCAAATGGCTGCCCGAACTGTCACAAGTGCCGGATTCCTACCTGGCCGAGCCATGGCTCATGCCCACGCTCGAGCAGCAATTCTGTGGCTGTGTCATCGGGCGAGATTACCCCATGCCGATCGTCGATCACGCCACGGCCTATCGACATGCCCAGGAAAAAATGCATCACCTGCGGCAAACAGCCGACAGCAAAATAGAAGCCAAGAAAATCCAGCAAAAGCACGGCAGTCGCAAACCTGGCTCAAAGAGATGGCGTTGAATTTGACCTTGGGCGATGGCCTGCGCTTTTTCACCCGTCGCTTGGAGGAAGTGCCCAGCACATTTCTCGCTATTTTGTCGCCACCCTCGTTCATGCCATGGTTGGTCATGTCAGCGATTGTGCTACTTGGCAACGCAGCATCTTGAATCATTAAAAAAAGTGCTCGAAAGAGGACTCGAACCTCCACAGGTTTCCCTACTAGATCCTTAGTCTAGCGCGTCTACCGATTCCGCCATCCGAGCAAGGATGTCCAACAACCTCGTTGCGGGAGCACAATCATTACCGAAACACGCCACACTTGGCAAGCGAATCTTTTTAGAAAAATACAGTTAACCCATCATTCCGCTGCGGCATGCCGAAGAAATCGCTGCAACAGCGCCAAACCCGCTTCTTGGCTTTTTTCCGGGTGAAACTGCACGGCCAACATGTTCCCCCGCGTGATGGCTGAGGCAAATTCTTCCTCGTAGTCCGTGCGCGCGGCCACCCATGAGGCATCGACGGGAACCGGATAATAAGAATGCACGAAATAATAATACGGAGCCGGTTCAGCACCTTGCCAGTAAGCGTGTTCTGGCTGGGTGAGGATTGCGGCATTCCAGCCCATGTGTGGAACTTTTTTCCCAGCTGCAAAGCGACGCACCAACCCGGGAACGATGCCCAAACCCGCGATCCCCGGACTTTCTTCACTGGCGTCAAACAGCAACTGATAACCCAAACAAATGCCCAGATACGGCACCTGCGCTGCAATCGCTTCGCTCAATGGTGCAATCAAATCTCGCCGCCGCAGCTCCGACATCGCATCGCCAAACGACCCCACTCCCGGCAAAATCACGCGCCCGACCTGCGCTGGCCATGCCGCGCCCTCGCCGACCACACTGGCCGTTTCCCCAATCGCATGCAACGCATTCACCACGCTGCGCAAATTTCCCGCACCGTAGTCAATGACCACCGTGGGCATTTCATTTCTTTCGATTTCTTCGAACATCCTTGACGGGGTTATAACATTTCCTTTGTTGATGGCACGCCCACGACCCGGTCATCGTGACTTGCCGCCACACGCAACGCCCGGGCGAGAGCCTTGAACAACGCCTCCGCCACATGATGACCATCGCGTCCATAGAGGAGTTCGGCATGAATGTTAGCCCGCAGGTGATTTGCCATGGCGCGGAAAAACTCCTCCGTGAGCGTCAGCGGAAAATTCGGCGCCGAGGCCGTTCCGGCTGGTGCATTGAAGGCAAGAAAAGGGCGATTGGATAAATCCACCACCACCCGCGCCAGGCTCTCATCCATCGGCACATACGCATGACCGTAACGCGTGATGCCGTGTTTGTCGCCTAGGGCTTGTCGCAGGGCCTCACCGAGAACAATGCCGGTGTCCTCCACCGTGTGATGGCCATCAATGTGCAAATCGCCAACCGTCTTCACCTGCAAATCCAAGGAACCATGCTTCGCAAAAAGTGTCAGCATGTGATCGAAAAAGCCGTAACCGGTATCGATTTGTGACTGACCCGTTCCATCGAGATTCACCGTGAGCGTGATATCCGTTTCGGCAGTGCGGCGCGACAAAGTGGCAATGCGTGACATGAATGTGGAATTTATGGTTGTAAAAGAGATTCGATCAGCGACACGGAAGCCGTGGCAGAGACCTGCTGATCACCGCGCCAGAGCACCAAGTTGCCGCCATTTGCCGGGATGGAACAGCGTGTGACCAACCGCAAGGGCAATCGCAGCACCGCATCGCGGGTGGCGGGCAGCACATCCGCCGGCACGCCCAGCTTAAGCCCATCATCCTCGATCAGCAAGCCAAACAAGTAGTCGGTGTGAATCTGTGGAAATTCCACCAGTTCCGGGAGTCGGATCGCGCTAGCACGCTGGATCGACGTTGGCAGCGACTGCCCAAGCAGCCGCCAGCGCTCGATGTTTTGCTTCATCACTCCCAGGGTCGACTCTCCAAACACCATCCGCCCGTTGAACTGGGCTTGTGCCAAAACACGCTGCGAATTCGGTTGCTCGCTCCAGCGCTGATCCACCAACCGACTCTCTAACAAAGTCAAAACCTGTTCCGCGCGTTTCAGCCAAGCGGAATCGAGCGTGCAATCGTAAAAATCAAGCAAGGTTCGCATTAACATCGCCAAGTCACCCGCGCGCGCTAGCAATCGATTTTTTCCTTCTCCCCGAGCTGACTCCAAAAACCATTCGCCATTTGCTGCATGCTGTTGCTCGAAATGCTGCCATCGAAGCACCGCTTGCTGCATGGGCTCGATGCTTGATGTCGCGACATGGAGCGCAAGACAGGCGGAAATCGTGCTGACATTGGTGATGAAGTCCGGACACAGCGTCGCCGGTTGAGCGGAAAGGTGCTCATCGCGCAGCCGCTGGACCAGATCCATCGCTTCTTGCCACTGCTGCGCCACCTCGTCTTCCGATCTCTGAAGACGCTGAGCAACCTCTGCCACAGACAACTGCGGTGTGAGTGTGTTGAGTCGATAATACTGCTGACTTGGATCACTTTCCAGCGGGATATTGCCACGCGGACGCATCGCTGCTCGCGTGGACAAGCACTCCCACGCTGCCGGAGAGAGAGACGACTTCAACGCGTCATTATTCCAATAAACTCGATCTTTTGGCAACTGGGCTCGCGGCGAAACCAGCGCCACCAGGCCCGAGTCGCACGCAAAGGTGCTGGATTGAAACTTCAGCGCGCGCTCAGCCACCGCCACACAATCGGCACGCCCAAGCAATTTTCCCACCGTGGCGAATGTCCAAATGGCCTGAGCCTGCGTCAAGCCATCGCGCCACGGTGCCACCAAACTCCAATCCAAGGCCAGTCGAGAACGATAAAACCCGCCATCCACCGGATCAATCGCAGCACTTGAGGCCAGCTTGCTCACGCTGTCAGACACCACCGCACGCGCTCGTTTGCGCGTGTCATCCGCCTGCCGCGCCATGGCCTGATGCGCCAGCAGCAGATTGAGATAGTCCAACGGCAAACGCGATCCCAGACCATCGATTTGATTCGCCAACGGGTCATGCAAGCTCAGCAACGTCTTGATCGCCGTGCCAGAGGTCGCGCGACGGTCATCACTGCATGTCGCATGGAATTCGTTGTATCGCCGCGCCGAATCCGCCCATTTTTGAGTGTCTTCCTGGCTATTTTTCTCGATGTATTCCGGATTATCGCCCCACATGCGGTCGATCAAATCCATGCTATTGCGCAGGTCTTGACGCATCTTCGTCGGATCGTCTTGCGGGGAAAAAACCAACCAGGTCACGGGATTGCCGTCGCTGGTCATCCAGACCATCACCGGAAAATTCAGTGTCTTGTTCGAGCGCGTTGCCAGATCCATCGCCATCAGAGCGTATTCGCGCTGCTGGTCCACATCGACAAACACCGGCACGTAGTTGCGCTTCACCCATGGCACCAATCCGGCGTCTGCATGCAGCAAATGCAGCACTTCTTCCGTGGTCGATTGCATGTGCGAGCCCAACACCATCAGCACCAAGGCTCTTTGCTGTTTGGCAAAAGCAAAAACCGGAGGAGTCGCGGCTTTCCACTCGATAGGCGCGCCTCGTTGTGCCCGGAGCAACAGAGTGGCGCCATCCGACGCCACCTCGCCAGCGAAATGCGGTAGCGGCGCCACTGTTACCGGTGCAGGACGCCGGCCACACCCCCCGCCAAGTGCGAGAAGTGACACCAGCGCTAGCACGTGAAACACAGATTTTACCACACCGCCACGCGCGCAACCCGCTCCGATCTTGTTCTGTCTTAAGAGAAAAGGCATGATTTTCGTGAAAGTTGGTAAGATATGCAACAATGCTCACAGAAGATAAAGAAAAGACTTTCGCACCGCGCAGATCAGGATAGGATGCGCGCAAGTTTTTTCCGCCCGTGATCAATATTGCCATAACTAGCCAAAAAGGTGGCGTCGGTAAGACGACAGTTGCCATCAACCTCGCCCATGCCTTTGCACGGGCCGGAAAGAAAACCTTGCTGGTCGATGCCGACCCCCAGGGCTCGGTTGGTCTGTCGCTCACACGGCAATCTCGCTTGTTACCGGGGTTTTTTGATTTCCTCAGCGATCCGCATCTGCCCTTGCAAAAACTAATCGTTGCAACTCGCCTGCCCGCCTTTTCGATCATTGCCGCTGGACACGCCAGTAGCTACGAGGCTGGCAGTGGTCTGCCGGGCGCGCACCTCAGCCGCATACGCCAATTTCTCGACGCCGCGCAGGAGCAGGGCTTCGATCTCTGCATCATTGACACCGCCGCAGGATTATTCGGGGTCACCGCTGATGTGCTCTCAGCTGCCAACGCGGTGCTCTTGCCGCAGCAAGCCGAGCCTCTGGGTGTGCGGTCTGTGCCAAAGCTGCTGGAGGGGCTCAATCGCATCCGCACCTACAACCCGCGACTGCAAGTGCTCGGGCTGGTGCTCACCATGCTGCAACAGGAGCTGGAGGAAAGTCGCAACGCCGCGCACGCCTTGCGTCAGCTGCTGCCCAGTGAAATGGTGTTGCAGACGGGGATCCCGCGTCAGGATATTTTCGTCCGTGCCAGTGCCAAAGGTCTTCCGGTTGGCGCAGTGGAAAATGGCTACGCGGCCCAAGCGATTTTCGATGAGCTATGCGCGGAGGTGCAACGCTTACTCATCCAACGACAACTCACCCAATGATCGAACTACTGCAATCCTGGATCGACACCCACGAAACCCGCCGTCTCGCTGAGCGACTGCTCAATCCTCTCCACACCGAGGACTCCGCGCCATCGCCTCGACCCGTGAGCCCGCTGGAACCGGGCGATATTTCTGATTTTCGCGCTGTGGATGCCGCGTGGAGCGCGTTCTGCCAACATCTTTACCAACAAATTCTGTGTGATGGGGTATTAATTTTTGATTCCAAGGGGCACTTGCTGTTTCAAGATCGTCCCTTAGCGCATTTGCACCATTTTGCTCGTCAGCATGTCGCGACCATTTGCGCGCAGAGCGGCTATCACGCGCAGTTGAAGATCAGTTCACGCCAGCGCTTGGAAATGATCCACCTCAGTCACTCGCAAGGCACGGTCATGCTCGCGCTGGTCGTTGAGATTCCATTATCGAGTGGACTCGTTCACGCCGTAACCGCAAACTCCCAGCCTGCGGGGTCCATGTGATTCTGAGGGGCGATTTGATCCATCATGGCACGTGTGTTAGTGGGCTTGTCGGGAGGTGTGGATAGCGCGGTGGCAGCGGCGTTGTTGCTGGAGCAAGGTCACGAGGTCACGGCTGCTTACATGAAAAACTGGGTCAATGATGCCGGTATTCCCGGTGATTGCCCGTGGGAACAAGATCTGGACGACGCCGCTGCCGTGGCGGAAACGCTCGGAATCGAGTTTCGCGTGATTGATCTGATCGATGCTTACCGCGAACGCATTGTCGACGGCTTGATCGCTGGTTATCGCGAGGGCAGCACGCCGAATCCAGATGTCTGGTGCAATCGTGAAATGAAATTTGGTGTTTTTCTCGATTACGCACTTGCGCAAGGTTTCAGTGCGGTTGGCACGGGGCACTACGCCCGCCGGCGCTTGCTCAGCTCGGGCAGTGCCGCGATTTTGCGAGGAGCCGATCCCAACAAGGATCAAAGTTACTTTCTCGCGATGATGACCTCGATGCAGGTTGAGCACGCGCTGCTGCCTGTCGGGGAATGGCTCAAACCCGAAGCCCGCGCTCTCGCGCAACGACTCAAGCTGCCGGTGGCAGATAAAAAAGACAGCCAAGGCATTTGCTTCATTGGCAAGATCAGCATGAGCGATTTTCTGCGACATCATGTGCCGGATCGCCCCGGCCCGATCGTCGATACCGAGGGCAAGGTGCGAGGCGAGCATCTGGGCCTGCACCTCTACACGATTGGCCAGCGTCGCGGCCATGGCATCGCCTCGCCGCGCCAGGGTATGGCCTATGTGGTGGTCGGAAAAAATTGGCAAAAAAATCAGCTGATTGTCGGGTGGGACGATCCCACCACAACCGGGCTTTATAGCCAAGAAGCCACTCTGGGCAGCTTGAACTGGATCAACGAAAATTTCACCGAACCGACATGGCTGGAAGCACAACCGCGTTATCGCGCCAAAGCCGAACGCGCCCAACTGATTCCCCTTAGTGAACAACGCGCGCGTTTGCGTTTCGATCGACCGCAACGCGCGTTGAGTCCAGGTCAAATTTGTGCGTTTTACGACGGCGGTCGCCTGCTGGGTGCGGGCGTTTTCGAGACCATTGCCGGTAGCCTCGATCAACCCGTTCTTTGAACCACACCGCCACGATTAGCGTTTCGCGACCAAATCGTAACCGCGCCAGTCAGAAATCGTCACATCGGCAAACGCCCCGACGGGCAAGTCTTCCGGCACGTGCACCGAACCATCGATTTCCGGTGCGTCCCACTGCGTGCGCCCCACACCCGGCTCCTCCACCAGCACCCGCACGCGCTTGCCGATTTGCTCTTGATTCACCTCCGCCGCGATGCGCTGCATCGCTTGCATGGCCCGCTTCCATCGCGATTTTTTCGTGCTGTGGTGGATGTGCCCAGTCATGCCGTGCGCGCGTGTGCCCTCCTCCTTGGAGTAAGTGAAAACACCCGCACGCTCGAAACGAAATTCTTCGATAAAATCCAGCAGCTCCTGAAAATCTGCCTCGGTCTCGCCCGGAAAACCAACGATGAACGTCGTGCGAATGCCCAAACCCGGAATTCCTGCACGCATCCGCCGCAGCAAGTCACGAATGTAATCGCCGCTCGTCACGCGTTTCATCGCCGTGAGCATCCGATCCGAGATGTGCTGGAGCGGAATGTCCACATACTTTGCCACCTTATCGCACTCCGCGATAGTCTGAATCAATTCATCACTCCAATGCGCCGGATGTGTGTAGAGCAAGCGCACCCAGAAATCCCCAGGAATGTCGTTGAGCTCGCGCAACAACGTCGCCAACGACTGCCCTTTGCTGGAATCCACCGGCGAATTGGGCTTGGGACGCGACTCATCCCACAGATCCATGCCGAAATAAGTCGTGTCTTGAGAAATCAAATTGATCTCCCGCACCCCCGCAGCCACCAGGGCGCGCACCTCGCGCACCACAGATTCCTGCGTGCGCGAGCGATGGCGACCACGAATCTGCGGAATGATGCAGAACGTGCAAGTGTGATTGCAACCCTCCGCTATCTTCACGTAGGCAAAGTGCTCCGGCGTCAAGCGGAAACGTGGGGTGTCGTAATCAGGAACATACTTCGGTTTAGCCGTGACAAAGTTTTCCTGCTCGTCATCGCCCTTACCGAGCAAATGCTCGATGATCGGAGCCACCTGGGTAATCTGATCCAAACCAATGAAGGCATCCACCTCTGGCAACAAATGCGGCAAATCCTTGGCAAAACGCTGCGACAAGCACCCAGCCACAATGATCTTTTGCCGGGTCCGTTCCTCATTTTCTGACCGTTCCTTGACAGCTTGAATGATGGTGTTCACCGACTCCTGCTTGGCCATGTCGATGAACGAACAGGTGTTGACGATCAAAACATCTGCCAAGTCCGCATCAGGTGTCAGGGCCATGCCCGCCTGCGCGAGGTGACCAACCATCACCTCCGAGTCAATCAGATTTTTGGCACAGCCGAGGGAAATCAGTCCAACAGTGGTTTGCATGGCGCCTCGTAACTGATGCAGCAGCAAAAGAGAATGAGAAAATGCGAAAAACCGCCAAAGCCGATCAGATTCGGATGCTACTTCACACGCAAGGTGCCGCTCATCACCCCAAAATGCCCTGGAAACGTGCACAGAAAGGGATAAGACCCCGCCGCCGTGACTTGGAAACGCAGAACTTGGCTCTCACCCGGGCCAAGCAGTTTGGTGTGGGCAACCACCAGCGGCGCGAAGTCGCTGTGCGTGGTGATGTAGTCATTCGCCTTTTCACTGACACATTTTTGCGCAAAGACAGGCACCGACGTCCCCGGCTTGAGCACCACAAGATTGTGCGCCATGGTGTCCTTTGGCAGTTTTCCCATGTTGATCAGCTTCAACACGATCGTGTCACCCACGGTCGCTTCGATCATTTTCGTGGAATACTGCATGTTATCCCCCGCCTTGATCTCCACCTTCACTTCCCCTGCCAGCACCTCAGCAGCGGGCACGACCCAGAGACTCAAACACAACGCTATCGCTTTCATCATCGCTCACGCTAACCCACGCCACAAAAAAACCAATCAAGAAATCTGCCATTCTCGCTGCCGACTCCGCCGTTCAAGAACCTCGCTTTACAGCGTAATCTGCGCCCCCAGTTCCACCACCCGCGAAGGCGGAAGCGAGAAATAAGCTGTTGCGGGAGTCGCATTGCGCGTCATCCACGCAAACAAGGCCAGACGCACCCGCTCCATCGCGGTTAACGACTTGCCCATGACATAGGTTTCACGACCCAGGAAAAACGTGACCTTGCTCGCATCAAAGGGCAATCCCGCACAAGAAAACTCTTTGAGCGATTGCGGCACATTGGGTTTTTCCGAAAATCCATAGCGCAAGTGCACCAAGAACAACCCCTGGCCTAGCTCCTCCGCCGCATAGCGCTCCTCAGGCATCGCGTGCGAAGCATCGAGCGTCTCAACGTGGAGCAATAGCACTCGCTCATGCAGAATTTGATTGTGCTTAAGATTATGCAACAGTGCCAGCGGGATGCCGCCTGTCTTGCCGCTCATGTAGATCGCGGTGCCGCGCACCCGATGAATGCCCTTGCGTTGGATGTCGGTGATCAAGTCCTCAGCCGGCAAAGCAGCTTGCTCCATGCGCTTTCCCAGTCGCTCCCGACCCCAACGCCAGGTGGTCATCAAGTAAATGATCAACAACGCCGTGAGCAAGGGCATCCAACCACCGTGCAAGATTTTTGCGCCATTGGCGATCAAAAAGGCCACATCCACCACCAAGAACGCCGCCGTCACACTCCAAACCTTCCACATTTTCCAGTGCCAAACGGATTGCGCAGCTTGGAAAAACAACACCGTGGTGACCGACATCGTCAGCGCGATCGCAATCCCGTAGGCGGCGGCTAGATTCTCGGATTTCTGATATAAAACCACCAACATCACACACGCCACCATCAACAGCCAGTTGATGATCGGCAGGTAAACTTGGCCCTTTTCCGTGGCGGAGGTATACATCACCCGCAAACGCGGTAAACAGCCCAACTGAATCGCTTGCGAAGTCAGGGAAAAAGCCCCTGAAATCAGCGCCTGACTGGCAATGATTGCTGCCGCCGTCGCCAACAGGGTCAGCGGCAGCACCCAGAAATCGCTCGCCATGTTGTAAAATGAGTGCCCAGTCTCGGGATGCAGAGTCATCAGAGCCGCTTGCCCCAAATAATTGAGCGCCAAACCGGGAAATACCACCCAATACCACGCCGAGCGAATGGAGCGATAACTAAAATGCCCCAAATCCGCATACAAGGCCTCGCCCCCGGTCACAGCTAGAAACACCGCTGCGAGAATCACCATCGCGTGCGTGCTTTCGCGAAACAAAAACTCCAGCCCCGAGAGCGGACTCAGCGCCCACAGCACACTCGGAGCCTTCACGATCCACACCACTCCCATGAGACCCAATACGGTAAACCACGTCAAAATAATCGGTCCAAACAGCACACCAACTTTGCCCGTGCCATGTCGCTGAATCAAAAACACCCCAACAATGATCGCAACGGATATCGGCACCACCCACGACGCCAAATCAGCGTGCTTCACCGCCAAACCCTCAACCGCCGACAGCACAGAAATCGCAGGCGTGATCATGCCATCCGCATAAATCAAAGCAGCTCCAAACAACCCCAACCCAAAAACCCAGGTGCGCTCCACCTTACCCGCAACAGCGCGACTTCCTCTCACCAGCGCCGATAACGCCAGGATGCCGCCCTCGCCCTTGTTGTCGAGCCGCAACACCAGGCTGATGTATTTGAACGAAACAATGAATAACAGCGACCAAATGATCAACGAAGCCGCCCCCAATAAGTTTTCTGGACTCACCGCCGCGCCATGCCCTTTCGCAAAACACTCGCGATACGCGTAAAGCGGGCTCGTGCCAATGTCACCAAAAACAATGCCCAGTGCTCCCAGCGCAAACCGCCACGCAGACTTTCGACCATCTGAAGAAGGATGTTGACTCATGTTGAATGTGGTTTTCCGCCCACAAAAAAAGCGCGGGCGCGCTAAGCTAACTCCATCTCAGCCACCAATGCGAGCACAAAAATCGAGCGCCAACAGCCGCCGCAGCCACGCGTGAGAACAAAAAACCCGCCAACCCCTGGCCACACAGAGGACCAAGAGCGGCGGGCCATTTCATGGCGACTCGCTTACTTCACCGCTTTAACGCGCGCAAACAACTTGCCATTCGCTGCGTTGGACAGAGGAATCGCCACCGTCACATCGTCAAGCTCCACGCCATTTTCCACAATCGTCACCGCCCCGGCGGATTCCGCGCCTAGGGTGACGAAGTCTGTCCACGTTGCCCCAAGGTCGGTGGACCATTGCACCGTCATCGCAGTGTCGGTCTCGGAAAGATCAAGTCGCTTGAATGTTAGCAACAAGCTCTCTCCATTCTGACTCGATTGCGGCGCGATGGACTGCGACGAGCCGAGCGGATCACCACCGAGCACGTATTCCAGCAAGTTCACTAACCCATCCTGATCCGGGTCGGCATTGGTGCCGTCGTTCACCCCAATCGTCAGTCCCTTGCTCAAAGCCCATGCGGAGTAACCCGGAGGATTCGCGCCACTCGTTACTGTCAGCGTGCCAGAGCCGGTGATTGCTGCGGTTTCATACTGAGCGCCTGAGCCGATTGCGCCCCAGACACCGGTGTATTGCAGCTGATCATCGATGTAAAACGCGCGCACGGTGTCAGTGCCCGAGTATGCGAGATTGAGCTTGCCTGACCCGATCACCCGCACATCCGCGCCATCAGCGAGGTAGGTTTGAGCCAAACGCAAAACCCCGTCCTGCACCTGCGTGTCGCCGGTGTAAGTCGCCGCCGTCTGGATCGACATGGTGCCGGCTCCGATCTTATTCAATCCACCCGCTCCCGCGAGGCTTGCATTTCGATCGATCAATGGCGCGGTCACCACCAAGTCCGCCGCGCTGTCCGCCGTGGCATCCGCCACATCAAATGTCGTCGAGGTGTCGAGGTGATAGCCATTAAACGCATTGCCCGCTCCGTTCACCGTGAGACTCGATGGCGATGAACCACCAACAGACACCGTGCCCAGCAAGTTGAAGGACTGATATCCCGCGATCGCTCCACCTGCTGTGCTGATGGTTCCTCCGTTGAGCTGAATGGCACCAAACGTGTTGAAGTTGTTGCCATTGTTGATCACCGTTCCGCCCGCATTGACGACCAAGGTCGCAACTGGCACGGTCGTGGCACTGCCCAAGGTATCGCCTTGTTGCAATTTCAACGTCGCTCCCGATTCCACCGTGATCGAACGGCTCAGCTGAGGATTACCCAAGCTGCTAGTCGTTGCATTATTCACATTATTGGATCGATCCGCGATCACTGTGCCAGCAGAGACGGTCACATTGCCGGTAAACGTGCTAGGCCCTTGTAGCTGCACAGTGCCCGCGCCTTGTTTGACAAGCGCCACATTTCCGGCAACCACGGTATTCGCATCCAGCACATTCACCCCAACCGATCCAATCGGCAACAAAGACACCACCGTCGCGTAATCAGTCGTCGCACTGGTATTGAGCGTCAACGTCGCCGCTGTGGTGGAGGAGTTCGTGATGGTCGCCGCAAAGTTATGTCCCGTGCTGCTGCCAATGCCTGCGAGCGTTTGGTTGAATCCATTCAGATCAAACGACGCAGCATTGCTGCCCGCCATCGCCAGGAAAGCGCCGGAATTCAGCGCAGCCGCTGCACCTAAACTCAGCGCCGCTTCATTGCGCCAGCTAGTCGCGCTGCCAGCAGTGCTCACTCGCACATTGCCGCCCCGCACCAGCGCTAATGTGCCCGAGCTATCAGTGTTAATCGCGCCAGCCAAGGTCAACAACCCCGTGCCAGTCGGCCCGTAAAACGAACCGCCATTAACCGTTCCTCCAACCAAGCCAGAAGCCTTGATCAAGATTGTTCCCGTCAAGGTCACAGAATCATTCACACCCGGGATGCTAATCGCGCCGTTGAAATTCGTGCGCGTGGGTGTTCCCAGCTCGATGTTATTCGCAAACGTGACACCCGGCCCAAACTGCAAGCGTGTGATGTCAGTATTGTTACCCGGCAAAACAACCTTTCCGGTGCCCAATCCCGTATTCGAATTCACCTGCAACAAACCGGCACGCAGCTCGGTGCCACCGCTGAAATTGCTGGAGCCACTGAGCGTCTGCGTGCCCGCTGCCGTTTTCACTAATGCCAATACGCGACCATTCGGGCCATCATTAATTGCTGCTGCACATGCCGGATTAGACGTCACGTTGAGCGTCAGGGTCGTGGTTCCTGCCGCACTCGAGCGATCGGTCACCACACCCGTGTTCGTGCCATCGAGCCAACCCGCCGTGATGTTGTATCCATTCAGATCCAACGTGCCACCGCGAACTCCCAGCACAACATTCGTGGGAACTGCCGAGGCCGAACCCAACACGACTGAACCATTATTTACCAGCAAGCCGCTACCTCCGCCCGTGGCAAAGTTATTCGTTCCCGTCAAGGTCAACGCACCTGCGCCATTTTGCACCACATTGGCGAAAGCGCCGGTGATGTTATTCGCGACTGTGATGTCATCCGAGCGATTCCATGACAAAACACCACCCGCATTGACCGTGATCGCCCCCGAACCCAGAGCGCCATTCGTAGCACCATTACCAATTTCCAACTGTCCAGCTGAAACGGTCGTTACGCCCGTGTGACTGGACGCCCCGAGCAACGTGAGCTTGCCAATGCCCGATTTCGTGAGCGACAACGCTGCCGAGCCATCGGCAAACGTTCCGCTGAAACTGGAACCAATTGTCGATGCAACCCCCAGCGTGGCGGCGCTATTCGCATTGATCACGCCACTACCCGTCAGCTCTCCTTTCGTCACATTCGCATTGAGAGTCATTGTTCCATCCACCGACAACGGCGCATCCGCATCGCCGAGCGCCGTAGAGGCGCCGACGAGCAAGGTGCCATCTGCCTGCACATGCGTGGAGCCGCTCCAGACCGAGGCACCCATGGACAAGTTAGCCGTGGCATTCGCTTGAACTTCCAGCGCATGCCCGTTCGCGTTCGTGCTGACCAAGGCCAAGGAATTCGCCCCACTGATGGAGAAACTACCTGATTGGAAGGTCACACTATCCACAGACATGTTCGAGCTCAACACGGACGAACTACTTGAAGAACTGGTCGAAGCAAAAAACACATCCGTTCCGACGCTAGGAATTTGCAGCGCGTCAGTGGTTCCATTCGCGTCGGTGGCCCAGTTGCTATTGCTCGGCGCCTGTGACGCGTCCGACCAGTCATTGCTAATGTCACCCGTCCAGTAGGCTGTGCCCGGCAAGGCCGAGCCTGTCACCGTCAGCACATAATCGTTTCCGCTCACCGCCCCCGATAGACTGGTGAACCCCGCCGTCACGCCAGTGGTGTCTAACGCAAACGTGCCGGTCAAGGCAGCAGGTGTGGAAATCAGCGTGTAAGTTCCCGGCGCCGCGTTGCCCGTTAGCTTGATCGTATTGGTTCCGGTAAAACTGGCAGAGCCTGTCGCGGAGATTTTGTCGACATTGCTGCCCAAAATCGCCAACTCCACCGTCGCGCCATTGAGTGACAAAGTCGGCACACTTTGCACACGATTGGCTGCCGTGCTCTTGAGCGAGAGAGTCGCGCCGTCGGCAACTGTGAGCGCGGCAGAACCGGTCAAAGAACCCGACTCCGGATCGACAATCAGCTTACCCTGAGTCACCGTCGTCGCGCCGCTGTATGTCATGGCATTCGCAAATGTCATCGTGCCAGCACCCGTCTTCTCGACAGAACCCGCGCCGCTGATCACTTGTGAAATGGTGAGGTCATTGCTGCGATTAAAAATCAACGCGGCATCATTCACCACCGCACCCGAGCCAAGGCTACCTGACGTGGAGCCATTGCCCACACGCAAGGTGCCACCGCTGATGGTCGTCGTGCCCGTGTGTGTGTTGTTGCCCGTCAACACCGTCGTTCCCGCTCCCGTGAATGTCAGAGCGGTGGTCCAAGCGTTGTTGTTGCCATTATGAATGTTACCCGTCCATTGCAGCGTTTTGCCAGATGAAACATTGACCACGCGCGCGGTGTTTGCCGTGTTCATGTTCGTTGCACTGATGGTGGAATCATTCGTCACCGACACATCACTAGTCAAATTAAACCCTCCCCAAACCGAACTCCCCACTCCAGAGATCGTTCCTCCGTTGAGAACCAGCGTGCCAAGCAAATGATTGCCATTTTCCGTCACACCATCGCCTAGGATCAGCTCACCACCGTTCAGCGTTACAGCCTGAGCGCCTCCGCTATAACCCTTGAAGGCATTTGCTCCCCAAACCCGCACCGTCGCTCCTGATTCAATGCTCAATAACGCAGCGTTTTCCAATGTGCCATACTGAGGATTACCGCCATTGACTCCCAAAACCAGGGTTCCAGCCGACACCGCCGCGTTGCCGGAAAATGTGTTAGCCGCCGTGAGCGTCATCGTGCCCGCACCCGATTTGGTGAAGCCGCCATTGCCGCCCAACGTCGCATTCCGGTTGACCAACGGAGCGGAGACCGTGAGATCGGTCGCCGAAGACGACGTCGCATCCGCCACGTTGAATGTGGTGTTTGTTTGCAAGTGAAACCCATTGTTCGCATTGCCCGCACCCGTCACCGAAATCGTCGAGGCACTAGTGCCGCCTACCGTCACGGAGCCCATCAGGTTGAAGGACTGATAATTGGCGTTGGGACCGCCCAAGGTCGTAAGCGTGCCGCCATTCAGTGTCACTGGACCCAGGGTGGTGAAGACGCTGCCACTGTTATTCACCGTTCCGCCCGCATTGATCACCACCGTTGCCGCTGGCGTGGTGGTCGCGCCGCCCAATGCGTCGCCCGCCGTGAATTGCAACGTGCCGCCGTTGTTCACAACGATGTTACGCGAAACCATCGGATTCCCCAACGAGCTGGTCGTGGGATTCGTCACATTTTTGCCCAGCGCCGCGCTCACTTTGCCGGCATTGACATACAAATGGCCACTCAAATTGCTATCACCCGAAAGCGTCAAGTTGGCCGATCCATCCTTCACTAGAGCGGAAGCCGATGCACCGTTATAAATCGGAGCACTCACGATGATGTCGGCGTTCGTCGCGTTGAGAACCAAGGTTCCGGTCGAGCCCACAACCAAGCCGGTGGCTGTGCCCGTTCCTCCCTTCGCAATCGTTAAGGCACCGCTGCCAACATTTAGCAAACCATTTAACGTCAACGTCGTATTACTAGAACTATTGCCCCATGTCGCGGTTCCCGCCGCACCGGTGTATCGAACGGTGTTCGCTGTGCGCCCTACACCAAAAGGCCCCCCAACCGCCGCGACATCGTAGTTGACCGTGGCGGCAGCAGTCGATGTCCAACCAAAATTAGCCGCTGCTGTCGCACCTGTGTAACCAACGATGCTGCCACTGCTCAAGGCAGCAAAGCGTGTGCTCGTGCCCGTTCCGACCGTCGCCCAAGCACCCAAAATGCCACTGGCGCTCGATCCGTCATTCGCCAACCCACTCAGAGACGAACTCACGGTGCCACTGCCCGATAAATTCAAACTCACACCCGCGCTGCGGGAAAAAGCGCCCGAACTCAACGCTAAGGTGGCGCCTGATCCGACATTCCAAGTCTGCGGCGCCGTGAGCGATACCCCACTGGCGATGCTGACGCTCCCGCTCGATAACGCCGAAGCGTTGATGCCCGAGGCACCCACAGCCACCGTTCCGCCCGAAAGTGAGGCTGTTTGGCTAAAGATCACCCCGCCTGCCGTCACTGTATCGCTCACCGTCGCGGACAAACCCGATGTGTTGAAGGTAGCGATGTTGCTCGGACCCGTCGTCGCATCCCAACTGGTCCCGGTCACGCCTGTCCAGTTTGTCGATGAACTATCCCACGTGCCTCCCGACGTTGCACCCGACCAAGTGCCAGTCGCCGCCCACACGGGTGAGGCGAAAACTAGCGCAAGACGAATGATGACTGGAAACGCGTGACTAATGGTTTTATATTTGAGTTTCATGGTTTTTTTAATGATGCATTTGTTTTGTGTTTACCGCACTTCAGCAACGATCACCGCAATTTAACCACGCGTTTTTCATTACTGACAAGCAAACAGCAAAAATCAAATTCAACATTAACCATGAACGACTTAGGAAAATTTCAAAGCCAAATTTCGTGTCATGATTCAACTTTCTGTCATAGGCCAAAACCAGCGCAAAAACAAAATTAAATTCATTTAATTGCACGAATCGAGGTCAATACACTCTCATAAACATCCAACAATTCGCGCCGCAGAACTTGCGAGCGAGCGGCCAAATGCCGCTGCTGTTGCTCATAACAAAGCCGACCTTCCACTGTTTCAATGCAGATGGGTTCGAGTTGCCACGCCGTCAGATCATAAGGACTGGCGCGCATGTCGAGTTCACGCAATTCCATGGCCAGTTCAAACGTGTCCAGCAACAAACGCCCTGGCACCCATGGAATGCCTTGAAACGCCCATTTATACAAATCCATGTTGGCGTGAACACACCCCGGCTGCTCAAATTGATCTCGATCGTTCGCGCCGGGCATCAACCGATTCAGCGGCCGCGCCGCAGGTGTAAAAAAACGAAAGGCATCGAAGTGAGAACATCGAATCGAGCGGGTGTCAATCACCGCCGCGATTTCATCTGCCGACAGCCGCAACGGTGCCACATCGGCATGCCGCACTTGATCGGCCCGATAAACCATGGCCCATTCATGCAAGCCATAACACGTAAAACATGCCGTGCGTTCGGCGGTGGCTCGCAACAGCTGCGCGACTCGGAACAAACGCAACTGATCTTTTTCGCGCAGCGTGACGGGATCCGCAAAGCGAAACGAACCACGTTGGATGTAATGTCGTTGCCACCACGCAGGCCATGAGGCGTCGTCGGCCTCGACCCTCATCGCCACCCCCCAGCCGGGGTGCCATTGCTCCAACTTCGCCAACGGAAAGGCGTAATAGGTGAACAAAAAATCCGCCATCGGATGCGAGATGTGCTGGGAGCGACGCTGCAAGGCTGGCAATGTCCAGCGCTGCGCACGAATCCGATGCAGATCTAGCAGATCACGCCATTCCGCTGTGCTCAAGACCTGCCGAAACGACAAGCCATCACTGGATTCAAACGCGCTCATGGATGAACTTTGGCAGATTATCGTGTTTTTGACAAAATATCTCTTGCCATGTTCCACCCCTCAAGATTAATCTTCTCGCCCACGGCGTGCACAAGCGCCGAGTTCATTGGAATCGCGGGATGGAGCAGCCAGGTAGCTCGTCAGGCTCATAACCTGAAGGTCAGAGGTTCAAATCCTCTTCCCGCAACCAAGTTTCTAAAGATTCCAAGTCATTACTGGTTGCTTGGGTTAGTTAACGATGGATTCCAAATCGAAAAAATTGGAATCACCGATGACGCGAATCAGCGCACACGGATCCCCATCGTTCCACCGCTGAGGCACTTCACCAGCTGGACACAGACTTCACGGCGATAAAGACGAGCCCTTGAAGGGGGCACTGGCTCGCCATTGCTCGACTAATTTTCCGCATTTTCCGCGACGAGAGTCTTGCTTTTCCCCGCTGACAACGAGAAATCGCTTTCCTGATCGTTGATGCGCAGACGACCATGCGTGCCGCCGGTGCTGGTAATGCGCACCTTCGTGAGCTTCCCCTTTTTCCAATCGAGATCGAGCGTGAATCCCCCACGGGCGCGGATGCCGTGGATCGAGCCGCTACTCCATGCCTTCGGTAAGGCGGGGAGCAGATGGATGACGTAGCGGTCCTCGTTCGGGGCCTTGGGATCGATGTAGGTTTCGTGACTTTGCAGTAGCAGCTCATTGATGCCGGAAACAAAACCGAAGTTTCCATCGATCTGAAATGGCGGATGCGCGCAGAACAGGTTTGGATAGGTTCCGCCCGCGCCTTGCATGACCGTATTCCGCTCCTGGGTGCTGCGAAGTTGATTGCTGATCAGCGTCATGGCGTGATCTCCATCCAGCAGTCGCGCCCAGAAATTGATCTTCCACGCCAGCGCCCAGCCGGTGCCGTCGTCACCACGGTGCTTGAGCGTCACCTGAGCGGCTTTCGCGAGCTCCGGCGTTCCGCGCGGGGTGATCTCACAGCCAGGATGAAGGGCGAACAAATGAGAGACGTGGCGGTGGGTGTCGGACGGATTATCCCAATCGCCGCCCCATTCCATGATCTGCCCATGCTTGCCAATCTGCGGCGGACGGATGCGGTCGCGCGTCTGTTCCACCTGGCGGCGAAACTCCTCATCAATGCCCAGCACGGCAGCCGCCTTGGCGGTGTTGGTGAGCAAATCGCGGACGAGGGACTTTTCCATCGTTGCGCCCTCGCAGATCGCACCGCGAACGCCGTTTTCTGTGACAAACTCGTTTTCCGGTGAACTGGAGGGTGAGGTGATGAGTTTGCCGTCGGGACCTTCAACCAGCTGGCTGATCCAGAATTCCGCCGCGCCCTTGAGCGTCGGATAAACCGAGCGGAGGTAATCTTTATTTCGACTGTAGGCATAATGCTCCCACAAGTGCTGGCACATCCACGCGCTACCGCCAAACCAGACGCCCCAGGTCAAGCGCTCGCCTGGGGAAGTCCAGCTCCAACCGTTGGTGGTGTATCCGACCACCCATCCTGGGGTGCTCGGTCCAAAGTAGGCTTTCGCCGTGCGGGTGCCTGGTTTCACGAGATTTTGCGTCATGCGCAACATCGGCTCGTGCATCTCGCCGAGATTCGATGCCTCAGCGGACCAATATGACATTTCATAGTTGATGTTGGACTTATAATCGCACTTCCATGGCAGATCCAGTCCATCACCCCAGATGCCCTGACTGTTTGATGGCAACGGATTGTCCGGGCGGCTGGAAGAAATCAATAGGTATCGCCCATACTGATAGAACAACTCAACGAACGAGGGGTCGGGATTGTTGAAATACGACTTGAGCCGCACGTCGGTGGGCGTGCGGGTGTCCTGCGACTTGCCGAGATCGAGATGCAGACGGTTAAAATAGCTGCTGTATTCGGAAATGTGAGCCGCGCGCAATGCGGTGTATTCCTTGGCCGCAGCGGCGTTGATGCGAGCGGCCGCCACAGACAAATCCCCGCCTTTGTAGCCTTTGTCGTAATCAAGCACGAAAGTCGTCGCAGCAGCGATCAGCACGGTAGCGTCATCGGCACCATCGAGCTTCAATGTGCCATCGGGATTGCCGGTGACTTTACCACCAGTGTGAAGCACCTTAACGCGAACTTCGTAGTTCAATGTGTCGCCGGTATTGCCGGTCATCACCAACGTGTCCGGAGCCTCGAAGCGGGTGGTGGCGCGTTCGGGTCGGTCGAGCTTCAAGCCAAAGCGGATCGAGCCCTTCTTGTCGGCGACGAGGCGGTGAACAATCACATCATCCGCCGCGCTCGCAAAGGCTTGGCGGTGATGCGTGGTGCCGCCGGACGTGAAACTCACCGTGGCCAGAGCGGACGAGAGATCCAGCTCGCGTCGATAGTCGGATACCGGGTTGCCGCCAAGATCGAAGGTGAACTTGAGGTCGCCGAGCGTCTGATAGGAATTATTGTAAGGCGCGGGACCGTTAAAGTGCCCATTCGCATAGCTGGTGGCCTGGTCGTATTTCCCCTCACGAATCAAGCGACGAAGTTCCGGAAGGCTTTTCCAAGCGTCCTTGCGATCAGCATCCAGCTGCGGCCCACCGGACCAAACAGTGACGTCATTGAGCTGAAACCTCTCGTTTTCGGGCTGACCAAAGATCATGGCTCCAAACCGACCATTGCCGATGGGCAGGGCTTCGATCCACTCACTAGCAGGTTTGTCATACCAAAGCTTCAGGTCGGACTCGACTGCGTGAGCCAGCGATCCAAGACTCATCATGCAAGCGAATTGACGAATGGCGGGAGTGAGTCGTTTCATGAATCCAGTAAGAAGTGTTAGCGCCGAGGTTTTACGAACACCTGCAGTCGCATCTTACGGTAGGTTGCCGCGTTTTTCGCAAAGGTCCAATCGGGCTCGCCGGTCGATTGATTGCCAATTCCAACGTCCGCTTGCATCCCCTCACGCCAATGGTTGATGGCAAACAAGGTCTGACCGGCAGCATGATTATGGACTTGCATGGAGCCATAGCCATCTGGCCCATCAATCGGCTGATCACCGCCATCGTATCGCTCCGCCGCCGCGCCGGGAACATTAGCGGCATTTGCTTGGCTGTAATTGTTAGGCCAGAATTCGATATTGCCGCTCTGGAGGTTCGTGCCGGTGGTGATGCTTTTCACATCCGACCAAACATTGAGATTCGAGACTTTCTGTTGAAACACCGCGCCGCTTGCCACGGTCGGCACAGCGATCTTGCCGGCATCATTGGTGAAAGCATCCATCGAAACGAACAGATGGCGGCAGCGCATGTTCTTATCCTCGAGTTCAAACGCATAAGCAATCCGATCGAAGGGTTTACGCATTTCCTGGTGCCTGTCGGTGACATAGGAAATCGAAGCGCCAAGTCCTGTCAAATCGAGATCATACACGAGTTGGTAATCCTTCGCCTCGGGCACATGAGTGATGAACCAATCCTTCTCAGAAGCCACTGAGGCACGAAACGCTCCCGCGGGCAGACCCTTGCCGTTCATGAGATTCGGCGTGGCACTGTGGCTCCAAGCAAACCGCATCGCGTGGGGGCGTTTTACCTCGGGCGACGTCAGCACGATGCTGTCTCCGCTAATCTGGGCATTGGCGTTCACGAAACCACCCTCCTCAGCATCGACAATCTCAAACCAATCGGGTGCTTTGCCATCGCGGGTGACAAGTCCGCCTTCAGCGTGGTCAAATTTCACGCGAAGTTGGTTGCCTTCGGCTGTCAGCGATTTGAAGACCGGACCGGAAAAGGTTAGATCGCTTTTTCCATACGTTTTAGCCAAAGCCAACAAGGCCAACCGATGACCAACCGTGCGTTTGTCCTGTGGATGGATGTCTTGCAGGTCACCCACGTCATTGATCACCGCCATGCCCGTGTTCGGGATGACCGTTGCAGCGGCGGTCTGAGCCTCCCACATTTCCGGTGCGGTCTCGGCGGAATGATTCGGGTAAACAAACGGGGCAATCTGCACGAAGTAAAAGGGAAAATCTCCTTGATTCCACACCTTGCGCCAGCCAGTGACGAGTGCCTTCATGCGCTCGGTGTAGCGCATGCCATCACCCATGTTCGACTCACCTTGATACCAGATCGCGCCGCGGATGCCAAAGGGAGCCACTGGGTGAATCATGCCGTTGTAGAGAGCCGTGGCTTGTTGCAGTTCTTGCGGGCCGCGCAGTTCATCCGGGAGATTCGGGGCTGGCGGTGTCGGCTGGCCAGCAAGCATGGCCTCCCGCGCGCTTTGGTGCCACTGGTCCAACTGCCCAAGCGCCTGCTGGAGACGTTGCTGGTGAGATTCCGATTTCGGATTCGCGAGCTGAACTCGATCGTTTTCCGCCTTCAACGCGGGCACCGCCGCGAAGCCCTCGGGCGGCGTCCACGATTCGATTTTCGTGCCACCCCAATCCGCGTCGATCAACCCGACCGTCACGCCAAGGGCCTGGTGGATCTCACGGCCGAAGTAATACGCCGTCGCGGAGAACCCATTCCAACCACCTTCCGCGATGGATGACGGCGTGCAAACTTTCCACGCGCCCTCAATGTCAATCTGCGGGCGCGGGGTCCACTTGTTTTCCACCAGCATCAAGCGAATTCCAGGATAACTCGCCGCAGCAATCTCCTGCGGAGAAATGTGGAACATCTTCATGCCCATTTCCATGTTCGACTGACCGGAGCACAGCCAAACCTCGCCGATCATCACATCATCGAACACCAGCCCATTCGAACCGTTCACCTTCATCGTGTAGGGACCACCCGCTCTCATCGCGGGTAGGGCCAGCTTCCACTCGCCTTTGTCGTTCGCGACAGCGGATTGTCGGGCTTCGCCTAGCTGCACAGTGGCGATTTCACCCGCATTCGCCCAACCCCAGATCTGAATCGGCTTGCCCTGCTGAAGCACCATGTGGCTGCCGAAGATCTTGGGCAGGCGAACGTCCGCACGGAGCTGCGACGGCGTCAGGCATCCGGCGAGTAAAAACATCGAAACCGGGATTCGGAGCCGTTGGGACAATGAACCGGATTTTGACCACAACCGAAGCGAAGCGGAGATGGACGAGCAGACTATTCCGACAATTCCAGTCAAATTGCACGGATAACGCAGATGAAGAAATTGTATGATAATGGTCTGATTTTCGGGAATCCACCTCTTCCAATTCTGTGTCAACCTGTGGTTTGAAATCTTCTTGATCATGGGATTGAAATGTAGGGTTAGTTTCCTTGTGAAAGTTCGTATGATGCCCCTGCTTGGGTGGGAAATACCACTCCAAAATCGGTGCGTGTCGTAGAAATAACGGCACCGGTGCTTTTTCTGGTGACCTTCAAGGCCGAATCTGGCCAGGGATTGGCGATGGTGACTGGACCACCGACGGTGGACTTAAGGGTGACATTGCGAACCACACCGGCCACCCGCTCGGCGGAAACCTCGAAGCCTCCCTGAGCCAGCAGCCGGCTGAATTTCCCGTCCATGCCTTGCGGCCAGGCGGGAAAAAGACGAATCACATCACCCGCGCTCTGCAACAAAAGTTCGCTGACAAATCGAGCAATGCAGACCTGCTCGGCAAGGTAATAGCCATGGATTTTCCAATAAAACAATCCGTTTGGTTGCTCCGCAGAAATGTCGGACACCGGAGAGAAACATTTCTTCGCATTCGCAATCGCCTCTTCACCCAGTCCAAGTCGAGCCCGGGCGATGTTCATGGTGACGTTGGAATTGATGTGCTTGGTGACTTCCTCGCTGTGACGGATGGTTCTGGCAAGTAGCTCTCTATCCGCAGGCTGCGACATCCACATGACTTCCTCCGTCGGGAACAAAGGCATGACCTCGCTGCCGATGTTCATGTAAGTCGGCAGGCCGCCACCGAGCCATTGCGCGATCACCGTGCCGCTCTGCGATGGGGCCTCGGCGGTGGGATAGGCGGGCAGAGTGGCGAGATTCGCAGCGCAGCGGTCGGCGAGTTTCGGATTTCCCATCCGACGTGCCGCCTGCATCGCCGCCTTCAGAGTGAACTTGATGAACACAATGTCGTAGCTCGAATTAACAACGCCGAACTCGCCAATTTCAGCGAAATAACTCGGACCGATCCTGCGGGCGCCATCGACCATTGGGCACTTCTCCAGCACCGAGCAGTAGAACAACGCGAACTGCTCCAGCGTTGGCCAGATCCGCTGGAGGCTTTCCTTGCCGGGTTTGAATTTCTGATAGTCCCACAGCACTGCGGCGGAATGACCGGCAGTTCCCCAGGAATAGCCCCACGGCATGTAAGCGTGCTGGTGCTTGTTGGGCGAAGAACACTTCGCCGGATCTGGCTCGAAGGGCCAAAGATTGACATGAAAAAAACCGCCCTCACTGCCAGGGAAGGTGGCTTTCGCAAACCACTTCGCGCGGTTGAGATTGCGTTGCAGCACATCCACAAACGGCTCGATCAATTCGGGGTGGTTGATCGGCCCCGCGGCCAGATAGACCTGCTGGGCGTTGTAATTCAGCGTGAGAGCATTGTGCCAGCCGCCGAGTTGGTCGAAACATGCCTGCAAGCCGATCACATTGCCGCCGGACTTCGCAAAGCAGCGGAAGAAATACACCATGCGATACCACCAGTTTTGCAAGACAGGATCACCGAGTTCGACGCCACTGCGCGACCAGAAGCTTTGCCACGCCTGTTCGTGAACCGCCACGGCATTGACATCGGCCAACGTGGTTTTCACCAACTCAACGGCATCCTTCATGGGATTCTTCGACTCGCGCGTGGTCACCACCGCGATGGCCTGCTTCGACCCTTTGTGACCGACGACGACGAAGATGTCCATGCCGCTGACATCGGCGTTGCCGGGAATGTTCTGTTTGAGGCAGAGGAAATCGCCGCGCTTACCGGTCGCTGCCTCGCTGACCCAGTCCGAGATCGGCTTACCGTCGCGGTCCTTCACCAAATCACGAATGCCGTTCAGCGAGACACTTCGGGCAGACTCCAGGAGAATCACGTTGTGCTGCGAGAGCACTCGAACCGTGGTTGTGTCCACATCGGAAACCACTGTGGCGACGGCTTTCCCGAGATCGAGCCTGGCAGATTTCCATGTGCTCTGACCGCCCGCCGCCGCAAGCGAAATGTCGGTGCAGGGCAGTGCGGTGGGATGAATGGTTTTTTCCCAACTCGGTTGCGCCTTGTTCTGCTCCCCGGTGAAGGTCTGTTTCGCCACATCGATCGTCGGCAGTGGCGGATTCTCCGTCGTGTTGATGCGCATGTCCCAGCAATCGTTCTTCGACACACGCAGGCGAATCTCGTTTCCGGACGAGTAAACGATCGCGTTCAACTCGCCATTGCCAACCACGAGCCCTTTCTTCGAAATGTCCGAGACATCCGGTAAGTTCACCGCCGCCGCATCGAGTGCGATGGGATAGGGAATCTCCGCAGCCTGGAGGACGCATGCGACCAGCAGAGCAACAATTGCAATCAGACTTTTCATGGTTTTTTATTGTGCACTCGATTTTCCTAACAAAAAAATCTCTCGATACACGTTCACGCCAATCGGACCGTCCGCGAATTCTAGGCATACGACGGCAACTCCGCTGAGATTAATCGGCACTTTCAAGCGAGTGGAACCGCCGACACTGTCGGCGCGGGCATCGGCGACCTTGATAAAAAGGTCTGGAGCGTCTGCCTTAGCAATCCAAACACGATAGGCTTGGCTGGCGCGGGCGTCGCCATGACCGGCGAAGGTCTGGATTTCGCGAAGGTCGGAACCGTTCTTGCCCGGCAGCTTCATTAGCAAGGAGTTACCCGCGCCATTGGGTCGATAGGTTTTTTCATCGCGTAGGGTTTCACCGCCGCCGCTGCCATTGCGGGTCGTGCCATTGAAAAGCGGGGCCGCATCGCCGGGGCCAGAGTGCTCTGGGAACGAACCCGTCTCGATCACCGCGGTGGGAATGATCCGCTGGTCGCGCGGCAATTCGGCTTCAAAGGCATCCTGCGCACCAGCATTGGCCGACGCCTCAGCCTGGGCGAGGGGGTGCGAACGTTTTCCATCCGCGATCATCAGACTAACAGGTCCGATCAATCCAGATGAAATGGGTTGTGCATCCTTGGTGAAATAATTCCAGGTGGTGAAACCGATGCGTCCGGATGTCCGGGATTGCTTTTTCACGAACCAATCGGGGAAGCGCTTGAGAAATTTGCCGTTGCCGCGCGGGCCGCCCGTCCATTCGCAATCGTCGGGCAATTGTTCGTCGCCGATCAGCCGATTGGCCCAGACGTTGGTGACCTCGATGACCAGCTCGTTGCCTTTTTCCTTCAGCAGACCCAATGGGATTTCAGCGCTCCACGGTGCGGTCCAGACCACGCCGAGATCTTTGCTGTTTAGCTTCACCCTTGCAAGGTGATGCACAGTGCCAAGGTCAAGCTCCCGAGCCTTCAATCCAGCAGGATTGACATCGAAGCGCTTGTAATACGTCGCCGTTCCACTGAAGTATCGAATGGCGGGATTGCTGTGGGTGGTCCAGTCCTGCAACGAGGAAAAAACCTGCGGTTCGGACGGGCCACCCAGCTTGGGATCGAAGCGCACGTTCCAGGAGCCGGTGATCTGAACCTGAGTGTCGCAGACGGGGAGATTCGGACAGCTTGAATCTGGTGCAATGGAAACCGGCTTGCGAAATACGATCAGGAAACTTTGTGAAGGCGCGAAATCCAGCGGAATCGTGGTTTTACCTCCAGCGCGGGTGAAGTTGATCAGATCCCGCTTGGTGGCGCGCACGGGATCCCAGAGTTCCGGTTGGCGGTCATCGATGGCGAAGGTCAGGTTTCCATTCACACCTCGCGTGGTGGTATTGGAGACAAAGAACACATCCGTTCCCTCGGCCGCGCGGCGGATCGACTTGATGCCATCCGGGCCCTTGAAGTCGCCCTCTTGGAGCGGTTGGATTTTCCCCCATTGCAGGGCGGCCTGGGTGCGGGCGAGGTAGGCGACCCAGGCCTTTCCGGGTTCCCACCACGTTTGGTTCTGGGAAAAATGCGTGCCCCACTGGCCCATGACGACACCGGGTTTCACGCCGGGCCAAGGTTGATGCGGGAACTTGTGCAGCATCATGCGGTTCACGCCGAGGCAGAAGGCCGCGTCGCCCATGCGTTTCAGACTGAACGGGGTCTCCGTCCACTGGCTCACTTCCGGCGATCCGGTGAAGGCCTCGGCCTCGATGACCGGCGTGTGGAGCTTCCATGCGGTGCCGACCAATTGGTCGCCGAGGTAGAGGGTGACCTCCTTGCCCGATGACCAGAACTCGGTGAGCACCCGGTCCAGCTGCGGCACGATTTCCGGGATCGACCACGGGCCACCGTAGGGTTCCGAGGAGAGTTCGATCCCGGCGGCATTGCTCATGCGTTTGAGAGTGGGGTAATAGACATCTCGATAGAGGTCGGCGATGGTTTGCTTGAAATCGGCGCGGAACTTCGCGGTGTCGGCGGCGGATGCCACCTCGCGACCAGCAAACACGGGCAGCCAGCTCAACAGGTCATAGCCGCGGCGTGTCTTGAACTCCTCGCGCATGCGCGGCGTCCAGCTCGGCTCGCCGGCTTCGTAGCTGTCGAAGTGCAGGTTGGTCAGTCCCGGGAAACCAATCAGATCCCCGAGGTGTTCGCGGATTTTTCCGATCACATGATTCATGTGGAACTCGACGGCCGCGGGATTCATCTTATCACACTCGTGGCCCATGGCCGCCCACTGGGCGGGCTGGATCTGCTTGCCCATGGTCGTGTGCCCGAAGCGGAGGATCTCCCATGCGCCGGGTGGCGCGTCCCAATCGAGATTCCCCATCTCGTCCATCTTTCCAGTGAGATCGATCACCTGATCCTTGCCCACCGTGCCGTCGGCCGGGACCGCCACCACCGCGATGTCCCGGTAGAAGGTTTTGCGGTCCTCGATGATCGGGGGCTCCACCGCGCCCGTGTCGGGGATGATCACGGGAAACATCTGATTGGCGCGGGGATCGACCGTGGGGCGCGGCACGGCGAGTGTCACCGTTTTCCCGCCATCGATGCGGACTTTCGAGGTAACGATCTCCTGCATCGAAAGCTCGGCCGGGATCCACTTGCCGCCGCTGGTTTCGTAACCCGGGCAATTGCCCATGCCGAAGTCGAGGCCGAGACGTTTCGACTCCGAAGCGGCGTGGCGCACGAGTTTCCACCACGGATCGGTGAAGGTCACGACATCCGGTTCCGGGCTGTTGCCGATCTCCGCCTGCCAGGGCGTGCACACATCCGCCAAGGCGAACATCATCGCGCCGCCGAAGCCCGCGTCCTTCAGTGCCTCAAGATCTTTCGTGATGCCTTCCTTCGTCACGTTGCGGCCCATCCACATCCACATCACGCGGGGCTTCGCTTGTTGGGGCGGGGTTGCGAACACTTCATCGAGCGAGGGACCGGCATGTGCCACCGGAAGAAAATGAGTCGCCGCGATGGCGAGGAGCGGGAGAATTGGAAAGCGTTTCATAAAGATGAATATGGATGAATCGGGCGAATCTGCTGGAAAATGTTAGAGAGTATCGTTTCCGCGGCCGAAGACTTGGAATTCGTTGATGTTGATGGGACCCTCGG
>CAZREM010000024.1:0-42898 GCA_964599325.1 uncultured Verrucomicrobiales bacterium | reverse complement strand
TTGACGATCGCTTCGAGCGCGCGGGCGCGCATTGGTGGCTCGGCAATGCCCATCACCAGAGGAATCGCGTTGGCACATTGGGAGCCGCTTGAGAACACACCGGCCTGCTCATTCCAGAATTTCCGATTGAATGCCTCGCGAATCTGGTCAGCCAGTGTGCGGTATCTCGCTGCGTCCTCGGTTTTTCCCAACAACGTGGCGGAACGCGCGATGACGTCGGCGCAGTGGAAGAAATAAGCGGTGGCAGTGACTTCGCGTGGCGTCAGCTGGGCGTAGCCCGGCGGGTTTGGTCCGAGGTCATACCAGTCGCCAAGCCCATGCGAGACGATGAAGTCCTGTGACTTTGATTGGAGATAGTCGCAGTAGCGCTTCATGCCATCAAAATAAGTTTCTAGCAACGAGGTATCGCCTGTGCATTCGTATTGTTGCCACGGGACGATGACGAAAGATGAGCCCCATTCGGGCGAATCGCGAAATCCGTCGCCGAATACCGTGTATTCTGGCGCGATGTCGGGGACGAGTCCGTTGTCGAGCTGGGCTTGTGCCATGTCGCCCATGCCCTTCACATACATCGCGGCCATGTCCCACTCGTAGCGCAGCGCGTAGCCGTGGAGGTGGTATTGCTCCAGCCAGCCGAGCTTCTCACGCTGCGGGCAGTCGGTGAGCACGCTCATCATGTTGCTACGCTGCGACCAGCGGATGAGGGTGCGGATGCGGTTGAACAGTTCGTTGGAGCAGGCGAAGTCCCCAGCAGGTTTCGCCTTACTATGGACGACCACGCTTTCCAGCGAAACAATTTCCGGCAATGGTTTTCCTTCGGGCGCGCTCAGCTCGACCTGTAGATAGCGGCCACCGCGGTAGAAAAACTGGGGAAACCACGTTTCTCCACCGATAGAACCCTTGAGGGTGTAGGAGTAATAGGACTGACCGTGGCAAAGGGGATCGTAGGTGCGGCCGTTGCTGTCCAGAAGTTCGGAGGGAATCATCTTCACGGTGGCGCCTGTCACGCCTTTCACCTTCAACCGTGGCATGAACGACACGTTTTGGCCGAAATCACAAATCATCAAGTTGCGGCTGATCCTGTTCACCTTCACCGCCTTCAGAGTTTCAATCGCCCCGATTGGCTCGGCTGCTTGTGACAGACCTGTCAAGGTGCCGCCGGGGCCGCTTGTCACTTTCACCGAGGTCCACGCGTTTTCATCCTTCAGGCGCTCCTCGAGCCGAGCATCGTAATCCTCTCCGCCATAAACACAGGAGAAGGTGACCGGCCCGTTGGTGGATTTCCATGAATCGTCGCTCACGATTAACTGTTCACTGCCATCCGTGAAACGGAGGCGCATCTGCATTGTCAGCATCGGTTGTCCGAATGTCGTCTGCAGTTTCACGTAACGGCCACCGGGGATGTTGAAGAACCCATTGCCGAGCATCACACGCAGTTCGTTCGTCCCGTCGCGCAGTTCCTTGGTCAGGTCAAAGGTGTCGTAGAGACAGACTTTGCGGTAGTTTGACCATCCGGGTGCGAGGAGCTGGTCGCCAACTTTTTTCCCATTCAGAAATAACTCGTAGTGTCCCTGCCCGCAGATGCTCAGCACGGCCTCGCGGATTTTTTTGTCCCATTTCAGACCGCGCTTGAAGACTGGCATGCCGCGTGGCGTGGCATCGGTGCCGTCGGTTAGGGCTTCGTGATGCCAGCCATAACCGTCCACAGTGTCCTTGAAGGTAACCGGACGCCCCAACGCCACGTTCTTGCCGCCTGACTGGACCCGAAGCTCGCTCAGGGCGAAACAAAATTTCCCGTTCCATGGGTAGAGGCGCGTCGCGGTGACCCGCACGAAACGAACGGTCGCTGATGCGGACTCACTGATCCCTTGTTTCCCAGGGTTGGGCACATCGCGCGCGCTGCGGTCTGCGATCATCACGGGCGAAGCAAAATCCGGACTGTTCGCGCCTTCGATTTTGTAGCGCAGAGGAAATCCAAAGCCATCGCGATCTTGATGGCGCGGAGATTCCAGAGCCACGGAACTGATTGGCAGCGACTCTCCGAGGTCAACCTGCACCCACTTGGTTTCGTCGATTGTGGTCTCAGCGGCATGATAACCGATGCCCTTTGGAGCGATAGCGGCATTGGCATCGACGATCCATTTGCCCTGCCAAGGCTCGTTGATCACACCGGTCACGAAGCTAGCCCGTGGGCTCCATTCACCGACTTTGCCATCTTGATCCCAGGCGCGCACTCGCCACTCGTAACGGGTCTGCGATTTCAATGCCGGTCCGGCATACGCGACAGCCACGGATTGATCCGATGTGATTTTCCCGGAATCCCAAAGGCCTGCGATTTCGATTTGATAGGCAGACTGGCTGCCCGCATCGAGCATCCAGCTCAGGCGCGGCTTGGTGACATCGATGCCCATTGGCTCGTCACGATTTTCGCAGCGGAGCGCGGATGGGGTGATGGCAAAAGTAAATGGAGCAAGAACTGAAAAAAAGATGGCGCAAATGGGAACGTTCATGGCTGATCAGGAAATGGGAAAAAGCAGGGCTCTTGTCTCACATTCATTCAAGTGAACGCCGCGTGGATTTGATTTCCGCAATGGCAACCATGAGGCAAATGCCAGCTGTGAGATGACAAAAGAAATGCGGCAGTGACGTCGAATATCGGATGGGTTGGCGGTTGGAATTCACGGGAGGATCTCGATCAATTAGTTTCATGGGATTGAATGGCAAACGAATATGTGGATGCTGCACGGCATTCGTTCACGGAATCCAACCCGTGTGTTTTAGCTTGAGTCTCATGAGGTCATTGCGACAAGACACGTGTGCTAGCTTACTTCTTCTAACAAACATGTCAACGTTTCAAGATTTGGCGTGGCTGATTTTAAATTTTCCGAAGAGCTTGCGTTAGAGTCCATCAGCAACGCTCGTGCGGGGAAGCGTTCACATGTTGGGCAGAGAATGCCGCGAACACGCAGCAATTGAGCATGGAATCACTGGAAAAAAGAGCAAATGCACGAGATGCATTTGCTCTTGGAGATTGATAGCCAATCAGCATGGAGTGCATTCAGCGCACTCGAATGTCCACAGCTCAGATGTCGGATTAGCGATGTGAAGCGCGCAATGCTGTTTGCAAAGCGACCAATTCATCCAATGACAGCTTGCCGTCTTTATCGGTGTCGTAAGTCGCCAACAGTTCAGCGAGAATGTCTTTTTGCATGACTGCTTTTTCCTCAGCAGACAAGATGCCATCCTTGTCGGTGTCATATTTGGCAAGCAAAGCTGCGTGTTTGGCTTGATGCAGAGCACGTAGCTCATCGCGCGACAAGACACCGTCTTTGTTCGTGTCATAAGTGGCAAGTTCTTCGGCTGTAGGCGTGTAGGTATTTTGAGGGCGATCGCCTTCTTTACCTTTTGATCCTTTGCCACCTGCGTGGGCGCTAAGGATGCTCAGTGCGGACGCGGCGATGGCGATTACGAGTTTTTTGTTCATGATGTTAGTTCTAGTTAATGGTTTGATTTGGTCGGGTCAAATGATCGAGTTCGCGGCCCGTGCGGCGGCTCGATTTTGCGTTTCCTGATGGAAACCAAAACGGTTAGTGCGGTTATTCTGCTAGATCTGAAAAATCGAACAACGGAGCGGGGTTAACGCTAGTGTTTAGTTGCGGCAGGGATTGATAGATGGCGATTTGCGCCGGCGTGAGAACCTGCTGAAGCTGTTCGTTCTGCAACGTTGCGTTCGCATCGTTGTAGGTGGGGCTCAATAACAGTTCAGCAGGAGCTTGTTGCTGTTCTGATTGCTGGGTCGTGAGAATGCGGTAAACTTCGTCTTTCTGTGAGTTTTCGAGGGTTAGATGTTGCTGCAGTCGCGCCAATTGGCTCATCGCGGCTGTTTCAATTTGATTTTGGCGACGCTCAGCTTGAAATTCGGCCCATTTTTGCTGTTGTTCTGGGCTGATCACTGTCAGCAGCGAACGTTCAAATTTTTCAGCTGCTTGATGGGATTGTAATGACCAATACTGCCGCATGGCATCGGCTTCAGCGGTGTCTAGTCCTTCGACCTGTGCCAACAGAATGGGGTTGGGTGTGAATTGTTGCAGCATGGCTAAAACACGTTGCCGTTGATCGTCATCAAGCTGCAGACGCTCCGCGATCATTTCTGCGCGTTCTTCCAATCGCAGCTGGCAAGCCTCCTTGAGATCGATTTCCCTCTGCATCTGACGCGTGCTCACGTCGGCTGAGCCGTGATCATCGGTGCGCTTGCGCTTGGTTGTGGAGAGCGCTGTGCTGATCGTCGCGGATGTTTGGCTTGGTTGACCATGAACCGAATGACTCGACGCCGATTCATTTTTGCCACGCTGTGAAACATGCAACCATCCCAGTCCAATCAGAAACGCGACCCCGACCGCGCTCATCATCCATTGTTGCTTGCTAACTTTCATTCTAATAGGTCGAACACCTGCGACAGAAAAAAGTTACAAAATTATTCTTTCGAATGGAATCTTTTTTTATTCTTTTGCGCGATTTTTTTCAAAGCAGCCAGAAAAACAGGCTGGGGATGACGATCACCAAGTCAGCCAGCACGCGAAGTTGTTCTTGATTCAAGCTTTGGCGCCAGCGGTTCAGCGCATGCAGGAGCGCGCAGGCAATCAAGATGCAGATGTAAAAACGATGAGATGGCTCGTCAGGATTACTTTGCATGAAATAGAGGCTCGCCAGACCAAGCACCAGAACGGGCAAGCTAACGGACATCACATCGATTTCCTCCTCGTGATCTGTTTCCCCGCACCAGCGATCAATGGCCGTGATGTTGATCCAGCAGAGCAGTCCGAAGCAGAGCATCTCACGCGATGTCAGCAGATGCCACAGGGTCATCGTGGGCATGAGGCCGACGAGTCCCGCGCCCACCCCCCAGGCAAATCCGTAAGCCGCCAGTAGATTTTTTGTATTGGAAACAGGGGCGTTTTGACCAGATAGCAGTGACACGGAAAAAAAGCCGATTGTCGCGAGGATCGGCGCGATTGCCATGATGAGCACGCTGTATTGAAGGCAAATCATTGCCAGTGCGGTGCTGATCATGCCGCAACAAGCGACCCCGATGAGAAAAAAATGACGGTAGCGATAGTGAAAGCGGTGACGCGCGCTGCTGTGTTTTTCGCCTCTCAGCCAATAATCCAGCACGCGGTCGCCCGCATAAATGCACCACACTGTCATTGCGAGCACAATCACCAGCAGAGGTTCAACGTAACGAACGTTCCATACCTCTGCTAACACATAAAACCACAAAACCGCCACGATGGGCGCATCGAGGCTAAGTAAGTTGGGATAAATCCACCAAGAATTCCGTTGCTCGCGCATCAAGATGCGTGAGCTTCAGTCATGCTTGGGCATTAAGCAAGCGTGGAAGTCGCGATTTGCTGTCGGAAATCTGGAAAATGTGTGGATTTTTCCAATCGCGATTGTTCAACCTTAGTTTATACTGCGCGCCTATGCCGTGGCACTGGATTATCTTTATTGGGTTTGTGTTGTTGATGCTCGCACTGGATTTAGGTGTTTTCCATCGGCAATCGCATGTGGTTGGATTTGGAGAAGCCATGCGCTGGTCTGCCGTTTGGGTGGGCCTGGGTCTGCTGTTTTCCATTTTTGTGTATTACTCTTACGAGCTGCACTGGTTCGGGGTTGGACACGCCATTGATGCGGCGGATGGTGCGCTGCTGACCGGAAAAACAGCTGCGGTGAAGTATCTCACGGGCTATGTGGTCGAAAAGTCCTTGTCCGTGGACAACATCTTTGTGATCGCGATGATCTTTTCTTCCTTTGCCGTGCCAGCGCGGTATCAGCATCGTGTGTTGTTCTGGGGCATTTTGGGCGCTTTGGTCATGCGTGGTGCGATGATTGGCGTCGGCGCGACATTGATCGCTAAATTTCATTGGATTCTTTATGTTTTTGGAGGCTTTTTGATTTTGACGGCGCTGAAAATGTTTTTTGTCAAAGAAGGCGAAAGCGATCCTCAACAAGGCAAGCTGGTGAAATTGATTCGTCGGTTGATGCCGGTTACGGCTCATTATCACGGTCAGCATTTCATGGTTAAAGCCGGCAGTCCGGCGTCCTGCGAGCTTGCGGAACCAGGGGCAAAGCCCTGTGATGATCCCGAGGTGCAGCGTGTTGCACCGGGCACTTGGATGCTAACGCCCTTGGCGGTGGCGTTGATTCTGGTGGAAGTGACGGATTTGATTTTTGCTGTGGATTCGATTCCCGCTATTTTCGCCATCACTGCTGAGCCTTATCTGGTGTTCACGAGCAATGTGTTTGCGATTTTGGGCTTGCGATCGCTCTATTTTGCGCTTGCTGGCATGATGCATCGTTTCCGCTATCTCAAGCCCGCATTGGCAGCGGTGCTGATGATTGTTGGTGTTAAAATGCTGGCCGCCTCGTGGCTGAAAGGAATCTTTGGAGTTAATTTTAATTTCATGATTCTGGGGTTAATTGTCGCGGTGTTGGCGCTCGGCGTGATTGCGTCCTTGTGCATTCCAGAAAAAAAGACGGAATCACCGGTGAGCTGATAGGCTAGCTGGTTAGCGACAGGCGCTGTGTGGGTGAAGCATCTCACAGCGCCTTGGTAGTCTGACTAAATTTGACTAGGCAGAAGCTCTGAATTGTCGTTGACTGCGCGCGTGTCGTTTTCTGTTTTAGCCACTGATCCGCATTCGCAAGCACGCTTGGGATGCTTGACCCTGCCGCATGGGCAGGTTGAGACCCCCATTTTTATGCCGGTCGGAACGCAGGGATCGGTCAAATGCTTGCATCCCGACGAACTCGAGAGTTTGGGCGCGCAAATCATTCTGGGCAATACTTATCATCTGTGGCTCAGACCCGGTCACGATCTGATTCGCGAGATGGGAGGAATGCATGGTTTTGCCGATTGGAGGCGACCGCTTTTGACCGATTCCGGAGGTTTTCAGGTGTGGTCGTTGGCTAAACTGCGCAAAATCACGGAAGAGGGTGTGCGTTTTCAGAATCACATCGATGGCTCGTCGATGATGTTGAGTCCAGAAGTGAGCATGGAGATCCAAGCAGCACTGGGTTCTGACATTGCCATGCTCTTTGATGAATGCCCGCCTTATCCATGCGATGAGGCATATGCAGCAAAGTCATTAGCTCTGACCACGCGTTGGGCAAGGCGCTGCAAGGATTGGGTGATGGCCCACGAGCCGCGCAGTGGTTCGGGCAGACAGCGTCATTTTGGCATTGTGCAGGGTTCGGTCTATGCGCCGTTGCGCGAGCAATCGGCGCGAGAGCTAGCAGAGATGGATTTTGATGGGTATGCGATCGGAGGCGTTTCTGTGGGAGAACCCGAAGAGGAAATGTTTCGGGCGATTGAGAATTCTGTTCCATTTTTACCCAAAGAGAAACCACGATACGCGATGGGATTGGGGACACCGCCACAGATCTTGGAAATGATCGGTCGCGGTGTGGATATGTTTGACTGTGTCATGCCCACGCGTGTGGCGAGGCACGGAATGGCTTTTACATTAGACGGTCCGATCCAGATTAAGAACTTGGCTCATGCGCGTGATCCGCGTCCGATTTGCGAAACTTCTCCACCGCATGTGGCGCGATTTTCACGTGCTTACGTGCGACATTTGTTTCGTTCTGGCGAAATTCTCGCTTTGCGATTGCTTTCTTTCCATAATTTGCATTTCTATTTGCGTCTCACGCGACTGGCGCGTCAAGCGATAGCCGCTGGGACCTTTGTCGCCTTCAAACAATCTTTCATTCAACGTTACACGCAATCCTCATGATTTTATCCCTGTATTCAACTCTCGCCCAAACAGCAGCTCCAGGAACTTCGATTTTGGGGAATCCATTGGTGATGATGGTGGTGATGGTGGTGATGTTTTATTTTCTGTTGATTCGCCCTCAGCAACGTCAGCGCAAGGAATTGCAACAGCGCATTGATTCGCTTAAAACGGGTGATCGCGTGATCACATCGGCGGGTATTCATGGACTGGTTCACAACATCAAAGCGACAACGGTGGTGTTGAAAGTTGCGGATAGCACGATGATCGAGTTTGATAAAAGTGCTGTGGCATCTGTTGAGAAAAAGTCTGAAGCTTAAACATCCCACGCATTGAACTGAATTCCATGAGCTCACATATGCCTCTTGCTGCCATGCCTCAGTGGCTACAATCGTTGACAACTGATCCTCTCGCGTTGTTCGTCTATGGATTATTTTTGCTAGTGTTGTTTGGTTGGTATTTTGCCACCGAACATGAACGCCGCAAGCGTGATGTTGGAACAGCGCTGCTGGTTTTGGTGGTTTTGTTGTGCACTATCGCCATTTTGCCACTGGATAAAAAGCTTAAAGGAGGCATCGACATTGTGGGTGGTTCTTCATTCACCATGCGCGTGCAGGAGCGCGAAGACGAAAATGGCAACAAAATCGCGGTCACTCCGACGGATACGGACAATGCGATCAAAATCATCGAAAAGCGTTTGAACTCCACTGGCGTGGCCGAGCCGATCATTTTCCGTCAGGGTGTGTCGCGCTTCGTGGTGCAGATGCCTGGTATTGATCAGGCAGCGTCCGCTGAGATTAGAAAAAAACTCGAGGAGGTCGCGAAGCTAGAACTGCGGGAAGTGCATCCTCAGAGCGATGCATTAGCAGACCGTGTGGCGAGTGGTGATGAGATCATTCCTGGATACAAGGTGTTTCCGCATCAATACAAGATCAACGAGGGCACGCCCAAGGAAGAGGAGAAAACGGTGAACATTCTGCTCAATCGCCGCCCTGCGATTGTGGGGTCGGACATCATGATGGCTTCACCCGACGCGATGGGCTCGGGTGTGGTGGCGATCACGTTGAATGGTGCGGGAGAAGACAAGATGATCGCATTGACATCGCCGATGACGGCAGGGCGTGATCGCATTGCGATCGTGCTCGATGGCAAGGTTATCAGTGCTCCAGTTGTGCAACAGAAACCGTTGGGCAAGAATTTTCAGATTAGTGGATTGAATGCGCCAGGTGAGGCTCAGCGCTTAGCGCAAAATTTGATGAACCCACTCAATAACCCGCTCAAGGTGGATGAAGAAAGGTCTGTTTCACCGACTTTGGGTAAAGCGGTCGTCAAGCAGGGGGTGCTTTCCGGTGTCGTTGGCTTGGGTGCGACATTTTTGTTCATTTTGGTGTATTATCGCATTGCTGGTTTGGTGGCTTTGATTGGGCTTTTGGTGAACGCCCTGATGTTGTTTGGCATCATGGCGATGTTTGGTTTAACGTTCTCGCTGCCTGGCATTGCTGGCATGGTGTTGACGATTGGCATGGCTGTGGATGCGAACGTGTTGATTTATGAGCGACTCCGTGAGGAAGTGGCGGCAGGTAAGTCGATCAAGAGCGCCATCGCTTCGTCCTACGACAAGGCGTTCACAGCTATTTTTGACTCGAATTTAACTTCTTTGATCACGGCCGTGATGTTGTTTTGGCGCGCCAGTGGCACCGTGAAGGGCTTTGCAGTGACTTTAACGATCGGAATTGTCGCGTCGATGTTTTCTTCCATTCTTGTCACGCGTGTGTTGTTCCGTTGGTTCAATGATCACAATTTGATCAAGGAATTCAAGTTCCTGAACCTGATCAAGGGGGCAGCCTACGATTTCTTGGGTAAGGCGAAACTGGCAGGTGGGATCTCTTTTGCATTATTTGTGGCATCTGTGATTGCATTCGCTGTTCAGAAAGACAAAGCCCTCGGCATCGACTTTACTGGCGGAACTTTGATCACATATGCCTTGGGAAGCACCACAGATTTAAATTACAAGGCTGTGGAGGAGCATGTTCATGGTTTGGTGCTGAGCAAAGCAGCTACCCCGCTCGAGGAAAATAACCCGGTGACGGGTCGGATGTTGACGATCCGATGCGCGACGCAGGACGCTACTTTTATTGAAAAATCCCTCACGGAAAAATTTCCTGAAATCACTGAGCACCAGATTGGTGTTAGCCGTGAAGAGGTCTCTGCATTGTTAGGCCGAGAGTTTTTGGTTGATTCTGGTCTCGCTTTGTTTTTCGGGCTTGTATTGATTTTCTTCTACGTTTCGCTGCGCTATAAGATGTCTTTCGCTGTCGGTGCGATCATCGCGTTGTTCCACGATTGTGTGATTTGCTGTGGATTGGTGGTATTGTCGGGTAATCAGTTGTCGCTAATTCACATTGGTGCGGTGCTGACTATTGCTGGATATTCGATCAATGATACCGTGATTATTTTCGACCGAATCCGCGATAGCTTGCGACATGGCACGGGATCATTGAAAGAGCTGATGAACGAGGCGATCAATGCCACATTGTCACGGACAATTTTGACATCGGGTGCGACTCTGATCTCTGTGTTGGCGCTGCATTTCTTTGGAGGGGCGTCGATGCGCGACTTTTCTCTGATGATTTTGTTGGGGATTGTCGTGGGCACATACAGCTCGATTTTTGTGGCTTCAGCTCTGGTGTTGTGGTGGTCGAGGTTGACCGGTGCGGATTACCGTGAAAACAAAGAGACTCCAAATCTTGTGGATGCTGAAATTGTGAAATAATTTTGGATTAGTGATTTTCGAGCCGCCGTGACCGAATGTGTCACGGCGGCTCAGTTTTTTGTGGCTGCATTGATTTTGTGCGATATGAGATTAGGGTCTCGGGTGGATGCTAATCAGAATTTTCCTTCGTCGCGGGATGAAGCTTTGGGACAGTGGAACGTTTTTTTGCCTAAATTAAGACGATATGCGGCAAATCGCAATCGAGTGACCGTGGATCATCAGAACGTATCGCGGTTATCCGCTGCAATACGCTATCGCTTGATTCACGAGCAGGAGCTAATCGCGCAGAGCTTGGAGTGCCATGAATTCTCGGCGATCGAAAAATGGCTGCAAGAATTGTGTTGGCGTCGATACTGGAAAGGTTGGCTTGAACGTCATCCACATGTTTGGCAGGATTTTTTGAAGAATGCTGTTATCGCGCGCTGTTCTCTCCAAGACGAATATCAGTGTCAGCGTGCCGACGAGATCATGCAAGCTCGGAGTGGGGTGGCGATCATCGACCACTGGACCCGTGAGTTGCTGGAATCGGGTTATTTGCACAATCACGCGCGGATGTGGTGGGCGAGTTATTGGATTCATGGGGAGGGACTTCCGTGGGAGTGGGGGGCAGCCTTTTTTTATCGTCATCTGCTGGATGCCGATCCTGCCAGTAATACATTGTCTTGGCGCTGGGTTGCTGGATTGCACACTTTAGGCAAACAATACATCGTCCGTTTGTCGAACATACAACGATATGCGGATGAATTGTTGCAACGCTATCCTGATGGGGCGGAGCGTTTATCCGATGGAGCCATCTCGGCGCGGTGTTTTTTGGCGGAAAAAACGATCGCATCGCCGCCAACGCTGATCTATCCCAGCCACGTCGCGACTGAACACCACGCTGATGCGCTGTGGATTCATGGATATGATCTTTCTCCTGAACTAGGGCCGCTGGCCGAATTGAGCCCGAGTTTCGTGCTGTTGACGCTGCCGTGGCACGCTTTGCCGCGCTCGCTTGTTGCCGAGCAGTGGCAGCGTCGCGCGTTGAACGATTGTCGTGCGCGCGCCGAGCGGCATTTCTCGGAAGCTTCATTGGAAGTGGCAGATGCGGGTGATCCGTGCGAGCAGATGCTGGAATGGGCGAAACGACATCAACTCAAAAACGTGATTTGTCTTGCTCCGTGTGTTGGCGAGTTGGCGATGCCAGTCGAGGATCTTGTCATGCAATGTGGTCAAATTGGTGTGACCCTTCATTGCTTGCGTCGAGCGGAAGATCAATTGGCGCATGCGCATGGTCATCAAGGGTTTTTTCCATTTTGGCAGAAACAGCGCCGTCAATTGCTCGCGCAGTTTCCTCCTAAACAGAGACAATGGGATTTTTAAGTGGGCAGGGAAATTTTGCTGATGTAAAAAAACGTCTTGCAAGATGCTTGGTAATTCGCTAAAATTCGCGTCCCGTTCGGGGCGTAGCTCAGCCTGGTAGAGCGCCTGCTTTGGGAGCAGGATGTCGTCAGTTCGAATCTGGCCGCCCCGACCACTCAGTGATAAATTAAGAAAAATTTGCTTGCCCATGGCAGCAGTTTTCACTTAATCTGTCGCACCTCAACTTCAACTGAAGTAAGGGAGTGTGAGGAAACAATTCATGAAATCCGGCGTAGCTCAGCGGTAGAGCGGATGGCTGTTAACCATTAGGTCCTAGGTTCGATCCCTAGCGCCGGAGCCATGAAAATCAAAAAAGCCTCAAGTTTTGGGGCTTTTTTTATGTGGATTTGGTGGGCATGAAAACGATGTGTTTAATGTTTTGCGATTCTAATGGATTCGCGTTTTTTGTGGATTGCTTTTAATCGGATCTTTAGTGGCAGTTTTCCCTCCATGAGGTCTTTTAGCAGTGTTTGCGATCAGTGACTGGTCGGATTGCTGGAAGAATCTTGAGAATCAGAGTTAAAACCGATTCGTGAGAACCAACTGGTCTTGGTGGTCGCCAATTGTGGTTCAGCGGGCAAGTTCGGCTGCGCAGGGGAAGCCGCAATTGTCACCGGTGTGCCACGGCGTGATTTTTCGTAAAAAAGTTGCTGTGCTTCTCTCGGGACTCGGATGCAGCCGTAGCTGATTGCTTGCCGCGGCACGACATAGCCGACATGCATGCCCACCCCATCGACCGTCAGGCGCATCCAGTAGGGCATCTCGTATCCTTCGAGGATGGCTCCCTTGGGTGGTTTGGGCTGGTCTGCAGAAGTGCCTAGAACAGAGCCTGTCTTGGCATCATGGTAGATTCCATAGCGGTTAGAACGCTTGTTTTCGATTTTCTCGATAATCTTGAATTCACCCGTTGGGGTTGCGTGGGTGGGACGTCCAGTTGATATGTCAGTTTCCAGCACAACTTCATTTTTATCATTCAATAACTGAGCAATTTGCTTGGTGAGATCGATGTGAATGCGCGAATCATGGGGGTGCAATCGCGAGTAACGCACGGAGTCCAGCTGATGATGTGGGGTTGGCTGCGGCGGAGAAACCGGTTGATGGGCGCACTGATTGAGCAGGCAACACATGCTGAACAATGCGATGAACCAGGATGGGCGCGCAGCTCGCAACTGTGAGTCGCAACGTTGCAATGCCGAGAATCGTGGAGCAGGGGAGTCGACCAACATGCGCTGTTCATACTAGAAAACGAGGCTGATTCGCAAGGCGAATTCCATGCGCAGTCATGAGCAATCCCAAGACTCATGCCGTGATTGGGATTGAATTGGAGCAACAGCAAGAAAACGGGATGAGGATTTGGGTTTTTGTATTGTCATCGTTGCCTGGTTGACATACCAACTGAAGTCATCGATGCAGGATCAGGGGTGTAACTCTTCGCAACGAGTCTCAAGATCGTCAAGACGATCGAAATAATCCCTGCTCCCATGCGTGAATGGGTAGCATTGTGAGGTGAAATGCCTGGGACAGTTGACAGGAATGGACACCTCATCAGCAATCGGAGAGGCCGTGTGTATAAACCTTGGAGAGCTGATCACCGTTGTGTGATGGGGCGCGATCAGTGCCCCATCTTCATCAGCCGGACTGGACCCAGCAAACCCGAGGGAACCAATGGCGAGTTTTTGGTGAAGTAATTCCATGTGGTGAAACCGAATCTTCCCCTCGAAGGGCGCGCCTGTTTTTTCAAAAACCATTCGGGAAATTCTTTCAGAAAACGCCCATTGCCACGTGGCCCCGGCGTCCATGTGCAATCATCTGGTTCTTGTTCATCTCCGATGAGGCGGTTGGCCCAAACATTGGTGACTTCGATGATGAGTTTGTTTTGCTTGGCCTTCAACAGATTTGTTGGGATAGCGACGCTCCAGGGAGAGGTCCAGACCACTCCCAAATCTTGATCGTTGATCTTGACCCGCGCGAGATGATTCACGGTTCCAAGATCAATTTCCATTGGATCATTCACGGCATCCGCAGCAACATCAAATTGCGTGGTGTAAATCGCTGTTCCACTGAAATACTTCACACCCGCGTTGGCGTGATGGGTCCAGTCCTGGAGTTGATCAAACGTGACAGCGGAGCTTGGTCCACCCCACTTGGGGTCGAACTGCACTTGCCATGATCCAGAGATTTCAGTGACCGGCAAACACTCAGGAAAATTGCGGGCGGAATCGCCGATGGGTGCTTTGAGATTGTGATGACGGAAGATGATAAAGAAACTTTCGGACGGCGCGAAGCGGATGGGAAGTGTGGTTCGATCGTTCTGGCTCGTGAACTGTGGCAGCGCGCGCTTGGTTTCACGAACAGGATCCCACAGCTCGGGCTTGCGCCCAGAAATCGCGAAAGTGCATGCCGCATCCACTGAACTGGTCGATAAATTCGCAACGAAATAGACATCCGTGTCACCCTCGCGTCGATGAATCACACCGAGCGCGGGAATTGTTGAGGGTTGTTTCGGGTCGCCAATCGCGATGCTTGGAGCATTGGAGCTAAAATCCCCACTGGTTGGTGGAACGATCTTGCCCCACTGAAGCAGCGCTTGGCAACGCGCTAGATACGCAACCCAAGCTTTGCCAGGCTCCCACCAAGTCTGGTTTTGGGTAAAATGGGTGCCCCATTGTCCCATGGTCACGCCCGGCTGATAAGCGCTGCCCCACGGCTGTTGGGCAAACTGGTGGAGCATGAGGCGATTTACACCAGCCACAAACGCCGCATCGCCGATCCGCTTGAGCGTCGCGGGCGTTTCATTCCATTTGCTAAAAACAGGGTTACCCGTGAAAGCTTCTGCTTCGATAATGCGTTTGCCCGATGACCAAGCTGCTTGTTCTAATGGTCCACGTCCGGCGTATGGTTTGAAATCAGCACCGCAGGTCCAAAATTCTGTCAGGACGCGATCCAATTGCGGGACAACCTCCTCGATTTTCCATGGCCCGCCATAGGGTTCGGATGACAGGTCAAGCCCCGCCTCGTTCAGCATTTTTTTAAGAGTCGGGTAATAGATGTCGCGATAGAGATCGGAGATGGTCGTTTTGAAGTCTTGCTGAAATTTTTTGCTATCGGCGTCGCTGCCGATGATTCGTCCGGCTCTGACTGGCAGCCATGGAACGAGATCGTAGCCGCGACGCTGTTGAAATTCCTGTCGCATTTTTGGCGTCCAACTTGGCTCGCCGGCTTCGTAGCTGTCGTAGTGAAGATTGGTAAAACTTTTGCCCACCAAGGATCCGAGGTGTTTTTTCACGTCAGCCAGCACATGGTTGGTGTGGTAGGCAACGGCCTCTTGGCTCATTTTATCGCATTCCAATCCTTGAGCCGCCCATTGCGCGGGCTGAACGAGCTTGCCTTTGGTGGTGTATCCGAAGCGATAGACGACCCACTCGCCTGTGGGTGCGTTCCACGTCAAGCGATCATCGGCCATCAAAAGGGATGTGAGATCAATCACCTTGTCGGTGGCGACGATGCCTTTGGCGGGGAGAGCCAGCACGGCGATGTCTCGGTAAAATGTCTCGCGTTCCTTGACGATGGGTTTTTCCAAAGCACCCGTGATGGGGTTGTAAACGGGGAACATTTGGTTCGCATGAGGATCCACTTTTGCACGCGCCAAATGCAGTTCATTCTTGCCAGCTTGAATCACCGGTGATTGGGAATAAACGATTTCCTGCATCGAGAGTTCTGGTTTGATCCAAGGACCTCCGCTGGTTTCGTAGCCCGCGCAATTTCCCATGCCGAAATCCAATCCGAGGCGTTGTGATTCCTCAGCCGCGTGCCGAACCAGCTTCCACCAAGGATCTGTGAAGGCGATGATGTCTGGGGTCGGGCATTTCGCAATCGTCGCTGCCCATGGCGTGCAGACATCGGACAGAGCGAACATCATGGCACCGCCGAACCCGGCTGCCTTCAGTGCCTCCAGATCGCCTGTGATTCCTGATTTGGAAACATTGCTGCCCATCCACATCCACATCACACGTGGTCTAGCGTCTGGCGGAGGGTTGACAAAGACCTCGTCGATTGATGCGGCGAATATCACCGACACCGAGAGCGACATGGCGGCAAGACAGGCGACGAACGGAGTGCGGGTTTGTGGGCGATTCATGATGACTTCATTCGTCTTCTAACTTCGGACCGTCATCCTCTTCTCCACCGTGATTCAGAATAAACGCGAGGTCATCAATGCCCAAATTAGAGGCAAATCCTTCATCACCAAGCACATTTGTGACCAACTGGGTTTTTTGGTGCTGGAGGATGCGGATTTTCTCTTCCACGGTGTCGCGTGTTAGTAAGCGGTAAGCGATGACTTTGTTTTTTTGACCGATTCGGTGAGTTCGGTCGATGGCTTGATTTTCCACCGCTGGGTTCCACCATGGATCGTAGAGAATGACGTAGGACGCTGAAGTGAGGTTGAGACCCGCGCCACCCGCTTTGAGTGATAGCAAGAAAACGCTGGGGTCTTTCGTGGTCTGGAATTTTTCGATTTCGCCTTTGCGATCCTTGGTTTGACCCGTGAGATAATTATAGGGTCGGCTATCGACTTCGAGTCGTGCTTTGATCAGATCAAGCATTGAGACAAACTGCGAGAAGACCAGAACTTTGTGACCTTCTTCGTGGAGTTGATCGAGCAGGTAGAACAGCGACTCCATTTTCGCGCTCTCTTCCTTGAGATACTTCGGATCGATCAAACCAGGGTGACAACAGATTTGACGCAGGCGCATCAGACCTTGCAAAATTGCAAAGCTGTTCTTCTTCACCGCTTCGTCGGAGTCCAATCCGAGCAGCGCTTTTTGGATGCGCTTGAGTTCGGCTTTGTAGAGATCGAGCTGGATGCCTTCCATTTTCGAAAAAACCTCTTCCTCTGTTCGTGGCGGCAAGTCTTGAGCCACTTGGAGCTTAGTGCGGCGGATCAGGAATGGACGCAAACGCGCGGCGAGACGTTGCTGGCTGCCCGGATCTTTGCGTTTATCGAAGCGTTTTTTGAAGTAGGCGCGCGAACCCAGCACTCCGGGCATGGCAAAGGCCATCAGCGACCACATGTCCATCAGTCGGTTCTCGATCGGCGTGCCGGTGAGCACCAGGCGATTGCCGGCATCGAGTTCGCGTGCGGCTTTTGCGGCTTTAGAATCTGGATTTTTGATCTGCTGACCTTCGTCGAGAATCACCGTGAGCCACTGCACCTTATTCAAGTGCTCGCCGCAGACCCGCAATTGGGCGTAGTTCATCACCAACATGTCGAGATGGTTTTGGATTTCATCGACATCAATGTCATCGCGGTTGCGTAAGATGCGCACCGACAATTCTGGGGCAAATTTGTGTGCTTCCGTCACCCAGACATCGAGCACGGATTTCGGGCAAACGATCAACACCGGTTTTTTCTGCGTGCTCGCTTTGATGGCTTCATTGCGCAGCCAGAGAATGTAAGTGAGCGATTGAATCGTTTTACCCAAGCCCATGTCATCCGCTAAGATGCCACCAAAATTGTTCGTGGCCAGGTAAGCGAGAAACTTGAATCCATCGACCTGATAGGGCCGCAACGTGGCGTTGAGCTGCGGGGGTAATTCTGCTTCGACCTCGATCTGAATGTCGTTGGCGCGATCCTTGATGCGCTTCCAAGCTTTGGGATCAAACACATCGGCGGCTTTGGGATCGGCCAACTGCAAGGCGTGCATGCGGTGAGTCTCGCCCGAAAGGTCAAACGGGTCCAATCCTAGGCGCGTCACGGCATCGCGTTGTTCTGGATCGAGCTTGATCTCCAAGCGCATCCATGTGCCGTCGTCCATCCGCACATAACCGCCGCGAGCGGCCACCAGCTGACGAATTTGTGCTTTGCTGAGATTCACCCCCTGGACATCAATGACAATGCGCAGGTCAAACCAGTCGATCTCCTGATTCACCACTTCGAAGCGCACCGCCGCGGTCACGGGATCGTTCAGAATGGTCTTGAGACGCCCGTCGATTTCAAGCTCCATGCCAGCTGGCATGGCCTTGATCCATTCGGCGAATTTCTCAGGAAAATTCTTCGTCACTCGTGTTTTGAAAGCGATCAGTTTATCATCAAAGGTCAGCCCCATGTCCTCGAGTATGTGAGGCACGGGATACAGCTCCTCGCGCGCGAAGCGCAGCAATTGCTTGCCCTTGACCACCTGCTGCTCCACCAAATCCCATCCGTCTTTGGTGAGTCGCTCAACGCGACGCCCCTTCGTCTCCAACGCTGTGACGTCCACCACGAGGTGCTCAGTTTCAGCCGCCGTCAATCCCGCAATCAGCTTCAGCTCCAGCTTTGGCTTAAGCTCCAGATCCACGACCCGTTTCACCAATGATTCTGGTAACGTCGCTCCGATCTTACGCAAAAACTCCACACCCTCAAGCGAATCGATCACGCGCTTAGGAATGAAATAACGTGGCATGATTTCGGTTTCATTCAGCCACCGTGGGGGGCCGGGAAACACTGTTTCATCCGACTGATACAGCTCGACGCGTCCGGGTAACAAACGCACGGAATGCGTGACGTTCTCGCCGGAATGAGTCACTAATTGCAAAGCGAAGCTCTGTGGGTCATAGGGATCGTCCTCGCAGCGCCAGGACAGAGGTTCATCGACGACCTTGAAGAATTTTTCGTCCAAATTCACTAAGTAACCCTTGAGCACAGGTTGACAGAACAGGCGATTCATGAAGCGGCAAGCTTCCTCTTGATCGAAATCGAATATGGTGTCGCCCTCGCTGCGATAATAGGACAGGAAATGCTCCCATAGAATCTGGCTCTGTGGATCGAGTCGCATCGCGGCTTCCATGAATAGAGCCACGTAGCGTTCAATGTCCGCCTTCTCGCGAAGTTGAAGCCACTCACCTCCCGACTCGCGAAGTTCAATGCGGGCTTCATTGATGGTTGCCACGAGACGAACTTCGGCTTCAAACGGTGACTCCTGAGGCGGGCGCTCGTTCACACGCTCAATGCGTTCATACCAGGCAGCGACCTCGCGTTCTTGCTCCCATTCCGACATCTTCTTCTGCACCGATTCGAGATCGGTGATCACATTCATGAACTCGGGGTAGGGAATTTTTTTCTTGTAAAAGGCGTAGGCGAGATAGTTCCAGAACTCCATGATGTCGCCCGGCGGGATCGGCCACAGTTCCAGCGGTTCGTAGCTGGTGATTTCCCAGCGTGGCGAAATGCGCACCATGTCGTGATCGTGAATTTCGCCCTCGATCACGTAACGGCGGTAACGTTTTTCAATTTTTGAAACAAAATCGGCTTCCTTGTCGTCGAGCTCGCGATTTAGCTTTTCTTCAATTAAATCAAGAATGGGAGCGTCGTCAAACTCGTTGGGGGATTCTGGTAAATCCTCGCCTCGATGCATGCGCTCCATCATGGTGGCATACTGACAAGCGCCTGCAATGATTTCGTCTTCTGCGGTGCAACTTCCGAACCAGCGGTTTCCCTGTAAGCGCAGACTGGTGCGAAATGTGCCTGTTTCCTCCTCGACTCGTCCTTGGATGAACAAATGGTTGCCGAAAATTTGCGTGACGGCTCCCTCTTTTTGTAACGATTCACCTTTGCGACGAGCTTCTTCGGGAAAACTATTGAGAAAATTCAAAGTGGCGCGGTCGGGATTCATCGCTGTAAAATTGTCGTTGTTGCCTGTGTAAGGAGACCAAAGCTAATCGATACAGCCTTTTAATCGCAAGCAAAAAGCCGCGAGTAAGATGAAAAAATCATTTTATTCGCGCTCGATCTGTTAGGGCGGTCTGCTCTGCTACCTGACGCTTGCCTGACTTGATGGTCAGCCATGTTACCACTGACTGCGGCGAAGCATGTCGTGTCAAGCCGTGTCAGAAAGACAAGGGGTGCCGTAGAGTGTGAAGCCCGTGGATTCCTCGATCTGCACGTCGAAAATTTCGCCAGCTAAGCGGTCGAGATTACCTTCAAAGACCACGATGCGGTTGTGCAACGTGCGGCCGGTGAGGCGATCGGCGTTGTAGCGGGATAACCCCTCGCACAACACGCTTTGTCGCGTGCCAATCAGGCCGGCGTATTGCTTCATGACAATTTGATTGACTGCCGTCAGCAAGCGTTGATTGCGTTCTTCTTTGACCGTGTCCGGAAGCTGATCGGGCATGGTCGCGGCTGGGGTGTCGCGGCGTGGAGAATAGCGAAAGATGAAGGCATTGGCGAATTGGATGCGTTCGACCATCGCGAGCGTGTCATCGAAGTCCGCCTCCGTCTCACCGGGAAAACCCACGATGATGTCAGTGGTGATGGCGAGATCCGGACGTGCGGCGCGCATTTTTTCACAAATTTCGATGAATTTTTCGTTGCGATAGGGGCGTCGCATGAGTTTGAGGATGCGATCCGACCCGCTCTGGAGCGGAAAGTGAATGTGCGGGCAAAGTTTCGGCAATTCCCGAAAGGCGGCGACAAGGTCATCTCGATAACCGATCGGGTGCGGAGAGGTGAAGCGGATGCGCTCCAAACCATCGATGGCATGGACAGCCTCCAACAACTGCACAAAAGGGGATTTCCCGCCGATGATCGGAAACTCGGTGCGGCCGTAGAGATTGACAATTTGGCCAAGCAAGGTCACTTCCTTGATTCCCTGCTCCACCAATGAACGGATTTCGGTGACAATGGCTGAAATTGGGCGGCTGCGCTCGCGGCCGCGGGTGTCGGGGACGATGCAAAAGGAGCAGCGCATGTTGCAGCCTTGCATGATCGACACAAACGCGGTGGCTTGGCGAGGTTTGGGCAGGTGTTCGTGAATCGTGTTCTGTGAGCCTTCTTCTTCCGCCACGTCGCAGACGTGTGTGCCTTGCAGCGAAAGCGCAGGGTCGTCCATGCGTGCCTCCAACCGCTGCTGGAGGATCCCGTCCACATAATTGAACACGCGGTGGTATTTTTGTGTGCCCACCACCACGTCGAGATGCGGAACTCGGGCGAATAATTCCTCGCCGCGCGATTGCGCCATGCAACCCATGAAACCATAAACCACGTGCGGGCGATGCTTGCGTAGCTTGCCGACGTTGAGCATCTTGCCCAGTGCTTTTTGCTCGGCTTGATCCCGCACCGAGCAGGTGTTGATCAAGATCGCATCCGCATCGGCCTCATCTTGGGTTAAAGTATAGCCGCCTTCGGTGAACATGCGCGCCACTTGCTCAGTGTCGCGCTCATTCATTTGGCAACCATAGGTTTTTAAAAAGACTTTAGGCATGGATGGCAGTGGGAAAATTCAGCAGGGGCAGGACAAAGCAAGGATGAGTCACAAATCAGTGGGAGGCGGTGGTCGCGCCCCTGTCTGGCAATTCTCCTGCGATCAAATCCTCGAGGGTTTGACGTTTTCTCACCACGGTGGCGTGTGTGCCTTCGACTAAAATTTCGGCTGGCAGGGGACGCGAATTGTAGTTCGAGGCCATCACAAAACCATAAGCCCCTGCCGACAACAAGGCCACCACCTCGCCTGGTTGAAAATCAGCGATGAGACGGTTTTGACAGAAAAAGTCGCCACTCTCGCAGATCGGACCCACGACATCGGCAATGATCGGCTCGTTGGTGGGTTCGCGCAATGGCGCGATTTCATGATGGCCCTCGTAAAGCGCAGGGCGGATGAGATCATTCATGCCGGCATCAACGATTTTGAACGTTTTGGCCACGCCTTTTTTTTCATACAAGCAGCGCGTGAGCAACACGCCCGCATTGCCGACAATGTAACGACCGGGTTCGAGCAAAATGCGCAGCCCAAGATCGCGCAGCCGCGGCACGATGGCGGCACCGTAGGCCTCGATGGTGAGCGGACGCTCCTCTTCCGTTTGATGATTCCACCACGCGCTGTCACCCGATGCCAGGGAGTCGTGATAAACGATGCCAATGCCCCCGCCAATCGACCAAAACTCGATGTCATGTTCAGCCTTCAGCTGTCGCACCAAGGGCAGCACCTTGTCGATGGCTTCGACAAAAGGTGCCAGTGATGTCAGTTGCGAGCCAATGTGCATCTGCAAACCGCGCAAGCGAACATGGGGAAGCTCCGCTGCGGCACGACGATAGAGATCGGCGATGGCGTCAAAATCCACGCCAAACTTGTTTTCTGATTTACCGGTGGAAATGTATTTGTGTGTCTTGGCGTCCACATTGGGATTCACGCGCACAGCGGCGGGCGCCACCACTCCAAGTTCGCCTGCGACTTGGTTGAGGTAGCGTAGTTCAGCTTCGGACTCGACATTAAAGGAGTAAATTTCGTGCTTGAGTGCATAAATAATTTCCTCGCGGGTTTTGCCAACGCCAGCGAAGGTGCAGTGACGCGGATCGCCACCGGCTTGAATGACGCGATACAATTCACCACCAGAAACAATGTCGAAGCCCGCTCCTTCTTTCGCTAACAGGTTTAGCACGGAGAGATTGGAGTTCGCCTTCACCGCAAAGGCAATTTCGTGCTCAACACCAGACAATGCGCGATCCAAGCGTTGAAAATGATCGCGAATCGTGTGCCCACTGTAAACGTAAAGGGGGGTGCCGTGGTTGGCAGCGAGGGAGGAAAGAGCCACGTCCTCGCAGTGAAGTTCGCCATTTTTGTAGGAAAATGCATGCATCGCGCCATGTGTGTAGTCGCAACCCGTCGCTTCGCCAAGTGCGAAAAATGAGGAAATTTCGCTCGAGAGCAAGGACTTCGCGTGTGCGGGCTCAGGGTTGTAATGTGATGTGGTCAATCAGTCGCACCGAATCATAGAAAACCGCCACCGCGAGAATGCCCGGAGCGCGCAGGGTTGCCACGCGTTCCAAGCTCAAGGCATCGACCAACTCAAGGTAATCGATGCGCAGCAAGGGGGACGCGGCGATGTGATGCCGTGCCGCATGGATCAGCGGGTCAGCGCCGCGCTCGCCCAGCGGCAGCAGGGCAGCGGCCGCGAGAAGAGCGCGGTGGAGACGTGGCGCGTCGGCGCGTTGATCGGCGCTGAGTCGTGCGTTGCGTGATGACAGCGCTAAGCCATCGGCTTCTCGAACGGTGGGATGACTGATGATTTCTGTCGAAAGATTGAGATCGCGCACCATGCGGCGGATAATGGCCAGCTGCTGGAAATCTTTTTGCCCGAAAATGGCTTTTTGGGCGCGGGTCAGTAGCAATAATTTCAGCACCACCGTGCACACGCCAGCAAAATGTCCGGGGCGTGACGCACCGCAAAGAAGGCTTGATAGGCGATTTTCCGTCACCATCACGCTGTGATCCGAGGCATACATCTCAGACGCACGAGGCACGAAGACAAGATCCACCCCGGCATCGCGACAAGCAGTGAGATCCGATTCCAGCGGACGCGGATAAGCGGCTAGATCATCGGGGCGATCAAATTGAGTCGGATTGACAAAAATGGACACGGCGACACAGCCTTGTGCGCCCACTTGTTGACGCGCCGCATGGATGAGTGCGATGTGGCCGCGGTGCAACGCTCCCATCGTGGGCACGAGACACATCGTTTTTCCCGTCAGGGCAGCGTGTAGTTCAGCAATCGTGGTGGCAATCGTCATGTCGTGTTCCCCTATAACTGACCCAGAATCAATCGGCGAGCCACAATTCGCACGAATGCGCGGCAAAACCAGCCCCAAAGCTGCTCAGCCAAATGGGCGTGGATTTTTTTGGGTCGCGCCGATGCGCTTCCAAGGCGAACATCACACTGGGGCTGCTCATGTTGCCGTGTTGTTCTAGCACCGCGCGGGAATTGACGAGTGGTCGTTCGAGTCGGCTTTCCAAGGCATCGAGAACATCGCGTCCACCCCCGTGGGTGAGGCATTCGACCTCAGAATGATGGCGTTGTTGGAATAAGTGGTGAACCGCCTCGGCGGCTAAACTCGGCACGCAACGATCGAGGCGGTTTTTTAACATGCCGTTTTCATTGACGAATCGAATGTGTTCGCGGTGCTGGGGACGGTGCACGGTGCGGAAATGTCCGATTTCCCATGAGTTCTTGGGAGGGGTTCCACCACTCCACAGCGAGGCGCTGGCACCATCGCCAAACAAACAGAGGCTGATGAGCACACCGGGATCGTCGTTGATGAAAAATGCGGCTGAACAAACCTCCACCGCGATGACAAGAACGATGGCGTCTGGCTGCTGGGCGAGAAAACCTTGTGCGGCGCGCAGAGTGGGGATCGCGGCCCCGCAGCCCAAGCCCACCATGTCGGCCAGGTAAACATCCTCGCGCAAGTTGAGTTGCTCCGCCACGTGCGAGCTGAGTCCCGGGCATAAGTAGCCGGTGCAGGTGCAGATGAAGAGCGCATCGATGTCTGCGACTTCGCCGTGCATGTCTGCGATCGCACGTTGGGCGGCGGCGAGTGCTAGTTGCGGGGCCTCGCGCTCAAAATACTGATTGAGCTCATGGGCATTGAGGTGAAAGAGCGAACGGATGTCCGGACGACAAAATTGGCGGGTGGCAATGCCTGAGTTTCCGCTGAGAATTTTTTCAACGATCTGCTGCCCGCGCGGTTGAAGCCGATCAAATGTGGATGAACTTGATAGCGCTGCATGGACTTCCTGTTGCGTAAAGCAATGCGGGGGAGTGGCGTGGTTCAGTGCGAGAAGATGCATGGTGGGAGTCTCAGCGCAGATGTGATAATAGCAAACGAAATGGAAAAAAAGGCTGCGGCGCGATCAAGCCAAGCAGCTTTTGCCCGCGTGGATCGGTCAGGATGCGATTGAGCGGTAGCGCGAGACGCAGCCGCGAACGAAAGTGCTGCGCCAGTGCCGCTGCGATTTCCTGCTGGCTCTGTTGCCAAGAACACTGCCCAGCGCTCCAGGCCACGAGTGGTGCAATGGCGATTTCGGCTGCCTGCAGAGCCATGCTCATGCCATTGCCGGTGAAAGGGGGGATGATGCTATGGGCGTCACCAAGGGCGGTTAATGGCGTGGCACACCGCTGGAGGCCGAGACGCAGCCCTGCCGTCGCGGCAAATGAGCGCTCGCGCCACTGGGCGTTTTGTAATCGCTCCAGCAAGGTGAATTGCCGACCGGCTTTGAGGTAGGCTAACAACAACGCCTCGGGTGCAGCCTTGATTGTCGTATCGCGGCGAAATAGGCCACAGATGTTCGTCCAGCCGTCTTCGACTTGGGTGAGACCGATGTAACCATTGCTACCCAAATGCATTTCCAGCGGAGCAGCGGAGGTGGTGATTGGCGCCAGACCGCGCACATGTGCCTTGAGCCCAAGCCATTCTCCGCGATCCGGACGTCGCCCGGCTGTCCAAACTTGACCTTCGATGGGGTTCGCTTCCATGCGTTGGCCCTCGAGAACCTCGCCGCCTCTCTGACGCAGCAGCGCGACTAATCGGGCATCAAGCTGGTAACGCGACTGCGCATAAGCAGGCTCCGGTAAGGTGTCTTCTCGCCATTTTCTGCCTTCGCACCACCAGCTGACATGCGCAGGGCGCAGGCTATCGTTCATGATTTCTGCCATTCCAAGATTCGCTAGTGTCGTGTCACTGGTGCCTGAGATGAACTCACCGCACACGCGATGGCGCGGGTAGTGCAAGCACTCGTGCACCGTGACCGGCACCTCATGGCGACGCAGTCCGAGGGCTAAGCCAAGCCCAGCGAGACCTCCTCCGGAGATGGAAATTTTTTTCATGAATGTTGATTCGAGCGCGAGATGTCAATGCCCATGTCACTTCCTCCAGGCCAGCAGGCGAACCGACCCCCGCCAGTCGCAATTTTCCTCGATCTGCCAGTCTTGGGAAGAGAGGTGCAACATTTCAGGCAATTCACCGACGACGAACCCAGCGCGGATGCTGGTGATCATGTCGTGACGTGTGACCGAATTGCACAGCGGAAACATGCCGCGTCCGAGCCACAGAGGCAGCGCGTGACGCCAGGGCTCGCAAAAACACAGCATGGCGCGCGATTCACACCAGCGCGATAATTGTGTCAGCTGAGGGGCGTGAAAGTGATGCAAAAAAAGATTGGCCACCAGCGTTCCGCCCTTTGCTGGAGGAGTGGCAGCAAATAAATCGCCGCTGTGCCATTGAATCGATGGCGGTAAATCGTGGGGTGCTGCGAGCAAGTCGTAGGCATGGTGGCATCGCGGTCGCAATCGACGCGACAGGAGTTGACTCAATTGTCCTTGCCCCGCCCCCCATTCGGTGATGCCCTGCGCGGCAATGGAACGAAAGCGCAACAGACAGCGTAAAATCCACCGCTCATTTCCCATCAGCGCATTAATGACGCGCAAATCCCTGCGACTCCGCAGCGCGGCTGGATCATCTGCGGGTAAAACATCGAGCAATTCAGGTTCGATCACGCGTTGCATTCCGCAATGTGGTCTAGATTTGCAAATCTGAAACCCCATCCACGAAGTTTTTTAATTCCACATCATCGCTCGCTTGCAGCTCAGTAGGTGTGCCAATCCAATAGATTGTGCCCTCTTTCATGAACACGATGCGATCAGCGATGCGAAACACACTGCGCATTTCATGGGTGATCACCACGTTGGTGATGCCGTGGTTGCGCTGCATGGCCTTGATGAGATGATCGATCGTGGCACCCGTGATGGGATCGAGCCCCGCATGGGGTTCATCATAAATGATGCATTCCGGCTGATCCACCACCACTCGGGCCAGCGCCACGCGCTTGCGCATCCCGCCGGAAATGTCTGAGGGCAGTTTGTGCGCGTGTTCGGATAATTTGACAATTTCTAACGCTTCCCGCACCCGACGTTGAATTTCGGCTTCTCCGATGCCACCACTTTCGCGCAGCGGAAAGGCCACATTCTCGAACACCGTAAAAGAGTCAAATAATGCGCCACCTTGAAACATCATGCCGATTTGATGCCGGATGGGCACGAGCTGTCTCTCAGTGAGACGACTGATTTCAATGTCATTGACCCAGATCTGACCGCTCAACGGTCGCAACAATCCGGTGAGATGCTTCACCAAAACCGATTTGCCACCACCTGACGTTCCAAGTAGCACCAGTGTCTCGCCATGATAGATGTCCAGATTGATGCCACGCAGCACTGGCTGTTGGCCAAAACGCTGGTGCACATCCCGCAAGCGAATGAACGGGCGTTTGGCCATGGAGCCGGGATCATCAGAAAGCAGCATGACCTGTGTTGTTAAACCTTGCGGAAGATCCGATCAGAGCCACCATCATCGCCGCCGCACTTGCTGCCAGCGAGCGGCGCATGTGGTGAAATTAATGGCGGTATTTGCGTTTAACGCTCAATTGCGCCAGCGATTTGCTGATCATGCCTTGCAAGTAAGCAACTTCCTCAGCATCATCGGAGTGGCGAATTTGACTGAGGCGCTCTTGCGCACGAGCGATTGCCGCATCGCAGGCCGCCTCATCGATTTTATCGGATTCTAGCGCCATATCGGTCAATACCGCCACGCGGTTGTCCGAAACCTCAGCAAAACCCGAACCAATCGCCAACTGGAACTGCTGGCCGTTGTGGTCGTAGCGCAACTCACCTGGAGCCAGAGAAGTCACAAGCGCCGCGTGTTGTGGCAAAATCCCCAATTCACCGTCGGCACCCGGCAGATACACATGAGCCACAATGTCAGAAAAAACTTTGCGCTCTGGTGTGACAATTTCTAAATGGATGGGCATGGATTCTTCAGTTGAGCCCTGCGACGATCAATGTCACCACAGGGCAGGGTGCTCTCATTAGCTGCGCGACACGGTGTCAATGCCGCCTTTCATGTAAAAATTGCCCTCAGGCACATCGTCCCACTTGCCATCGAGAATTTCGGCAAAACCCTTGACCGTGTCCTCAAGCGAAACCAATGCGCCTGGCACGTTGGTGAAAATTTCTGCCACGTGGAACGGTTGCGTGAGGAAACGCTGCAATTTCCGCGCGCGGAACACGGTGAGCTTGTCTTCGTCAGAAAGCTCGTCCATGCCGAGAATTGCGATGATGTCTTGCAGGTCTTTGTAACGCTGCAATACCTGTTGAACACCGCGCGCAACGCGATAATGCTCCGCGCCCACCACTTCTGGAGCAAGAGCCTTCGAGGTAGAAGCCAAAGGATCCACAGCAGGGAACAGCGCTTGCTCCGCCAACGAACGCTCGAGAACCACCGTGGCATCCAAGTGCGCAAACGTGTTAGCCGGAGCGGGGTCGGTCAAGTCGTCAGCTGGAACATAAACAGCCTGAATGGAAGTGATCGATCCTTTGTTGGTGGAAGTGATGCGCTCTTGCAGAGTCGCCATTTCCTCCGACAGCGTCGGTTGGTAACCCACCGCGGATGGCGTCCGACCAAGCAACGCCGAAACTTCTGAGCCGGCTTGTGAGAAACGGAACACATTGTCCACGAATAGCAACACGTCTTGATTGTCCTCGTCACGGAAATGTTCTGCCATGGTCAGAGCCGACAGAGCCACTCGCAGTCGAGCTCCCGGTGGCTCGTTCATTTGACCATAGCACAATGCCACTTTCGAACCTTCTGTGAGCACAGGGTTGCCTTCAGGCGTGAGCTTGATGTGACCACTGTCGTCTTTTTCTGTTGCGATAACACCGGATTCAATCATTTCCCAGTAAAGGTCATTGCCCTCACGCGTCCGCTCACCCACACCCGCAAACACGGAAAAACCACCATGAGCCTTTGCGATGTTGTTGATGAGCTCCATGATCACCACCGTTTTACCCACACCGGCACCACCAAACATGCCACCTTTGCCGCCTTTGAGCAGCGGACAGATCAGGTCAATCACTTTGATGCCCGTCACCAAAATTTCCGTGTTCGCACTTTGTTGCGTGAGCAACGGCGCAGGGCGGTGAATCGGTGAGCGCAGATTCGCATTAGCCAACGGCATGTTTTCATCAACCAAGTCGCCTGTGACATTGAAAATACGACCAAGCACCTGTTTGCCAACGGGAACGGAAATGGGGGCACCTGTGTCTGTGATGGCCAAGCCACGCTTCAATCCATCGGTGGAAGACATCGCCACGGCACGCACCCAGCCATCGCCGAGATGTTGCTGCACTTCCAGCACGAGATAATTGTCAATGCCATTGGCATTGTAGCGGACTTCTAGCGCATTGAAAATGGCTGGCAGGCTGCTGGCTTTTGAAAAGTCAGCATCGACAACGGCGCCGATGACTTGAACGATCGTTCCTTGATTGCTCATAATTTATTTGGTGAAAGTTGGAAGTGTTGAGTGGAAATTAGAATGAAGTGAGATGCGCAAGAAATCAGAATCGAACTCGGAGCGCGTTTAGTGGGGTGATGCGTGATGCAGTTGCTGAAGTGTGGTCGGTCTGTTGGTTGGATCGTTAAAAATGGTTTATTCCATCGCCTTCATGGCAGTGGTGATTTCAAGCAATTCAGACGTGATCGCCGCCTGACGAGCTTTGTTGTATTCCAGAGTGAGCTCCTTGATGAACTTCTTCGCATTGTCGGTCGCCGCTTTCATCGCAACCATCCGCGCGCTGTGCTCGGATGCGCGCGCCTCGACTAAGGTCTGATACACTTGGAAGTTGATGTAGAGCGGTAACAATGTGTCGAGAACGCTCATCGGCGATGGCTCGAAGCTGTAATCCTTGCTCAAGGCAGCTTGTTTGTCCGTTTCTGCGACTTCGTGACCAACACCCTCATAGTCCTGTTTTTCTCCTAATTGATCACCGTTGATCGGCAGGAGTTGGATCACTGTGGGCTGTTGGTTCATCACCGTGATGAAGTTATTGAATGCAACGGAGATTTTATCGTAACCGCCTTCCAAAAATTGCTTGGTAAGGAACTTGGAAATCGGGCGTGCCTCTGCAAAAGGGACAGGATCCTTGACCTCAAAGTCGGCCAACATTTCTTTGCCCAGTTTGGTGAGCACCGCACGCAACTTGCGTCCTACGGTGACGTAGTGAGTTTCATCGCCGCTTTCGCTGCGAACTTTTTTGAACAAGTTGGTGTTCAAGGCACCGCAAAGTCCTTTGTCGGTAGAAATCACGAGCATTAGCTCTTTTTTGCCACTACGCGCTTGAAGTAGAGGGTGGCTCTCCTCCTCGACGTTGGACTTGAGATTGATCAAAACCCGGTTTAGCTGATTCGCGTAATCGCGTCCTGCCAAAGCCTGGTCTTGTGCCTTTTTCATTTTTGCGGCAGCAACGAGCTGCATCGCACGGGTGATCTGGGCGGTGCTTTTGACCGACTTGATGCGTCGGCGAATGTCGCGGAGGTTAGCCATGTGCTAAAATATGAAGTTTCGAACAGTCAATGGTCGTGGCAAGCAATCCCCATTACTTCCAAGCCGCCTTGAAATCCTCAATGGCTTGTTTCACGGTGGCAACAGCAGCAGCGTCTTTGCGAAGATCTGGTTTGTTGTTGCGAATATTGTCCAACACGTCAGCTTTGCGGGTCTCAAAGAACTCGCCCATGCCAGCTTGGAACTCACGCACTCGATTCACGGCAATATCGTCGAAATAGCCGTTTTGCATCGCAAACAGAAAAATGGATTCCATTTCCATGCTGAGCGGGTTGTATTGATTCTGCTTGAACAGCTCAACAATGCGAGCGCCACGATCCAGTTTCTTTTTCGTGGAAGCGTCGAGATCCGAACCGAATTGCGCGAATGCCTGCTACTCGCGGTATTGTGCCACATCCAGCTTAGTCGTTCCTGCAAAGGATTTGATTGTTTTCGTCTGAGACGCAGAACTCACGCGAGAAACGGAAAGACCAACCGAAATCGCAGGGCGAATGCCTTGGTAAAAGAGGTCGGTTTCCAAATAGATCTGGCCGTCGGTGATCGAAATCACGTTGGTCGGAATGTAGGCAGAAACGTCACCCGCTTGTGTTTCAATGATCGGCAACGCTGTCAATGAACCTCCACCCGCGTTGTCCGACAAACGAGCTGAGCGCTCCAACAACCGGCTGTGTAGATAGAAAACATCACCTGGGTAAGCTTCACGACCCGATGGACGCTTGAGAATCAACGACACTTGCCGGTATGCCACTGCGTGTTTGGAAAGGTCGTCGAACACAATCAGGCAGTCCTTGCCTTGATCCATCAGGTATTCCGCGATGGCGCAACCGGCGTAGGGTGCCAAATACTGCATGGCAGCGGAATCGGATGCCGAAGCTGTGACAATGGTGGTGTATTCCATCGCGCCCGCTTCATCCAAAGTCTTGATGATGCGCGCAACGTTCGAGAGTTTCTGGCCGATTACGACGTAAATGCAATAGAGCGGCTTGTGGTTCTGCAACTTGCCTTGCTCAGCTGCCTTATTTTGCTTCGCTTGAGAAATGATCGTATCCACAGCAATCGTCGTCTTGCCAGTGGCGCGGTCGCCAATGATCAACTCACGCTGACCACGGCCAATCGGAATCATCGCATCGATCGCCATGATGCCCGTTTGCACTGGCACAGAAACGGATTTACGCTTGATGATGCCAGGAGCGATTTTCTCCAGAGGGTAGAAAGCAGAAGCAGCAATGTCGCCTTTGCCATCTTGCGGCTCACCGATGGTGTTGACAACACGACCGAGCAGTGCCTCTCCCACTGGGACAGAAAGCAGTTTTCCGGTGGTTGAGCACTGATCTCCCTCCTTGATGCTGGAGTAGTTGCCCAACAAAACAACGCCAACGGAACCTTCTTCCAAGTTCATCGCCAGTCCGGTAACTCCGTTCGGAAACGAAATCATCTCATTGAGCATCACATCGGATAGCCCTTCGACTTTGGCAACGCCATCACCAATCTCGCGCACGCGACCAACATTGGTTTTTTGGATGGAAGATGAAATTTTGCTAATTTCGGATTCTAATTCTTGAAGGATGCTGCTCATGGTAGGAAAGGTTGTGGTGAAAAGGGTGGATTAAGAAAAGGCTTCAGTCAGGCGATCGATTCGGCCCTTGACAGAGCCATCGAGTAAATCATTGCCCACTTGGATGCGCAGGCCGCCTATCAATTCAGGTTGTTCTGAAAATTCAAATGTCAGATCATGGCCATAGGTGGACGTGACTGAACTGATCGCGCGCTGACGTTCGGTTTCATCGAGAACAACAGCGCTTTCAACGATCACGTGTTTGCGCTCCAACTCCAAACGAACGAGTCGCTTCAGCGCCACGAGAATTGCATGGTAATCGCGGGGCTGGCGTTCGACGAGCACCGCAATCGCGCGGCGCAGCGATTCATCTTGCAATGAGCCGTTGACGCAGCACATGCGAAAAATGCGCTTCGCGGCAGTGTTGGCAGCTTTGGTAATTTTCATGAAGTGTGGGAAAACGATATGGATCAGGCGTCAACACGCGCCAATGCTTCGTCGTTGATTTGACGCTGCTGGTCAGCAGTGAGCTTGCCGTTGGTGGTGACTTGTGCCGTTTGCGCCACCAAGCGACCGAATTCGCGCTTGAGCTCAGCTGCAATCGCCTCGCGATCTGCCTTCGCAGCTGCTTCGGCTTTGGCCAGAATGTTTTGAGCTTGAGCAATCGCCTCCTGCGATTTTTGCTCGGAGAAACTGGCGGCGCTGCTTTGAGCTTCCTCAATCAGTCGTTTCGCCTCTCTGTTCGCTTGCGCGATGGCTTCGGCCGTGGCTTTTGCCGAATCAGCAAGCTGACGCTCAATTTGTTTCAGTTTTTCCTCGCCGTCAGCAATGCGCTGTCTGCGCTGCTCTAGCATGGCTTGAAGGGGGCCAAAGGCGAATTTGGAAAGCAAAATGGCGACAATCACAAAATTGATCACCTGCGGCACGAGTAACTCGGGCAAAAGCTTGAAAGTCTGTGTGATCGACGACTCTTGAGCGTGAGCGTCTTGTGCTGCTGCTGCGACGACCGGAGCTTCGACGATGGTTTGAGCAAACTGAAAAAAAGCGTTGAGCATGGTGTGATGGGGTGCGGTGTTTTACAGTGGTGGGTGGAAATCGGCGAGAGCGCCGCACGCTCTCGCCAGATTCAGCATCGGATTACTTAGCGAGGAAGATGGCGAAGAACACGATACCTTCGATCAGAGCAGCTAAGATGATCGCGAGGTTACGAATTTCACCAGCAGCGCTTGGATTGCGTCCGGTTGCTTCGGCAGCTTTTGCACCGAGAAGACCGATCGCGATTGCTGCGCCAATAGCCGCCAATGCGATGTGCAAGTTACCACTCAGGTCTGCCAAGATAGGAGTCATCATATGTTTTTGTGTCGTTTAGTGTTTGGTTTTCCGCTTCCCACAGCTGTGTCCATGGTCAAAGACGGCAAAGGGTTGAATTGGATCGACTGCATCAGTGAGCCGCGTGCTCCTCATCATCATGATGTTCGTGTTCGCAAATCAAGCGCAGGAACACCGATGTTAAGAGCATGAAGACCAAGGCCTGAATCAGGCCGACCAGCAATTCCATGAAATAAAACGGCAAAGCGGGTAGCCATGAAACAAAGTAGCTCCATGGATGTCCTCCCAACAATGCTGACATGTTTTCCAAAATGTTTTCACCTGCGAAAATGTTACCATAAAGTCGGAATGACAGAGCCACTGGGCGGAACATGATCGACACCACCTCCAGCACGCCGACGAAAGCAAAAACCACCACCATGAATAAAGCCATGACACCAGTGGATTTGCCCTTAGGGGCGAAAATGTGAGCGAGAAAACCCTTGAGTCCATTTTCAGAAATGGCCCAGTAGAACCAAATCAAGGCGAATGAGATCGACATCGCTGCCGTCATGTTCAAATCCGCATTGCCACCGCGCAGAAAGGGGCGAAATGTGTCATGAGGATCAACGCCAGGACCGCTGAGTGACCAACCCGCAGTGCCGACAAACGGGATGAGGCCAAACCAGTTCGTGAAAAGAATCAGCACAAACAAAGTGCCAAAGAACCAAAATGTGCGCTTCACCAAGTGGGCTCCCAGAACGCCTTCCAAGAATTGATAAAGACCCTCAACCAACCACTCGGCAAAATTTTGCAAACCCGTGGGAATCAGACTCATGTTGCGGGTGGCAAGCTGTGCGAAAGTAATCACAAAGACCGCAACCAACCAGACCATGATCATCGAGTTGGTGATTACGACAGGGCCGAAACGCGCGACTTCTTCAGCGTAAGCGGGCAAATGATCGTGAGATGAATGAGTTGGCGTGGAATGTGCTTCAGAGTGTCCGGCATCATTCCCCGGAGTCACATGTTGAGTTGTTTGTTCAACAGATTGATTTGAAACTGTCAGCTCCTGAGGCGCCTGTTCTGGAATTGCATGTTCCGCGTGCTCATTGGCGGCAACCGCAGCAACTGAGCAGAAAAGCGAGCAAAGAAGATGAAGTAGAAATGGGCGCATGTGGAGTGACGGTAAGGCATACATCTTTAGAACGATTGTCGAGTTGAAGGCAAGATGAATTTGTGAAAAATTTCACAAGCTTGTGAAACCGTTGGTGGTGAGTTGTTATGGTGGATTTTGTTTTAGCCTTGCCATCGCGGCTTGCGCTGGATTGAGCGCTTTTCGAATCATTGACACAATCCGTGCTTGTCAGTTAGGCGACATTGGCATAGCAGACTAATCCGTTCATAGCAGAACATCAATATATGACCAATACTGGACAAACAACGACGGTGCCCAATGCGAAGCGATTGCTTTGGGCGGGATTCATGGCGATTCTCGCCGCAGGGGTGGGATTTGCCATTCGGGGTGGCATTTTTGATAACTGGCAGGAGGCCTATGGCTTTACCGCAGCTCAATTGGGAGCGATTGGTGGCGCGGGTTTTTCGGGTTTCTGCTTTGGAATCATCATTGGGGGAGTGGTTGTCGATAAGATCGGCTACGGCAAATTGGTTGGTTTGGCATTGATTTGTCACCTGTTGTCCGCCTTTGTTACGTTTGGTGCGAGTTCGCCGGACAATGCTTATAATTTCCTATTCTGGGGGATGTTTATCTTCGCTTTTGCGAATGGCACGCTCGAGGCGGTAGCCAATCCATTGGTGGCGACGTTGTTTCCGAACAATCGGACGCATTATTTGAACATTTTGCACGCTTCATGGCCAGCTGGAATGGTGCTGGGATCGATGGCGGGATGGCTTCTCGATGATAAAATGAAGTTGGATTGGAAGATTCAACTTTCTCTGTATCTGGTGCCGACGTTGATTTATGGTTTGATGTTTTTCAAACAAAAGTTTCCTCAGTCTGAGGCAGCAGAGAAGGGCGCGAGCTTTGTGCAAATGTTCAAAAGCGTCGGCATTCTCGGGGCCCTGGTGGCCTGTTACTTGCTTGCACTGTTTTTTGGTGACATTGCTAAGTCGATCGCACCAGATCAAGCAAAGCTGATCGGTTATGCCATTGGCGGCGTGTTGTTGATTGTGACGGGCGTGTTGACTCGCTTTTCCTTGGGTTCCATTTTGCTGTTTGTTTTGTTTGTGACACATGCCTTGGTGGGTGCCGTGGAGCTGGGCACGGATGGCTGGATTCAGAACATCACGGGTAACTTGTTCACATCCGAACAGGGCAAGGTGTTGTTCATCTGGACGTCATCGATCATGTTTGGTTTGCGCTTTTGCGCTCATTTCATTGAAAGCAAGCTCAAGCTGTCTCCAATTGGTTTGTTGCTGGTGTGTTCGATCATTGCGTGTGTGGGCTTGTTCATGGCATCAAACATGAGCAGTTTCACTATGGCCTTGTTGGCATTGGGCATTTATGCGTTGGGCAAGACCTTCTTCTGGCCGACGATGTTGGCAGTCATTGGTGACCGCTATCCGCAGACAGGGGCTGTGGCGATGTCGATCATGGGTGGCATTGGCATGTTGTCCGCTGGTTTGATCGGTGGCCCAGGCTTGGGTTACTGCAAAGACCGTTTCGCGGGCGAAGAATTGAAAAAAGCGGACGAGGCTCTTTACGCAGAATACAAGTCCTCCAAGCCGTCCACGTTCTTGAACATCGCGGCGACCGAGACTTATGGCATTGACGGTGGCAAATTGGGCGAGGTGAAGAAAATTGAGGAAGATAAACGCACTCCTGCTCAATCATTGGTGATTAAGAGCGATCAGCTTGGTGACCGACACACGTTGAAAACTGACGCCTTTATTCCGATGACAATGGCGGCCATTTACTTACTGCTGCTAATTTACTTCAAGTCGATTGGTGGTTACCGCGCGTTGACGTTGGAAGAAGCAACCAAGGGTTAAGTCCGCCAAATCGTGGATTCCGATGGCGCTGGTCGCGATTGATTTGTGTCCACGTTCGGTTGTAGAAAATAAAAAAGCGAGTCGGTGATCGGCTCGCTTTTTTTGCGCCTGTGGGTCTGTAGGGGGAAACCCCGTGGTTGGGTTGTCGTCTTCCCTTTGTCTGGTGCGGCATTAAAAGGCGGCGCTCAATTGACCGCAGCCAGCGGCGACGTCGATGCCACGGTATTGACGGAATGTGCTGGGGATTCCGTAAGACTTCAAAGTTTGGTGAAACGTTTGGGCTCGCTCGATTTCGGGACGTTGACCCGCGAAACCAGCTGTTGGATTGAGAGGGATGAGATTCACATGGGAATCGAGGCCTCGAAGCAACTGCGCGAGCCGATGGGCATCGTCGAGATGGTCATTGACTCCGTTGACCAATGTCCATTCAAAGAAAATGCGATGATCGGTGCGTTGATTGTAAAACTGACAGGCCTCGATCAATTCGGTGAGCGGCCATTTTTTCCCAAGCGGAACCAGTGCTTGTCGTTGCTCATCGGTTGAGCCATGCAAGCTAACCGCGAGTTGATAAGGCTGGCGTTCCTCGGCGAGTCGCAGGATGCCGGGAACCAGTCCTACTGTGCTGATTGTGATGCGCTTCGGGCTAATGCTGGCGCCGCGCACGTGGCGGATCAATTCGAGCGCTGCGATGACGGCGTCGTAATTGTGCAGGGGCTCGCCCATGCCCATCAGAACCAGATTGCGCAAAGGTGGCAGACCCTGAGCGCGCAGATGGCGCTGCAGGAAGTGAACCTGGGCAACGATCTCGCCGCTGCTGAGGTGCCGCTTAAAACCCATTTGCCCCGTTGCGCAAAAAACGCAACCCATGGCGCAGCCCACTTGCGAGCTTAGGCATGCGGTCATGCGGCCGGGATAGGCCATGAGAACGGTTTCGATCAGGCGTTGGTCTCCAAGTTCCAGTAAAAACTTCTGCGTGTTGCCATCACAACTGGCCGTTTGCTGACGCAGCGATGGTCGTTCCAGCTGGAATCGTGTCGATTGCCCCAACGCACGATCGAGCCAGCGCAGCAAGGGCGGGGGGAAATCGCGACAAAGCTGTTGCATCGTTGGCAGGTCTTCCGCCAAATCGCGGTGGATCAAGCGCCATAACAAACGGGCGTGGCAGGGGTTGATCCCGTCCTGCTTCATCAGCTCAGCCAATGCGGATTCCGAAACAGCCAACAAAGATTGCAGAGGGGGGTGAGCCGACGATAGCAACATGGGCGCGAGTGGATGTAAATGGAGCCCTTAGTTGAGTGGCGACATGATGAAGCCTGAGTTTTCGGCAATTTCCGTCCAGTTGATCCCCACGCCGTTCGAGCTGACCTGCCGGCCTGTGAGATTCACCCCCGTTTTTCCGTCAAAACACAGGCGCAAGCGCAAGGGCGAGCGTCCCTTCGGGTAAACATAGAGATAGGCTCCATAACCATCCGGAAAAAACAAAAAGCCTTCGGCGTAGTCATGCTCCGTGTCTAACACATCAGAACTGGTGGTGTTGGTGTCTTGATCAGTGAATTGGTAGCGGCAAGTGCCTGAACGCGGAAATTCGAACACATATTGGCCCTCGGCATTGCTGAAACGCAGCGACCAGCCTCGCATTGAAGTTGGCGCGTAAGCATCCTTGTGGTAGCGAATCACGCGTGGGCGAAAGTTGGTGACCAAATTGCTGCGATCGTAATTCAAATCAATGTAGCGCGTTGTCGCGCTGTCCTTGCCATACCAGCGCGAATCAAAACGTCGCCAAGTGGTGCTGTTGCTCAATAAATCCCAAACCCGCAGTTCGGTTTGAGCGCCTTGATTGAAGTAAAATCGGAAGTAGTTATCGTTCGGGGCGGCGAAGCGGACACCGCGAAACGGAGCATGACTGACTTCCGGCAAATGCTGAGCCGCGACATTGAAAAGCAGAGCGCTTTCACCCATGCGACGGATGCGAATTGCTTGAATGGTCACGGGTGACACAGGGGCGTCGTTCGCGTTGGTCGCGACGTTAAGGATTTGGTCAACGATGGCGGTGTTGTTGACCACTTTTCCAAAAACCGTGTGCTTGCCCTCCAAGCCGGGAAGGGCGTTGCCCGTGATGAAAAACTGCGATCCATTCGTGTTGCCGCCGCTGTTGGCCATGGCCAAGAGATAGGGAACATTGAATTGATACGATAGAGGACGATTGGCGAACATTTCATCCGGAAAGGTGTATCCCGGTCCGTCCGTGCCTAGGCCATTGCGCGAACCGGCTTGGATGATCTTGAAGTTATCCTGATTGATCACGCGATGAAAGGTCACGTTTTGGTAAAACGACTCGCGTTTTGACAGATCGGAGAGCTTGCCATCGCGCTCATCAAGCCAGCGTCGCGAGCCTTGGGCGAGGGAAATGAAGTTGGCGACCGTGCGCGGAGTGACTTCGTGGTAGAGCACGCAAGTGAATGTTCCTTTCGTGGTCACAAAATCGGCATAAATTTGCCCGCTGACCTGTGAATGTCCGAGCATGAAGCATCCCGCGATCAGCGCCGCGAGTCGACTCAGGCACTGATGAAGAGGCGATGAAAAGCTGTCAAACATGTCATTAGAATGTCAGCGCGGAGAGTAAAATCAATCAAAAAGGACGGTGCGAACGCTGTTCGCTCGCTCACAATCACGACCAGGCGCAATTCTTGTTGGAGATTCTGTTTTTTTATGACATTCATGCCGTGGCATGAGCGAATCCACAGCAACCAGAAGCCTGATGAAAAGTGATTTGGCGGTGTTGACCAAGATGCGCTTGAACACATTTGTGCTGGTGACCACCCTGTTTGGCTACTTGCTGGGCGCGCGGAGTTTTGGCTGGGATGCGATGACTTTAATTCACACCATATTGGGCACGGCAGCTGCGGCCTTTGGGTCCGCGGCATACAATCAGTTAATGGAAGTGGAGCTGGATGCGCGCATGGAGCGAACAGCAGATCGGCCATTGCCCTCGCGACGGATGGGCGTGCTGAAGGCTTTTGTGATTGGGACATTGCTGAGTGCCTTTGGTCTCGTGCACCTCGCGGTCAAAGTCGGGCCTATCCCGGCGGCGTTGACGGCTCTGACGCTGATCACTTACGTGTTTTGCTACACGCCCTTGAAGCAAGTGAGCAGCCTTAACACCTTGGTCGGGGCCATTCCGGGTGCGATTCCTCCTCTCATCGGGTGGACTGCGGCGGGGGCGGGCTTGAATGGAGGGGCGTGGTTTTTATTTGCATTGTTGTTTTTATGGCAACTGCCGCACTTTATTGCGATCAACTGGCTGTGCCGCGAGGAATATGAGGCAGCGGGTTATCGCATGTGGTCGAACGGTGATGTCTCGGGTCGCAAAAGCGCCATGTTGGCGGCTATCTTTGCCTCGATGTTGGCGTTGTTGTCCATTTGGCCGTGGATGGAGGGTCGGTGCAGCTGGCCGTGGGTCGGGGTGGGCTTGAGTTTAGCGGGTTGGATGGCGGTGCTTGCGCTGCGATTTGGTCGAACCGGCGAACGCGCGTGCGCGCGGCGGTTGTTTCTTTTTACTCTGCTTTATTTGCCGCTGGCCTTGATCACGTTGTTGCTGTGCTGGCGTGCTTGACCTCTGGGCTTCTGTCACACAGGTTGAAGGCATGGAAGCAGCGCAGTTGACGACGGCAGTTCAGCGAAATCCGCAGCGTTACGTGCTGTTCACGGTGCTTTACAATGCGCGGGCTTATTACCCTGTGTTGGCGGTGCTTTTTTTGGACATGGGTCTGAGCTTGGATCAGTTTGTGATGCTGAACTTGGTGTGGGCGGCGACGATTTTTGTGTGCGAAGTGCCTTCTGGTGCTTTAGCGGACGCGGTGGGTCGGCGGCGCTTGCTGATTGCGGCAGCAGTGCTGATGGTGGTGGAAATGGGTTGCCTGCTCACGGCCTCGTGCAGCAGTGGAGCGGCGGTGTTGGTTTTGTGTGTGATCAATCGGGTGTTGTCGGGGATCTCGGAAGCTTGTGCGAGTGGTGCCGATGAGGCCTTGGCCTACGATTCCTTGCCTGAAGAAGGTCGGGAAACGGCATGGGATCGAGTGATGGCACAGGTGATGCGCTGGCGAGCCGTGGGCTTTGTCGCGGCGATGTTGCTGGGTGGCGTGTTGTATGATGGCAGCTGGATGGCGCATCTTTTGCCCGAACAATGGCGATGGAGCACGTCCATCTCGCATCGACTGCCTGTTTTTCTGGTCTTATGCCAGGGACTGGTGTGCTGTGTGATGGCCTGGCGCATGATCGAGCCACAGCGTGAAGTCGCGGCTCAAAAGGGATGGTCGGCCGTGCTGGAGGCCATGCGGCTGATGATGGGAGCGGCGCGATGGGTGCTGGGGCAACCACGCGTGATGGCGCTGCTGATGGTTGGCGTTTTCATCGACGCTGCTGTGCGCAACATGGCGACGATCAACAGCAGTTATTATCGTGGCATCGCCTTGCCGGAGTGGAGTTTTGGGCTCATCGGTGCGGCAGTAGGGGTGATGGGCTGGTTTGTGCCCCGGCTTGCGCTGCAACTGAATCAGCGGCTGAGTCCGATGGTCTGCATCGGTTGGATTGCGGCGGTGGTCACCGTTTGCTTATGGGCGGTCAGCGCGATGTGGCCACTGTGGGGAGTGATTCCCGCTGTGATCATGATGGCGTGCATGGGATTGTTGGGTTTTACCTTAGGTCGTGCCTTGCACGCGGAGACCGATTCCGCGCGACGCGCCACGGTTTTGTCGCTCAAGGGAATGTTGTTTAACTTGGGCTATGGGGCGGTGAGCTGGTGTTTTGCTGCTGTGCTGTCACATGTGTCAAGAAATCCGCTGATCAAGTCTTCGGTGTCAGGGGCGTTGTCGAAGTCGTTATGGATTCAAGCGGTCATTTTTAGTGGCGGATTTGCTTTGCTTTACTGGGGCTGGGCGCGACGCTGCTGGGCGCGTGGCGTGCGCGTCAGTTGATCGAGCGCTCAAGAGCGATGGGGTGCGAGCCCTTGGTTGAGCGTCCAGATCGTTTTTCGATTTCGAGTCGGCGTTGCGTCGAATTTTTGCGCAAAATAGGACGCGCCTCGGTATTACATTCGTCATCATGGAACACCAATCGGGTGGAAACATGTGATTCGGCTGTTAATCCGAAAACCGAAGTTGAATTATACATCGTGTGGCTATAAGTCATATGGTAAAAAAAGTTGTGTCAAATAACCTAACCCGCATTTCTCACAGAAGAATATCGATAGTTGGGCGTTAGTTCTGTAAAGTGTTGGTTGCAAACGGAATGCGATGTAAACAATTTCGGAATGACCGATGACAGAGTGTTTCCAACAAACTTTCGGATTTCCTGCCGTTGGTTAGCGCCGTGTGGCGGCGGATTTCAGCGGAGGTCACCTTTCCAGCGACGGCGGTGTGCTGCTGCTTCGCGAGACCGACCGCCGCCTCGGCATCTGCGACAAGCTTGCCCGCTGTTTCAGTGACCATCGCAACCAGCGCTTTATTGTAGATGCTCTGGGGGGCGCCATCTTTTTACTTGTTGGATCGTGTTGGATCGTGTTTGTCGCGCGCAAGACTGTATATGCAATTGTCAAGCGCACACTTCGATATACCAATCATTGGCTATGAAAAACTCTCACTCCATACGCACGATTACTGTGCTCACGTCACTTCTAGCTGTGCCCATAGCTTTTGCTCAAAGCGGTAATGTCGCTGGCAAATGGCAGCAACAGCGCTTTTCGGGACTACCTGGTTCTTCGTTGGATCATCTTACGCAGTCTCCCGCATTTTACGCGCCGCCTACGACTACGGCACTCGTAAATTCTTCCTATGCTTCGTTAGGTGATAATTATGGGGCTCGCACGCGTGGTTACATCACTCCCGCTACTACGGGGCTTTACACATTTTGGGTCAGCGGTGATGATGCTATTGCGTTTTCCTTGTCTGATAGCCTATCGAAATGGGGTGCGCAACAGACCGCTTCGCTTTCCTCCTACACGGCGGCCAATGGTTTTGATGAGTTTGCAAGTCAACGCTCGCAGTCACGCTATCTGATCGCGGGTCAATCGTATTTTGTCGAGCTATTGCACAAGGAGGCGAGCGGTGCGGATCACGCGACTGTTAGTTGGGCACTGCAACCTGTGGACACCGCCAGTTCAGTCAATTGGGCTTCTGCTGCACAAGGTGCTGTGGCCACGCAGTCGAGCACGTATAGCGCCTCGAACCCAGCAAGTCATGTGATTGATGGCAATCTCGCGACACATTCCTTGACGAATAATTTTGCAGGCTCATCGGTGACGGTGGATTTCCGTCAAGATCGTTTGCTTTCTTCGCTCGATCTGATCAATCGCCAGACTTACTACCAGACGCGCTTGTCGAATTTTCGCATTAGTTTGTTAGACTCTAATGACATCGTTGTTCTCTCGAAGGATTATTATACGCAGTCTGGCTCCGTGGGGGCTGCGGAAACATGGACCTTGCCCGCTACTGTGCTCGCCCGCCGCGTGAAGGTGCAGTATCTTGGGCCGAACAGAGAAAATAATTACTGGCTTGGCATTGCTGAGATTCAGGCATTCGGACCGCCGACCACGGTGAAAAATTGGGCGCGTGAAGCAGGAGCTGTCATGTCGCAATCAACTGCCTACTCATCATCCTATCCCGCGAGTTTGGCCGCAGATGGCAATCAAAACACATTTCATTCTACCGGAAATGTAGCAGGCTCGTTTTTGATCAGTGATCTTGGCGCAGATCGCATCATCGATTCGGTGGAATTGTTGAACCGTCTCGATAGTGCGAGCGCGAATCGCTTGTCGAACTTCCGCATTTCCATTCTCAGCGCGTCCAATGCCGTTGTCGCT
>CAZREM010000023.1:22285-49553 GCA_964599325.1 uncultured Verrucomicrobiales bacterium | reverse complement strand
TCGTCATCATGGAACACCAATCGGGTGGAAACATGTGATTCGGCTGTTAATCCGATTAGCGCATCAAATCATCCACACGCGAGATATTGAAAAAAATTTTATATCTATTGCGCAATAATTTGATTGACGCTCACTGGATTGCTGATGAGATGTGGTAATATCAAAACACTGATATTGCCCGTTTTTCACTTTGTAAAAATCGACTACTGAAAAAAATGAAACCTAAAAACCAACATCATCGTCAACTCGCGCTGGTAACGGCGATCGCCTTCACCGCAGTGGCTCAAGCGGCTAATCTGACCTGGGATACGGTCTCGGGGGATGGAGCGACCATCACAGCAGCTGGAGGCAACTGGGACACGACCACAGCTTTGTGGAACAATGCGGGAACCAATGTCGCATGGTCGCAAACCAACGCCACGACTGCCACCAACGCCGCGATTTTTGCTGGTGCCGATGGCGCAGAGGGCGCGAATGTGATCAACGTCACGACGGCCATCGCCGCACAATCGATGAGTTTTAGTAACACAGGCTATGCTCTTTCTGCTTCAGCCGCGCGCACGATTAGTCTCACATCCACCACGACTCCCATCACGATATCTTCGGGCAAAACTGTTTCGATCGGGGCCAATGTCACAGCCTCGATGAGCACGGTGTCAAGCCAGTCCAGCATTTCGGGTGGAGGAACCTTAAAAATCGCTGGGACTGGAGCGACCGTCTCCAAGCCGAGCAACGTCCTCAACATCATTGGTGGCACGACAGTGGATGTCGGCACCTCTGGTCTTTTCACGACAAGTTCACAATTCGTGCTCGGAAACAATTCTGGCAATGGAACAGTGATCGTCAATGGTGGCACGGTAACGAGCACGACGACGACGACGAATCACAATCTGGTTTTGGCCAACGCCTCTGCGGCGAACACCGTCAGCGGCACCTTGACCATCAATTCCGGCACAGTCACTCATCCGGCTGTCAGTGGCGGTCTGCGCATTGGTAGCACCACGGCCATGACATCGCCCAACACCGCGACGGGCACGTTGAATCTCAACGGCGGTCAGTTCACGGTGGCGCGGATTTACGAAGGATCTTCGGATCCGTTGATCGTTTCCAACGTGAATTTCAATGGTGGAAAATTGATTGTCCGCACGGGTGCCACCAATGCTGCCAATTTCATGACAGGGTTGGATGCTGCTAACGTGCTGAGTGGCGGGGCGGTGATCGACACCAATGGAGTTGACACGACCATTGCACAGGCGTTGTTGAATGGCGGTGGCGGTGGTGGTCTCACGAAGCAAGGCAATGGCACATTGACATTGACTGGCGCGAATACATACACGGGTAACACGCTGATCAGTGCTGGAAAACTTGCGATCACCGCGCCTTACAGCTCTCTTACCGCCACCACCGTTAGCTCTGGTGCGCGCTTGCGAGTCACCACGGCCGCCACGGCCTCTGCGCTTTCTTCGCTCACGTTGAACGCTAATGGCGGCATCGAAACCAACGTTGGCACTTACACGATTGGTCAGCTCGCTGGGTTGAGCGTCACCAACTTTAATGCAGCAGGGGACTACAAAATTGATCTCGCTGGAACGAGTTTTGTCAATGGCGATATCACCGTGCTCAGTTACACCAACAAAACTGGAACTGGGGTGCCGACCCTTGGCAACTTGCCAGTGGGTGTGATTGGAACAGTTGAGGACACCGGCTCCGCGATTGTTGTTCATGCTCAACTTGCAACGATTTGGACAGCAGGGAACGGTGACTGGGATACCACCACAACCAATTGGACAGGTCTCAGCACAACTTACACAGAAGGCGCCGCAGTGGCGTTTCCAGAGATAGCGGGGACGAACATTGTCACACTTACCGCTGATCGATCGCCGTCTTCGGTGACGATTTCCAATGACAACACCAGCACCTACAAGTTCACAGGCTCGGCCATCGCAGGTTCCGCGTCGATTTCTAAATTGGGCACAGGTGTCGCCTCCTTTGATGTGCCGAATTCCTACACTGGAGTGACGACCATCAGCAGCGGTGGTGTGATCGCGAATGCCGACGCTGCCTTGGGAACAGCCGCTGCGGGCACCACCATCGCGAGTGGCGCGGCACTGGGATTGACGAATGGGGTTGCCTACAACACAGCTGAGGCCGTGACTGGCTCGGGACTGAGCACGACAGTGGCGAATATCGGGCCATTTGTTTCGCTGCAACGCGGAATTGTGCAAGCTGTGAGCGGATCTTGTTCCTTTGCTGGTCCGATTCAAATCAACGCCGCGGGCATCACGCGTTTCGGCACGCAAAATGGGGCATCACTGACATTATCTGGCCCGATCACCATGGCCAGTGGGGTCGCGGATGTTCAGGTTTTATTCCGATCCGGTGTTGATGGTGATTTTGTTACTCTCTCCAATGCAGGCAACAATTGGGATAAGGATACCGTGATCTTCACTGGGGCTGTTTCTGCGGCAGGTGGTGTTCGGCTTGGAGTTGATAACGCGCTGCCGAAGAATCTGAGTCTGGTGGCGGGTGGCAGCACGACTGGTGCATTCAGTGCGTTGGATTTGAATGGTTATGATCAAGAGTTGAATGGGCTCATTAACAGCAATGGTAAGTTGCACATTCTCAACACGAATGCGAATGATCCGTCGACATTGACGCTCAATCCAACCGCAAATCGCTCGAATTACACAATCACGACAAGCTTGACCGTCATCGAGGATGGCGCAGGAAAAGTGAATTTGGTTAAGAATGGTCCGTTCACGCAGACCTTGCACGACCCAAATACCTACAGTGGAACGACAACCATCAATGGTGGATCCTTGCAGCTGGGCAGTTTTGCCTCGAATCCGAAAACGGGTTCGATTCCTAATTCCTCGGCCTTGACCATCGCCGCTGGTGCGAATTTCGATGTGAGCTTGTTGGCGTCTTACGCCATTCCATCCACCATGCCGGTGACCTTGAAGATCGATCCTGCCGCGAGTGGTTCGGCTGGGAAGATCAAAGCCGGTGCGCTCGACATCACCAATGCCATTGTGGCGTTGGAGCCGATTGCAGCGTTGGATGATGCGGCGTATGTCATTGCAGATTACACGTCGCTCGTCGGCACCGCATTTGCATCGATTACTCCACCGTCGGGCTACACAGTTGATTATGCATACAATGGCGGCACGCAGATCGCGCTGGTCGCCAACGCTCCAGCCGATCCATTTTTGACTTGGATCAATGCGACGTGGCCTTCACTGAGTGATAAGACACTCACCGGCGATCCCGATCAAGATGGTTTGACTAATTTATTAGAATACGTGTTGAAAAACGGCGACCCATCCGCGGCTAATCCAGGCATCTTGCCGACACTGGATGCAACGGGTTCGAACTTCGTGTTCTCGTTTTTCCGCAGAAGCGCATCCGCTGCAAACACCACGCAAACATTTGAATACGGCAGTGATTTGAGTGGTTGGACCTCGCTGGCACTCCCCGGGGGAGCGGGTGTGGTGATCACGGATCAAGGCAATGGCAATGACCTCGTGGAAATTACTGTTGCGAAAGGAGGCGCGACCAAGCTGTTTGGTCGATTAAAAGTAACGACCCCAGCACCGTAACGCGTTGCGCGTGAACCGTTTCGAGTCGTGACAGCCTGCTTGGTTTATGCCACGACTCGATCTTGTTTTTTCTGAAAATCGAGTTCGTAATGTCCTCTGAAACGCCATGCTTCGACCTCGTTTCAGTCAAATCAATCAATGATGAATTCCACACTCCATGCTGTGCGTTGGCTTTGTGCGGAGATGGTCGTTGGTCTGATGCTTGCATTTTCGCATGCTTCGACCTTTCAGTGGAATGGCAGCGTCAGTTCTGTCTGGAGTGAGCCGACGAACTGGAACCCCACTGGCACACCGAGTGGAATCAGTGCGGGACCAGCACCGCTCGGATCGAAATGGGATCATCGTCTGAATGTAAATAATGGTTCGGCAAGCGTCTTGATCTATGATTCCAGCGGCGGCACGACATCTTACGGCGGATTGGGGATTCGCGGCCTGGTGATTGGATCGGGTGCGTCGAAAGCTAGCATGGTGATCACAGGTGGCACATTCGATACGACATCAAGTAATCTGCAAGATGCGATTAGCAGTTCGAGCACAGCGAATGAGAGTTTGTTAGGAATCAACGGTGGCACTTATCGATGTGGCACGCTGCAATTAGGCTTGAATAATCCGTCTCGCAATACCCTAACCGTGTCGCGTGGGTTGGCTGTGATCGATCGTGTCGATTTCAACGTTCAGAACGGAATCGCGACGCTGAATCTCGACGGTGGAAAATTGCAAATAAAATCCTTCAAAAGCTCCACTACCACTCCGGGGAGTAGTTCTAATGCCATTCATTTTAATGGCGGAACATTGGTTGCTGGTGAGACCAGCAACGTTTTTTTGCCAGATCTGTTGTGCACTAGTTCCTACGTCAAGCCGGGAGGACTGAATGTGGATACGAATGGTTGCGACATCATCATCTCCGAACCGTTGTTGGATGCGGGCGGCGGACTGAGCAAATTTGGGGCAGGCAAGCTGACGCTCTCCAGCCCTGCCACATACACTGGAGGCACAGTGGTGAGTGCAGGAACGCTGGCTCTGGGATCTGGTGGTGGGCTGGCCGCAACAGCTACCATGTCGCTGGCGCAAGGATCGGTGTTCGATGTTTCCGCAGTTTCATCCTATCGATGGCCTGTGGCGACTCAACTCATCAGTGCTGGTGGCGGTCTTGTCGGTGGGGCTGCGATTGATCTGGGCGCCGCTGCTGTGGTTCTTGACATGACACCTAACACGTTGAGTGGAGATGTTAGCCAGCCGGCATTAACCGTGTCTGCTGGTTCGCTCGTGGTGAATGGCACGATGACGGTGAACAATCGCGCGGCGGCTCCGCTGGGCGACGGCACGTATGCTCTGATCTCCATGACGGGCGGCACGATCAGTGGTAGCCCGACGTTTTCTGGAACGATTGGCGGGCAGGGAATTAAGAGCGGCAGTTACTGCTATTTGAAATTCGAACCCCGTGGTCTCATGTTAGTCGTGCAAAGTCCAGCACCCACGACCACGACCCTCGAGCGCGACACGGGAGTGCCTTCATCATCGATCTATGGCGATTTGTTGCGTTTTCGGGTTCGGGTTGCGCCTGCAACAGCTTCTGGAATCGTCGAGTTATACGATGGCGGTGTGAGCGGAGTTCTCGTTGGTTCGGCAAAAATCCTGGATGGAGTGGCGCTCATCTCCGTGCCAGAAACGTCTCTGGCTCCGGGTTCGCATGCGAATTTGGTCGCACGTTACCTTGGTGCGTTGGATCACCTCGCCAGCGTTTCTTCTCCGTTATCGCCCATGCAATCGGTGGCGCTGAAACCGCTGGTGATTCAAAACGCGGCGGCACTTGATAAATACTACGATGCCTCGACCTCCGCCACGGTGGTCGGTGCCTTGACCGGGGTGGAGAGTGGCGATGAAGTCGTGCTGCTAGCTTCTGGCTTTTTTTCCTCAGCAGCAGCTGGGAAAAATGTGCCTGTCACATCGACATCGCAGCTCACGGGTGTTTCGGCTTCTCGCTACACCCTCGTCCAACCGACGGGCCTAACCGCCAATATCATTGCGGCCAATGTTTGGACTGGAGGCACTGGTGGCACAGGGACTAACTTCGCGACTGGCGTCAATTACTCGCCCACCGCTGTGACCACAGCTCCTTACACCGCCATATTCAACGGCTTGGATCCTTCAACTGCCGATCTCACATTGGCGAGTGCGATTGGCGGCGGTGTCGGCACTTCGGGTATGGTGTTTGGCTTCGCCGGCAATCAAGTGAATTCAGTTGTGATTAATGGCAGCACTGGCGCGACCGTCAGGGTCGCGTCGATGACTGTGGCCGCAGGGGCGGGTTCGGTGATATTTCAAGGGACGATCCCGTTCACGTTGGGCGGTGCGTCTGCCAATAGCAATCACATGTTCATCAACGATTCCTCCAAGCCGCTGATGTTTCAAAACACGGGAAATTGGCAGCCAGGTGGATCTGGCAATACACTGCGTTCATTATTTTTCAGCGGAAGTGGCGACATCACGGTTGCTTCTTCGATCGTGTCTTCCGTTCCTTCGCGCATCTCGCTCACGAAATCGGGCGTTGGTCGATTGACGTTATCGGGAAACAATGGTTTCTCCGGCGGCACCACCATTCTGGAAGGGGGAATTGTTGCGCAATCGGCCACAGCCTTGGGTTCTGGAGCGGTGATTTGTCAAGGAACGTTGGATCTCGGAGCAGGGGCGGTGACTTACACGGGATTGTCTAGTAGCCTCAGCGGTGCGGGAATGGTCAACGTTGCCCTCGGTGTAGGCTCTGCGACCACGATACTCAACGGCAATTACTCGGAATTCACGGGGGCGTGGAATCTCGGCACTTCTGCTGCTTCAGGGGCGGGTAAAGTTCAGATGAACGGAGCGGATCATCCTGCTGCCACCATCCGTGTGCTCGATAACGCCACACTTTACACCACGAGCGGGAATCATCGCGCCGCATTGATTTTGAACGGCGGCAATACCGGAGAATCACTCGGACAACTCAGGCTCGAGGGCGGTGCGATTTGGAGCGGCAGCATCACCATTGCGGGCGACATTACCGGAGCGGGCGATGGGCATATTGGTGCGAATACCGGAACGGGCATCATCCGAGGCAATATCAATGAAACAGGTGGCGCGCGCTCGCTGGTGAAGGAAGGTGACGGCACGATTGTGCTGAGTGGGTCTAACAATTTTACTGGCGTTGCGGCTGTGAATGACGGCGTTTTGTTGTTAGAACGACCCGGCTCACTGGTGGGTTCGGTCACTGTCGCGAGCGGCGCTACATTTGGGGGCAGTGGCAGCGTCGGCGGAGGGATCAGTGTTGACGCTGGTGGCACCTTGGATCCTGGCTATCGCGCGCCTGACACGCTGACGGTTCAAGGTCCGCTGGCTCTCGCGGGCACCACGTTATTCCGTGTCGATCGTTCTAGTTTTCCTCTATGCGGTCGCATCCAATCGGACGTTTCCCTCGCCTTTGGTGGCACGCTTAAGGTTGTGAATCAAGGGCCGGCACTGAAAATGGGTGATCGACTTCAGCTCTTCAGCGCGCCCGCCTTTAGCGGCAGTTTTGCATCCATTCTCTTGCCGCCGCTGGGTTATGATTTGATGTGGGATCGTTCCAAACTCGATCGCGATGGTTCGCTGACGGTGGTTTCCGCTGCATCGCTGGATCATCCTGTCATCACGCTGGCTCGCAGCACGTTTTATCAGCAAATTTTTGGCATTGGCGGAAACTTTTGCCAAGGCGAGCAGAACACCCTGGTTGACTACAATCGCTACAACGAGATGTTTGGATCGAGCGGGTTGAACATGAGTTTCATTCGTCTCTCGACGGCGCATGAGCTGATTGAACCGAGCTTTGCACGTTTCGACGCCAACAATGTAACGACCATTCGCGAATTCCGCGCTCGTCAGCCATATGGACGCGTGATGCTTACCACCTGGACGCCACCAGAGTCCCTAAAAAGCACGAACTCGCCGTATCAAGGCACTCTCGCCAAAAACGCAGCAGGCAGCTATCGCTACGCCGACTACGCAGCTTGGTGGACGCGCGCGCTACAATTTTACCAAAATCAATCGGTTTTGCCGGATTATGTTTCCATTCAGAATGAATGCGATTTCACTCCCACCCCACCGACCAGCGGTGCGATTCCGGCCTATGTCGCTGGATGTTATCTGAACTCCAGCGAAACATCCACTCGCGCAGGTTATCCCCAGGCGCTTGCGGCTGTTCGCTCAGCTTTTGCGGGGGTGGGTCTCGGATCGATGAAAATGATCGGTCCGGACACCACCGCGATTGCTGGCGATAAGGTGAAAACCTATCTCGATAACATCCCCTCGGGTCAGATCGACGCGATTGCGCATCATCTGTATCACGATAGTCCGGGCTCGAGCGGTGTTTCGAATCTCAGCCGTTTGCAATCGCAGTATCCAAATTGGGTGATGCCGAAGTTCATGACCGAACTCAATCCTCACGATACCTACGAGGCGTGGGATGCCTCTCAGCCAAGTTGGATGAAGCTCGCAGTCACGATGCATAACGTCTTTAGCTTCGAGCGCGCGAACACTTACATGGTTTGGAGCAGCATGTATGGATTCATCGACCGCATCACTGGTGTGCCGAACAATGCGAATTACTACGCGCTTGCTCATTTCAGTCGGTTTGTCAACGCAGGTAATTGGCGGGTTGCGGCGTCTTCGAGCGATCCTGATCTGCTTGTCACGCACTACCGGCATTACGGTGGCTCGGGCATCAGTGATCGGCAGATTCTCGTGTTGATCAACACGAGCGCGAAACCCAAACACACGACCGTTGGCACCGCTGCGAGTTGGGCCACGAATCCGGCACAGCGATCTTGGCAGGTTTATCAGACGGCCGACGATGGTTCTGCGACGAAGCGGATCACCATGACCGAACTGGAACTAGGGCCATGGCTTGCGGGGGATCGTCGGCTCGTGCTTCCGCCGTATTCGCTGACGACCGCGCTAGTCAACACGGGCAGTCTTTCGAGCAGCTACACCCAGCATCAAGCCTGGCGCTTGCGGCACTTTGGCACCTTAGATCCCACCGGGAGCGCCGCCGACCTAGAAGATCCGAACCAGGATGGGGAGTCAAATCTGCTGGAGTTTGCAACAGGCCAAAATCCCTTTGATGCCACCACCATGTCGCCTGTTGTGAAGAAGAATGGTGGACAATGGAGCTTCACCTATACTCGCTCCAAAGCGGCGGTTCTCGATGGTGTCGTTTTTAACGTGGCGTGGAGCGACACTCTCGCTTCTGGTTCATGGAGCAGTGCAGGTATTGTGGATCAAAATCCCGCGCCCATTTCTCAAACTGATGAGACTGAAACACTTCAAATTCTAATTCCTGTTGGCAGCGGTCGAAGGTTCGTTCATCTTGAAGTGACAAAACCCTGATCATGATGAGACTTTCGCTAAAAATCACAGCATGGCGTCTTCTCGCTGCGATCGTCTTATCCAGCTCGGCGCATGTGATTGCCCCGACGGTGTTTTTTCCAGCGAACAATGCTGTGAACGTCTGCGCGGACACGCCGATCAAGATCACCTTTGATGCTGCGCCCACGATGGGCACGAGTGGCATGGTGAAAATTTACAAGTCCGGCGGAACACTCGTCGATACTCTCGATGTAGCCGCTCCGCAGACCAGGACTGTGGGCGGAACACCACACAATGCGTATCACATTCTTGTCTCAGACAGCGCCGCCTCGATTTTCCCGCATTCGGGTGTGCTCACTTTTAACACGACGTATTGCGTCATCAATGATGCGACGATTTTTTCTAGCTACGCGGGCATGCGTGTCAACACCGCGTGGCAATTCACCACCAAGACGACCGCCGTTCCTTCATCCAGCGGCACATATTTCACGGTCGCGGCGGACGGTTCGGCCAATTGTTGCACGATTCAGGGCGCGGTGTCTTACGCTCAGGGCGATAATGTTGCTTTTCTGCAATCTGGATCCAACCCAACAATCAATCTCGTGGGCACGATCGGTCCCACAACCATGACCGCCAATGCCTACATGGGCGGAACCAGTGTCACCGGTGGTAGTTTGATTCTGGCGAATGCCGCAGCGCCACAGCGCTCGGAACGGCGGCGAGCGGAACCACGATCGCGAGTGCTTGCTCCCTCGGTCTGGCGAGTGGTGTTGCCTACACGACAGCCGAAACGATTACCGGTGCGGGAGCCGGATCGAGACGGCATAGAAAATCTCCTCGAGGATGCGCTGGATGGCAAACCAGCGCTATCGAATCCCGGACTGCTTCCCCGCATGCGCTCGGGTCCGGCCAATGCCATTTTTGTCTTCACGTGTTTGCTTGATTCAGCGCAGGACTCCACCCTGACGTATGAGTGTGGCAGTCGGTTAGCTGGCAGGACACCTGTGGCGATTTCACCCATCGCGGCTTCTGGGGTGGTTTTGGGAACCGGCTGGCGGGCGACAAACGGTGACAGTGACGATCCCGAGGTTGGTTTCGGTGAATGGTCGACTGTTTGGTCGATTGAAAGTGAGCCGACCGTGATGGCGGTGCGAATCTAACGTGATGATTTTTCCGATGACATCCCAAGCAGACTTTTTTGTGAAATGCATCAGGCGTCTGGCTTGTCTGTTTGCGCTGACGCTTGGCTTGCCTTGCCTCAGCGCGCAGAGTGCGGACATGGATTTGGTCAAAACTCGCATTCGCCAGCATCTATCAACTGGTCTCGCTGCTGCCGCTACGGTTCAATCCCATCAAGCAACTCTCAAGCCAGACGGAACATGGGCAGACATTGACTACGCCAGCACGGCGCAGAGTTACTGGCCGCCGCGCACACATCTCTCGCGCATGCGGGAAATGGCGCAAGCCTATCGATGGAACACCGCATTCCAGGGCAACGCGACATTGCGCAGTCAGATTTTTCAGGCCTTCGACGCGTGGACGAGTCGCGATCCTCAGAGCACGAATTGGTGGTATCAGGCGATCGGCACGCCTCAGGCTCTGGGTGAAATTTTGCTGCTCATGGATGACGACGTTTCCTCCGCACGGCTGACGGCGGGAGTGACTCTCATGGCTCGATCCTACGTGCCGCGAGAAACAAATTCCGGCACCAACACGGGATCAAATCGGGTTGAACGTTCCTACGCCACATTGTTACGCGCCTTGCTCACAGCGGATGCCGCATTGACGAGTGAGGCTTTTTTGTCCATCAGCGACACCATTCTTGTCAACAGCGCTCAACAATTTGCCGAAGGGATTCAACCCGATGGTTCGTTCCATCAACACGGGGCTCAGCTTTACGATGCGGGTTATGGTTATGGCTACTGTCAGAGCATGCTGAAACTTGCATCGTGGGGGACAGGCACTGCTTTTGCGTTTGCAAACCGTCAAACCCGTGTCCTGTTGGATTATTTGCTGGATGGGCCGCAGTGGATGGTGCGTGGAGATACCATCGATTACACCAGTTATGGGCGCGGCATCTCGCGTCCGGGCAGTGGGTCGATGGCCTTGGGTTACGACTTCGCGTTGGAAAAGGCTCTCGCGATTGGTGGCGATTACCGTCGAGCGGAGTTTCTTGCTTTTCGCACGCGCCTTGCGGCGGCTTCCACCTCGGCGGAGCCGTTGACGGGAAATCGCAATTTCTGGAAATCCGATTACATGGTGCATCATCGCCCCGGTTTTTTTGTTTCGCTGAAAACGTCTTCTACCCGAACGCTTCAACCGGAAAGCGGCAATGGCGAAGGTTTGAAAAATCTGCACCTGGCGGATGGTGTCACTTTGATCCAGCGCAGCGGAAATGAATACGACGACATCATGCCCGCGTGGGACTGGCGGCGTTTGCCCGGCACGACAACGGAGCAGGGAACCTATTCGCTCAAACCAACAGCCGATTGGGGGGTGTATGGCACCAGCACTCATGCCGGTGGTGTGTCTGACGGTGCCAATGGTGCCGCAGCGTTTGCCTACAGTCGGCTCGGTGTTGCGGCAAAGAAATCGTGGTTTTTCCTTGGCGATGTGATGATTGCGCTCGGTTCAGGCATCAATGCCGCCACGGCCACGGCTCCTGTCATTACTACTCTCAATCAAACGCGTTTGTCTGGTTCAGTGCTGGCTCGCACATCGACGGGAAGTTCTTCGCTAACCGGCACGACGACGCCGGCGAACCTCCAATGGGTTTACCACGATGGCATTGGTTACTTTTTCCCTAACGCTGTCTCCAACGGCACAATTTCCATTAAAAAACAGACCGGTGATTGGCAATCGATCAATAGCGCGTTTGCGGCTGACCCCGTGAATGTCGATGTTTTTTCCCTGCAACTCAATCACGGCACGGCCGTGAATGGTGCGAGTTATGCCTACATGGTGGCTCCGTGTGCTGGCGTGAGCGAGATGAATGCTTTTCCGCAGGGGAATTACGAAATTCTGCAAAATGACGCTTCGATTCAAGCGGTGAAGGATAAAAATGCCGGGATCACCTGCGCGAATTTTTGGGCTTCGGGAACGGTGGATGGACTGACATGCAGTGCGAAGTCATGTGTGATGTTGACTCGCGGCAAGGACTTCATCGACATCGCCTTGTCCGATCCAACGCAGGCGAATGCAGGTAACATCACGCTCGAGCTGAATTCTCCGGTTGCTGGAGTGATCCGAGCGGATACGGGGTTAACCGTGATCCAGACGTCACCAACGTTGCGTGTGCAGTTCAATGCTGCTAGTTCATACGGAATGACGTTCAAGGCACGTTTTTATCTGCGGGCGAATGCTTATGAAACGGTCGCACTCGAGCCCGTGGCGGATGCTTATGTTTATGATGCCGCGCCGAATGCGAATTATGGCTCATCCACCGACTTGGTGAGCAAGCTGATCACCACTTCCGTTGGCTGGACGCGGGAGTCGTTTTTGCGCTTTGATCTCGCGAGTATCGCGCGGGCGCCGGTGGCAGCGTCATTGCGGTTGATGCCCAAAACCGTGCAAATTCCAGGTATTCATTCGGTGCAAACCGTTCCCAATGCTTCGTGGACGGAGTCGGGGCTGACATGGAATAATCGTCCAAGTCCCGACGCGCCGCCGGTGGCACGCTGGCGCCCCGTGAGTAGCGCGAGGACCAGCATTGATGTGTTGCCGATGATCGCGGGGCGCTCCACGTCTGAGTTGAATTTGATGCTCGCGACGTTCGCGCCGACGTCGGATGGCACGGTGACTTATGGCTCGCGAGAGAGTCTGAGTGCGAGCGAGCGTCCGGTGCTTGAACTCGTGCTGCCACGGGCCGAAATGCCGGTGATTGCCACACCAATGAATGGAGCAACGCTGATCGGCATCGACTCGGCGCTGGTGCTGGGGTTGTCCGTTCCAGTGGGGCAAACACCAGTGGTGACTTGGTCGGTTGCTTCTGGGGCCGGCACGGTTCATTTTGCCGATGCGCGTGCAGTGCAGACCAGTGCAACGTTTTCAACTCCGGGGGCATACACGTTGCAATGCACGTCCACAGTAGCTGGGGTGACTGATGTGCAGCAGGTGTTGGTGCATGTTGTCGCCGCGTCCGATGCCTCACAGGTGTTGCATCTAAAACTGGATGAGGCTGTGGGAACCGTGGCCGCAGACAGCAATGGAGGCAACTCGGGCACACTGGTTGGCAACGTTGCATGGCAAACGGCAGGTGGTGTGTTGTCGGGAGCTGCGGCGTTTAATGGAACCAATGGATACATTCAAGTGCCAGATGCTCCGAGCCTGGACGTCACCACGGCGCTGACGTTGTCTTTTCGTTTTCGTCTCGACTCGTTGGTGACGAATGCTGGGCTGGTATCCAAGCGTGTCACGTTTTCCAGTGAAAATGCATTTTCGACATTCATCGACGCGGCGGGGCGCTTGAATGTGGATGTCGACACCAACAATAATCGGTTCACCAGCAACACCGTGTTCGCCACTGGGATCTGGCATCAGGTGACCTTGGTTTTCGATGGGTCACTGCCTTCGTCACAGCGGGTGAGGCTGTATGTCAACGGTTTGTTGGATAAGACAGCAGCTGAAGCCAGTGCTTCTATTCCTAACAGCAGTGGCTCGCTTGTTGTGGGGTCGCTCAATGGGGCGCAGGGGCCATTTTTGAATGGACGCGTCGATGATGTGCGGCTGCACCGGCGAGTGCTGGAAGAGTGGGAAATTCAGTCCGTGGCAGCAGGAAAATACGCGCCAGTGTTGTCGCCAGGAGCCGCGCCGCTTGCCATAACAGGGGCAGCGTGCGCGTTAGGAGGGCAAGCATCGGATGCGATCACGGGGAGTTTATCCTCCGAGTGGGCTCTCGTTTCAGGCCTCGGCGGCGTGGTTTTTGAAAACGCTGCGCAGCTGGCGACCACGGCCAGATTTGATCATTTTGGCCCAAAAGTGTTGCGTCTAGCTGCCACCAATTCGGTCGCGACGGTTCTCAGACAGTTGTCGCTGAATGTCGTGGCGAATCCCCATTTCTGGGCGGATTGGCAGGGGATGCAATGGCCGGGAATCGTAACGAATGAGGTCATTGGCGAACTGGCCGATCCCGATCGCGATGGGTTAGTGAATCTCACGGAGTGGGCGTTAGGTCTCGATCCCAAAAAACCGGACCCGGCGCCGCTGCGCATGAGCTTTGATGGGACCGAGTGGGGGTTCGACTATTCGATCGAGGCTTCGCGGCAAGGGCTGACTTACGTGGTTGAGGTTTCAGATGATCTGTCCCCCACGAGCTGGACCACTCAAGGCATGAAACTCGCACGTGTCCAGTCGGGCAGCCCAGAGAAGTGGCGTGCCACATGTGATGCGCCCGCGCGCGATCATCGATTTTTCCGCCTGCGCCTCTCCAAACCATAGGGATTAGCGACGCCCGATGGTGGAGAAGGGCGCGGCACTGGCGATCAAACTACTATGGTGGGGGGGCATGAGTCACACGAACAGGACCCAGCAGACCTGAGCGTTGCAGGGGTTCGTTGGCCTTCCATAAGGGGAATGTGACAAAACTGCGCCGACCCGTCGGGCTCGATTTGCCGTCCACGAGCCACTGCGGCCAGCGCACCAAGCGTCCGCGCTCATCGCGCTCGGCTCGGCTGTCATCCGGCATGGCGGCATCGCCGATCAAACGGTTGACCCAGAGATTCACGACATCGATTCGCAACGCGTTGTTGCCGGGCTGAGCCGCTGCGGTGACATCGATGGTGAACGGTTTTCGCCACAAAATTCCTAAATCCTTGCCATTGACATAAACGCGCGCCATGACCTCAACCTCACCGAGGTCGAGTTGGCAACGGCTGAACTGTGCGGGTAGCACGAAGTGATTGTGATATTCCGCTGTTCCTGAAAAATGCTGGATGCTCGACAGTTGGTGTTCGTGCCACGAGATCAGCTGCGGCATCGCCACTTTGGCAGGCGCGCCACTGTTAGCGGGAAATCGCAGCTGCCACGGTGTGGTGAGCTCATAGCAACTTGCGTCTTCGTTCGTTTTTTGCGCAGGCGAAACATCAGTTAGCCCCGCATGAGTGGAAGTCGCGAAAACAACAAAAACCGATCCCTGCGGTTCGAGGGTGATCTCCGCTTCACTGAGACCGCGTGCGTTTGTATTGAGGAGGAGGGGTGTCACCTGAGCGGTGAGGGGATTCCATAATGTGGCAGCTTTACCCGCGACGCGAAATTGGCACTTGTAACGCTGCGTTGTGCTCGCATCCGTCGCGATGAAATAAATCTCGCAGTGGCGATCATCGGTTTGATCTTGGCGGTGGATCCACGACAAGCGCGGTTGTGATTGAAAGTCGGGCGGAAGATTCAGGCGTTCCAAGGCCTCGTTGGCGCTCATGCTGCTGAAGACCCGTCCTTTTCCGACCCGGCGTTCCCGCTCTCCGGCCTCGCCCCAGAGTTCGCTGACGATTTGCTTCAGCGCGGCATCCGCGGATTCGCGTTCAAAGAGTCCGGGCGTGCTGAGTGGGGGCTCGCCGAGCAGGGCAGCACCCTCATGCACCAACTGTTGCAAATGCCGCAGTCGCTCAAGAGACATCGTGCCCGTGTGCTCGACGACCATCAGGCGGTAACTCCGTCCTTGAGGCAGGGTGATGTTGCCGTCATGGCAGGTCGTCTGCATCACTCGGCTGGGGGCACACAGGTCGTAGTCGTAACCGGGCACCGATGGCATTTGCAAGCGGTAAAGCGGTTCTTCAGGAGTCGCCACAAGCACATCGGTTGTTTGCTTCCCTTGGCGCAGCAACCACTGACAACGTGTCAAGTAGTCGTGCCATGGCTTGCTCCATTCCCACCACGTTTGCGTTGCGTCATATTGCAATCCCCAGCCGCCCATCATCAATCCCGGCTTGATTTGCGGGAAGCGCTGCATGGCAAAACGATGAAATTGCAGGCGATTGGCCCCCAAGCAAAACATTTGATCACCTAGGCTCTTCAGTTTAGCCGGATGGGATAACCAGCGTTCGAGGTGATTAGAGGTAAAGGCTTCACAGCCCACGATCGCTTGATCGTTGAGATTGGCCGCTGACGCTGCGAGTTTGATGGTTTGTCGGTAATCGTTGCCCGGCACATTGGGGCTGGCCCAGCACTCGCCCATCGGCTCATCACCATGCAGAGCGGCCTCGAAGTCGTTGCCACCGGTGATGTAGGGTTGCACAGCCAGACGCATGTGGTGTTGCCGGCACAGCTGGTGCAGCTCCGACCAAAATGAGTCATTGAGAAGCTCAGACACGGTCAAGCGCAGGTCGTAGAGGAACCGCTCCGAGCTTTGGAGGTCGTCCACCAATCGACCAGTCAGCACGGGAAGGTAGGGGATCATGTCATAGCCGCGACGTTTCTTGAACTCGGCGGGCATGGTTTCGGTCCAGTTTTGTCCGCCTGCTTCCCAGCTATCCATGAAGAAGGTATGAAACTGCTTGCCTGTGGATGGACCACCGAGCTTGGCGAAGCGTTGCATGACGTGCTGAAAATGCGCGCGAATGCCACGCGGGTTGAGTTTGTCGCACTCGGGCCCGACACCGGCAGTCGGAGCCGGGAGAGTGAGCTGTCCGGTCCAGGTGTGGCCGATGCGCAGAATGGTCCACTTGCCGGCGGGGGCTTGCCAGGAAATGCCATTTTTTTCCGAAAATTGGGCGGTGAGATCAATGACTTGATCGCGGGGAATGCTTGGTTTGGTCGGTGCGCGTTCCAGCGGTGAGGCACTTTGCGTGCCGCGCCAGCGGATGTAATTGAGCCATTGCAGGCTTTTCATCTCGAAGTCATCGATCAACGGTGCCGATGGTTCCTTGTCTTCGCATACGGCCAAAACCGCCACATCCCGGTAGAACGAGGCGTTGCACTTGGGTTGGGCGAGTTGGCCCTTGAATGGTTGTCCACCAGTGACGCGTGTGCTGCTGAAAACAATTTTTTGTGCCGCCAATTCAGGCTTGATCCATGGGCCGCCCGTGCCGCTGTAACCTGGGCCGACGTGACTCATGGTTTCGAGACCCAGGCGTGATGCCTCGCGAATTTCCCAGGAAAACAAGTCCTGCCATTGGGAACCAAAGTAGGAATGTGGCCCAGCAGGAATGCCGGGCTGCGCCACATCAAATAAAGTCACGCCGCCCAAGCCAACGCGTTTGATGGCTTCGAGCTGACTCGTGATGCTGCTGCGTTCCACGTTGCCATGAAGCCACTGCGCCCACACCCATGGTCGCGCGGAATCTGGAGGCTGGATGAATTGTTCCAGCATGGGATCCGCGCATGAGCCGTGCGATGTGAGAGCTGACAAGAGAGCGATAACACCCGCCTGCCAGCGAGCACAGTGGCCAGTTAACATGGTCGATTAGGGTGCGGTTGCGGACGCGTTGAGTTGGATGAACGCTTTGCTGTGCGCGCTAATCGCATCAGTCAGGCGGAAGGTGCGATAGCTGTATCCAGACGGTGCACTGGCGAGCCCGGTGGTGATGGCCGGAGTGACTTCCGTCAGCGTCAGCGCAAAGGTGCTGAGGTTATCTGTTGCGCGAACACTATAGGTCACACCATCAATCGAGGCCGTTGCAGGAGCTGAGCCCGAAAACACGGCTCCATCGCGACACGCAAAAGTGTAGGTCAGGTAATCGCTGCCGCTGATGGTTTCGATGCCATGGCGTTGCAGCCCTTGGTTGCTGCCACTGCTGGGATTACCCGATAACGCGAACTCGGCGAGGTTGTTCAATCCATCGCCATCGGCATCATCGGCGGGACCATTGTTGGTGGTCAGACCGGGGAAGTTCGTGCTCATCCATGTTTCAAACGCCGTGGCGGTCGAGGCAATGCTGAGGGTCAACAAACCAGTGCTTTCGGAGAAGGTGAAAGTATTGCTGCCTTCCGTCCGACTCCAAACCCCAGCGCTTGTTTCGCTGAATCCATTCACGGCAAAGGTGGTGTCGAAGCTTTCGGTGAGCGTGTTGACATCAATCAAGCTCCATGCGGTTTTGTCTGCCGCATTGCCCACTTGCGTGAGATCAATGTTGAGCGCGCCCTTGTAGGTTAACGTGCCGGTGCCGGTGATCTTGTTGCTGGTGCCATCGGCCTTTGGCGTAAATTGTAAGCCACCCCCCACTGCAATTTCTAAAGTTCCGTCATTGATGGTCGTATTGCCACGGTAGGTGTTGGCTCCAGCCAAAATCCACAGTCCGGTTCCTTGTTTGATCACCGGAAGTGCAACACCAGCGGCATTGCCATCGCTAATGACACCGCTGATCGTATTAGCGTTGGTGGATGCTCCGCCGAGATTGAGGGAGCGGGTGTCGATCAATTGTGAGATGTTGCCGGTGATGCTGAGTGAGCCTGCTGCGCTCGAAATGTTAAGGGAGGGATTGCCGGTGTTGATGCTGATGGATGACGCAATCACGTTATCACCGCTCTCATTGTTGATGCCGCCGCCGTCAAAAGAATTGCTCGATGCGATCAAACTGACCGTAGCAGGCACTGTGATGTTGCCCTTGAGCCAGAGAGATCGATTGGTTCCCTGCATGGAAACATTTTTTGTCCCGCTACCGAGAGCGGCGGAATTGGCCAGCGTGAGACGACCGAGAGAGATCGTAACAGCTCCGGTGAAGGTGTTGGCGCTGTTGAGTGTGACGGTTCCTGCTGTGTCTTTGGTCATGGTGACCCCTGTGCCAGCCAAAACGGCGTTGACGGTTCCAGCCTTCACCGCGTAGCTGGTGGCTGTGAGTGTGCCAGAGCCGTCGATAGTGCCGCTGGTCAGGGTCATAGCTCCCACAGTTTCGGTGTTCGCACCGACATCGAGTGTGCCGCCATTCACGTTAACAGGAATGGTATCAGCAAGTGTATTCGTGGCATGACCCAGCGTGAGCGTGCCGCCGGAAATTGTGGCAGTGCCGGTGAAGGTGTTCACTGCCGTCAGGGTGAGCTTGCCCGCGCCGGATTTGGTGAAGTTGTAGTTGTTATCGTTGGTTCCTGTGCCACCAAGTATGCCGCCGAAGGTGAAGTCGGAGCTGTTGTTGACCGTGAACGTGGAGGCTGTGGCGCTGCTGTTGACAACGCGGTTCCCTGTGCCGGTTCCAGAGGTGGTCAGACCAGCGACTTGCTGCGAGCGGGAATTCATTTGAAACTGTCCATTATTGGCACCACTTCCCAAGATCAAGGTTGTGCCAGTGGGCAGGCGATTGTTGCCAAGCCCAATCAGAAGATTGCCGTTTTGAACACGCGTGTCGCCGGTGTAGGTGTTCACACCTCGAAGCTGGAGGGTGCGGGTGCCCGTTTTGGTAAGCCCAGCGGAGCCTGTGATGATCGCACCGATCGTGTGACTGCTGGCACTGCCGGCTGAGTTGATCGTTGGATTTGTGCCATCGAGCGTGATGACTCCGGTGGCACTGTCAATGCCAATGGTGTAGCTTGCCGCTGAGGAAAAAGTGATGTCGTTGGCTGTGACAGCTGAAGAACTTGTTACGATTCCAGCCGTGCCACTGAACGTGGCGTCGTCATTGCCTGTCGATGTCGATGGCCAAGTCGTGGCTGTTCCGGTCCAGTTGGCCGTGGAGGTATCCCAGACGTTACTGGCTCCTGTGGCGCCGCCGGTGGTTTGGCCGTTCCATGTGTAGGTCGCTGCTCGGACAGCACTTAGTGAAACGCAAGCGGCGAGCAATAGAAAAAGAGGGTTTGAACGATTGATTTTCATGAATAGATGAGGTTTTTCTGCGTGTTGAAGGTTTCAACTCTCGCATGATGAAGTCAGCGATCGATTCACACAAGAAACGGGGAGTCATCATTTAGGTGGATGCTCTCGCTGGAGGCTGAGCGAAAGGACGCCGATCACCACATCGTTAGCATCTGCCTCAACGTGCAGATGACTCAGTGTTTTATTAGGGTCGAGTTCTAGGTCGAGAATCGTCGCAGCTCCACCAGGAGTGGTCGCGCCGCGTTTGGTGAAGTCGCTGGGTTCACTCAGGCGCAGCTTGGCTGTCTTCAGATCCACCCGCGGCGGGATCGGCTGAGGGCGAGCGAAGGCGTGGTTGTCGATGAAATAATCTTGATCGATCGGCCACCAATTGATCGGGTTTTCGAGCTTCAGCAGGGTGCTGGTGCCATCGCTGTAAAACACGCGCAGATGGCCATTTTGTCGTCGCGATTGCATCCAGTTGGTTGAACCCGCCATCAGCAGGCATGCCCGTTTCGCTTGGCCACTCAGGGGGATGTCGATTTGATCAGGGAAATTGTCCCACCGCGAAACAAAGACCACGTTCGGAGCTGTGGCGTCGCTTGGGGTGCGGAAGGGAATGCCCAGCGAGCTTAGCCATTCGTCGCCTGGTGCCGCAGCACGACGCAAGCCGGAGTCATCGATTTCCGCTGATGTCTGGAATAGGCACCATCCACCAATGCCCTGACGCGGCAGGGCGAGCGAACAGAAAGGCGAGCGTGGCGCATCGTAATGATGCTTAAAAATGTTTGAGACCTGATCATTGAAGTGGGAGCTGAGATTTATTTTCTCCCATTCCTGCGGATCGCTCGCGGGCAGGCGCCAGTGCGTGACCACGCCCTCGAGGACTGGTTGCTGTGGCAAGGCAAGGCGAATGGTGTGCTGGCCTGGAGCGAAACCAATGCTTGGAATCGATAAAACGGCGGAGTCGCCGATGGCGGGAACGTCGAGGTTCAATGTCTCGTGGTAAAGGCCACAGGTCACGTCCGCGACAGCTTGCACGGCTTGCGTGGAGTGATTCCGGACGATGAAACGCAGTGATTGCGCATCGGATTGCTCGGCAGCGATCAGTTCCAGTGCGGGGCGAATTTCGGTCGATAAGCTCTGCCACCATTTCAGGTCGCCTTGTTGCAGCTGCACAAAGGCACAGCGTGATCCGATGGTTCCCTGTGCTGTCGCGCTGAGAGTTCGTTCGGTGAAACGCAGGTCCGCCAGCATTCCTTGTGGATCTTGCACGGCGATAATGCGCGCCTCCTTGCTGCGCCACTCGATGGGTGAGCCCCAAGCGGTGGTGGTGGCGAGTGTGGGCTTCTCCAGCTCACCTGCTTGCCAAGTGATGGTTAGCTCATATTGAGGGCGAATCGGCAAGATGGCTTCAATTCGCGCGTGGTCGATGCTTTGGCTGTCAGGGTTCCAGCGCACGGGTTCGCCGTTCAGTGTGATTTTTTCCACCCTCACCCCCCGCGCTGGCAGATTGAGACGCAAAACGGCGGAGGCTGATAAGTGTTGAGTGATGCGGTAGGTCTCGCGATTGCCTGAGCGTTGATAGCTCAGGGAAAAGTCCGGATGTTTGATGCTTGCCTCTTGCCATGACGCTGGGAATTGGGGTTTCACGAGAATGGTTTGATCCACGAGATGAGGAACCCAGCCGAACAGACCTTCGATGAAGGCTCGCGCGGTGATGCCGGTGCCATCGGCGAAATCGCGATAGCGTTCCTGAGAATAGGCATCGGACTTGGTGGTCATGCCAAGGTTTCCTGGGCAAGCGCCCATGAACATGGTATCGAGCAGGGCGCCCTTGAACAAAGGAAAAGCCAGATCAGGGCGCTGTGCTTGCCAGAGAGCCAAAGCCGTGTGAACTGATTCAGCCAGAGCGACGTTGTTGACCGACCAGCTGTAAGGGTGCCAGTTGGTGGTCGCGAGCTGGAAGCAGTCATCGGCCACGCCGCGCACGCGCATCGGGATCTTTTTCATTTCGGTGTCGAGGAAGCGCGTCATTTGCCAGCTCTCGAGCGGATTCGCGGCGGCGGAATCGACGGTGTGATAAAATGTCCACAGCGCGGGGCTGGGAAGAACGCTTTGCTTGCCCAGAAAGTCCTTGCACTCGGCATACCAGCCCAGGTCGTTGAGCCAGAGTTGCTTTTTCATCGTCTCGGCGATGGCGGCGGCTTCGCTTTGGTAGGGTGTGGCATCGTGGCCTAACCACTGTGCGATGCGCGCGGCCATGCGATTGTGATAAAGATTGTAAGCCGTGGCATGTGTCGCGCCACCGCCAGAATACATCAGCTGATCGCTCGCCCAGATGCACGCGTAGCCTTCGTAAAGCGGCGATTTTTCATCAGGAAAGGGACGCCGGAATAGTCGCCGTTGCCACGCAAAATGTTTTTCCAATACCGGCCACAAGCGTTCGGCTGTGGCGCGATTTCCGGTCCATTGCAAGTGGCGAAACAGGGCATCGATGGCGATGCTGTTCATGTCGTAATGCGAAAGATTAGACCCGATGAAGTTGCCATTGCTATTGATCGCGGTCTCGCTGCGCGAGAGCTGATACTTGAGGTCGGCAGGGGGCAAGGTTGCGGGAACGGGACTGTTGTTTTGTTTCTCCGCAAAGCCCGTGATGTGTTGGAGTGTGCGTTGATGTTGTCCTAGCGCATCCCCAGCGTAGCAGCCACGCCATCCCAGCAGCGGCATGCGCCAACCGATGGCCCCGTGCATGTAGCGTTGCAAGTTTTCGTCCCAAATGGCATCGGCGGCAACGTTCAGAGCCGACATCGCCGCGTTGATGTGTGGGTCTGGCGTATGAATTTGCACACGCTGCTGCTGAAGCCGCGCATGCTCAGCGCGCGCCAATAAATCGGGCAGGGAGGTGGCATCGGGCTTGCGCTGAAATGCCAATAAGAGTTCTTGGCGATTCTCAAGTTGGCATGTGCCGATGACGACGCTCGGGGTTGTTGTCGCGACGGCTTGACTCATCAGTTCGTCTGGGGACTCCCAGTGGGACGCATCCGCAAGTTTTAGCGTTGAGTTCGGCGAGCTGCGGCCGTGCCATGTGCCGTTGGCTGAAGTGACGGAAAACGCGTTGTGTTTGAGATGGAACTGATGATCGCGACAGTCGTCAGGCTTGAGCTGAAAGAAACGCGACAAGGGCTCGCGCTCAGCATTGAGGTCGCCATTGCGGCGACCTTTTTCGCCATTGGCTCCACCGAATCCCCAGAGCAGTCGCACCGGTGCCTTGGCGTTTTCCAAATGGATGCGCAAGACCGCTCCCACGCCATCGGCAACGGGAATCACAGTGAGCGCGATGTTGGCGTCTCCCATGCGTGGGTCGCGTATGGCATAAAGCATCGAACCAGCACGGTAGCGGGCCTCCACCGTCGCTGCCTCATCGAGCCAGAACGCGGGTTGATCGGGCTGACTCCGCACCGCGATGCGCACGTTGCCGCCACGACCTTGATCGTAGAATGCGAACTGGGGATGATCTCCGGCTTCAAGGCGTGCACCACCATGTCCGCAGTAGAGGGGGCGGTTGAAGGTTTCGCGACCATTGGTGATGACAATGTCTCCTCGGTCGGGAATGTAGCACGGTGGCTCGATCGATGCTGGCGCAGCAGCAAAGAGTGGCCAATGCAGAACGGCAAGGGCGATGATGGACGAGGAAAATCGGCGATTCATTTTTTGTTAGATAGTCTCGGTTTAGGGCGTTTCCGCTTGGGTTTTTATGACAATAAGCGGAGGTCAATCAGGCAGCGTGAAGTATCGTTGTCAGTCGAGCGCGGGCGAGCTTTGGCAGGGCTTGAGGTTCGAGCCGCTCAACTAGTGCGCTCCACGCGCTGCTGATTACGCATGAAGTTCAAGATTTCTAGCATCGATTGTCGCGTGGCCAGGAATCACTTTCGTATGTGCGCGGGGTATGGCGTTGGCTGGGATCAAAGTCTGATCAATCGCGCAGCAGTCCGCGTTCCATCGCCAACGTTACCGCGCGGGTTCGATCCGGCGCATTCAGTTTTTCGAGAATATGCCGCAAGTGCGTCTTCACGGTGGCCTCACCGAGGTTCAATTCCGCGGCAATTTGTTTGTTGGCCAAGCCCTGAGCCACGAGTTTCAGCACTTCGGTTTCGCGCGTGCTCAGCAGCGGCTGATGATCCCGCTCGCGGAGTTTTTGCGTCAACTCTGCGGTCAAGTAGCGATTGCCTGCCGCGACACTGCGAATCGCGATCATGATGGCATTTTTTTCGCATGCTTTGGGAATGTAGCCCCAGGCTCCCGCTTGGAGAGCTCGGTGCACGTCTTCTGCAGTTTCGTTGATCGAAATCATGATGACGCGCGCTTCGGCATGCAGTTCGATGATTTGACGTGTGACCTCGACGCCGTGAATGTCGGGCAGGATGCCATCGAGCAAAACAATGTCTGGCTGGAGTTCGCCGTAGAGCTTCACCGCATCGGCTCCGCATCCTGCTTCACCGACGACTTCAATCTCCGGTTCGGCAGCGAGAGCGCCGATGAGCCCGAGGCGCACCATGAAATGATCATCAACGACGAGGATACGAATCTTTGCAGCTAGGGTTTCTGGGTTCATGTTGTGAGTGGGAGGGTGACCTCGATGCAGCAGCCTTGTCCGGGCTGAGAATGGATGAGAAGATTGGCATTGATTTTTCTGGCACGCTCGCGCATGCCCAAAACGCCGAAGTGTGGAGCATCGCTGGAGCTGAGGTTGCTCGTGTCGAAGCCACAGCCGTCGTCTTCGATGCGCAATCGGAAACCATGAGGCTCGTAGTGGAATTCCACACGCATGAGTGAAGCGGATGCATGTTTGATCACGTTGGTGATGGCTTCCTGACAAATGCGCAGGAGGTGAAAGTCCACCCCTGTCGGCAGTGCATGCTCGTGACCCGAGACCTTGATATCGATGTGAAGTTCCTTGTGCTGATGGCTCGAAGCAATCGCGCGAACCGCGGCGGCAAGTCCCGTTTGCTCCAGCTCCTTCGAGCGGAGATCCCAGACCGAACGGCGTGCTTCCATGCGCGTGTAGCGCAACATGCGCCGTGCCAATGACAGCGCGGCTGAAGCCGCAGTTGGGTTGCGTTGCACCATGTCATCCAGACCATCAAGCTGCAATGCCACGCCAGAAAGTTGCTGTTCGAGGGTGTCGTGCAGCTCGCGTGCCATGCGATCACGCTCCTCGCGAATGGCTTCTTGTCGCATGGTGGCGCTGATGATTTTCATCTGACGCTGCACTTGAGTCCGCAGAGTCCAGGTTGAAAGCAAGCCCAACACCGCGATCCCCGTGGTGAGGCTCAGGGCACCGATCAGGCGCTCTGTGGTCCACCACGGTGCCGACTCAAGGATCTGAATCCCAGCTTGGGCGGGCAGGTGAATACAAAACCCATCCACCCAGCCCATGCGCGGCAGTGGATGGGTGGTGGTGAGTTCGCAGATGCCGATCAGACGGATGACATCGCCAGCATGGGGCATGTTTTGTTGGTTTGCGGTGTCGATGGACAGATAAGCTTCAAAGAATCGTCCATGGTGACTGCATTGCAGGATGGTTGTGTTCGCGCCGACACGACTGCCAAGGTAATCGGCCTCAATGCTCACGCGCTCCGAATGCAAGGCGGACAGGTTGACTTTACTGAGATCCAAGGGCACGGGATCGATGGCTCTGTTGCTCGAGAGTGGTTCGACTTTTGTGCTGCGTAAAATCGGGCGAAAGGGCGAAACGGCACCGTAGCCCACCACCTGCACTTCCATGCCTGGCGCGAGCTTCGTTGGATCTGGTGCGAGAATGAGGGTGCTGCCACTGCTGTCGCGCAGGTAAAAACCGTTACTGCTGAGTTGGGTGATGGTGCCCTTGAGCCTCACCTCCACAGCCGGCCCCAGATTTCCGGTGAGCAGTTGAGTGACGTTGAGCAAGGGCTTGATGCTGTTGGGCATCGCATTGGTGTTGATCTGAATGAAGTCAAAGGTCGGCACGAAGAAATGCCTGTCGGTCATTTGGCTTTGCCGGTTGTAAATGGTTCCCATCACGCCGCGGAGCTGCACTGGTCGCTGCAACAAGGCCAGCGCGCGGGCCTTTGCGTCGTCACTCAGTGGCAGCTCGGCTTTGAATGGCAAGCCATGGACTTCCACGTTGAGGGTGAAGCGATCCTCGCTCGATTCGATATCGGTGATCGTGGCGGGCACTTCTACCCAAGCGGAATCGAGCTTGGGAGAAAACAGGTCTCCTGCCAGTGGCGTTTGCGCTTTTGGCACGGCGCCATTGCCGAGGACGATGATGTCTGCTTCCTTGATGCTAGGGAAATAGCCCTCGGGATTCGAAACACCATTCACGCGCAGTCGCATTCCCGGGGTAAGTGGCGGATGAGATGTGTTCGAGCGAGTCTTGACGTGACAGCCGGTGTTGCCATCGTGCAGAAAAAAATTGCGTTCCGCGCCGGGCTCATGACCGATGAATACACCCTCGACACAGACTTGTAGGTTCTTAGCCGCGACTTTTTTCGGCAGCGCGCGCAGTTGTTCCAAGCTGGTCACGTCGCTTTCGGCGAGCACATGGCCCGTCATTGAGCACCAGATCAACAATAAGCAAACGTGCTTCATTCATGTTAGTGCTAACATTGAATCGCCTAAGACAGCAAGAGAATCATGCTTAGCGCAGGGTCGAGGTTTTTTCGCCGCGCAGCAACAGATAACCGATGTTTGGCAGACATACGATGAATGGCAGGATCCAAACCATCCCGATCAAGGTGAGGCAGCCCACGAAAAAAATCGCAACGGTGATCGTGCTCAGAATCAGTAGCGCCCCCGTGTGACCCTTGGTCAGCTCGAAACTGCGTTTGATCGCAGTCAAGCCGGATAAACCTTCGTCAACACAAATTTGGGCGATGAAGATCAGCCGCATGGCGATCACGATTCCTGGCAGAATGAAACACATGAGACCCACAAAAACGATGATACTGCTGATCGTGGACGTCCACAAAAACGACATCAGGGTTTTACCTTCACTGAAGATGGTCTTGAACGATGGATTCTGACCCCGCACGAGCTGGAGGATGTAACGCGTTTGTCCGAGTTGGAAAAACGTTGAGATCGAGAACAAACAAAAAAAGATGAGAAGTGTGAGCAGGGCGACGATGAGTTCAATCTCGGGTTCTGGCAGTTTTTTGAAGATGATGGAAAAGATGCCGCTGATGAGTTCCATCATCACCGTCGGTGCGACCAGTGTCAGCGTGCTAGCAAAAATTTTGCCGAAGTGTTGGTTGAGTATTGAGGCGGTAAAACTGTAAACATGACTGAAAGAAAAACGCGGTGAACTGTCATTGTCAGGGGCAGTCGTCGGCAACGGTGACCCAGGACGTGGCCCGAAAAACGGTGCTGGCGTCGCGTCGGCATCGCGGGTGCTGGGCACGGGGGCGGATTGATTCGCCATGATGGGTGTGGCGGGAAAAAGCGCTGCAACTTCAACCACATCGCGAGCATGGCTCCACTGATTCATTCCTTCGCGCCAGACCAAGGTGCTTTCCAAGGAGATCAGTCCTTGCGC
>CAZREM010000023.1:0-22185 GCA_964599325.1 uncultured Verrucomicrobiales bacterium | reverse complement strand
CAGACCAAGGTGCTTTCCAAGGAGATCAGTCCTTGCGCTGCCAGACGTCGCAATTCCTCAATCGATACCGGGCCTTGCTGCCGGCCAGCTTGAGCGTAAAACCATTGCTGCATGTCGATGATGATGCGTGAGATTAGCGATAGGGCAATGCTAAAAACGGGATCGATTTCAGATCATTTGATCCAATGTGGCCATGGGCTTGGCTTGTCATGGGTGCTATGATTGAATGACAACATGAAGGAGAAAAAAACGCTGGATGATGACTTTCCTGCTTCATGGGAGGACTGGTTGGCGGGCTTCATGCGTCACATCGCCGTCGAGCGCGGTTTGTCCACACATTATCAGCTCTCTCTGCAACAAAGTGTGGTCGCGCTGTTTCGCTGGTGTTTGGCAAAGAAGCGCTTCTTGCCGGAGTTGACAAGTGATGATCTGACTCGTTTTCTGTTGGATGAAAAAAAACGTGGCTTGCAGGGATCGTCGCTGAGTTTAACGCTGGTGCATTTGAAGGTTTTTTACCGATGGCTCGTGCTGGATGGGCGCTTGATGGTGGACATTGCTGGTCCGTTGGAGTCGCCGCGTGGTGCCCGCACGTTGCCTGAATGCCTCAGTGCCTCAAGGGTGCAAGTCATGCTGGAAGGCATTGATCCCCAGAAAACCCACGGCCAGCGAGATCGGGCGATGTTGGAGCTTTTCTATGCCTCGGGCTTGCGGCTGTCGGAGTTGTGTCAATTGCGCTTGGAGCAGGTTGATTTGCGCGATGGCTTTGTGCGAGTGACCGGTAAAGGTCGAAAAATGCGTTGGGTGCCAATGGGTCGTCATGCGGTGATCGCGCTGGAGCGTTACATCAATGATGAACGACGGCGCATGCTGCGGCGCAGCTCGGTCTCGGTGGTATTTTTATCGAACCGTGGCAGCATGCTCACGCCTAACCGCGTGCGAGGCATTGTTAAGGAGCGAGCTGCTGCTGCGGGTTTACAGGAAAATGTGTATCCGCACCTGATGCGCCATTCGTTTGCCACACATTTGCTCGAGGGGGGGGCTGATTTGCGAGTGATCCAGGAGTTGCTTGGTCACGCTGACATCGCAACCACTCAGCTCTACACACACGTTGATCAGCAACGTCTTCGTCTGATTCACCAGCGCTTTCACCCGCGAGCTTGAGGTCTTTTTTCGATAAACTGCATTTTTTTGATTGCCAAGCCGCGCGATGTGTCGTTACATTCGCGCCCCCGACCGCTTGTGTATTGCGAACAGAGGATACTATTCAACAATGGATTCATTCGCTATCGCGCGCAGTTGTCAGGAGTCAAAGTTGAAATTCAATATTCAGATGTTGAAAATCAGCTTTCAAACCATCCAAGATCGCTGATCATGGCTCGATAGCTCAGTTGGTAGAGCAGCGGATTGAAAATCCGCGTGTCGCTGGTTCGATCCCGGCTCGAGCCACCTTCTCGGTGGCATGGTGAAAGATAAAAATCTTTGCTCCGATCTTTGATGAAGCGCCGAAAGACTCCTCATTGACGCAGATCCTATTTTTTTGCTGGAAGATTGGTTTTGAACAAATCGAGCAGTGTCGCTGCGTCTAACAGCTCGGGGGTGATGATCGGCGGTTTACCAGGAATGTAGAGCACATTCACCGGGATGGCGCTGCGCTTCAGCTCAGCGAGAGCGGACTCGATGGCGGGATCCGGTTTGGTTTTATCTGCTTTTAGCGCAACCACACCGGACTGTTCCATGAGCGCAATCACCTCCGGCGTGTAGGCCCGGGCTTTGTTGACTTGACACGTGGCGCACCACTGCGCCGTGAAGTCCACATACACAGGTTTATTTTCCTTTAACAAATCGGCCACCTGTTCAGCGCTCCATTTTTGCCATTTGACTCCTTGGTGAATGTTTCCGCTGTAGAAGATCCCAGCAGCGGCAAGGAGGATCGCGATGAAGCTGGCCAAGCGGCGTTGTGAGGCTGAACGCGTTATGTTTGCCCAGCGACCGTAAATCCAGGCTGCGATGGCCACCGCGCACAAGCCAAAAATCGGCTGAAGCAGATGATCGAGCCCGATCAATCCGGCGTAGATCCACAACAAAAACCCAGTCGTGGCAAACAGTAGAAATGACATGGCTTGCTTGAAGGTCTCCATCCATGCGCCTGGTCGAGGCAGGAAATCGACCAAGCGAGGAAAGAGGGATAACACCAAGTAAGGCAGTGCAAGTCCCAATGCCATGGCGGTGAACGACAAGAAAAACTGCACTGCGGGTAAAGTAACAGCCACTCCAATCGCGGCACCGAGAAACGGGGCGGAGCAAGGCGTGGCGACAACGGTGGCTAGCACACCGGAGAAAAACGTGCCACTGATGCCATTTTTTTGCTGCAAGCTGGCTCCGACGCCGGTGGCAGAGGTTCCGATTTCAAATAGCCCGAACATGTTGAGCGCTAGGATAAACATCAACATCATCAGGGCGAGAACCACCCACGGATTTTGCAATTGGTAGCCCCAGCCCAAGGCCTCGTTGCCCACCGCTGAGCGCGCGGCAAAAAGGATGCCGCTCAGAGCCCAGAACGAGACAATGACCCCGACCGCAAACATCACCCCATGCGCCACGATTTTCTTGCGATCTTGTCCTGCTTGCTGAACAAACCCAAGAATCTTAATCCCAATCACCGGAAACACGCAGGGCATGAGATTGAGGATCAGTCCACCGAGCAGCATCAGCGCGCAGATGGGCAGGAATTCAAGCCACGGCAGCGCGCGAGGTGACGCTGCGCTGATCGCTGTGGGCGGCACCGCGATCGCTGGAACGTGTGCGCCATTCTGCCATGTTTGATTGGTGACGAGAATTCCAGACAAACTGCTGCCCACAGCGATCGCTTCGCCAAACTCTGTGCCAGCGATGCTTTCCTTGTTTTTTCGCGTAAGAGTCAAACGCCAATGATCATCGCGGCGCTCGAGTTTAGCGGGAATGTCACCATTGATGAATCGTTCGTTGCTAATGAAGCTCACATCGCCGAATTCTGCTGGGGTATTCGGGGATGGCGTGAAATCGAGGTGGAAGGCTTCGCCATCGCGTGAGAGTTGAAATTTCCAATTTGTGGCCGCCACGGGCAAAGCCTGACGTGCACGGGCAAACAGCTCCGCCTGGGCGGAGTCGGTCAGCGATGAGTTTGCGACCTCGACTGTCAGTTGCAGCTGTGCCTTCTCGTTGAGGCAACTGTCCTGACATATTTGCCACGTCGCCGCCGCACTCAGGGTCACGCGGTCGCCGATTTTCAGGTCGCGGGGCGAATGGATGGTGTAAAGCAGGATCAGTTCATTGGCATAAGCGAAACTCTTGCCATCGGCTGTGGAGTTATCAAGAATTTGGGGAGTCGGCCAGCGCGGCGGATCGGCTCTGAATCCTTCGGGTAGGGTCCACTGAACTTGTGCGGCTTGTTCGATGCCATCCGGATTTTGATAATATGAGTGCCAACCTGGCGGGTGTTGGAGATGCAAGGCGACGTCGAAGCTGTCGCCTGCGGCAATAGCGGAAACTTCGCTGACCAAGGTGGCTTTGGATTGAATTTTCTGCGCTCCGCCACGCGCGTATCCACCGATGGAGCGCAGCGCGTCAACCTCGCCAAGAGCTAGGCTAATCAATCCGGAAAAAAGCAAAGTGAGCAAAAAATTCATGTTGTCTGACGTTAAAGCGAGGCTAGCGGCGAATTGGTTCGATGAAAAGCGGCAAAAACGCGCAGTTTGGTCTTTTAGGGTGCGCGCGATAAAAAATGGACGTGCCCACCGCTTGGCAAGCACGCCCACTCCACAACATGTCGGCGATCAGATGAAGATGTATGACGCAGTTTGATCAGAACTGGTCGGATTAGAATGTCACATTAACACTGAGGGTGATGCGGTGATCCATGAGATTGTCTTCCGATTCAGTCAGAGGAATCTCATAGGCCAGACCCAAGTCGGTGGCGTGATTCAGCTGCGAGTGAAAGCCCAAGGCGGCGGTCACGATGTCACCATTGTCACCACCGTGTTTGGCGCCCCAGTTCAGCAAATCGCCACCTTCGAAGCCAACAACGCTAGCGAGACCACTGCTACTGCCGTCACCTTCACTTAAAACATGAAACCAATGCAGCTCCAGAGTCGGCGAAAACCACGGAGTGATGGTGCGGCTGAGCTGAAGATTGACAAAGGACTGTGTGGAGCTGGCATCGGTATCAAATGGCAATTTCACGCCGACATTGCTGCCAAATTGCCAGTCACCATTGATGAGCAAATTAGCAAGAGCCAGATCGCATGATCCATCACCGCTGCCTTGATAGACCTCGGCCTCGCCGGTGGGAAGTTCGATCGTGGCAATGCCACTGAGCAAATAGCCTTTTGCTTCATCACTAATCAAAACGCCTTTCACACCTGCGGCGAGATTGGCGAAGCCATGGCCGTGTGACAGTGTGGATTCGGGGTTGAAATCCACGTATCCATCTTTGCTGGCAATGATGGATAAACGATCGTTCAATGCGTATTCCGCTTGTAGTGCATAGACTTGGAAGTCGCCGCCCAAGGGCACGCTGCCGCCACCAACAATGCTGGCGCGATCCGGCATTGTTTGATACATTGCAATCGCATTGATACTTGTTCGTGGCAATGCCAGATCAAATCCGGTGGGATTGGTGATGGGACGCAACGCATTGGCAAAGGCGTCGGTGTGCGTGACTGGTTGGCTGGTCACACTGGTTGACTCTGAGCCTGCATGAGCAGGGATGCAGAGCGCGGCGCAGGCAAGGATGACATGGGATTTCAGTTTCATGGATCTGTTTGGTTGGTTAATCACGTCATGAGCGCGTGATGAAGTGATTTCATCAGAGGCGTGACAGTGACACTACCCAAGGATGCGCGAAAACTGCGCATTTTTTGCTGGAAGCCCGGCGTGTCGAACCCCTAACCGTGCTTGCGCCATCGCCAATTGTTCGTTGGCTTGATGTTTCTGGCGCAAGCCAGGCGAGTGCGGTAGCGACTACGACTCCATGATGTGCATGAGATTGGGATTGTCATGGAGGTAGCGTTCCAATTGACGCTGGGAAGTCAGGCCCAATTCCTTGCGAATCCGACAAAGATACACGTGAACCGAGGCGACTCGAAGGTTCATTTCTTGAGCTATTTCGTTGATACTGAGTCCTTGGAGGACAAATTCGATGAGGCGAACCTGGGTTCTCGAGAGTTTTTTGCCCTTCACCATGGCACCGTCCTCGCGTAAGCAGGCCAGTAGCAGCTTGCGACGGTAACGCTCAGGCACATGAATCTGCCCTTGCATGTAGCTGTTGAGGGCTTGCAACATCTCCGCGTCTGTGCATTGGTCATCAATCAAGCCCATCGCTCCCGCACGCAAGAATGGTAAGGAATCAGCAGGGCTATCAGAGGAAACAATCAGGAGAACGGGACGTTTCCTAACGGTGCGAATGAGAGTGAAAAACTCTCGCGATCGCGTTGTGGTGTCGAGAATGATGACATCGGGCTTGGAGGATTTGATGTCTTCAATCGCGTGTGACGGGTAGGTGAATCGCACTTGTGTGTGGGGCGAGACACGATTGATCAAGAGTGTGAGGCCAGAGCCAGACATGACGCTGTGCCCGATGATCAAAATGCGCGGAATCAGCGGCAATGCGGCGATGGTGGAATCGAGCGCATCGGGCGGTGATTTTCGAGAGGCATGATTTTTTTTCATTGGCGTTGTGGTGGAGTGAAGGAAGCGAAATCGCGCTAGCGCGAAAACGTGAGCGGCTGCGCCAAAGACCGCGTGTGGCAGCTGGAGTGGAGTTCCAGTTGCGGAAGCGAAGCCGCTCGGTTTGAGGATCATGTCAATGAGCTGCCGTGGATCAGCTTATGACATGGGATGGTGTATTTTCACCATCGAACATGACTCACCGCGACCTGTTCAAGCGCCGCAGTGAACGGCAAATAGTTTTTATTGGTTGAAGCATGCATATCATTCAATAAGTATCCATAAACACATTCAGCTTTGATGTCAAAAAAAAACGCGAACACCCACTCTGATTGCGCGCAGCGTCAGGAGCTAAGGAGTCGGCCGTTGTCGTTGCAGCAGAAAAACGACACCGGATTGGACGATTAACAGCAGTCATGACAATCATTGGTCAAAACGAATGTGTTGAGAGCCGCTTTGGCGAACTCGACGCTGGAACAGTGTTTTCATGCAGATCCTGCACCACACTGTGTTCAGCGCACGGGCTTTTCATTTGCCAGCCGGATCCAGACTGGTTCTCCCTGCACGCCCGCGCGAACGTCGAATGGAGCAAAACCGATTCCGAAAGCAGGTGATTTCGCGGTAAGCTTCCAAATTCCTGCGGGCGCATTCTGAAACAACGGATCTGCCACAAGGGAATGCTGGTCTCGTCCTGTTTCGCGCCACTTCGGAAGAGATTGGCCGAGAAATCGGGGCGCATCACCATTTGTTTGCCAGTAGAGGTTTCGGTCCATTTGCACTTTTCCTGAATTCCAACCAGATCCACCCAACAGCTGCCCGCTTTCCCATAAAACGATGTTGCCGGTGAAGGTGAACGAAAGGTGGTCTTCGGCGCGGGTGAACTGGAGCTGCTGATCCCGGGCGTAGGCGAAGATGTTGTTTCGGATGATGTTATCCCGTCCGTAATGCTGATGGTATCCGCCGGACGTGGTGTGGTGGACGAGGTTGTTCTCCATCAGAATGCCAGTGGAGCCCTCGTCGTTATAGAGTCCCCAACCGCCGTATTTGTAGGAGGTGATGTGGTGAATGTGGTTGTGCCGCAGAACAGTGCCCTCCGAGGGGCCCAGTGTGTAGATGCCGCCCATGTCGCTCAACAGTCCGTCTCCGATGTGATGGATGTGGTTGTATTCCACCACATTGCGTTTCGCACTGCTGGGGCCATATCCCCAGCGCCAGCCTAGCGAGATGCCGGTGTAGGGGAAATAGCTGATTTCGTGACGGCTCACTCGGTTGTCGCCACTGTCACCGATCCAGACCGCGACGGCGCAAGGAAACACCAGGCCGCCGTCGCGGATGATGTTGTTGTCCAGCAGATTGTGCCCTGTTTCGCCGCCGGCAGGACTCGTGTCGCCCACTCTTAGGCCGCCGGCACCGAGATCGTGGAGATAGCAGCTGACCACGCGGTTTCCGGTGCAACCGCGGCGGAACCACAACCCGTATCCGCCGGTGTGCGAGATCTGGCAGTTTTCCAACGACACGCCTTCGACGAAATCAGCCTGCACTGCCGCTTCAATGCTCGCCGCCGCCTGTTGTGGGGAAAAACCTTCCGGTGGTGCTTCCCAGCCGGTGAATGCGAAACCAATACCGCGGAATACCACGTGGCAGAGCTTTTTCTCGGGTGCACCACGCATCACTAACAGCTGCGGCGTCGCAGGCGCGATCACCTCCAGCTTCTCTAGCGTTTCGCCCGGGCGGGGCTTGTAGGTGAGCAGCCCGTCCGCCGCGAGAAACCACTCGCCCGGCGCATCCAGCGCGATGCGGACATTTTCGAAAATCATGCCTGTCTCCTGGTCCCAGCGATTCCACGGTTTCATTGGCTCGCCCATTGTCAGGATGGTTCCTGCGTTCTGATCCACCGCTCCGAGGAAGCGCCTTGTGTTGTCCCACTTGTGATAGGCCAGCATCTGAACCCGTTTCAGCTCCTCGAGGGAAAGCTCTGCCAGCGGCGCGAGATGCTTTTTATCGAAGGTCACGGTCTGGCGTGCGTTCTTTTCCTCCAGCTTCTCCTCGCTCACCGCCACGGGATTGAAAAAACCCTCATTGGGAAAACGCGCCCGCTGGGTGCGGAGGCCGTTCACCCACATTTGTTCAAAGTGCGCCCCCGGTTGTAGCTTGATCTGCCAGGTCCCGTCCGCCGCTTGTCGGAATCCGCTGATCGATCTACCGCCCGCGATCACCGGATGCGCCCCGGCTGCCGCCTGCCAGATGACCGGTGCCTCAGCCGTTCCGCCGTGTTCGGGCGTCATGACGAGCGGTTCTTTGATCCAGAGTCGCCCGTCCGGCAGCTCCACCGTCACTGGACGATGCGGTTCCTTTTCCCGCGACTCTTTCACCGCTGCCAGCGCCGCGGAAAAGTCTGCCTGCCCATCCGCCATCTTCACGGCGATCACCCGTGGCGCCGGTGCCGCAATGGCGGTGCAGCCGTGCATGATCAAGGCGGTGATGATCAGCTCATTCAGCATGAAAAACCTCATCCATCTCGAAACGAACCGTGTTCCACAGACCTTTCATTGAGCATGGATGTTAAAAAAATGCGAACCCCCACGCCTCCAAAGGGGTTCGCATGTCCCAGAAAATGGAAAAATTTTGATGAACTCGAGCTTAATCGTGCATCATGCCTGTGATGCTGGGATTTTCTGCTAAATAGCGTTCCAACTGACGCTGGGAACTAAGACCAAGTTCCTTGCGAATGCGACACAGATACACGTGTATGGAAGCTGCTTGGAGTCCAGTTTCTTGTGCGATGTCGGCCACGCTCAAGCCCTTAGCTACTAGTTCCACGATGCGCACCTGTGTTTTGCTCAATTTCTTGCCCTCGATCACTGCGCCTTCCTTGCGCAAGGATGCCACCAGCAATGAGCGACAGTAGCGCTCCGGCACATAGACTTGACCTTGCATGCAAGATTCCAATGCCAAGCGGAATTCAGCAGGGTCGCACTGATCATCGACAATGCCTGTCGCACCCACACGCAACAGTGGTAGGGCATCGGCAGGACTGTCGGATGAAACCACGAGCAGGATCGGAATTTTTTTTAGTGTGCGGGCAATGGCAAAGTAATCACGGGAGCGTGTGGTGGTGTCAATGATGATGCACTGCGGCGGCGTGTCCTTCACAGCGCGCAGGGCCTGCGATGGATAGAAAAAGGAGCTTTCGCATTCAGGATGGATGTTTTTGAGCAGTTGCTTGATGCCTGCTCCGGACATCACGCTGTGTCCAATAATCATGGCATCCTTGATGGATATTGTCACTTTGTCTTTGATTGTGGGGAGTGTTTCGGGCTGCTTTTGAGCTTGTGGCTTGATTTTCATGTAGTGATGGCATGCGAGGTTAAGCGGGGGATAAATTCAACTGCGTGATTGGCAGTTCCATATCCCGGGGGAAGCCATGCGTAAGCGAGCGATATGGTTGAAAGTGCGTCCCATGCAACGGACACGCAGCAAGGAAATCCTCATCGCAACGCCGCTGTCGGTGGTTGGGATGTGCCATCGAAAAAATGGCTTGAACGAGATGTTAAACATGGAATGACACGCATCAATGGCGTGAATCATGCCAAATTTATTTTTTTCCCAATAATTTGAGCAAACCCTTAAAAAATCGGGATTTTTTTTGATATTTAGTAATCAAGGTAACATGAACCAAATCAATCACCATGTAACATGTGCCATGGAGGGCTCGATTTTTTTGCAAAAATTGCAGTCGATGAAAATTAATTTTAATGTTTTATGACAATAAAAAGTAATTTTTCGGTGTTCGCGCGCCGCTTGCTAGGCGGGTTGTATGGCTCTAGGATTGATAGAGATCGAGCGTGCGGGGATGTGCCTTCAAGTATGCTTCCAAATTTTTTTGTGAAGACATGCCCAGTTCTTTGCGGATTTTTGACATGTAAACATACACAGACGCCTCTTTGAGCTGGGTTTCATGGGCGATTTCTGGAATTTTCATGCCACGAGCTACGAGTTCTAAAATGCGAATCTGCGTTTTAGACATTTTTCTTCCCTTAACCACGGCACCCTCGCGTCGCAGTGACGCAATCAACAAAGGCTGAACGTAATGGTCGGGGATGTGCATTTCCCCGCTCAGAATGTGGCGGATTGCCTCATGAAAACAATGCTCAGGACTGCGGTCATCAATCATGCCCATCGCGCCAACGCGCAGCAGGGGTAAGGCTTCGATCGGCCGCTCGGCAGATACCACGACCAACACGGGCGTTTTTGATAGCAACCGCACCGTTGCCACATACTCGCGCGCATTTAGCGAGACATCAATGACAACGCACAACGGCGATTGCTGAGCCGCAGCACTGAGAGCTTGGGAGGGATAAAAAAAACTGGCTCGATATTCCGGGAAAGACTTTTCAAGCATTTGAATGATCCCATTTGCAGCAATGGTGCTGTTGCTGATGACCATGATCAAGTTTTGCTGCTTGCGTGGTGATGATTTGGAAGGCATGGTGATATTGGCGTTGTAATCGATATTCGATCACGCGCCGTGCCGTGGTCACAGCGACGCATTTTGCTTGTGCAAAGGGGGTGTATGATCGAATAAGCATCACCAGATTAAATATATTGTGTATATTTGTCAATTTAATATTAATATAATTTTTCCAAAAAAGCGAAATTCTCCTAAACGGCAATGAGCCGATTCCGTCATTTTCGTTGGATGATGCGATCTTCTGGTGATTGTAATCTTTACAAATTCGCCATTTCTTAAGCTGTGACAGCTCCACGGTCGTCATTAAGACCTGATTTTTCCAAGAAGTAGTCGTATCCTCCGGCATAGCGGGTCACTGTGCCGTTATTGATGTGGAGCGTGGTCTCGGCGAGTGCGCGAATGAAGTGAACATCGTGCGAGATGAAAACCAAGGTGCCTTCGTAGGATTTGAGTGCTGACACGAGAGAATCGATGGACAAAATATCGAGGTGCGTGGTGGGCTCGTCCATGAGCAGCAGGTTGGGTGGATTGACGAGAAACTTCACAAGATTCAAACGGGATTTTTCGCCTCCTGATAGCACGGGGATGCGTTTTTCCACGTCGCTGCGACGGAACAAAAACGATCCAAGAATCGAGCGTGCCTCATCCTCGCGCAGGGTGCTGCAAGCGGACATCACTTCCTCGAGCACCGTATTATTTTCATTGAGTGCTTCTGAGCGGTGTTGGCTGTAGTAGCCTAATTTGGTGGCATACCCAACATCGCGAGTGCCGCCATTGATTGGAATCACACCAGCAAGAATTTTCAGGAGAGTTGATTTTCCCGCACCGTTGGGACCAACCAACACAATTTTATCACCACGTTCGATGGTGAGATCGAGATTCTGATAAATTTGGCGTTCTCCATAGGCTTGGCTGATCTTAACCAGATCGATGACTTTCTGGTTGGAGCGCGGAGGTTGGGGGAAATTAAACTTAAACGGTTTGCGCGGCGCGCGTGGCTTTTCGATGCGCTCCAGCTTTTCCAATTGCTTCACGCGAGACTGAACCTGCGCGGCTTTAGAAGTGACTTGACGAAAGCGATCGATAAATTCTTGCGTGGCTTCGATTTCTTTTTGTTGATTGCGGTATGCTTGCAGCTGCTGTTCGTAGCGCTGCTCACGTTGTTCCAAGTAAGAACTATAATTGCCCGTGTATGTGATTAGCTTGGCCGCATCGGGATCAATTTCCACAACCGACTCCACCAACGCATCCATGAAATCACGATCGTGCGAGATCATCAGCAGGGCACCGGGGTAATTGAGCAAGTAGCGTTGCAGCCACAGCAGGGACAAGAGATCGAGGTGGTTGGTCGGCTCATCCAGCATGAGCAAATCCGGTTCCATGACGAGCAACCTAGCCAAGTAGGCGCGCATCACCCAGCCGCCCGAAAACGAACTGGCGGGCTGATGAAAGTTTTCCTCTTTGAAACCGAGTCCATTGAGGATTTTTTTGGCTTTCGGTTCGAGCTGATAGCCGTTGAGATGATTAAATTGGTCTTGAGCCTGAGCGTAAACAGGGCTGCTGTGATCGCCCTTGGCTTCAAATTCGCGCATCGTGCGCAGCAGTCCGACCATTTCGGGGGTGACACCCATCGCGATTTCTAAAATTGTTTCATCGCCGGGATTGCCGCTCTCTTGGGCTAGGTATCCCACAACGGCATACTCATCCCGCACGATTTGACCCTCATCTGGGCAGTCTTCGTCCAAAATCATGCGAAACAGCGTGGATTTGCCAGCACCGTTGGGACCGACAAGTGCGGTGCGTTCGCCCCAGTTGATGGTCATTTCCGCTTCGCGCAGCAAGGTGCGTCCGCCGAGTGTTTTCGTGAGCTTATGAACGGATAACATGTGGCGGCAGATTGTCGCGAATCGCTGGTCAAATCAAGCGGTAATCATCGCGGAGCCACTAAAGTGCAAGTAGCGCTCGTTGCGCCAGCTTTAAGCCTGTTGAATAAGACCTCAATGCGCCCCTTACCTGCGCCGAGTAACGCCAAATAAGATGGGCATCGGTGCGCCAGCGACCATTAATTGATTAAAAATACCGGGAACAGGACTCGAACCTGCACAAGCATGCTCACTTGATCCTAAGTCAAGCGCGTCTACCAATTCCGCCATCCCGGCAAGACACAAACAAGTTAAGCACTCCACGCTGCGACCGCAAGCGCGGAATGCAAAAAATGCGAATAAGCAGAACGATCAGGCCAGCCCCAGGAGTTTGGCCTTGAGTTGATCCTTTGTGACATTGGCGCCGATGATCTGATCCTTCACCTCGCCATTTTTGAAAAATAGCAGGAACGGAATCGAACGCACTCCGTATTTGACGGCCAAATCACGAGCTTGATCCACATTCACCTTGCCGACCTTGGCCTGACCCTCAAGATCAGCCGCAAGTTGATCAATGATTGGGCCAATCGCTTTGCAAGGACCACACCATTCTGCCCAGAAATCAACAAGAACCGGCAAATCGGAATCGAGCACTTCGCTGTGAAAGTTATCATCTGTGAATTGTAACGCCATGCCATGACTATGCATCGCGTCATGGATCACGTCAAGAGGCTGATCACAAATAAGTGATCAGCCTCTGTGATTTCGAGTCAGCTCCCGCTTGGGTTGAGGGCTCTCGATTTGATTTGCGTTTGATCTGCGATGATGAGTCACTGAGTGACCAGATCACTGAGCGAGAGCCGCAACAATCAAATCGGCGTTTTCCACATCAAAATGGCGATGACCAAAGCTGCGATGCTTAACAATGTGTTGATGACGGGTAGAACCATAAAATGAAAAAGTGTGAATGAATGATAATGGATGCGGCGTCGGCTCGCATGATTGACCGGCAAGGTCAAACGAGATTAGAACAATTGATTCAGGCCATCCCACAACTCGCAGGATTGATACTGGAACCACACCATCAGACCCGCAGCAATGAGACCAAGACCAGAAAGAACCATGCCCAGAACATCGGCGCCTTCTTCGTCCTCGTCGCTATCGTCCATCAAGTTAGTCATGACGGGCGGAGTCTGGATCGCAGGGCTGCTCGGTTGCGAAGGCGGAGCAAGTTGCACCGTTGCTTTAGGCAGAGCGATCGTGTTCGCTGGCTTTGGAGGAAGTCCAGCAGAAGTTGGGCTGGCTGGGGCGGATCCTGGCAGGGAAGCGGCACCTGCGGGGCGCAGTGGAATCGTTGGTGCGCCAGCAACAGGAGGAGCGGCAGGCGCTCCGGGAGCTGTCGGGGCTCCGGGTGGTTTCAGAGCGATGGTAGGAGCTGGTGCTGGACGGGAAGTTGGAGCCGCCGCTGGACGAAGAGCGATGGTAGGAGCTGGAGCACCTGCAACAGTTGGAGGCTTAGGCGGGCCAGCCAATGTGGGTGTGGGAGGTTTGACCAAACTAGGCGGTGCAGCAGGCGCCGCTGGTGGTGGTGTTTGATCAGGTGCCGAATTTGTTTCGTCGCTCATGGTTTTTGTTGAATAACGTGTTTCAAGCGACAGCCAAGCGAAAAGTGAGTCAGATGTCAAACGTCCAGATGGATAATGCTGCAATTTTTGTGACAGCAGTGGTCCTCCGCGTGGCCGCGATTATTTTTCAGGCACTTGAAGCTCCAGCGGAGGCAGGCTCGTGTTGCCTTTTTTGATTTTTTTGTAGTGATTGCTGCGAATAAACTTCATCACCACCAGAATCAGCAGACCTGTGAAGGCGAAACTGAGCAAAATCCGCAGCATTTGCCGGGTGCCGGCATCGAGGTGAAACCGCCGACTGCGACGGCGTTTCTGACTGGCGAGAATTTCTTCTTCATCCACCTCCGGCAGCGAGTCATCGACTTGATGGATCAAGCGAGTGAAAGTGGGTTCTTTGGTCAAACCTCCACAGTAGGGGCAAGGTCCAGATTGACCCGTGCCAGGGCCAATCAGCATGGTTTTGCAATGAGGACACGGGAAGCGAACAGACATGGCAGTGATGTTGCTACAAGACTAATGGCACCCCTGTTGAACGCCAAGAAAATATCCACTTTTTTCGGAGCAGATGTCATGCCATGCTCCAGCCATGCGCATGTTGGTCCAACGAGTGAGCGAAGCCTCGGTTGCCGTGGCGGGGGAGTCGGTGAGTGCCATTGGGCGGGGCTTGCTGGTGTTTGTGGGCGTTGCTGAGGGTGACGGCGAGGACGATCTGCAATGGCTAGTGGCGAAAATTTTGCGCTTGCGCGTTTTTGCGGATGCAGAGGGCAAGATGAATCTCTCGGTCATCGACGTCAATGCTGAGTTGTTGGTGGTCAGTCAGTTCACATTGCTGGCATCCACTCGCAAAGGCAATCGCCCTTCGTTTCAATCTGCGGCGGCACCGGCAGTGGCGGAGCAATGGTATGAGCGTTGTTGCGCGGCATTTGAGCGTGCCAGTGGCAAACCCGTCGCGCGTGGGCGCTTTGGGGCTGACATGCAGGTTTCATTGATCAATGATGGCCCGGTCACGCTGTGGCTGGACAGTCGTGCCCGCGAGTGATCGTGAGGACAATGGTTGGAGCATTCGACACACAGTGACTGCGCAGGGCTTGGTGGTCACTCGCGTTTTTCTTGGATTATTCCTTTAAGCGCACCGGCGTGCCGCAGTAAGTGCAGCGGAACCAGCGAAACAGCACCGCATGCAGCGCCACCGAAAAAATGTAGCCGAGAAAGGGAATGTGGTGGGCTTTTTTGTTTTTGAGGCAATTGCGTGGCACATAGCACTTTTGACCGCAGATGCGGCAACGGGCGTGATAACCAGTGATGAGATACAACAAGCCAAAAATCGGCAATGAGCTGGGGAAAATGAGCAACCAGCGCGGCACCCAGCTGTAATTGTTCGGAAATTGATCCAATAAAAGCAAAAGAATCGCGCTGATGAAACCGATGGGGATGAGCAGTTGGCAAATCATCACAAACAGCCCGCCGAACCACACTTGTGCGGGGCTGGGATGAAGCACGCCACGAATATACCAACGCGATCGCGGATCGCGACCTCGATTTGTCTCCTCTCGGGGCGCGCGCAGAAGACGAACGCGGTCGTTATCAAAATGGCTTTCCCCCTCGCTCGTCGCATCATCATGGTTAGGCTTTGCAGCGGGTATCACCGGAGCGTTTTTGAGAAACTCCTGAGTTGAGCGCAGCTTTTCACGTGCGACTTCGTTGCGCGCGGGCTGAAAAGAAATGGTTTGAACGGCGGCGTTACCCGTGGTGCGCGGAGTGCTGCGTTCGGCGTGACGACTGGTCAGGCGCATGACCTGATCAATCGGCGCGTTGTTGAGCAAGGCTGCGGCGGGAATTTCACTGACCGCTAGGTTTTTCTCCATGAGCAAGCGCCCCGGTAACGGCAGCGCAACGGGCGCGGAGCTGATCAAGGCCGCGAGTTCGGGATTCTCTTCCCAGTTGATCCACTTGCGCGATGCGGACACCGCCGCCGGTGCCACTGCTGCCACGGTCTTGGCGCCCCGTGGGCGATCCGCTAGAATCTCGCGTGCGGCCTCAATCCACAACTGCGCCTTCACACGTGTGGGCAAGACAGTTGGGTCCTCATTGCGCATGTTGGCCTCGTGAAGCCGATCCAGCAGGTCATCAGCTGACAGCGATGCCAATAGGTTCAAATCACGAACACCCGCTTCTGAGAGCAAGTGCGCCATCCCGGCACTGATCCGCATTTTAGCAAAAAAAACTTCCACGAGATTCGAACGTTCTGGTTATCATAGTGCCACATGGTGGTTTGACAAGTATCTAGCGATGGAAAAATTGCCGACAGGCGGTGTTCATGGCTTGGATTGCTTGGTGGCTTGGCGTTGACGGGGCCAGCTGAGAAATGATGACACAGCGTAGTGATCCGAATACGGTTCGTGGCCGGGAGTGGAGGAGAGCGAGCTGTCGTGAATCGTGGCTGTGTGAAATACGACCGGACGCGAGGCCAGGATGTGATCGATCTTGGCCCAGCCATCGCGATGATTCTTCCAAAAATGCAAGGTGCGGCGCTGGCGGCGTTCCGGATGCAGCAGATCAAAGCCATCGCAGAGCGCGTTGCTCCATCCCGGACTGCGCCCAGCGAGAAAATCCACGGCGGGATTGCCCTCGGTGGCATTGAAATCGCCAAGCAGCAAGGCAGGTTCGTCGGCGTAGCGTCGTTGATCAATGCGTTGGGCGATGAGTTGAGCTGCCTTCAGTCGTGAACCCTGATGGCGATGATCCCAATGAGTGTTCCAGACCGTGAAACCCTCGCCACGGGGGTTGATGAGTCGCAGCCAGGTGACCATGCGCGGCAGTTCATTGCCCCAGCTGGTGGACCCTGGAATCTCGGGGGTATCCGACAACCAAAAAAGCCCACACGCGTTGGGATCAGCCTGCCAGCTCTGATTTTTGTAAAAGATGCCACTGTGCTCGCCACGTTTGCCCCCGTCATCGCGTCCACCGCCGAAGTAATGATAATCGGGCAGCGACACGCACAAGTCAGCCACCTGACCTTGAAGGGCTTCCTGCACACCGAAGACATCGGCATCGATGCGGCGGATGCAGGTCACCAAGTGATGCAGCCGCGCCGACCAAGCGCGCGCGCCGGTGTCCTCGCTGTTTTCGTAGCGCACATTGAGCGTGGCACAGCGCAAGTCCAGCGCCTGCGCCTTGCCGACCATCAGACTGCCCGTGAGGCAAAGCAGCAGAATGGGAGCAACGGCGTGCATCGAAGCTGGTGTGACTGTTAGCGGCCGCTGTCCTTGCGTGAATGCGCGGTGGGTTGCAGCCATTGCGATAAAAACAGTAGCGCCGCCGCCGTGCACACGCAGGAATCGGCAACGTTAAACGTTGGCCACCAGCCACCACTTTGCGGCATGATCCACTCGAAGCCTGGCAGCCAGATGCTGATGAAATCCACCACGTAGCCCGCCGACAAGCGAGTCCAGAAATCCGCCGTTTGCAAGTGCGAGAGGAAAAATCCTTGCGCGAGACGATCGGTCAAATTGCCGAGAATCCCCGCGAGCAGCAACGCCACCGCCAGCTGCGCCCAGCGATCCGCAAAAACTCCTTTTTGCCAAAAAACGCGCAGCAAGTAGAGAGCCAGCAGCGGCACCAGCAAAAAAACCACTGGAGCCCAGGGGGTGCCGTTGCCCAGTCCAAACGCCACGCCTTGATTGTGCACGCGAATGATGTGAAACCAGGAGCTGAGCGCGATTTCGCGATAGCCCACAGCTGGCTCGGGGAAATGGAGCACAATCCACCATTTGCTGAGCTGGTCGAGCCCATACAGCGGCAGGCTCACCCACAGAGCCAAACGAGCGAAGAAGCTGTTCATGAGCGTCGTGCCACTAGAACTTGATCGCAGCGCAGGCACAGGCCGGCAGGATTGAGAGCCTCGTGGCGGCGGCAACGCGGGCACAGTCCATGCGCGCTTTTGCTCACGATGGCGCTCAATTCAGCACCAGCTTGCACTTCTAGCTCGGCGAGAATGAACAGCTCTTTCATCGCTTCGACGTCCGTGAGGGCGGTCCAGGCCAGGTCATCGCTCGGCACCGTCAACACGACGCGGGCTTCGTTGTTGCGTGAGAAGTTTTTTGCCTGAATCTGTGCCTCAATGGCGGTTTGTATGCTGTGGCGAATCACAAATAGCCGCTCCATGACAGCGCTGGCTTCGAGACTCGCGTGCTCGTTATTCAGCTGCGGGAAGCATTGCTCGTGAACATGACCCGACGTGAAGGGGGCGTGCTCCCACGCTTCATCTGCGGTGTAAGCGAGGATCGGAGCCAGCAGGCGCAGCAGGTGATCCAGCACGATCTGCATGGCCGTTTGCGTGGCGCGACGGCGATGCGAGTTTGGCGCGTCACAATACATGCGATCCTTGGTGACATCGATATACACCGCAGACAAGTCGTTGGTGCAGAATTGGTTGATCGCATTAAATACCTTGCGAAATTCGAAGGATTCGTAGGCCTTCAGGCACTCAACCGTGACGCTGTGCAGGCGCTCGAGAATCCAGCGATCCAGCAACGGCATTTGCGCGAATGCAATCTGATCGCCCGCGGCTGTTGGCGCTGCGAAACCATCGAGATTTCCCAGCAGAATGCGCAAGGTATTGCGAATGCGGCGGTAGGGCTCGGCCACTTGCTTGAACAGTTCTTCACCGAAAGGAACTTCGTTCTGCCAATCGACCGACGACACCCATAGGCGCACGATGTCGGCACCGTATTTGTTGTAATAATGAGCAGCATCGATGGGCTTGCCGGCTTTTTCAGCCTCGGATTTCGACAATTTCTTTTTGTCTTTGTCCACCACAAAACCATGGGTGAGAACTGTTTTGTAAGGAGCCTTTCCACGGTAGGCCACACTGAGCATGAGCGAGCTCTGGAACCAGCCGCGATGCTGATCGGTGGCCTCGAGGTAGAGATCGGCGGGGGCGTGGAGCTGCGGATGCGCATCCAGAACCGCCACATGCGAGCAACCAGAATCGATCCAGACATCGAGCGTGTCTCGGCATTTTTTTACGCCCTCCGGCAAACCGAGCCGCTGCGCCAGTTCAGCATCGCTTTGCTCAAACCAGAAATTCGTGCCCTCGGTCTCAACGAGATCCGCCACGCGACGCGCTAGCTCTGCGCTGAGAATCGCCTGACCATCGGGATCAAAGAACACAGGCAGAGGCACTCCCCAGGTGCGTTGGCGAGAAATGCACCAGTCGGGACGCGCCTCGACCGTGCCATGAATCCGGTTGCGTCCCCATGCGGGCAGCCACTCGGTTTCATCGATTTCGCGCAATGCAGGTCCACGCAGTGATTGCAGCGAAATGAAAAACTGCTCCACCGCGCGAAAAATGATCGGCGTTTTCGAGCGCCAGCAGTGCGGATACGAGTGCTGATAAACCTCGCGACCGAGCAAACAACCTTTTTCCGTCAGAATCTCGATGATGCGGTCATTGGATTTGAAGACATGAAGCCCGATCAGCTCCTCCAAGCCCGCTTCAGCGGTGAATTTGCCCTCGTCATCGACAGGTGACAAGACCGCCAGGCCGTTTTGCTGACCCGCCGCGTAGTCGTCTGCACCGTGCCCGGGAGCGATGTGAACCACGCCCGTGCCGACGTCGGTGGTGACGAATCCCGCCAGGATGACCTTTGATGTCCGCGGCAAAAACGGGTGCTGAGCTTCGGCCCCTTCTAGTGCGCGTCCCTTGATTTCTGCGAGGGTTTCTGTCAGCACGAAGCCCGTTTTTGTTTGAAAATCCTCGATCAGCTCACGCACGATCACCAGTGTTTCGCTCCGATTGTCGCTGGCGCGTTCAAAACGCCCGACGATGTAGCTAAACTCCCCATGCACCGCGAGTCCGAGATTCGCGGGTAGTGTCCATGGCGTGGTTGTCCAGATCACCATGCTCGCTTGATTCGCCCAATCGCCGCTGACGAGTGGAAAGGCAACAAAGATCGCCGGACTTTCCTTGTCCTGATACTCCACCTCGGCCTCAGCGAGTGCCGTTTGCGCTCCGTAGGACCATTGAACGGGCTTCTTGGCTTGGTAGATGTTGCCATTTTCCACCAATTTGGCAAAGACGCGCAGAATGTTTGCCTCGTAGCCCGGATCGAGGGTTAAGTAGGGGTGCTGCCAATCACCAAAAACCCCGAGACGGCGAAAAGACGCCCGTTGGATGTCGATGAAGCCCCGCGCGAATTCCGCGCAGCGTCTGCGGATTTCCCCTGCCTCGAGTCCTGCTGCTTGTTTCACGACTTTGAATTCGATGGGCAAGCCATGGCAATCCCAGCCCGGCACGAATGGCACGGCATAGCCAGCCATGGTTTTGGATTTGACCACCAGATCCTTGAGTAATTTATTCAGTGCCGTGCCCATGTGAACATCGCCATTGGCAAAAGGAGGGCCATCGTGCAACAGGTAGCGCGGCGCTCCAGCGGCTTCGCGCTGGCTGAGGATGCGGTGGTAGAGCCCTGCTCGCTCCCAGCGCTCCAAGCGCGCGGGTTCGTTTTCCACAAGATCAGCCCGCATGGGAAAACTGGTTTGTGGCAGGGTAAGTGTGTCTTTGTATTGAGTGGCGGCCTCGCTCATGGCTTGAAGGCGCAGATTACACGGAACTTGCGGTGGGTCAAGCGGAGCTTCGCACTCGGATTCGCGCATGGCGGGACGCTGAGGTTCCGCGATTGACAGCGGCTTGTGGATGCGCTTGGCTGTGAAGCATGAAAAATCGGCGCTCTGTGATCTTCGGCATTGTGATGCTGGTCGTGGCTGTGTTGCTCATTGTGGTTCGTGATCGAACGTCGCCCCCCGCGCCTGCAGCAGCGGAGCACAAGAGTCCGCCAGCAAGCAGCGATTCCCCTGCGGCGGCGCGCTCGGCGCGGGATGTCGGTTCGGCCAGCTCTGACGGTGAAGCGGTGCCGGAGCGACGGCGCACGACACAACCCGGTGCGGCTGGGAAGGTCGAAAAGGCAATGGATCAGCTGTTGGCAGATGATCACGTGAGCCAACGAGATGCGACCATTGGTCTGGTGGAGATCGCCTGCAATCGCAAGGTAGCAGCGGACCAGCGAGTGGATGCCTTGCAGCATGCGTTAAATTTAACACCGGATCGCGATCACAAGGAGCTGATCCGTGCTTGGCTGGAAAATGGCAGTTTCGAGAGCGAATTGTTGCAGCGCACCTTGCTCGACGATGCGTTCAATCGTGATGAAATCGTGAAATTGCCGACGGCTTATGCGCTGTTGAACTCCGAACACGAAGCTATTGCCAAAGACGCGGCTGAATTGCTGGGTTTCGTGCTGGAAGTGACGCCGGACGAACGCGAAAAAGGCAATGTGCCATGGAAAAAACGCATCGATGATTACATGCAGGCAAGAAATTTACAGCCTTGAGCCGGTCTTCGCGCGTTCCTCCTGCTTGAAGCCTCGGATCCGTCGATCAATGCGCTGCTAGCCAGTTTGGGCCGATTCCAGCCTCGACCAGGATAGGAACTTCGTGTGGCAGCGGCAGGGCGTCGCGCATGTCGGCGAGAATTTTCGGAACCAGCTCCGCTTGTTCGTCGCGATGCAGATCGAATACTAATTCGTCATGCACTTGCAGCAGCATGCGCGTTTGAAATCCTTGCAGTCGGGCATCAATACGGATCATCGCCAGTTTGATCATATCCGCGGCGCTGCCTTGGATGGGAGTGTTGATCGCTGCGCGTTCGGCGTTGCTGCGCACGTTGGCATTCGCCGAAGCGAGATCCGGCAGCAACCGGCGACGTCCGCTCAGCGTGGTGGTGTAGCCCGCCGCGCGTGCCGTGGCGATGCTGCTTTCCATGTATGCCTTCACAGCAGGGTATTGTTGAAAATAGCGTTCAATGATGCTTGCCGCCTCGCTACGGCTGATTTGCAGGCGCTGAGCGAGTCCAAATGCCGAAATGCCATAAATGATGCCAAAGTTGACCATCTTGGCGCTGCGGCGCATGGCGGAATCCACCTCCGCGGGTGCAACATGGAACACGCGAGCTGCTGTGGCGCGGTGGATGTCTTCGTCGCGATGAAAGGCCTCAATCATGGAGGGATCGCCGGAAAGCGCGGCCATGATGCGAAGCTCGATTTGCGAGTAGTCGCACGACAGCAATTGAAACGCGCCGTTGGTTTCCGGGCGCGCGATGAACGCGCTGCGGATTTTTTGTCCCGTGCCTGAGCGGATCGGGATGTTTTGTAAGTTGGGATCGGTTGAGGCAAGGCGTCCAGTTGCCGCGACAAGCGGGTGAAAGGTGGTGTGCAGCCGCTGGGTGCGGGGGTGAATGTGCTCCGGCAACGCATCGATGTAGGTGGACTTCAGCTTGCTGGCTTCACGGTATTCCAGAATGGTATCGATGATCGGGTGGCGTCCGGCGAGTTGCTGCAGCGTGGCTTCATCGGTTTTGTATTGCCCGGTGGCCGTTTTTTTGGCCTTGGGATCGAGCTGGAGGGTGTCGAACAACAACTCGCCCAGCTGTTTCGGGGAATTGACATTGATCGGACGACCCGCGAGATTT
>CAZREM010000022.1:0-50483 GCA_964599325.1 uncultured Verrucomicrobiales bacterium | reverse complement strand
CGTCGCCTGATCCGAGTCGTTCGGCAAAGAAAATGAGGACATCCCTAAGGCTTCGCCCACTATTGCTCCTGTTCAGTATGGGTTCTGTGTTCATCCTTATGCTGATATGCAGTTTATGGAACTTTGCCTCATCAGACCCGAATTCGACAGGGCAGTTTTGGTGGGTTTTTGGCAACATCCTCTCGATGCCTACAAGGCTTCTTCCAAGTGAGACGCACGGCGGAATTCAGTTTATTACTGTCCTATTGACGTGGACTATTGTGATATACGTCTCCGGTTGCTGCTTCCTAAACAGCCTCATCAATTTTAAAAGCAAACTAACCAGAAAGCCGAACAAGCTCGTTCAGCCAACCTCGCTTCGCTCGGCGGCTGACGAGCGACGTTCTCCATGATCCGATTTGCCGCATTCATACTTCTCGCCACACTGGCCAGTGCTACCGAGCTTGCGATGGTGATCGTGAAGCAGCCGCTATACCTGCATGAGTCCGATAGTGAGGCGGCCCCGAAAATCCGACCACTGAGAGGCTAAACTAGGCTATGGTGGAGAGATGCGGCCGATTAATAGTAGATCATGGATGTTGGATCAAGGATAGATTGGGGAGGGACTCGGTTTGCGCTGCTGGAGCGGAAGGCTCAGCACGCAACGCAACGCAGCGTAGCGAAGTGCAGTGCGGAGCCTAGAGCGGAGGCAGCCCAAATTGGCCGTAGCGGCTGGGCAAGTTTGGGCGGACTCATGCAACCTTGGGCTTTGCTCTCATTGCCTGATACACCACGGACGGGGTCAGGTTGCCGAGGTTTTCGTGGGGCCGCCAGGTGTTGTAGAGACTGAACCATTTTTGCAGACTTTTGCGCAAGCTTGGCAGTGAGCTGTGTTCAAACAGATAGATCCGCTCGTATTTGATCCTTCTCCAAAGTCGCTCAATGAAGACGTTGTCCATCCAGCGACCTTTGCCGTCCATGCTGATGTTCACTCCCAGTTCCGTCAGACGCCCCGTCCATTTCGCCGAGGTGAACTGGCTGCCCTGATCGGTGTTAAAGATCTCCGGCACCCTGCCGGTGGCGTCCAGAGCCATCTCCAAAGCCTCCAGGCAAAGGTCGGTGCCCATGGTGTTGGAAAGCGCCCAGCTCAGCACCTTGCGCGATTTCCAGTCCATTACGGCGCACAGGTAAGCGTGGCCTCTGGGCATTGGAACGTAAGTGATGTCGGCGCACCACACCTGGTCGGACCGATCGATGCTCCTTGGGCCATCGTTTTCTTCCACTCGGAAACTTGCACTGGGTGGATGTCGAATTCCTTGGCAATCTGCTGGATGGTTTTAGCGCCTTTGAGCGCCTCAAGCGCCACGCGGGCCTTGAATTCGGGGTCATGTCTTCTGCGTTTGTCTTTCATTTTGCGTGTTCGGTTCGTGATACAGACCGCGTCCACACACCACAATCATAGCTTAGCCACTGGCCTGATTTTCGGGGACCTGCTTACTTTCTGCTGGCATCTTCTGGCAATCCGGCTAAATTGTGAGAACAGATTGCCGCAGAGCTTGCTGTTTGCGTCAGCTGATGAGAATCCCGATGTCGCTTGAGCCCGATACAACCCATCACACCCGCATCCCGGAGTCGCTACGTCTGTTGCTCGCGCACTATCGCAGGCAGTTGTGGCGCATGCGGATCGCCGAAGCCCTATTAGCGGGCTTGGCGGGTTTGCTGATCTCATGGCTGATGGTGGCGCTTTTGGATCGCTTAATGGTGACACCAGGGTGGTTGCGTTTGTTACTGCTGCTGTTGGGTTCGTCGCTCTTTGCGTTGTTTGTGCCGCTATGGCTGCGGCGCTGGATCTGGGGCCACCGCGAGGACCGTGCTCTGGCGCGACTGATTGCAATGCGACATCCACATCTCGGCGACCGTTTGCTGGGAATTTTAGAATTGCAGGATCAAGAAGCCTCGGTTCAGCAAACCTCCCCCGCCCTGCGGCTGGCGGCGATGCAGTCTGTGGCGAGGGAAATGGAACAACTGACACTGAGCGAGTCCCTTCCTCCCAGTTGGCTAAAAAAAATTGGCGCGCTCGTCGCGGTCACGATCGTCGTGCTGATAGCCGCCGCGATTTTTGTGCCACGCGCCTTGCAAAACTCCTTGATGCGTTGGGCGCTGCCCTGGTCTGATCAGCCGCGTTACACCTTCACCTCCATTGAGAAACTTCCGCAACCGTGGATTGTTCCGCTGGGTGAAACCCAGCAACTGCGCGTGCGGCTCAGTCCGCTGAGCGAGTGGCAACCGCAAGTGGCCACCTTGAATTTACCTCAAGGCCCAACCCTGCGCGCCACGCGCCAAGGACGCGAATACGTGTTCACCCTGCCACCGCAGCAACGATCCACCACCCTGCGCTTGCAAGTCGGGGATCTGCAACAGGACATCGCTCTCAACGCTGTGGGACGACCAAGCCTGAATGCGGCACAGGCCATCGTCACTTTTCCCGATTACTTGCAATTAGCGAGCCAGGTCATCGATCTCAGCGATGGCAATGTCTCGGTGCTTAGCGAAGCCACGTTGCAACTGCAGCTCCAGAGCAATCGCCCACTCGCCTCCGCGCGGATTGGCCCAGCGCAAGCTCTCGATGGCAACCCCGCGCTGGAGGAATCGCCTTTGCCGGAGGCGACCGCGATGACCATCGCTCACGACCGCGCGGTGTCACCAGCGCTGATGATGAGGCATGAACCTCTGACCGTGCCCATGCAGTGGACCGATACCCTGGGTCTGGACAGTCAACAGGATTTTCAACTGCGAATCGATCCCATCAGCGATCAAGCCCCGACCTGCGAGCTGCTGAGTCAGGAACGGCAGCGGGTGATGCTTGCCGATGAAACCATCGAGATCACACTGACTTGTGAGGATGATTATGGCGTGCGCGACTGGGGTTTGGTCTGGCAAGGAGAACCGGATCCGCGTGCGGCTAACTCCCTCGCGCAGGGTGAGTTGCCCCTTGCTAGCAGCAGCGCACGCTCCGAAAAAAAACGCAGCCGCGTGTTGAATTTTTGTCCCCAGGCTCAGGGCATCGGGCCACAGAAGCTTTTGCTCCGCAGCTATGCCACCGATTGGCGACCGGAGCGCCCGCGTCATTTTTCTGAACCGATCACCCTGCACATTCTCAGTCGCGAGGATCACGCCCAGTGGCTCGGGCAGTTGTTCGATCGCACCATCGGCGAGCTCGAGGACAGCGCCCGCCACGAGACCAGTGCTTTTGAGGAAAACCAGCGCCTGCAACGCCTGAGCGACGATGAGCTGCAACAGCCTGCCAATCAGCTCAAACTTCAAGCCCAGCAGCAGCTCGAAGCCGAGAACCGGCAGCACCTCAGTGACCTGCACCAACGCACCGAACAATTGCTGAAGGACGCCCTGCGCAATGGTCAAATCGACCCCGCGACGCTACAGCGGTTGAGCGAAACCATGCAATCGCTGCACGAACTCTCCCAGCAGGATCTGCCTCAGATCGAGCGTCAACTCAGCGAGGCGCAACAAAACAACAACACGCCGGAACAGAGCAAAAAAGATCTCAACAGCGCGGTGGAGGAGCAACAGCGCGCACTGAAAAAAATGCAAGAAACCCTCAAGCGCGCGCGCGAGGCCAATCAGTCTCTGGAGGCGTCCACGTTCATCAACCGACTCAAAAAAGCCGCGAGCCAGCAGGAGCAAATCGCCCAAAAACTGATGACTCAGTTCGAGCAATCGCTGGGTTTGCCCCTGAATCGGGTCGATCCTGCCGTGCTCACTCAACTGCACGCTGCAGAGGCTCAACAAGCGGGAAACAGCGCAGACGTGCGATGGCTGCAAGAAGATCTGGGACATTTTTTCACCCGCACGAACAAAGAAATTTATCAGAAAATACTGACGGCGATGACCGATGCCAAGACCGACCCTGGCCTGGAGTCCGTGCGCGATTTGGTGCGATCCAATCTGGGCAGCCGCGCCACCCAAGCGAGCAAGCATTGGGCCGAGCTGCTGCGTCAGTGGGCGGGCATGCTCGAGAGCAGCGCCTCGGGTCCAGCAGCAGGACAGGGTGGCGGCAACGGAGCGAGCAATCCCGAGGACGAGGACTTTGAGTTCATGCTGCGCGTGATGAAGCTCATTCAACAAGAACAAGATCTGCGCTCCCGCACCCGCGCGCTGGAGGACTTCAAACGCTCATTTGCACCCGCATCATGAAAGCTCGTTTCACGCCCTTTTCCTTGGTTGCCGTTGCGCTAGTCATGCTGGCTGGCGCGCCGTCTGCCCTAGCAGAAGCCCCGGCAACGCCCAATCAGGCCAAGATTCAGGACCGCGCGACAGCCGAGGAGCATCACCGCCGGGGAGCCGAGGAACTGGCAGCTCACCAAGATCATCTCACGGCCGACGTGCAGCAACTAAAAATCGAACAAACCGAGCCTGAGGTCATTGAGTTGCTGGATGGTGTGGAAACGGTGATGAACGAAGTGATCGATCATCTCGAACAACGCAACACCGGCGGCGCGACGATTGCCACGCAGACCGAGGTGATCGAAAAAATTTTTAATGCTGCCAAACAACATCATTCTCAAGGCCAAGGAGAAAACAAAGGCGCGCAGGGCATGATGGAGATGATGAAACGGATGATGGGAGAAAATGCCGAGGCCGATGAAAAAAAGCGATCCAGCGGGGAGCCATCGGGACCACAACCGGGCAATGGCAACAACGGCGCATCCGCCAGCGCCTCCACACCTAGCACGGCGAACGGCAGCAGCGCGGTGGAGGAACGCCGCGTGCCAAAGGCCTCTGGCTCGAACAGCGAGGATTTTCCTGAGGAGTTTCGCGCTCTCTTGGATGGCTATAATCGTTCTTTAGCCAAGTAAATGCGCCCCATCTACAACGTTCGCAGAGTCTAAACATCAAGTGTCATGGCCTTTCTGGAAGTTTCCCATCTCAGCAAGATTTACCCCGCTCGGCGCCGCTTGCCGTGGTTACCAGGCGACGCAGCATTTGTGGCGGTGGATGATGTGAGCTTTGAGATCGAAAAAGGCGAGATTCTCGGTCTCGTGGGCGAATCCGGTTGCGGCAAGTCCACTCTCTCGCGGATGATCATGCAATTGCTCGAGCCCAGTCAAGGCGCGGTGCGACTCGCCGGCCAGCAACTGAGCCTCGGATCCAATCGTCAGCAACGACGGCAACGGCTGGATTTTCAAATGATTTTTCAGGATCCTCATGCCTCGCTCAACCCACGCCGTAGTGTTTTCGCGACACTGGCGGAAGCGTTGTGCCAACGCCAACCCCATCTGCGTGGCGTGCAACTGCGCGCTGCGGTGATTGAGCTGCTGGATTCCTGCGGTCTGGACGCACAAGCGGCTGATCGCTACCCGCATTCGTTCTCCGGTGGTCAACGGCAGCGGATTGCAATTGCGCGCGCCTTGGCTCCCCGTCCGCAATTGATCGTTGCAGATGAACCCGTTTCAGCTCTGGATGTGTCGATTCAGTCACAGATTCTAACCCTGCTACTGGAACTGCGTCAGCGTTTCGATCTCACCTTGCTGTTCATCTCCCATGACCTCGGGGTGGTGCGTTACCTCGCCGATCGGGTAATGGTCATGGAAAAAGGGCGCATCGTCGAACAGAACAACACTGAAACACTGTTTCAATCCCCCGTTCATCCCTACACCCAGCGTCTGCTCGCTGCCATACCGCGCTTGCCTCATGCGGAGCCAAGGCTAACGGTGGACTGATCGCCAAGCACGACGTGCCCACCCAGCAAACCCTACGCCATCATGCTAAAAACATCAAAGACACAACACCAACAACCGCGCGGCCGCAGACGCCGCCATGCGATGATCGTCATTCTGAGTGTCGTGATCAGTGCTCTGGGTTACGCGGTGGTGCTGTGCTTCATTCCACAATCGCTCAATGACGTCGATGGCGCGGCTGACACCTCTTGGCAAAGTGGTCGGCGCGACATGGTCGCTGTTTTTCGCCGCGCGCTGGAGCACAATTACGCGATCCATTTGTCCGAGCAGGAAGTGAATCACTTCCTGACACGCACCCTCCAATGCCATCAAGGCGGGGTGCTGGCGCGTTGGATCAAGCTCGACCGCGTGCTGGTGCGATTGGAGAGCGGACGGGCGGAAATCATTCTGCTGCGACATTGCTTCGGCTGGGCTCACACTGTGTCCATGTGGGTGCAGTTGGAGCAAACCGAAGACTCCAACGGCGAGCGACGCACCCAAGTCCACTTCAACGGCGGCCCCCTGATCGGTGAATCAGCGGTTCGGCGCGGCGGACGCATCGGTCAACTGGTGATTCCCGAGGGTCTATTGCGTTTCATTTTGCCCAGTTACATCTCGCTAGTAAAACAGTTCGAAACCGAAATCCACTACGGCTTTGAGGAAATGGCAAACTTCGAGTTTCGCGACGGGATGCTCAGCATTGATCCCAGCAAAACCGATCACGCGAGCGATGCGCCATTCGACCCGCTGCTGAGATAAGCCCGATTGTTCTAAAAAATACAACGACCGATTGCCCCTGTGGCGTAAAACAGAGGCACCGGGCAAAGATGACGAAAGCGAAAAGAACCCACGTCGAAAAAGAACCCACGTCGCCGCGCAGCCGAGACTGATCAACGATTGATCACCCGGCACAAGTGCATCAGCAAATCCGCAACCTCACCGCGCTGAATCGCCATTTCCCGCAAGGTCGCCAGGGCGAGCTCGATTTCCTGCGGACACGATGACACCACGCTCACTACCCCTTCAGAGGCGGCGTCCGCCACGGACACACTCAACATCTGGCTCACGTGCTCGGGAAACAGCGCGCGCAAGTAACTAATCAACACGTTGCAAGCATGCTCTTGCGGCAACACATCGATGATCTGAACCAAGGCATCAGGCTTCGGAAGCGCCTTCCCATGAAGGTAGCGGGACATCGCAGTGGCGCCAATCTCTGTCTGTGCAAGCAAGACGGAACGCTTCATCTGCGCTCCCCTTAACGCTTCGCTCAAAGCAATCGAAAATCGGTTCACGCACAGAAACTAATCCGATTTTTGAATGCTTTGCAATGCTGCTTTTATTAATTTTTTTCCTTTATTATTAAAATCAAAGTGTTCAAGTGAAAAAACCATTAAACTCCAATTGGTCTTGACCAAAAACGCTCCAAGCTTCGTAGCCATTTCTTCTCAAAATCGCGGCAAATTGACGCGCGCTACCGTGCAAAGTTAAAACTTTTTTCGGATTAACCAGCGCGACACTTTGTAACAATTCGTTAAAATCAGCATGGTCCGATAAAGGAAACGCTGTGCTGACGCCGGCGCGGTAACGATGCGCAGGCAGCAGAGCCCAGCCCGAAACCACCGCAGCCTGAGGTTGCTGCAATTGCTTCCAACGCGCGAGTCGGCGCGTCTGCGGGGCCGCAATCAGTGTGGCACCAGCGGGGACTTCCCCTGTCCACAACGAAGCGGGCGGCAAGGCCACACCGAGTTCTTGACAAGCAAGGTGCATTTTCATCACAGCTTCGTGCAACATGATCGGTAGCTGATGTTCCGCCAGCAACGCCGCAAGTTCCTGCGCTTTGCCCAAGGAATAGGCGAGCAGCACCGGCGTTTGACCGTTTTGATGGCAATTTTTCACGAAATCCACGAGCTCCGCTTCCACTTGCGCGCGGGGCGGAAAGCAGTATTGCGGCAGTCCAAATGTCGTTTCCATGATCATCAGCTGCGCCGGCCGCCACTGCGCTGATGCCGCCGTGCGCGAGCTCTGGAGCTTGAAGTCGCCCGTGTATAGCAAGCTGCGGCCATCACGCTCGGAGCTAAGATGCAGCATCGCCGAACCCGTGATGTGTCCAGCTGGCAATAGTTCATAGCGCCAACCATCCTGACTCCACGGCTGAAGAAACTCCAACATCACCAGACGTTCTGCCGCGATATTGTAGCGTTTTTTGAGCAAAAATCCGGTTTCGCGGGAGCACAACATCCGCTGATGACGCGCCACATGATCGGCATGAGCGTGCGAAACAAAGGCCCATGGCTGAGCGCGCGCTGGATCCAACCACAACTGGCAGTCTTCCACCCAAACTCCCTGCCGGTATGAAATCTGCCAATCTTGCTCCAGCTGCATCACCGTGACTATCGCCGCGGTTTCTCAACCTGCAAGCGATTGTCGGTAGCGCTGCTCACTTTCACGCGTGCGCCGTTGCTGCTCCGCTTGTTGCTGCGCCGCCCCGTCAATCGCGCGACGGCGCTGCACGATTTCCTGCTCCAATTGGTGCAATCGCTCTTGCAAGCACTGCCAACGGATCAATGAAGCCGCTTGCATCGCATGAAATTCGTCGGTTTCCTCACCCTGCCACGGGGTGTCATGCGCACGCCATGCGCGCACCCTCTGCCGCACCGCCAACCATTCCTCACGAAGATTTGCCAACTGACGACACGATTCCGAAAACTGCTCGATGCGCTCTTCGTTTTCACTCGCAAGTTGTTGCTCGCGTTCGCGTTCATGATGCAGCACCAGCTGTAGCGATGCGGTGTTCCAGCGCTTCCATTGAGCTTCCAGCATCTGCTGATGTTGCTGACGCTGTTGCTCCACGGCGGGGTCAGCATTCGCACTGGTGAGGGCATCCTTCAGTTGTTGCAACTCCGCTCCCAGCTGCTGCAAACGCTGCGCGATCGACGGCGGCTGATTGCTCATTTCCGCCACCCATTTTCCGATCTCGGTATCAAAAAAACGCACCCGCCCGCTGATGTCGCCAACGATGACCCGCTTTCTCGCCACATCCCAGGCCACGGCCGTGGGCACGATCTGGTCCAGCGCTTCGTCGCGCAGCAGTGAAAAGTCCGCTTTCCACAGCTTCAAGCGTCGATCCCGCCCCACTGTGGCTAAACCACCATCCGCAGACCAGGCCAGAGCTGTCACGCCACCACCATGGGCATCCCACTGCTTCACCTGCTTGCCGTCTTGCATGTCCCAGATCCGCACCGACTTGTCCTCCGAAGCCGAAGCCAGCACGTTGGAATCGGGCCGAAATGCCAAGCCCGTGATCATCGCTTGGTGACCACGCAACGGAAAATACTCCGCTCCGGACTGAGCTTCCCAAGTCATGACACCGCCCACCCGGTCCCCCGTTGCCAGCAATACACCGTCTGGCGAGACATCCAAAGCCACCAACCAATCTGGGTGCTTTTTCACCACCCGCAACGGATCGTCTTGACCTGACTGCCAGGCTTTGAGCAATCGGGATGGCGACCCGCTGAAGAAAACATCCAGTTGCGGCCGCGCATCTGCGGATAAAATGACATCGACCTCGCGCCCAACCACGGCCGCACGCGTCCCGCGAACCACGTCAAACAGGACCATGGAGCCCGATTTCCCCTGCACCCCTCCAGCGACGAGCAAGAAACGCCCATCTGGCGTGAAGCTCAGCGACTGAGGTTCGCCCTCGGGAAAGGCCAGCACGCCACAAAGTTCTGCCTTCGTCGTATCCACCAACAACACTTGTTGCTGAGAGGAAACTGCCAGCAAAGGCGCGGTCGGCGACAACGACATGGCACGCAGCACGCTGCCACGCGAGGTGACACATGAAGGCTCCAGCAAGAGTTCTTGCGGCATCGGCACCTCCCCCGCAGTCGCAGGTGCAGTGATTCGCATCGCCAGCGCACGACTGGCCGAAGCTCGTTTCGCCGCCGATTGGGGATTTTCCTTCAATCCTGATCGAATCCACTCCTGCAACACCGACACCTGACTCGGCAGCAACCGTTCGCCCTCAGGCGGCATTTTCGGCTCCGCTGCGCCCGAGACAACAGCAATCAAACGCGAGTTCACATCCCCCGGCTCAACGATTTTGCCTCCCGAACCGCCCTTCAACGTGCCACGGTATGTCGATAAGTCCAACCCCGCCTTCGCCTTGTCGGGGTTGTGGCAATTCAAACAAGCCTGCTGAAACACCGCCAGCACCTCGTGATCATAGGTCGGCTCCGTCGCCTGCGCGATCACCTGCCCACTGATGACCAGCGCGCAGCTCAGCATCGCATGATGCCTCGATTTCCAGTGATGGCTCCAACAGAATCGCACCCTCAGTTCATACGCCCGCAACGCCACGGCACTTTCAGAGATCAACAAAAAACCCCGTCTGGCCGCGCCAGAACGGGGTTGATCACACGGGGAATCGTGCAACCCTTACCAGGTTTTCACATCATCCGCCGTGCCAAGTTTTTTGTCGGCACCAGCCGAATAGATCACAGCCTTGACCCCACGAATGATTTCTGGATTTTTCAAGGCGACACCGGCGTCGGCAACATTTTTGTAGGGGTTCTCAATCTCGTCGTTGTAGTCATCATCAAAGGCGATGTAAAACGGTTCACCCCACGCATCAAACATCGCCGTCGGCACCGTGCTGCCGACATTGTATTCCAAACCACCTTTCTTGCCCTTGGCTTGGGTTGGTTCCAAGAAACGAATGCCGCGCTTGTTGAGAGGGCTCGTGGCAGTTTCTTGAGCCAACAGCACGAGCAAAACCTGCACACCTTCCGCACCCGTGGCCGTCGTGATCGGAGTCGGAAGCACCGTTTCCTGAGGAAAGCTACCATACTCGTCATAAAAATTTTGAATCGCGCGATTCAAATTATTGGCCAAATTCAGCGTTTGCACTGTTTTGGATTTTTTCAATGCGGTCTGAATGCCGGCGAAGCCCAAAGCAGCCAACACTGCAATGATGGCAATGACAATCAGCAACTCCACCAAAGTAAAACCGCGACGACGAAAAAGTGAGTTTTTTTTCATGAATGCAACAACAACTGGAATTTAGGGAACTGAAAACAGTCAAGCTTATCGCCATGATAATGGCAATCACGATCTTTGACCGCATGCGTCACATCTGCCAAAAAATGGTCAAGATGGACGCATCAATCACAGATTAACCGCGCGCGGCGCGTCCTTTTTCCACTCGGCGGCGCTCATTGGGATCCAAAATGCGCTTGCGCAAGCGAATATTCAGCGGCGTCGCCTCGACCAACTCATCGGAATCAATGTATTCGATCGCACGCTCGAGCGAAAAACGCAGCGGCGGGGTCAACTTCGATGTCTTATCCTTACCCGACGAGCGCATGTTATCCAAGTGCTTCTCCTTCACAGGATTCACCGGCAAATCGCCCATGCGCGGGTTCTCTCCCACCAACATGCCGGTATAAATGTGATCTCCCGCCCCCACAAACAACACACCCCGATCTTCCAGTGCGGTCAACGAATAAGTCGTTGCCACACCATTTTCCATCGAGACCAAGGTGCCAGTGCTGCGGCTCACAATCTCACCCGCGTGCGGTCCATATTCCTTGAACAAGTGCGACATGATGCCGTGACCCGAGGTCAAATTGACAATCTCCGTCTCCAAACCAATGATGCCACGGGTCGGGATCACCGCTTGGATCAGCGTGCGCCCACTGGCCTCCGTTTCCATGTTTTCCATGATGCCCTTGCGGTTCACCAAGGACTTGAGAATGCCCTGAGTGTAATCCCCCGGCGTCTCAATGTAGAGCGTCTCAAATGGCTCCAACAAATCGCCGCGCTCGTCGCGACGGTAAATCACCATCGGACGCGAAACCAGCACCTCGAAACCTTCACGGCGCATGGTTTCCACAATCACCGCAATCTGCATCGCCCCACGAGCGGAAACGAGAAACACACCCGAAGTGTCTGTGTCCTCCACTTGGATCGAGATGTTTGTCTTCAACTCCCGCATCAAGCGATCGCGAATCGCACGCGAGGTCACATGCTTGCCCTCGCGACCCGCCAAGGGACCATCGTTGATCGAAAACTGCATCTGCACCGTTGGTGGATCAATCTCCACAAACGGCAAGGGCTCGGCATCGGCAACGCCCGATAACGTCTCACCAATGTCAATGTTCTCAATGCCCGCTGCCACTCCAACAATCCCACCCGCTGTGCCGCCCTCCGAATCTTGCGTCGCCAGACCCGAGTAGGAAAAAGTCTTCATCACCTTCGAGGCAACCTTGCTGCCGTCTTTGCGCACCAGCCAAATGTTATCGCCTTTCTTCACTGCACCGCCAAGCACCTTGCCCACCGCAACGCGACCGACGTAGTCGTCCCACTCAATGTTGGACACCAGCATGGAAAACGGAGCCGCCGGATCCGCCTTGGGCTCTGGAATTGCTTCAATGATTTTATCCAACAACGGCGCACAATCCACACGCTCATCATCGGGATGATTCATGAAATAACCATCGCGAGCCGATCCATACAAAAACGGCGCATTGAACTGTTCTTCCGTGGCGTCCAGATCCAGAAACAACTCCAGCACCATGTCACGCACCTTCAGCGGTGTCGCCAACGGACGGTCCACTTTGTTGATCACCACAATCGGGGTCAACCCTTCTTGCAGGGCCTTACGCAGCACAAACCGCGTCTGCGCCTGCGGCCCACCCGAAGCGTCCACCACCAACAACACCCCATCCACCATCTTCATCACCCGCTCAACTTCGGCACCAAAGTCAGCGTGACCCGGCGTATCAACAATGTTGATCGTGTGGTCTTTCCACATGACCGCGGTATTCTTGGCCTTGATGGTGATGCCTTTTTCCTTCTCCAAATCCATGGAGTCCATCGCACGCTCCTGCACCGCCTGATTTTCGCGGTAGGTGCCGCCAGCTTGCAATAATTGATCAACGAGAGTGGTTTTGCCGTGATCAACGTGTGCGATGATGGCCAGGTTACGAATGTTGAGTGACATAGATAAAAAACAGTTGCAAAAAATGAATAACGGTGCCGCATATGCCTTGAAAAGAACCGACTGGCAAGAACAAGTCAGAATTTTTTACAACAAAGCTGTCACCATTGCTCATTCTCGCGATAGACACCCCCACCGCCTCACGTATGAGCGCGCATGCAACGTTTCTTTGCGTTATTTTTGCTGATTTTACCGATGATGGCCTCTGCTGCCAATCCGTTGAATGTGGCATGGATTTGGGATCAACCGACGGCTGCCGCGAATCAGCGCGTGTGTTTTCGTCGCGACTTCGAGGTGCCAAAGGATTTGAAATCAGCGGAAATCACCGCTTCGGCCGATAATTGGTATCGTTTGTGGATCAATGGCACCTTTGTGGATTGGAACCAAGACTGGACGCAGGTCGGTCAATACGACGTTTCCAAACTGCTTCAGCCCGGCGGGCAAAATTTGATCGCGATTGAAGCAGGAAATGTCGATGCCGCCGCTGGCTTGGCTTTGAGCCTGAAAATGACGCTCCACAGTGGCAAGGAGCTGCGCATGAGCACCGATCGCACTTGGCTGTGCAGCGATCAGAGTCCATCCGGATGGGAAACCAAGGGCTTCGATGCTCACAGTTGGAAACCAGCTGTTGAATTGGCGAAAATGGGCAGCGCTCCATGGGGAAATCTCTTTGCCAAAACGGCGAACCCACCGCCATCGGGTTTGAAGGTCGCTGCTGGTTTCGAACTGCGCAAAATCTATGAGGTGCCGACCACCCAGGGCAGTTGGGTCGCCATGACGATCAACGCTCGGGGTCAGCTGATTTGCGCGGATCAGTATGGCGTGCTCTATCTCGTCGATCTGCCACCTGTGGGGTCCAACCAAGAACCCACGGTCAAACCGCTCGGAACGGAGATCGCGGGCGCTCACGGCGTGCTGTGGCATCGCGGTAATCTCTACGTCACGGTCAATGAAACCATCGGTGGCGCAGCCGGCGTGTATCGCCTCAGCAATCCCCAGAGTGATGATCATTTTGGCAAACCGGAACTGCTTAAAAGCCTGGAAGGACGCAGTGAGCACGGGCCGCACGCGCTGGTGGCCTCTCCCGATGGCGAGTGGATTTACTTCGTGGCGGGTAATCACACCGATTTAGCGAAAATGGATGATAGTTTGCCTCTCACGAGTTGGGCCGAGGATCAGCTATTGCCGCGTCAGCCTGATGCCAACGGTCACGCGCGCACGCGCATGGCTCCGGGGGGGTGGATCGCGCGCTTCCGCCCATCGGACAATCACTGGGAATTGGTCAGCATCGGCTACCGCAACACCTATGACATTGGTTTCAATCTCCAGGGCGATCTGTTCGCCTACGACTCGGACATGGAATGGGATCTTGGCTTGCCGTGGTATCGCCCCACCCGGATCAACCACGTGCTGCCCGGTTGTGAACTCGGTTGGCGCAATGGTTCGGGCAAATGGCCCAATTATTACGAAGACAGCATGGCCCCGAGCGTGGAAATCGGTCCCGGTTGCCCAACGGGTGTGCTGTCGGGCAAAGGCGCTGCCTTCCCCGAGCGTTACCAGCGCGCCATGTATGCCCTTGACTGGACTTTTGGCACCCTTTATGCCATTCACCTCGAGCCGAAAGGATCGAGCTACGAAGCGAAAACCGAAGAGTTCATCGCCGGCGAAAACATGCCATTTACCGATGGCTTGATCGGGCATGACGGACAGATGTATTTCCTCACCGGGGGGCGTCGCACTCAATCCGCCTTGTGGTGCGTGAGCTACAAAGGCAGCGAATCCACCCGCCCGGTGACAGCCCTGCCAGAACCCGAGATGACCCAGCGCCGACGCCAGTTGGAACAGGGCATCCTTCAGCCGGCGAGCGCGAATCTCGATCTCGCGTGGCAGGAACTTGGTTCGCCTGATCGAACACTGCGCTACGCCGCTCGTCTGATTTTAGAAAAACGCACGCCGCAGGAGTGGGGGGCACGTCTGAGTGCCGAAAAAAATCCCTGGCGCGTGATTGGGGCGAGTCTTGCGCTGGCACGCATCAATCACAAGGAAAGCCGAGACCTTTGCTTCAATGCCCTGCTTAAGTTACCATGGGCGGAACTGGATGAAGCGCAAAAGCTCAATTGGCTGCGCGCCGTCGGCTTGATTTTCATTCGCCATGGCGAACCAACTCAAGCGGAAAAGTCCAAACTCCTGCCACTGCTTTCACCACTGTTCCCCTGCCCATCGCTCGAACTGAATCGAGAGCTGTGCCGCATGCTCTGCTACTTGCAGGCGCCAGACATCGTCGAACGCGTGCTCCAGTCGATGGACACGGCCGCACCAGATCCTCAACCCGATTGGGCAGAGCTGGCCACACGCAATCAAAACTACGGCAGCACCGTGCAAAAAATGCTCAAAAATTACCCCCCCGTGCAAAATTTGTTTTACGCCTACTGCCTGCGTGTCGTGCCCGGACCTTGGAAAAACGGCCAGCGCGAGCGCTATTTGGCGTGGATTGAGCGGGCGGCAAGTTGCCAAGGTGGCAATAGCTACAAGGGATACGTGCGCATGATTCGGGAAGAAACCCTGAGTCTGGCCACCAATGAGGAAAAACAGCGTTTTGCTTCTGCTCAAGCGTCGCCCGCCGCCAATTATTTCACCAACTTGCCCGAAGTGCGTGGCCCGGGACGCATGTGGACGGTCGATGCTGTGGCAGCACTGGCGGAAAAAGGACTGGCCGGCGCTGATCTCGCCGAAGGCAAAAAAATGTTTCAGGCCAGCCTGTGCGCGGCTTGTCATGCGATCAATGGCGAGGGCGGCAGCTCGGGTCCACAACTCACGGCCTTGGCCGGTCGTTTCTCCGCGCGAGACATCGCCCAATCCATCATCGAACCCAACGCTGTGATCTCGGATCAATACAATTTCGATGCGATCACCAAACAAGATGGTTCGAAGGTTTTCGGCAAGATTCTCGCCGAAAAGGATGAAATCTTGGTCGTCGCGACCAATGCGTTTGACCTCACGCAGCACGAGGAAATTCCCAAGCACGATGTGAAGTCGATCAAGCCATCCAATGTTTCGCCCATGCCACCTGGGTTGATCAATCGCTTGAACGAAACCGAACTGCGCGATTTATTGGCGTATCTGCTCAGCAAACACGAATAAGTGCCCGCACCCACCAACTGAGCTGGAACCATTCGAGCACGAGCCAACTGAATCCAGTGGCAAGCCCATCGGCACTGCGAGTCCCTCCGCCTCAGTGCTTTGGTGACTCTGGCTTTGCAGATGGAGTAGTCACTGGGTTGGGGTTCGTCGCTGCCTCCTCCGGTGCGGGATCGGGAACGAAGGTCAAGGTCACGCCATTGATGCAATAGCGCTGATCCTTCGGTGTATTAAAACCCTCGCCGGTGAACAAGTGGCCGAGGTGACTGTCGCATGTGGCACACACCACCTCAGTCCGCACCATGCCAAGGGACACATCCTTGTGCAACTTCACGCTATCGAGCTTCGAGGCATCAAAAAACGACGGCCATCCGCAGTGCGAGTCAAATTTGTGCGCCGAGCGAAACAGTTCCGAGCCACAAGCGGCGCAATAATACGTGCCCGCTCCTTGTTTTTTGAATTGTTCATAAACCGCCCCATGCGGTGCCTCAGTGCCGGCACGACGCAACACGCGGTATTGCTCCGGCGTGAGTTGCTTTTTCCATTCCTCATCGGACTTCTGCACCGGACCGCTAGGCGCTGTGGGTTTTTCTGATTTTGTCTGCATCGTGGTGTTGGTAGAATCTTGAGCAATAACGCGGGCCGCCACACCAATCGCGATGACCGCCACGCCACATAAAACGACTTTTTTCATGTTTTAAGAATAACCGAACTTTGATTGATTGCAACCCACAAGCAAGCCCAACACCCGCGCCTCTTCGCCCGTCGCGACATTGGACAGATTGTCGCAGGCCCACATCTGCGCTTGCACGATGCGGCAAAGCCCTGTTGCTTGTTTTATTCCTCTTATGTCGATGCCATCCACCCCATGCTCAAGCTCGGAGCGCGTCGCTCTGCAATGGACGCTGCTGATGCGCTGGATTGCTGTCAGCGGCCAGATGTTAGCGCTCGTGCTCGCGGCTGTTTTGTTTGATGTGCGGGTGCCGTGGGCGGGGATCACGCCTCTGTTGCTGCTCAATGCTTGCTCCAATGCTTGGCTGCACTGGCACAGCCAACGCAACACGGGTGATCACAGTCGATGGCAGCGAGCCTTGCTGTGGCTAGACATCGCCATGCTCAGCGCGCTGCTGCATCAAACCGGCGGCCCGCATAATCCGTTCAGTTCGTTCTTCCTGTTGCACATCGCGCTAGCCGCCATGACCCAATCACCGCGTCAGGTGGCAGCGGTGGTGATGCTGTGCGTCATGAGCTATGCCGTGTTGTTTTTTTGGCATCGACCCATTTTAGTGGGAGAATTAATGATCGAACAGGGCTGTCCTAGTTACTCTTGGCACTTGCAGGGCATGGCGGTGGCGTTTGTGCTCACGGCCATCGTGATCGCCGCGTTCGTGTCTCAAATGCAGCGTGTTCTGCATCAACGAGAAGAAGAGCTAGCCACAGCGATGGTTGCTGCGACCCAGCACGAGCAATTTGTCGCGCTCGCCACGCTCTCGGCCGGTGTGGCGCATGAACTGGGCAGCCCGCTCGGGACGATCGCACTTGCCAGCTCAGAACTTCGCCATGCGCTGAAGTCCGAAAACGCATCGCCGGAGGCCATCGATGACGCGCAGCTGATCTGCGATGAAGTTGAGCGTTGTCGGCGCATTCTCGATCGACTCAACCAGCAGGCCACCAGCGGGATCGGCGAAGTGACGGAACACGTCGGCGCGACCGAACTCTGGCAGGAAACCTTAGCACTCCAACCGGCAGCAGAGCAATCGCGTTATCGCTGGCTTGATCGCAGCAATGGCTGCCGCTTCGAACTCCCACGCACCGCTGTGATTCAAGCGCTAGCGATTTTATTGCAAAACGCACGCGACGCCGATCCTCGTGGACAAGCCATCGAAGTCAGTTGCCACCTCGATGCCACCCACCTGCACCTGCGCGTTCGCGATCATGGCACGGGCTTAAGCGAATCGGCACAAATCCACGCGGGTCAGCCCTTTTTCACCACCAAAGAACCCGGCAAGGGCATGGGACTGGGCCTATTCCTGGTGCGCACCCTGGCGCTGCGCCTCCATGGTTCTCTCACGCTTCAAACCATCAAACCCCACGGCACTGAGGTCTGCCTGAGCTTGAAACACAACGTCGCACGCTCACACTGATGATTACCGTCGCATCCACATGAAACACCTGCTCATCGCCGACGACGACTCCCAGTTTCGCGAACGCCTCGCGCGCGCTCTGCGTCAACGGGGTTTCACTGTCACCACCGCCAGCACCGGTGCTGAGGCCATCGCGCAGGCAAGCGAAATCGAACTTGATGCCGCACTGCTGGACCTGCGCATGCCAGAGCTGGACGGCCTGCCGTGCTTGGCCAAGCTACTCGAGCTTCATCCTCACGCCCGCGTCATCATTCTCACCGGCTACGGCAGCATCGCGACTGCAATCGAGGCCGTGCGACTGGGCGCATGCGATTACCTCACCAAACCCACTGACATCACGCGCATCCTCGACGTTTTACAAAAAGACCCCATCACGACGGACGCCACCATCAGCAGCGTCACCAACACAGAACCTCCCAGCTTAGAGCGTGTTGAGTGGGAACACATTCAGCGCGTTCTGCTCGATTGCCAAGGCAATATCAGCGAAGCAGCGCGACAACTGGGGCTTCACCGTCGCTCACTGCAACGCAAGTTACAGAAATTTCCGCCACAGCGCTGAAAAGCGACCGCACCCACGGCGGCTCCGTGCATCATCAGCGGTCGTTGCCACAACTCCCAGCCGCAGCTGCGATCAGTCACACCCACAGCACGACGGCGATGCCGCTGCCTCCTCGCAACGCACCGGTGCCTCCAGACACGGATCCGGAGCTAGCGTTCCCAGACCGAGCTTCTCCAGCAACGCGCGATCTTTTTCCACCGCCGGATTTTGCGCCGTCAGCAACTTATCGCCGTAGAAAATCGAATTCGCTCCCGCAAAGAAACACAGCGCCTGCGCCTCATCGCTCATGCGTGTGCGCCCCGCCGAGAGCCGCACCTTGGCGCGAGGCACCGCGATGCGCGTCACGGCAATCATCCGCGCCAGCGCCAGCGCATCCACTTGTGGATTTTCTGCCAACGGTGTTCCGGGCATGGGCATCAGCGAATTGATCGGAATCGACTCCGGCTGTGGATTGAAGTTGGAAATCACCTCCAGCATTTTTAATCGATCCTCAATGGTTTCCCCCAAGCCTAAAATTCCACCACAGCACACCGCCATGCCCGCATCTTGAGCGTGGCGAATCGTGCGCAAACGGTCCTCAAACGTGTGGGTGCTGACGATATTGGGATAGTGTTCCGGCGACGTGTCAACATTGTGATTATAAGCTGTCACGCCCGCCTGCTTCAGCGCCTTGGCTTCCTCCGCGCCCAATTCGCCAAGTGTCACACACACCTCCATGCCCAGAGTTGCGACGTTTTCCACAATTTCCAACACCTGCTCAAATCGCTGCGTGCCCGCCCTCACCCCGCGCCAGGCGGCACCCATGCAGAACCGTGTTGAGCCCGATGCATGTGCCTGCCGTGCCCGCTCCATCACTTGCTCCGTTCCCATCAATCGTTCCGCATCCACCCCAGATGGATACCGCGCTGACTGCGCACAATACGAACAATCCTCGGAACACCCGCCCGTCTTGATCGATAACAACGTGCACAACTGCACCTCGTTGTGAGTCCAATGTTGCTGATGGACCTGCCGCGCCTGCTGAAGCAGATCAAAAAATGGCTGATGATAAAGTGTGTGAAGTTCTGCGTAATTCATGGTCAGTGTAAATAATTGTTTCCTCGGTGATAACGAACCTAATGCCCACTGGTCGCTCACCGCGTCCAGCCACCGTCAACCGCCGGAAATTGCCCTTTCGCCAGCGCGCGATAATCGGTTTTTCCCAGCGCACCAATCAACGGCACCCCAAGAGTCTCACGCCAAGTCCGCGACATGCTCTCGCCGGTGTGGCACCCCCAAGAACGGCACTCGGCATCGGGATGAAAAATCTCTCCACGCAATCGCGGCAAATCCCGCTCGTGCAACCACTGCGTGCACGTGGCAATGATTTCTGCGCCGTATTCGAGACAAAAGCTGAATTTGTTGGAGTGTCCGAAGTAATCAAAGGTCTCGACCGATGCCTTTGGCCGCGAATTCAAGGCATCAATCAAGCCCTTGCCGGAGCGAATCCACACCAGCTTTGCCTTGCGCTTGTTGGCTTGTTCCTCGATCATTCCCACATAAGGTTGGCCATCTTCCTGACCACGCATTTCATAACTCGGGCGATACACAATCCAGATCACAGCAGGGGCAGTGCCATAATCCTTGTGAATCTCATCGATGCGCATCGTCGAGGCTCGCACAAAATTCCCCCACCAGCGATCATGACGATCACTCTCCAAGCGGTAATGCTCCCAACGTTTCAGCGATGGTCCACCGGTGACAATGACATGATCCGCCCGCAACGGAGCAACCAGCATCGTCCCTAAACACAAGATTCGTAACAAGCCATTTGTCATCGCGGCCACGACCCTAATCCATTCAGGGCAAGCTTGCAAAGCAGGAATGCAACGACTTTCTGCTAAAAATCGAGCGACTGACAACGGGCGGTTCGCTCAGGAAGGCGTCACTGACCCACAGGTTCCCCCTTCGCTTAATGCGCTTTGCTGTTGTTTGAGGTGTCGCTCCCCGGTGCCGCAGGTTGAGCCTGAGGCTGGCTTTTCGGAGCAGCCGTGGTTTGGCGATTACTCGCGTCAACATCGATTTGCGAGTCAAACACCGCATGCTTCGCGGCAGATTCCTTTTTAGCAAACGGCGTGAACGAATCGAGCTGACGCAGCGCTGCCACATCGCGTGTCGGCAAAACAGACCGGCGGTCATCGCGACGCAAGCCCAAGCGCGAGGTGTCGATTGCAACGAAATCCGCCACACTTGGCAACACCTCGCGCGGGATTGTCACCTGCATGGTGTCGGCATGCTCAACGTCGCGCGCGTCGCTCAAATTCACCAATTGACCCCGCTGCACCGCCGCGAAATCGGCCTCCTTGCCGCTGAGACGGAGCGGCTGCGCACAAGCGATCGCCACATTGTCCCGCAACAGCACGCGCTGCGGCCTGCGCGTGTCTCCCGCTAGCAACGTCAACAGCTCGGGATAACGCGAGCGCCATGGCTCAGAATCATGAGGCACGGACTCCAAGTCCTTGGCGTAATAATCATTCGTAATCGAGTAATTCCGCGACACGCCGCGCGAATCCACATGCAGCGCGCGATCGCAGCGGATCGCCACATTCGCACGCACCAATTGATCGTGCCCTCCGCCGATGAACACCCCTGTCGCGCAATGCCAGATCACATTTTGTTCAATCACACTCCCGCAACTTCCATCGTCCATATAAATCCCGTTGGCACTCGGACTGTGATGGATCCAATTATTGCGGATCACCGTGCCGCGCCCCGTCCAAGCAGAGTTCGTGTAAATCCCGCCAATGTCATTCGATCCCAAACCGATGCGGTAAATTTCATTTTCCTCGATCAAATGATCATTGCCCGCAAACACGATCCCGCCATTTGGCACATCATGAATGCGATTGCGCCGCACAAACATCCCCACAGCTTCCGCTCGCGTGTATTCGCCGATCACCACCGCGGGCACCGGCGCGTGAATGCCGATGTCGTGGATCCAGTTGTTTTCGATGCGATGATCGCTTCGCTTCAGCGTGCGCCGCTCGCCGCCGTAGCAACGAACCCCCTCACGCCCGGCTTGCGCGATGTCATTTGCAAGAATTTGATGCCGTGTTCCACCCGTCACCGCAATTGCGCAATCGCCGCTGTTGCGAAACTCACAGCCCGCGACCACGACATCCTCACCCGCATTGATCTCGATGTGCCGCCCCAGCGCCGCGACAAAACTCAGCCCTTGAATGCTCAAATGCGAAACATTGCGGCAACGCAACAATGGTTCCTTGCGCGCCGCGAGCAACATCGCCGGTTGTTTGATATGGTCTGGCAACCACACATCCAACCGCTGCTGACGCGTGTTCACCGCCCACTCGCCCGGCTGATCGATTTCTTCGAGCAAATTGACCGCCTGCCACGACTCCTCGCCAACCTGACCTTTTTTCGCCGTTCCATACTTCGAACCAATTCCTCCCGCGATGGGGCGAGAAAACTGAATGGTCTGCTCCTTGGCCTTGATTTCCTTGACCCGGAGACTTTGACGCGTCCACGGCACCCGCCAGAACCCCCGCAGCCACACCCCGCCGTCATCCATGGCGTGTTGCCAACGCAAGACCCGGGCATCGGTAAACCGAAAAGTTCCCCCGACTTCAGCCGGTGGCATGCCACGGTCCAAGACCTCTCCCATTTTAGCGTAATGTTGGTTCGGCCAGGACGACAGGGGCAAACGCTTGTCGTCAACGATCAGCTCCAGGGTTTGGTGTTTCACATCGACATCCGCCGGAGTCGCCACTTGGATGCCGTGCTGACGCAAATCCAACGAAACCACCTTGCCGCGCGCCTCTTCTGGCAAACGGGCGAGCAAGGCTGGATCGGTGATTGGCTGGAAATCCTGCCTGTTCAAGCACTTGGCGAGCGCCAACTGCGCACGCTGGCCGGGAACGGAAGTGAGTGTGGTGGGGTGGTCAGGCGTGCCAGAAATCCAGGAATCCAAGGACAAGGACTGCTCCAGCACGTGCAGACCGCCAGCGAGTTCGATCCGAATCACCGCCGAAGGATTAACCTTGCGCCACCGCTGCGCCTGCGCCAGCGCTAACCGCAAGGTGGGCACCGTCGTCGCGGACCCTGCAGCCGCCGCCGGATCAACCCGCACGGTCTGGGCCATGGAGGGCTGAACCGAAAACATCAGCACACCCAGTAGCAAACCGAGCAAAGTCACTCGAGACTTCATCGCCTTTTTTCCCTGCGGATGGCGATGCCGGATGATCCAGTGTTGACGCAACATGATGATTGTTCTGAAACGCGAAGCGTGGTTTATCCAACTGTAGCGTGACGCACCCCTGCTGCGCTCGTTGGGCCAATCGCTGGCAAACAGCAAGCGTGACAATCGGCGCGCGCGTTCTACAGTGCTGATGTTACACACTTTAGCTCGTGAATCTTTCTCCCATTTCTCATCCTTACGCGCACTTGCTTGGCCTTTGGCTGGGGCTTTGCTGCGGGACCGCATTCGCAACACCAGCAGAGCTGAGCGCGGACGCCCTCGTCATCGATCCTGCCACGCCATTGCTGCGCATCACCGAAATCACTCCGAATCATCCGCTCAGCACCACACCTGATCTCGATCTGGGCTGGCAAAATTTTCTGGAATTGCGCTGTGCCCTGCCTCCCGCCGCCGCAAACGAGTTGCAGAGCTTGGAGCTGCGCTATCGATGCGAATCCGCGTCCTCACCTTCGGTCGAACACCGAATCACCATTCCCGCCTCATCGCTGCGACGCGATGGGGCCATGCACCGTTACCGGATCGACATGGGGCTGGAACCCGGCTGGCGTGGTCGATTGGTTGCGATCGAATTGCCGAAGCATCTTCAATGGGAATCCCTTCAATGCGGTGATGGCGAGGGCGTGGACGACCTCACCAGCCCGATCGATCCAGCTTGGTTGCATCGCCATGTGATGGAATCCAAGCACTTTCGCCTTTTTTACGGGATGGGTTTGAGCGCAAAAATGACTCACAATGACGCTCATGGCACGCTGCGGAACTTCGAGGAATGCTGGCAGGTCTATGTGAAAGTGCTCAAACTGATTCCCCCTCGCCCCAGCGATGAAGTGCCTGGGCGGCGGCGCAAGACCAACATCACCACGCATCGCGGTGGTTATGACACCGGTGGTGGACACATCAACATCGACCCCAGCGGTCTGCGCGTGGATCCGCCGAGCTGGGTGATCGCCCACGAGCTGATGCACGCGTTTCAGGAAGTCCAAGGCGGAAAACTGGCGGGGATGTGGTGGGAAAACCACGCCGAATACGGCAGCGAGCGGGTGCTGAGACAGTGGCGAGACTATTTTCCGCCGGAATCCGATGATGGACGCCATGGCCCGCCAACCGCGTTTAACCCTCAATTCAGCACCATGGCGCATTGGTATCTCGGCCACGGGCGCGATTACTACTTGTGCTGGCCGATCTGGACCTATCTGGACGAAAATCCAGATCAATTGCCGGGTCTCGGTGGCCATCTCAGCTCGACCATCTGGCAGCAGCACCGCGAAGAGGAAAATCTTTTTTCCTGCTTGCAACGACTGTCGCCACAGCTGGACATTGCGGAGATGCTCGGGCATTACGCACGGCGCAATGCGAGTTGGGCCTACGCCAATGGCGCAGCAATGCGCCGCGTGGCGCAAGATTTCTTGCGTGACCAACCCCTCGCGCGACGCTGGATCGAAACCGATCTCCTGCCGATGGAATCGGGCTGGTTTCGCGTGCCACAGGATCGAGCACCACAAGCCGGCGGCTACACTCTGCACGCCATCACCGTGCCCACGGGTTCGCAACGCGACATTCGTTTTGAGCTGCGTGGACTGCGCGAGAGTCCCGATCAAGATTGGCGCGTGAGCTGTGTGGCGCTGGGAACTGACGGCACTGAGCTGGCACACAGCCAACCGCGCGGTCCAGGAAAAAACCAGTTTTTCGTCCCCGATTCTTGCGCACGCCTACTGCTCGTGGTCTGTGCGACGCCGAAACATTTTGAAAACTGGGAACAAAATGATCTTGTGCAGCCTTGGCGCGATCACGCCTCAAGGCGACGCTTCCACTACGCCCTGCATTTGGAAAACACCCTGCCCGTGCCGATCGACAATCGAGAATTGCACCGCGACGTGGCTGGGCATTTCCATGCAAACGGCGGCGGATTCGTCGCTGATACGGCAACGGTGGCAGCATCTGCTTATGTCGGTTCACGCGCATGCGTGCTGGATCAAGCACAGGTGCGCGACCGCGCCCAAGTCACCGATAACGCGGTGATCAAGGATCAAGCCATCGTCAGGGATGAAGCCATCGTGCGCGACAACGCCATTGTCTGCGATCACGCACAGGTGGGACAAAGCGCTCGCATTCTCCAACACGCTTGCCTCAAAGAATCCGCTCAGGTGACTGGCAACGCCACGGTGGAAGGACAAGCAGAAATCTGGAGTTTGCCGCCTGATCAGTCGCATCCCGTTCCACAACCAACCACCGCACAAATAAGCGGCGATGCCATCATCACGGGCGATTACGCGGGGGGTCAACGCGTTTCCAATGGCGTGCAAACCGGTTTTCTGCCCTATCAAGCCTGCCTGCCCGAATGGATCGCTGCTCGAAAAAGTCCGCCCTTTCAGTGGGTGAATTACCGCTTTGATGCCCCACCTCTCGCGCTGATCCGCGATAATCCTGGTCTCTGCGATGCCGATGTGCTCGGTGCGCCTGATTGGCTAACGGGCGAAACGCCTCACCAGGGAGTGCTGCGCTTCAGCGGCCATCAAGCCATGCAGCTCCCAGCGTCTGCGCTCGATCTCCAACGCGGCACGCTGGCGATTTGGGTCAAATGCACCGGCAACAACCGCGACCAGACTTTGTTCTGTTTCGCCAACAACTCACGCTCACTTCAGTTCACGCCCGACAACGGCCACGGACAAGCCGAGCTGAGCGCCACACACGGCTCAAGCTCGGACCGCATCGTGTGCCGCAGCGCGTTGCCCAAAGACAAATGGATCCACCTCAGCGTGAGCTTGGATGGCGCTCAAGCCCGAATTTTCGGCAATGGCGTTCTCGCGGCTCAGGGCGACCTGCCCCTGCGCTGGATGGATTTCCGCCCCGCGCGCGATGAAATCGGGGCCAGCCACATTGGTCGCCACCGCGATGCCAAACTCCCGTGGTTTACTGGCGAAATCGATGACATTCGCATTTGGAGTCGCGCTCTGGATGCAAAGGAGTTAAACAACATTCTCACACGTGACCCGGATCTGCTAGGCTCATTTTTTCCCACCGTCACGCGGATTTCCAGCGCGAGTCAAGCCATCCGCAGTCAAATCAGCAACGGCGCACAAGGCACGCTTTGCGCGTGGATTCGTCCAAGTCGATCCGAGGAAACGGATCTCATCGAGAGTGTGATCGACTCCGATCAGCCAGGAGAATTCGGTAGCGGCTGGGGCTTGGCTGGGGGAAAAATTCGGGTGATTCTCGATGACGAATTCTGGGATACAGGCCTTGCCGCCACGCTTGGACAATGGCAACACGTCGCGCTGCGCTTCAATGCCAACAGCGCCGACATCTTCGTCAACGGCACTCTCGCCGCCAGCCACAGCTACACCCAAGGCGCGGTCACGACGCAGAAATACAGCATCGGCGCCAGCGCCGCGAACCCCTTATTTTTCCATGGTGACTTGCGAGACGCGCGCATCTACCAACGTCCGCTCAGCGATGTGGAAATCACGGCAATCGCCACCCAGCAGCCGCCAAAACCTTGATCACTCCGTCCTTTTTCCGAATAAATTCCATGAAAAAACCACATCAACACCGACCCAACCACCTCTGCACTCACGCGATGATGTCCGGCCTTCTGCTGTTAGGATGCGCCAGCGGCACCGTCGTTCCACACGCGCTATTCAGCAGCAATGCTGTTTTGCAACGCGACCAAACCCTGCCCATTTGGGGCGACGCGGCGGATGGCGAAAAAGTCACCGTGGAGTTCGCTGGTCACCGCGTGAGCACGACAGCTCAATCTGGTCATTGGCGCGTGGATCTGCCCGCACTTCCCGCTGACAGCTCGCCCCAGCGCATGGTCATTCGCGGCAGCAATGAGATCATCTTAGAAAACATCCTCATTGGCGATGTGTGGTTGTGCGGCGGCCAATCCAACATGGCGTGGACGCTCGCAAAATCCGCGAACGGTGGCACGGTTGCCGCGGCCGTCCAAGAACCGCTGGTGCGCTTACTCAGCGTGCCTCGGCGACAAAGTGAGAAACCCGCTAACGACGTCAAGGCCCAGTGGCAGCTGTGCGCTCCCCCGCATGCAGCGGGCTTTTCGGCGGTGGGGTTTTACTTCGGCCGCGAGCTTCAGCACTCACTGAAGGTGCCAATCGGGCTCATTGGATCGCACGTCGGCGGCACCGCTGCGGAGCTTTGGACCAGCGAGGCCGGCATGCAGCAGTTGCCCGAATTGCGCAACCTGGTTTCCAAGCATGAACAAGCCGTTGCCAAATTCGACCCCGCCCGCGCGGCCGCCGCTTTCGCGAAAGCTCAAGCCGATTACCCACAACAGCTGCAACGAGCTAAGGAGCAACACAAACCCGCCCCGCGCCCGCCAACGTTGACGCCGAATCCCAAAGGCCGTGGTCCCAGCTCCCTCTACAACGGCATGATCGCCCCGCTCCAACCCTTCGCCATTCGCGGGGTGATCTGGTATCAAGGCGAATCCAATCGCCACGACGTGCCGCTTTACGCTAAGCTTTTTCCCCAATTGATCGCTGATTGGCGGGCAGCATGGAAACAACCAAACCTGCCCTTTTTGTTCGTGCAAATCGCCCCGTTTAACGCGATTCCACCGGAGCTGCGCGAGGTGCAAACACAGACTTGGCAGCACACACCCGGCACGGCCATGGTGGTGATCACCGACCACGGCGCCGCGAACGACATCCACCCCACCGCCAAAGAACCCGTGGGCAAGCGCTTGGCTCTAGCGGCACGGGCTGTGGCTTATCATGAAAAAATCTCCTACTCTGGTCCGCTTGCGGAGAGCGCGACATTGAGTCCTGAGGGTGTGAAACTCGGTTTCAAATTCGCAGAAAGTGGCCTTGTGACCCAACCCAGCCATGCGAACCTGCGCGGATTTACACTGGCTGGGGCCGATGGCAAGTTTGTCGCGGCCACGGCGCGGATTGTCGGTAACGCCATCGAAGTGAAGGCCGAGGGCGTGCCGCAACCTCAACGGGTGCGCTTCGGCTGGAGCAATGTGCCAGATGTCAATTTGTTCAATCGCGAACTGCTGCCCGCCGTGCCTTTCGACATCGCAGTTTCACGATAAATGCATTGCATCCTCGCCATGTGACCCGCGCTGTGTCACCATGCCGCCGCGCGCGGTTCATGCGTCCCGTAACTCCGCGCGAACATTGATTTTTATCAGCGATCGCACCACCGTGAAAACTTTTTCCGAACTGGGAGTCTCTCCCGATCTGATCCAAGGTCTCGAGGCCTTGGGCATCCAGCGTCCTACCCGCATTCAGGAGCAGGCCATTCCCTACTTACTCGCTCATGACGAGGATTTCATCGCCCAGGCACAAACCGGCACCGGCAAAACGGCAGCGTTCGGTTTGCCACTGTTGATGAAGATCAACCCCCAACGTCCTGTGATTCAAGCGGTGATTCTCGCTCCAACGCGTGAATTGGCGAAACAAATCGCGAAGCAATTGTTCCGTTTCACCAAGTTTTCTAGCAAAATTTTCACAGAAGCCTTGTGCGGCGGTGAGGACATGGATCGCCAAATTCAGGCTCTGACCCGCCCCACGCACATCGTCGTGGCCACGCCCGGACGCCTCGTGGATCTGCTGAAACGCAAGGCACTGAGCTTGGATGGCGTCACGCATGTGATCCTCGATGAAGCTGATGAAATGCTCAGCATGGGTTTCAAAAAAGAGTTGCAGCATGTTCTCAACGCCATGACCTCACGCCACTGCACTTGGTTGTTTTCTGCAACGATTCCGGAAGGGATTCAATTACTCATCAAGGAGCATCTCTCCCCCCACGCGCAAGTGCTGAAGATCGATCGCGGGCATGTGGTGAACCGCGACATTGAGCACCGTTACCTCATTTGCGATCGCGATGAAAAAGCGGATCAAATCGCCCAATTTCTGCGTCAACGGCAGGGCGAACGCGGGCTGATCTTCTGCCGCACTCGGGCTGGGGCCATCGCTCTGACAAAACTACTGCTCGATCGCACTCTCGCCGTGGATGTTCTGCATGGCGATCTAACACAAAAGGAGCGAGATAAGGTCATGCGCGGATTCAAGAACCAGCGTGTGTCGTTTCTTGTCGCCACGGATGTTGCGGCACGCGGCATCGACGTCGCTGACCTCGCCTTCGTGATCCATCATCAGTTGCCCGACCAATTAGAATCCTACACCCACCGCAGTGGTCGCACCGCCCGCGCCGGAAAAAAAGGCGTTTCGCTGGCACTCATCGACACCAAAGAACGCCACAAAATCATCCAGATCGAAAACGCGCTGGGACTGAGCTTCCGCTCCCAATCTTAGCTAAACTGGTCTTCCCACCTTGCTCGCTACTTGGATGCTACTTGGATTAAAGCATCGGGGAAACGCAGCAACATGCAGCGACCTCATAGCCCGCTCACCACTCAATTTGACACACAATCACAGAATTCCTTACGACAAGGAGACCTGTGCCAATAGCGGGATCAGCTTTGATGAAAATAAGGTGAAACCAACAAGCCGCTCATCCAATGACCTTGTAATCATCCATCATGAAGGGTTTTGGGCGGCGTTGGGCAATGCATTGCATCAGCCAGTCCAACAGCTGCTGTGCTTCCGCGCTGTCGCGGCGCAATTCGCTCAAGCCCTGCCACTCCATGTGGGAGCGCAGGGTCGGTGCCGCGAGGCGCGTCACATCCAAGCGCGACATCAAGGCCTCGGTTTCACGTGGCATGGCGTTGAGAATTTGTGCCGGGCGCGGCAAGTCGTCCAGCATCTCTGTTGTCAACCCAAACGAAGTCACGCCAACACCATGCGTGGCATGCAAGCGCCGCAATCCATCCGCCAACGCCTCATCAATCACGGGGGCCGCGTAAATCAGCTCACCGGCCTGAGCCCAGTGCGATGCCGCCAATGTCTGAAAAAAATCCTCGCGATACGACTGCAATGAAGGCTGGATGCGCAGCCGCGCGGCGCGCAATCCAAAACACGGCAAACCCAAATTTTGTTTGAGCTGTAGCATGTGCTCATCCAACACCAATTCCTCATTCTCATCGTGGCTTGTCTCCCAGTCCACCAACACCAATTCAGGATATTTCCATAAATTTCCCAAAGGCGCGTCCCGACGAAACACCTCGCGAAACAAAAAAGGAAAACGCCCATCAATCTCGTAATACCGATGAACAATCGCGCGAAACTTGCGGATGCGCATCATCGTCACATCCACCGCCTGTTCATCCTGCTGCAGGTCATCGAGCCGCCCATGCGTCAGCGACAACAATTCTTGTGCGCTCGACAACGCCGGCGCGGGCGCACTGCGACGATAGTAGCCCTGCCCTTTCTCCACCTTCGCAATCGGCGAACTAGGGTCACAGGACATGATCGAAAAATGATAGCGCAGCGACGCATCCGAGTAAGCCCCATCCAGCTCCATCCGCGCCAACCGAATCAGTTCCGTGCCCTTGATCGCATCCACGGGGTTCGTGGGCAATAAGGCGATCAAAATATCATTTAGCTGCTTGCGAAGACTCATGGAACGGGTGAAACCCCATACAAAAGCAGTCGGCACTGGCTTACAAGCGCGAAACAGATTTTTTTAAAATTTGATCCCCTCGCCCGACATTTTACAAAAAACGCTCAGCGATTGTTCAAACCGGAGATCGTTTGGAAAATCGACGTGAAGATCAGATACATCATCGTGCCGATCAGCGCCGCCATGATCACCAGAATCACCGGAGTCACCAGAGCCATCAAGCGCTGCATGTCCTTGCCCATCTCGCGATCATAGCGTTCCGCCGCCCGCCGCAGCGCAATGTCAATTTTGCCGGTTTGCTCACCCACGGCGATCATGTCAATCAGCAACGCAGGAAACATCCCCGAGCGACCCAGCGCCTTGGTCAGCGAGCGCCCATCACCCACTTGAGCAATCACGCCATCGAGCTGCTGACGCATCACCAAATTCTGCGTGGCATCGCGTGACAACTCCAACGCACGCAACAACGGCAAGCCATTTCCGACCAAATTCGCCATGGTTTCGAGAAATTGAACGTAGAATCGACTCGAGATCAGCTTGCCAAACAAAGGCATGCGCAGCTTGATTCCGTCCCACGGAAGTTGATTTTCCGGATTATCCCGCCACGCCTTGAAAAAAATGGCCGCAGCCAAAATCACCAACAGAATCACGTGCCACCAGCTCTTCATGAAATCCGAGCCACCTATCAGAATCGCCGCTCCTAGAGGAATTTTGGCTCCGGGCGTGCTTTTGATCAGAGCGGTCAATTGCGGAATCAAGGTCGTGACCAACAAAATCGACACCCCAATGCAGGACAGCATCAAAAACGCGGGATAAATCAGGGCCAAAGCAAACTTGGATTGCAGCTCCTGCAACGTTTTCAGGTAATGCGCTTGTCGGCGTAAAATCGTATCCAACGCCCCCGACGCCTCGCCCGCAGCGGCCAAACTGCAATAAAGCGCATCAAATCCGGCACTCGTGCGCCGCAAAGCCGATGAAAAATTCATGCCATCGCGGACGTCTTGACGCAGGCGACGAGCCACTGCCTTGAGATTGCCGAGTTCCTGACGATTTTCCATCGACATCAGAGCCGGCTCCAGCTGCAGCCCCCCTGCCAGCATGTCGGAAAGCTCCTCAGTGAACATCACCACATCGCCTTTTTTCATCTTCAACAGCCCCGCCTCTTTCTCGTCCGTTTTATTCGCCGCTGCCTTACCCGCCGCGGTTGAATCAGATTTCTCAGCCCGGCGAGCCGCTTCCTGCGCTGGCGACACTCCGCCCGCAACGGATCTTCCGCCGATGGCGCGCGACTTGGGTTTCGCCGTCGCCGCGGCTTTATTCGTCGATGCTGCTGCGACGCTCTCCTTCACCATCACCGGTTGCAGCGATTTCTTTTCCAGCAATCGCAGTGCCTCATTGCGATCCCCTGCCTCCAAATCGCCTTGAGCCACTTCCCCTTTGGAATTCAACGCTTTGTATGAATAAACTGGCATAATGACTCAGTAAAAAAATCGCAACCTCCGCATCAATCCATGTTCAGATCCGTCGAAGTCACCGAAATGATCTCCTCAATCGTCGTCAGCCCCTGCATGACTTTGTGCCACCCGTAGATCCGCATCGGCACGTATCCATCTTTCAGTGCCTGCGCGCGAATCTCCGCCGCCGGAGCCTGATGCGTGACCAGTTCCTGCACTGGCTGTGTGATCAGAGCCACCTCGTAAATGGCCAATCGACCCGAAAAACCCGTGTGGCGACAGCGATCACAGCCTTTTGCCTGGTAGGCCTGCCCCTGGATGTCATCGCTGATGCCCAACTCCGCGCGTTCGATCGCATCGACATCACGCGGCACCTTGCAATGCGGACACAAACGGCGCACCAAGCGCTGCGCCAAAAAGGCCCGCACCGCCGCCGCGACCAAAAACGGCTCCACTCCCATGTCCACCAAGCGACTCAACCCTCCGAGAGCATCATTGGTGTGCAGCGTCGAAAACACCAAGTGACCGGTCAACGACGCACGGATCGCAATCTCCGCCGTTTCCAGGTCGCGAATCTCACCAATCATGACGATATTCGGATCCGCCCGCAGGATAGAGCGCAGCGCAGCCGCAAAAGTCAGACCAATCTCCGATTTCACCGCGATCTGCATCACCCCCGGCAGCTTGTTCTCCACCGGATCCTCCACCGTCACAATGCGCCGGTCGGGATGATTCACCTCGGTCAAAAACGAATACAAACTAGTGGATTTTCCCGAACCCGTAGGACCAGTGATCAAAATAATGCCGTTGGAAAGATGCAGCAGCGACTCAATTTTCCGTCGCACAAATGACTCCATGCCCAATTTCTCCAAGCTAAACTTTTCTTGGTTCAGCAAGCGCAAGGACACACTCTCACCCTCCACCGTGGGCACCGTCGCGACGCGAACGTCGATGGTTTGTCCTTCAAACTGCAAATTAATCCGACCATCCTGCGGCATGCGGCGCTCAGCGATGTCCAAACGCGACATGATCTTCAAACGCGCGATGACGGAACTTTGCAAGGCCTTGATGTTTTCCGGAACCGTGACTTCGATCAAACGACCATCAACCCGGTAGCGTATCCGCAGATTGTTGCTCAAAGGTTCGACGTGAATGTCCGTCGCGCGCTGCTCCAAGGCCTCGCGAATGATCTGATTGACGAACTTGACCACACTGGCTTCTTCATCATCGTCTTGATCGATGACATTGGCTTCGTCCTGAGCCTCCAAACGCTCATAATCCAGATCGCGTCCCTCCAAAATTTGCTCAAAGGTGTCCGCACCCACGCCGTAGAGCTTGCGCAGCGATTCATGCAAGCGCCGCCGCGACACCATGCACCACTCGATGCTCAATTCCAACTCCTGCGCCGCCGCCTGCCGTGCCACTAGGTTCAACGGATCAAAGGTCGCCAAGCGCAAGCGCTTTTTATCGCCTGTTTCGCTGATGCTAATCGGCAACAAACGATGCCGCAAGGCCACACGCGGGCCGCAAATCTCGCGCAGTTGCACCGCCTGCTCCGCGACAGGAATCACCTCCAACCACTCCAAACCCAGTCCCTGCGCCAATTCGCGCAAATACGGTTCTTCATCGACCAACGCTGCGTCCAAAATATCGTCCAAGGGCGAGCGCTGACGCGTGGACGCCGAAGCAATCACCTGCGTCAGGCCATCGAGATCCTCGCAACCAAGGCGACGAGCGGGTTCTAGCAATAAATCCATCATGGGTCGAAGTGACTGTCCTAGAAAAACCGCCACTTGGCAAACTTGTCTTGTAAATGTGACAGAAAAAAGACCGCAAGCACCGCCGAGCCGACGTTTTTTTCTAAAAAATCGATCTTAGATGCTTTTTTAATAAAAAACACGGCAAACCGCGAACGGAATGCCGTGTTGGGCTTGGCAGTTGTGATGGCTTACCAATGCGTTTTGACTCCGAAAATGGCGTTGAAACCCGGTTCGTTGTTGCCGGAACCATGATGACGGTAATCGACATCGGTGATGTTCTCCAGCCCCAGCGTGAGTTCCACGTTATCGCTCGCTTTCCAACCAGCATGCAGCATCGGCACCAGATAACTTGGCGTGCCACCGCTGGGGAAACGTTGATTATCAGCAATATCAGAAGCCGACATCCGCGACTCCTCCGCCGCCGCGAGCAAGCGTCCCTCGATCCAATAACGCTTGGCAGCACTCGTCCACCGCAAGGCCATCGAGGCGGTCAGCGGCAACGCGCGACTGTAGGGCTCTGTCACAATCGGACCGCCGTCATACTTCGATGTTTCAGTCTGTCCTCTCTGCCACGCTGCGAAAGCCGACAAGCTCCACTGCGGGTCCAACTGCCAAGCCCCGTCCCACTCGACACCCCAGATGTAGCCTTCGCGCCCGTTGGCAGCTTTGGTCGGGCTGTTGACGGCATTACTCACCGGCACATCCGTGATGATGTCCGTGATGTTGGTGTAAAATAGCGCAACCTGCGATACCACGGACTCCCCGCCCCAGCGGCTTCCGACTTCGTAAGTCAGCGATTTTTCAGGTTCCAAATCAACGGATCCACCCGACTCCACACCCGATTTTGCCGTGGTCGCGCCGGACAAATCCTGCAAATTCGGCGCACGGAAAGCCTCCGCCACACCGCCGTAGATCGAGAGCGTGTCATTCACATCGTGAATCGCGCGCAAACTCAGAACATCATTATCCCAATCGCGCTGCGAGGTGACGTCTTTTTTCAAATTTGCATCGTAGCGTTTACCGATGTCCGCAGCTGCGTGCGTGTGCCGCACACCGCTCTCCACTCGCCATGCCGCACTCGCTTGCCAGTGATATTGCGCATGCACCCCGAGCAAATCGTAGCTCGAATCGTCCGCCACCGGACGTTGATCCGCTTTGAATTTGTAGCCTGCACCCACATTGCGTTGGGCATCGGACTGCACCTCATCGCGATAGAAATCCAAGCCATAAACCCATTTTCCTGGACCAAAGTTCGACTCCAATTCGAGATCAACGCCATAGGTGTCGAGATCCGCCGTTTGTAATTGCTGAAATTTAGTCGAGGAAAAGGCATCGCTTTTTTTCGAACGACGATCCTGGAACTCCTGGTCATACGAACTCTGATACGATAGCGTTGCGCTCCAGTGCTGCACCCAAGAACCAGCAGTAGGCACGGCAGAGTCCACTTTCACATAACTCAGCGTGCGCTCTTGTTGGTAAATGTTAGCCAAATATGTGCCTTTGAGCGTCTTGTGACCTTCGTGGTTCCAGCCCGGATTGAACACCGTGCGGTGCCAGCGCCAAACATCATCTTGGTCCACCGATTGATGCGCCACTGTCAACGTCGTGTCAGGATCCAACTGCGCGTCGAACCGCAGATCCCAATCTTGTTCCGGATAACCGGTGTGTTTCATCGTGCCGACAGCCGAGTCGCGGATGTCACCAAACTCCTTCAGGCTCGTGCCCAACTGCAGCCCCCAACGCTTGCCCTGCCCCACATCCAGTTGCACCCGTCCCAGCGAGGAACCCTCGCCATTACTGCGATACTCGGCAGAACTAGCACCGTGAAAAAACCATTGATCCAGCGCTTGATCAGCATACGACGACGATTGAGTCAGCACGTTAAGAGTGCCACCCATCGCATCCGATCCATAGGGAACCGACCCCTGACTTTTGATCAGCTCCACGCGATCGACGTTCATCGCATCGACCAAGCTCCAATACTGAATCGGACCGCCGCGCCAGTTGGATTTATTGATGCGCACGCCATCGATCATCAACAAATTGCTGCGACCCGTCATGCCCCGAATGAAGGGCGAGCCGTGACCGTATGTGGTTTTCTGACTCAAAATGCCAGGAGAAAGAGTCAGCGCATCCGGAAGATTGCGGCGATTGTTATCGCTAAAAAAGTCTTGTCCCATCACATGGCTGGTGTAGGCCGTTTCAGCCAATGGCAAGGCATCGCGCGAAGCCGTAACGACCAAGGGATTCAACAAATCCTGAGCCGAAGCACTCCAAGTCAACAGCAAACTCGGAGTTCCGATTGCCACCCATCTTTTGATATATCTGCACTTCATCGTGCCCAATAAACGCGAAGAGGCCCGATTTCTTAGATGTTTCTTAGTTTTTTCCCAATTTTTTATTCAAAAAAACATCGATCATCACAACGGCGTCAGCACCAGCCCAACGGCAAAAAAACCACGCTCGCCTGTGGCATCGATATAAACCGTAAGATCCCCATCATTTTCAGGCATGAAAGTCAGCAGGCTCGGCTTCGTGTTCGGCGAGAGCGAAAACGGCACGCGCGCAAACGGTCCTGCGGGCGTAGCAGCGGACTGCACCTCGTAGGTGGCGAAGGCTGTGGCGGGAAAAACCAGCTTCAACCGCATCACGCCGCTCGCCGACCGTTGGTGAACCGAAATGCTGCGCACCGAGAGCTGAATCTCGGGCAACACGACGCTCACAACATCAGTCGCCGCATCATAGCTCGTCACAAAGCGCGCCAAATCATCCGACGCCGGCTCGGTGGAGTCACCATTGGCATCGCGAAACACCCGGCCTTCAATGTCGTATCGCGAACCATGACAAGGACACCGCATGCGTTGATCCTCAACAACAAATTTCCCCACGCTACACCCTTGATGCGTGCACCTAGAGTCCAACGCCACGAATCGATCAGAGCTGACACGATTGATGATCAGCGGCTTAATAAAGTCATGAAACTGATATTTCACCGACCCGCCTGCCTGAGCTAAAACCGCAGTGCCATTGGCGCGAATGTCGTTTACCTTCAGGCGCACGACAGCCGGACCTGGGCCTGTCGATGTGACCTCGGCAAGCACAGACCCCATCCAACGCGCACCTGACAAGGTCGCCGCACTGGCGAGAACAAATTGCTTGATCCAAAAGCGACGCGAATGAAACGGAATGATTGAGGGCGCAGATTTCATGATCGGAATGGGTGGATGCTGATTTTTTAGTGATCAGTTTGTTGGAAAAAATTAATCGCCCGGAGCGCCACTCATGAGTAGCGCTCTCTGAGACTCGCTCACTGGAGCGGCTTGCAATTGCGCGGGCGTGAACAAATGCTGCCGCGCGCCGATGGTGTAAACATCGAGCATGGCTTGATCCCTCCATGAGCCAGGTTGCATGGCTTGGACCCACAACAGCGCATCGCTCGCTTGGCCAACATCCGCCAAATGCGCCGAAATCATCGCCATGGCCGGTTGAAACGCATCCAGTTTCTCCTGTGCTGCTAACCAATCGCGCGCGCTGCTGGCATCATGCTCGAACCAATCAGCCACCATGGTGTTTGCATGCTGAAATTCTTCGCTAGCCACCAAGCGCGCCAATTCCTGCGGATACGCCACCGGCTCACGCGGGGATACCTCAAAACGAATCTCCGGAGCAGCAGGCAGGGCCAGTTTCGACGACGGAACCTGAGCTTTCATCCAAAACGGCTCGTCGGCCAATTCTTGTCGACGTAGCTGCGAGGAATGCGTTTTTTCTGCCACATCCTCAGCCGAATCAACCAGCGCGGTCGGTCTTATCATTTTTCCCACCAGCCCAAACGTGCTCATCAGCACTCCCGCCACAAACAGCCCCAGCCACACGGTTCGGTTGCCCTTCATGCCGTCAACACCTCCTCTCTTCGTCCGTCGCCGGATGCTGTCAACGCAGGTGCCTCATCCGTCATGCCATCAAACCGAAGCAAACGAGCGCTGTTAAAAATCACAAAAAACGCGCTAAACTCATGAAAAAATGCCGCGGCAATCGGGTTGACCCAACCCAAGCTCGATAGTGTGATCGCGATCATGATGAAGGCAAAACCGCAGAGCAAATTTTGATTGATGACGCTTACCGTCTTTGCCGATAACAGCAACAAATCCGGCAAGCGGCGCAAGTCGCCCGACATCAACGCCACGTCCGACGTATGAACCGTGACATCATTGCCCAAGGCACCCATGGCCACCCCGAGATCGCCCTCAGCCAAGGCAGGGGCGTCATTGAGACCATCTCCCACCACCATCACCTTGCGTCCATGCGCGCGCAAGTCGCGGATGAAATGGAGTTTATCCTCCGGCAAGCACTGAGCACGAAACTCGGTCACCCCCACCTCTGTCGCGATGTGCTGGGCCACCTCTGGACGGTCGCCCGTGAGCATGACAAATTTGCTGATACCCAACGAACGCAGTCGTTGCAAGGTCTCCCGTGCCTCGGGTCGAATCTGATCTGCGAGTAAAAAAGTGGCGACATGTCGGCCATCGACAGCCAAGAACACCAACGAATGCCGATGAAAACCCTGCGGATCCACGAGCAAGTCCACCTGCGCTTGTGACAAAAATGAAGCACGCCCTATCCATAAGTGTCGCCCCTGACACACCCCTTCCAAACCCAAACCGGTGTGCTCGACGACTTCGCGCACTTCCAGCCTCAACTCCTCTGGAACAGACTGCGAAATTGCCCGCGCCACGGGGTGATTCGACACCCCCTCCAGTGCAGCCGCCCATGCGATGATCTGCTCTCGTTCAAACTCACCGCCATGGATGAGCACTTCTTCCAGCTCCAGTTTCCCCAGCGTCAGCGTCCCCGTTTTATCAAAAACGACGGTATCGACCAAGCGAGCAGACTCCAAATGGCGAACACTTTTGATCAACAATCCCATTCGCGAACCCGCAGCGATTGCCGAGACCATCGCCGATGGACTCGCCAACACAAACGCGCAGGGAATCGAAACCACCAGCACCGCAATCGCGCGCTCGATGTCCTGCGTGAAAAAAAACACCGAAGCCGCAATCAACAAAATCAGCGGCGTGTAGTAACGCGCGTAGTCCTCCGCCAGAGAGATCAGTGGCGATTCCGATTCTTTGGCTTCCTCGATGATTGATTGCACCCGCCCCATCACCGTATCATGTCCTGCACCAGTCACGCTAGCTTCCAACAAGCCATTGAGATTGATTGTTCCCGCAAAAATCGAAGCTCCTTCAGCCACCTCGACCGGAACCGATTCGCCCGTGATGCGAGATTGATCAATCGTGGCATGTCCGCTCAATACCCGCGCATCGGCTGGGATCGCTTCACCTGGGCGAATGACGATCACATCACCAACCAGCAAATCCGCGGCTTCCACTTCTTGCTCGCCATCGGCGCTGCGCCGTCGCGCTCGCACGCGTGAGAGCAAACGCAACTTTGCCAACGCCATTTCCACCCCCACTGTCGTGCGCTCTTCCATCATTTGCCCAAACAGCAGCACAATCGCGACGATGCCACCCGTGAGGTATTTTCCCGTCGCCAAACATCCAGCCAAGGCCAGAACCACGTATTGATCCATGTAAAACTGGGTCGCCGCGAACCCTGTAGATCGGATCGCCGTGATCAAGCCGGTCACAATTGGCACCGCCACGATCAAAGCTCCTGCTAACGCCAGTGCGCCCCGCAGGCTTTCCTGATCCGGCCGCAGCCACGCGCTGATCGCCGACGCGATCAGTAAGGTGGAAGCCACAAACAGCAAGCGCAAGCGCTTCACCGTTTCCGCATCCAAGGCATAAGGAGAATCAGCGTGCATAATCGGGTGCAGGTTCTAAAATCATTGACGGACGCGCCTGATCCATTGGCATGAGCGTGCGCGAGCGTGTCCGCGCCATCACGGTGTCCAAGGTCTCACGCAACAAACGATTCGCCACCAAATCTGGCTGGATGCGGTAATTCGCCAACAAGGCAGAAAAAGACGAAGCCTCCCCCCTCGCGGAGGCGATCAACTCCTCGGTGTATCCCCGCGCGCGGGACAAGATGCCTGAAGCCTCCGCTTCGCTCTCGGCCTGAGTCGTCGCGTCATATTCTCGCGCGTTTTCAAAAAGCGTTTTGGCAAACTGCTTGGCGTTAGTGACATCCTCAAACGCCGCTAACACTTGGGAGGGCGGCGATAGCTCGATGATTTCCACCGCCGACACTGTCACCCCGAGCGCCAGGAGATCCGCTTGCTGTTGCACCTCCACTGCCGCGGCCATGGCTAGCTCGCGCCGATCCAGCGTGAGGCTCTCATCAATGCGTCGCTGCGCCAGCTGCCGCGTCATCGCACGATACACAAGTTTTTCCAGTAACAGCTCAATGCGATCACCCGACGATGCGTAGCGAAATGGATCCGCAATCCGGTAGCGCAAGGCAAAGCGCCCCTGCACCACATTGAAATCCGCAGTCACAGAATACCCCCGCGTCACGGGATCGAGCGCGACACCCTCGATGTTCGCATACTCCGTGTGAACCGAGCCCCCCGCTTTGCTGTGGCGCACCTTCTCCGCCATTTCGGCATCAGAAAATTGAATCGGCTGGTCTGGATCGCTAATTTTAACCCGATCCCGCTGCCAATGATCAAGCGTCAGCGTCAGGTCTTTGCCCGTTTCAAAACGGATCAAGCGATCAAACGGCTCCGGCAAACCAACCAGCAAACCCGGTCCATGAACGTGCGGTTGCAATCGGCCAAAGCGCAACAAAATGGCCTGCTCCTGCGGCTCGACAATGCGCAGACCAGACAAACCATACAGCACTAGCAGCAACGCAAACACCCAGCGCGCATGCGCCGTGAGATGCTTGAGCAAAATCAGCAGGGCTTCCACCGCCCGCCCCTCTTGTCGCAGTGAAACGGTTGCCTTCATTTCTCCAGCGGTAAGGGTTCGGCTTGATGATCAGGCGACAACGCCTGCGGCAACTGACGAGGTGGCGACGGCAATAACAGTGGGGCTTTCACTTCCGACTGTTTCAACCAATGAAAAGGAGCCATGGCGGTGTCCAGAACCACTGTCGTATTCTTGTCCAACACCGTGCGCAAACTTTGCAACTCACGCAGAAAGCGGTAAAACTCCGGCGCCTCACCGTGAGCTTTGGCGTAAATCGCCGCAGCTTCCGCCTCGGCACGACCGCGCAATTCCTCAGCTTGACGTTTGGCATCCGCGATCAAACCCGTGGCATTTTTATCGGAGTCCGCCTTCATCTCCGCCGCTTTGGCTTTGCCCTCGGCGCGAAATTGCGTTGCCTCGCGCTTGCGCTCCGCGCGCATGCGACGGAACACCGATTCCGTGTTCGCCTCCGGCAATTGTATTTGAGTGATGCCCACTGAAATCAACTCAATGCCCAAATGTTGCGCTGCATCTGCCGCCGCCAAGCCCAGCATTTCGTGCTCAAGCTCCAACAAGCGCGAGTGACGCCCATCCGCCGCCACCAAGTCGGCAAACGGATGCTGGCCCAGCACGGAGTTCCGCGCCGAGGTCACTAAGGCATCGAGCTTGCTCTGCGCTTGGGCAATTTCCTTCACCGACACATGAAACAACAAAGGATCCGCCACCTTCCAGGTGAAAAACATCGGCACGATCACATTGCGCTGGTCCTTGGTGAGGGTCTCGCTCAAGCGAATCTCCGCGTGTTGCAGACGTCGATCAATCCGCACCACTCTCTCGATGGGCATGGGCCACTTCAAGTAAAAACCTGAACTCTTCAGCACGCGCACGGGTTTGCCAAAACGCAGGACCAACGCGTTTTCCGTTTCGCTCAATATCAAGCCACAAGCCGACGCCACCACGGCCGCACCAACAGCCAAAATCAACATCAGGCGAAAACTCGTGACACTTCGTTGACAGGTCTCTTCACTCATTTTTGGGGAACATTGGTTTTTAATAACTGATCGGGATCATCCTCACCCACTTTCACTGCCGGTAATTCACCGCGATCCATCTTCAAGAAACCCTCAATATCGAGATCAAACGCATCGCGCGATTTCGCGGGCTGCGGGATGAGACTCTCCTGCACGGCCGGTGTGCGCTCAACTAGGTCGGGATTGAGAACCTTGCGCAGATCCAGCTGCAACGGCAAGGTCGAGCGCAAGTGATCATCACATATCACTTTCTTCGTCATCTCTAACGCTTCGTCGAACAACCGATAACCTTCGCGCCACTGAAACAACGTTGGAGCCTGACTCCAGGCCTCGCGACGCATTTCAAATCGCGCCACCTCGCCCTGAACACGCGTGCTGCGATTCCGCGCGGCGGCTTCCGCTGCCACCACCACTTGCCGCGAGTCACCACGCGAACGCGCTGTGATGTCGCGTGCGTAACTCTCCGCTTCGTGAATCATGGCTTCGCGGTCCTCCATCGCCGACAGCACCTCTTGAAACGTCGGCGCCACGGCGACGGGCGGATGAACATCGCGCAAGCAGACTTGCTCCACCCCGATTCCCGAATGACCGCGATCCAGCTCCTCTTGCAAGCGCTGCCGAAACTCTTGGCGAATCTCCTCGCGCCCCGCCGTCATGATCTCGGCGGCGGCACGTCGCAACGTCAAATCCAACAAGATTCGATTTCCCGCATCCGCCACCAAGCGCGCAGGGTCCGCCGCTCCGCGCAGGTAAGCGATCGGGTCAACAATGCGATACAATATCGGCACCGAGATCGATAAAAAATCATCGCCACCGCCCACCAGCGACATTTGTTCGTCCTCATAATGCGCCCGCTCCCATAAAATCGGTTGTCCAGGATCCGCCCGAAACCCCAGCACAATTTCATGGACTTTTCCTGTATCCACTTGCTGCACTCCGCCAAGTGGCCACGGCCAGCAAACGTGAAACCCCGGTGCCAGGGGCGACTCTTGCCATTTTCCGACCGCATGACGCACACCACTGCATCCAACCGGAATCTCGTGGACACTTGTCGTCAACCACAGCACCGCCACAATCGCGATCAATAAATTGGGCAATTGCGCGCGCAACGCCGGCCACATCCACATTTCCGGTAATTTTAGCGAAAACTCATCCGGCTCATTGGCCACTTGCGGGAAACACGCTTTGCCCTCCGCACCCGCCCAGCGCAAGAAAAAAAACGCACCCAAGGCCGGCAACTGTGACCAGTGCCGCTTCGGTGTGTAGAGGCGCACGATGATTTTCATCAATGTGTCCGCTGCCATCAACAGACCAACTCCTGCCGTCAAACCAGCGAGCACCAACCCCATCGCCACCGGCACCCTCGCACCCATAAAAAACACCCCTGCCACCGCCAAGTGCCCCATCACAGTCATCCGCACCATCAAGGCGTCTAAGGAAGTCGGAGCGACTTTCGCCAACGACTCCATGATGCCGAAAAACGCCAACACAACCCCCGCCACCAGCGCCACCACTGCTCCCCCAGTTGCGTTTGCCAATGGCATTTCCACACCACCAGGCAATAACCAACCGAAGCCACACAATCCACCCATCAACACAGCTGCCGCCGCACAACGCGAACGAAGCATGCTCCATTGCCAACACAACCCAGCCACAGGCAACAAGCAATACCAGCCCTTCCACCCTGCCAAAAAAAGCAGTAGGAGCGCCTCCAATAACAATAATACCGCGTGTGGCGTGAAACGTCGCATCATCTATAATCAACTCGTAAAGACCGACCAGGCAGCAATTGCCCAGTCGGTCTGAATGCCTGAAGTCATCAACCGCTTACAGAGACGGACGCATGATCAGCACCTGACCATCTTCCGCATAAGCAGAAACAGCCTGAGCTGGAGTCAACACACCACCATTGCCGTCTGGGCAATTTGAACGCATGTGACCGCTGGTTTTCAAGTGACCTTGCACGTTGATCACAAACGTGCCTGCACCGAAAATCGCATCGGATGAAATCACGCCCGATGACTCCCAGAGACCAGCCGTATTTTTATCAGCTGTCTTGCCGTCGCGTGCCTCGGTGTAGGCATAGTTGAAGGTAGACTGCAATTTAGCCGCATAGTTGTTGTTGCGGTTCAGGGTCCACACACCACCGTTGCGGCCATATTGCGCGAAAACAGCATCGGCAGGGGAATTGCGATCCTCGCAGCACACGATAAAATCGCGTGTCACAGCAATGTTGTCGATACTAACAACGAAGTCAGTTCCCGAACCCACAGCTCCTGGATTGCTGTATGTGCCCAATGAGCCTTGTGGTGCGCCATTGGCGGAGATCAATTTACCCGTGGTGCCGGTATAGGTGCCGCCGGGGCGGACAATGTTTGCCGAGTTAAACACCACACTCAACGTGCCATTGGCGGTTGGATTTGTGGAATTCAAGCTTAACTCATACAAGCGACCCAGTGGATTTGGTCCGCTGCCACCAGTGGTCGCAAAGAACATTTTGCTGGTGGGTTGCGTTGGATCATACTCTGCGTCTTCCACGCGCACGAATCCGAATCCACCTGCGTTGTCAGAAGCAGAACTAAGCTGCGCAGCGGTCAAAGTCGCCGCATTGGGAATCTCCACCCATTTCACAGGCAATGCGCCCGTATTGAATGTGCCCTCGTTGTGCTGTGCCGTGGCACCTGCCAAGACATAAATCTTGCCGCCGGTGAAACCATTTTTATCCAACACACTCGTTGAGCGACGCAATTTTTTGCCGACATACATGTAAACGTAAGAAACCACGTTGGCACCGGCAGGACCATCCTCAGTGGAGACGATCACGGTCAAATCATCGCGACGAGGCTGCACGATCGAATTCTCGCGCACCACTCGCCCCAAATCCGGAGCAGTATGCATGTTACCATCGGCAATCACCACCGCCTGAGCACCACGCGAATCATAAGTGCCGCTGCTGGATTCTTCGTTGGTGATGAACAATGGGCGATCCATCCCATGCTCAGGACCAGCAAACGAACCCGAGCAAAAACGGGTGAAAGCCGCAGTGTCCCCAGCTTGTGGTGGACGATTTGCTTGCAACGTGTTGCCGAGATACAAATCGCGGTGAGCGATGCTTCCGCTCACCACGCCACCGTTGTTGGACATGACAAAGCGCGATACCCATGCGCCTTTGTATGCGGTCTGTCCGGCAAATGGACGAGTGGTGGTGGTGTCAGTTAGCTCGTGAGCCACGAACAAGATATTTTGTCCAGACACACGATCCTTATAAATGCCCATCGCATCAGGAATGCCGCAGAAGGCAAAATCGGTCACACCAACAGGCGCGGTGCCCGGTGTCACTGGCACGCGGTCACCCACGGTGATGATGGGCTCGAAAGTGAAGTCGGCGCCTGGCTTTGCCAACAAATAAGGTGACTCAGTTGTTTTCACGCCTTGCGCGTTAGCGGAAGCTGCCAACACCAAGAGGGCAGCTGTCGTTAGGGTAGTGGATTTCATATATTTTTTAATGTTGGGAAAATGATCAAATTAGGCACGACGGCGACGCAGCAGAGCTAAGGCCCCGACAACACCCAGCAAGGTGGCGGAGGGCTCGGGCACGGCCAGACTTGTCACGCCATTGCCAAAGCTGCCAATGGCCGTAGCCGCACCCGTATTCGGATTGATCGAATACAAGCCAGAGTTCAGTCCGTCGGTGGAAAGAGAAGCGAAGAGATTGCCATCCCAATCCACAACGATCCCGCCGAATGCTGTCACATCCACCCCAAGGGCACCCACGAGGTTGAGTTCGCTATTGGATGGAAACAGTGGATTCGTGCTCGTGGACAAGCTATCATTTCCCGCGTCCACGCCAAATACCGTGCCGAAAATAGGATCGATGGCCAAACCAAACAACGAAGCACTGCCCCCGCCAGAGTAGGTGAACGCCGAGCCCAAGCTTACCCCTCCATCGAGCGCCACGGAGTGGTTTTCCGAGCTTGTTCCCGCGAATACAAAATTGTCGTTGAAGGGATCATAGGCAAAACCCGCGTTGAAACTGGCTGGCGAGAAGCCAGACGAAACCAAGGACGCGTGACCACCCAAACCGATGGTATAAATGTTGGCGCTGTCATCAATGCCATAGAGCTGAAACTCGCCAGGATGATTGCCAGGACGCGCGCTGAGATTCAGAATTGCACCGCTTGCGTTAGGAGTCACACCATCGGCAGCAACTAAGCCTGTGATCGCCACCGACGAGCTGAAAACACCGGGAGTGGCGGTGTCAAAGCTCACCAAGAAGTTGTCTGCTGTCACGCCGAACAATGAAGCGGCATGCGATGCACCGATCAGTCCAAGCACGGACACAGCACCAAAGAATCGATTTTTCATGTTTTAGATTGGGATGATTTGTTGATTTGCCGCCAACGAGAACGTCAGCACGAGCAAGCCCTCGCTTACTCAACAATCCACTCCAATCGCCACGAGCAATCGGCAACAAGTTTGTCACATTTTTAATTTTTTATCATGCCGCAAAAGCTTAAACTCGAACGCATCAAGAATTTATCAAACCAAAAAACCTTGACCAACAACTACTTCAACAACAGTCAACCAGCTCTGAAAGTGCAAAAAGCACACTTCCCACACAAACCCGAAGGTGGCGAATCCGTCACAGCGCCCCTCACTTTTTGCCAAACACCGCTGCCAAATCGAGCAAATCACGCGCGTCGGGTCGGTCCGCCTCATTCAGCGCCGCGTGCTGCAGCGCGTTGAGTTGTTTCACACCCTCAGCCGCGAGAGCGAGCATGTCTTGCATCTGCTGCGCCGTGAACACCGCCTCCTCACCGCTTCCCTGCAGTTCGACAAATTCGCCGGTCTCGGTCATGACGACATTGAAGTCCACGGCGGCATCGCGATCCTCGACATAATTCAAGTCCAAGGTCGCCTTGCCATCGACGATTCCGCATGAAACTGCCGCGATCAGACCTCGCAGCGGATTATCCTTTAACTTGCCTTGGGCTTTCAGACCCCGCAGTGCGATCGCAACCGCCACCGCCGCTCCTGTGATCGCTGCTGTGCGCGTGCCGCCATCTGCCTGGAGCACGTCACAATCGATCCACAAGGTGCGCTGACCCAGTTTTTTCAGATCCACCACTGCCCGCAACGCGCGACCAATCAGGCGCTGTATCTCCGTCGAGCGCCCATCCAGTTTCCCACGCGTGATGTCGCGTTGCTTGCGCTCGAGAGTCGAATAGGGCAGCATCGCATATTCCGCCGATAACCAGCCACCCTTCACCCCCTGCACCTTCATCCAACGCGGCACATCTTCCTCCACCATCACCGCACAAATGACACGCGTGTCACCAAAGCAAACCAAGACAGAACCAGCCGCAGAGGGAGCCACGTGCGGGATAAAACGGATCGGGCGGAGCTGATTCAGAGAACGACCATCGGAACGGGACATGCCGCATGCAACACCAGTCGCAGGGGATCCGTCCAGACTTTCGTCAGGGCGAACAACCATTTTTGCGAAAATGCACTTTTCACTCTGGCCGCAACGCTTCATGATTGACGCGATTGAAAGAAACTCTGGCAGATTTTGAGCACTGGGCTGCGGATGTGATCTTTGGTCGCGTTCGCGGATTTTATGCCATGCTATTGCGCTGGACCCTGCACGCGCTGTCGTGGATTTTCCGCGCCTTGATTCAGCTGCGTCTGTATTTGTTTCAGCATGATTATCAACAGCGTCACCATCTCGGCACACTCACCATTTCGGTGGGTAATCTTACCGTCGGTGGCACGGGCAAGACCCCCGTGGTGGAATTTCTTGCAAAAACCCTCCACCAACACGGACGCCGCGTGGCGATTCTCTCCCGAGGTTACAAGAGCAAGGCGCTGGCTCAGCCTCAAGAATGGGAAACGTCCATTCCCGCACGCGATATTCCCAAGATCGTATCCGCTGCGGGAAAAATCCATCTCAGCTCGAAGTTTGCCGGTGACGAACCTTTCATGCTGGCGCAAAATTTGCCAGATGTCGCTGTTCTCGTCGATCGCGATCGCGTGAAGTCTGCCCGTTTTGCCATCAAGGCGCTGGACTGCGATACCTTGTTACTGGATGACGGCATGCAATATCTGCGACTCGCGCGGGGCATTGACATGGTGCTGGTTGATGCCAATGCCCCTTTCGGTTCTGGAGCACTGCTGCCCGCAGGCACCCTGCGAGAGCCACGCCACCACTTGCGCCGTGCGCACATCATCCTGCTCACCAAGTCCGATGGGTCGGATCACCAGGACATCATCGCCCAGCTGCGTCGCTACAACCCCCATGCCCCGATTGTCGTGACCACGCACGGACCGCAGCATCTGGAAAATCTGTTCACACAAGAACGCGCGCCGCTATCCGAGCTGCAGGGCAAGCACGTTGCCGCGCTCTCCGCCATCGCGGTGCCAGAGAGTTTCGAAAACTCATTATCCCGTCTGGGCGCGACGGTGCAGTTCACCAAACGGTTCTCGGATCACCACCGATTCTCGCACCGCGACATCTCTAGTTTCATGCAACGCTGCCTCGAACGCGATGTGCACATGGTCGTGACCACAGAAAAAGACGCTGTGCGCTACCCCAAGCATCATCCACCCGTGGTTCCGGTCTGGTTCCTGCGCATCGAGGTGAAGATTCTCAGCGGCCAAGAACACTGGGATCACTTGATCAAACACCTCTGCAACGCGTGCGACGATCCATCGCCACTGCTCCGTCACAGTCTTTTCCACCATCTCTAAGCCATGCTGCTACCCGCTCTCACAGGCCTCAACAAGGATCAACTCACCGCCCATCTCCAGGAACATGGGTTTCCTGCCTATCGCGCCGCGCAAGTGCTGGATTGGCTGTGGAAGCAACGCGTGTCTGATTTCTCGGCAATGTCCAACTTGCCTGCGGCACTGCGCGAGCACCTTCGTCAGCACTTTCGCCTCTACCCGCTCACTTCGAGCCGTAATCTCGGATCCAGCGACACCACGCGCAAGCTGCTCTATCAGTTGCACGATCGCCGCTACATCGAGAGCGTGCTCATTCCCGCCAACCCAGCTCTGTATGGCACCCGCGCCGACCGACTCACTCTCTGCGTTTCGTCGCAAGTCGGCTGCGCTTACGGCTGCAAGTTTTGCGCTTCGGGTTTGGCTGGATTCACCCGCAATCTCGATTGCAGTGAGATCACCGCGCAGGTGTTGCAGAGCGAGATGCTCGCAAAAAAACGCATCGATAATCTCGTTTTCATGGGGATGGGTGAACCCTTGGCCAACCTCAATAACCTGCTGCCTGCCATCGATATCCTCACCGCACCGTGGGGGCTGAATCTCGGAGCACGCCACCTCACAGTTTCTACGTCTGGTCTCGCTCCGCAAATCAAAACGCTCGCCACGTTGCCACGCCAAATACGTCTCGCGATTTCCTTGCACGGCGCGAGCGATGAAGTGCGCAATCAAATCATGCCCGTGAATCAGCGCTACCCGCTGGCGCAGTTGTTCGAGGCACTCGATCAGTGGAACGAGAGTAAAAAACAACATCTCACGCTCGAATACATCCTCATTGCCGATGTCAATGACGCCCCTGCCCAAGCGCGTTTGCTGGCCGAACACGCCAAGCGGTTGCGAGCCAAGGTCAATTTGATTCCTTACAACACGGTGCAAGGACTCAGCTGGCAACGCCCTGCCATCGGTCACTGTCAAGCGTTTCAACGCATTCTCACCCAAGCAGGTGTCACCGCCACGCTGCGTTTGGAAAAAGGACACGACATCGAGGCCGCCTGCGGTCAGTTGCGTCTGATGCAAGAAACCGCCGACGGCCAACTCAGCGCTGCGCCCATGCGAGCCAAATCTTCTGACATCTCCACCACAGAGCGGTCTCCAAATCATTAATCCACCAACCCACCCACCATGCGCACCAACAATCCTGCACCCACCGCCCAGCATCATGCCTTGCCACATTCCGTGCCACATGCGATGCGCTACCTGCATCCGCATTTGGAGCTTTCCCGCGCGTTTGGTGACGACTGGTTTGGCAAAAAAGCCGAACAATTTGCGCGATTTTTCGGCACACCCACCTTTATCGTGATCCAATCCGTGATCGTCACCGCATGGATCATCGGCAATGTCATCGGACTCGTTCATTTCGATCTTTACCCGTTTATCTTGCTCAATCTCGCCTTCAGCTTGCAGGCGGCTTATGCGGCACCGTTGATTCTGCTCGCCCAGACGCGTCAGGCTGATCGCGATAAAGCGCATGCTGAGGCAGACGCGCAGCATCGCGAGGACCTGGCACGCGCGAGCGACGAGCGCTTGCGCCTCGCAGCCGAGCAAACGGCACAAATTGTCATGTTACTGGAGCAAAACACCCAGCTCACCGAGTTCACCAGTCAGCTCAGCAAGCAGATCGCCAGTCTCACCCGCGACATTCACCAGCACATTACCGCTGAATCAAGCCAAGTGAATCAAACTGCCCCAGTTCACCCGGGCTCCATCAGCTCTCAAGCGTCACAGGAATAAAGATTCAATTCAGCAGTCGCGCCAAGAGCCCCAGCACGCACGCCACTTGGTCGAGCACCTTGTTATTCGCATCGATGACAGGCGGGTCTATCGCAGCCCAGTCCGTCGTTTTTGCTCTTCCATTGATAGCACCTTGGTTGACAACGGAGCGAAGCGACCATGGTGTCCCACGCCGGCGTTCAAGTCTGCCCACCAATGCCGTGTTGGCACATCGATCGCTGACTGAGATGCCACTATCGGCTTGTTGGAAATCGAGGCGATCTGCATCTCGGTGAATCGCCTTTTTTCATGCTAATGTTTGAAGTGATCCCCATAACCTTCCTACTCTATTAATCCACCGTCGCGCAATCGGGGAAGTTGACACATCCATAGAACAATCCAGCTGGATCAATACCGCCCGCGCATCAAGGTTCCACTGCCACAAGCCTAGCCTCATCGCGCTCAATTCAGGAACCAGCATGGTGCGTAGAAGCGTTGCAGTCGAGTGGACGTTGCGCACGCCTCGCGCTCACGAACGCCGCTTGAGCACCAACCACAGCAGGCCACCCGTCGCTACGAGT
>CAZREM010000021.1:52383-58667 GCA_964599325.1 uncultured Verrucomicrobiales bacterium | reverse complement strand
ATGTCACTTCAGCGTCGTCGTCCAGTTCGCTGAAATCGACTGATGGATTGATATCCGCCATATAACGCAGCGGAATTTTGGAGTGCGCGGACATGTCCGCGCTTTCCATTCGGGGCGACATGTCGCCCGGATGCAAAGCGGCGACATGTCGCCGCACTCCATGGTGTTTAGAATTCATCGGGGATTTCGAGTTGGTCGGTTTTGTAGGTGGCGAGGCGCTTTTGGACTGAGGCTTCGGCAGTGCGCTCGAACCATCCGGCGGAACACCACGGGTATTGGTTCGCCACCAGCACCAGGCCGTGACGCACGGGGTTTTCCTGCACATAACGCAGCCTCGGCCAATAGGAGTTCTCGAAGGTGATGCGGCTGTCCCAGAATTGATGCCAAACTTTCCGACCGAGCGTGCCATCGAGGGTGTTGACGGCCTGGGCAGTTTTCATGTGGAGTTTGCCGAGGAACTTGCGCAGCGTGGAGGGGTCTTTTGGGGACGCGGCGACAAAATGATAATGGTTGGAGAACACGGCCCATGCCTGCAACTCCCAGCGGAAGTCGGCGGCGTATTCGAGAAGGCGATCATGGAGAAGTTCGAGTCGCGCCGGGTCGCGGAAGAAGTGCTCTTTGTGCAGTGTGCCCGCGGTGACCATGTAGATGCCTCTCTCGATGAGCCTGTGCGGAGGCGCGTGGTGCCAGTCGGTGGATAGTTTGGAGTGCGCGGACATGTCCGCGCTTTCTGATTGTGGCGACATGTCGCCCGGAACCAAAGCGGCGACATGTCGCCGCACTCCAAATTCGTCTCTCATTCCGTCACCTCCTGCAATATCTTGAGAATCCGTTTGGCTTCTGGCAGGGTTTTGTTTTTCGCCACCATGGCCTCGTATTTGGCGAAGATTTGGGCTTTGGAGTGCTCCAGCACGCAATCGAAGCGGCGGAGCACGGTCATCGGGAGCATGACGCGTTCGTATTGCGGCGGACGGTAGGGGCCGCGGAGCAGGTCGGCGACGGACCAGATGAAGTTGGAGAGGGATTGGAAGTTATGACTAGACATCAGGTTGAGCTTTGGATCAATTTTTATCGATTAAAAGGTGGTAACCAAGTGGGAATGATGCTTCCGATAACCGCTAGTCGAGCATCGAATGGAGCAAACATGGACGAAAGCTGAGACGATTAGTAATCTTGAATTGGAACATAACAAAATGATAGGTTATTGATTACTGGAGAAAATAGATACCAATGATCTTGATTGGGTGATGATCCACTAAAAAAGCATCAGAGATGAAGATGACAATATGACACCTATTTAATCCAATACTATCTCGCTCATGCTTCCCAGTCTGAATACTTTTTTACTAAATTGCGTTAGTGTTTGGAGATTAAAGGGCGTTAGACCGCTTGTAAATCATTGCATCTCATAAATGGTTCAAAAATTTAATTCAGATGAGCTACTTCCATCGGTGAGCTCGGAGACAGTGCTGAACGATGGCTTCATCTTCTTCGCTCGGTATGCGCGCTTGCTGCATCAACGCATTAGCACGATCGATGGCATGATTTGTCACCGCTCGGGTTGACCACTTGAGCAGAACGACACCGGCGTTAACGAGCACTAGCAATAACAAGCTCAGAATGGGTTGTTTGCCCAATAAAAATACAAAAAAAGCGACCAGCAACGAAAGGGGTAAAACGATTTCCATCCATTTTTCGACTCGCAGGCGCATGGACACTGGCTGCGGATATTCGGCCGCCATTTGTTGCAAGCCAGCGAGAACAAAAAAATGCGCCAACGCGGCTGCATCTCGACGCACACGCATCGATTTGCTCAAATCCAACTGAATTGCCATTTTTTTTTCAAGTTGCTCCAGAGTGATGCGACAATCATGCTTCCCCCATTTTTCCATGACTGGATGAAAGAACATGCCCCGCATCAAAAAATTGGCCGCGACAATGCCACAGCCCAGAGCAATCACTAACCACATAGCGCAACGCTGAGAAAAAGCCGCCACCGATGTCAAGCCTCATCTCCCACACGCAGCTCACGCAACAGGGCTAGAGCCGCCCATCGCGCACTCGCAAAACAACCCTGCATCAGATAACCGCCAGTTGGAGCCTCCCAATCGATCATCTCACCCGCCACATGGAGACCTGGCCATTTTTTCAACCCCAAACCATTGTCCAGCTCACTCCAACACAAGCCGCCTGCCGAGGAAATCGACTCTTCTATCGGACGCGCTTGACGCAAATCGAGCGTCAGATGCTGGCAGCGCACGATCAACGCTTCCAAGCCCGGACAAACATCGTTGCATGAAAAGCTCAGCAGGGCATGCGCCGCGTCCGATAAGCGCCAGCGCTCACGCGAATTTTTAAGAAAATCATTTTTCACCGATTCCATTTTGCGACGCAGCTCAACATCTGTTGCAGTTGGTTTCAAGTTGAGATGCAATTGGGGCGCAAGTTGCGCACGCAATTCGGCACCCAATCGATAAATCAACCCACCCTCCAGCCCATAGCGCGTGATCAACAGCTCACCCGGATAGCATTGACTCGGGTCAGTTGCCCACGCCACGATGTTTTTTAGCGGCAAACCTTCGGCTCGCTGCAACAAGACATCGCTCCAATCCAATTCCCATCCACAATTCGCCGCCTGCCAGGGTGTGATCGAAACACCCAACTGAGCGAACATTTCTGTCCAAACTCCATCGGATCCCGTGCGCGGCCATGACGCTCCCCCCAGCGCCAAAATCACCGCTTCGCAATCAAATTCTCGTGTGCCGGAATCGGTCATAAAGTCCAAATGCCATTCCTCACGCTTCTCAAGACGAACCAAGCGATTCTTCATGTGAAAAACGACTCCCTGCTCGTGCAAACGTTGCAGCCAGCGTCGCAATAACGGTGCCGCCTTCATCGCACGGGGATAAACCCGTCCCGTTTTCGCCTGAAAGGTCTCAGCACCCAAGCTGTCAGCCCAATCTCGTATGTCCTGAGGCGTGAATTCTCGCACCATTCGTGCCATCGACACCGAACGCTCCGACCCGCTTCCATAGCGAGTGATGAAATCAGCCAATGGCTCGCCATGCGTCAGATTGAGCCCGCCGCGTCCCGCGACTAAAAATTTGCGCGCAACGCCCGACTTTGCTTCGAATAGATGCACCGAGATCCCAGCTGCACTCAAGATTTCAGCAGCAAACAGCCCAGCTGGACCAGCTCCAACCACTGCGACTTTTTGTTCCAATTCCTGACCAGCGGCGTGCATCAGCACCAAAATATCGGCTAATCACCAAATTCACAGCTGTTTTTTGGATGTTTTGACCTTCTGCAATCAACCACAAGCCACATCGATCGCGCTCACACGGATTGAATCTTGCCAATTGAATCATTCAGACTAATTTTGCCTCATGAAGTGTGTGTTGGTTCTCTTTTTTTGCTGTCTATTGCCCGTCTCCGCTAATGATTCTCAAGCTTCAATCGCCACTGCATTACAGCAAGATTATCAGAATCGCCAGCAGCAGTGGCTCAGTGCGATGAGTCAAAGCAACAATCTACAAGAGCAATCAGCGTTGCTGAAACAACGCCCCAACACGGTGGAGTATGCCAAGAAAATGTGGGCTTGCATCGGCTCGCAACTGACGGACGAATGGACACTTGAACCCGCCAGTTGGCTCGTGCAGCGTTTTTCGTCGCTGCGATACAGTCAACCAGACGAGGCGACTGCTGAATTTTGCCGAAAAGCTTTTGCGGAGGTTTGTGCTGCGGTGCAAGCTCATCATCTCAAGAGCCAAAAAATCAGTCCTCTCTGCTTAGCCATTGCCGAAATTGGCGATTTTCAATCCTTAAAATTACTGGAAAAGATCGAAGCTGAGAATCCTGATCCACAGGTTCAGGGGGTAGCTGCCATGGCAATCGCCGTGCAACTGCGCGGTTTGGGTGACGAGGTGAACAACATGAAGCGTCGTCTCACCCTTATCCGCAAAGCAATTGTTTCCAGCACCGACGTGATGATCAACGGTCAAACCATCGCCCAAATGGCGGAAGACGAGCTTTACATCATCAAAAATCTCAGCAAAGGCCGCAATGCCCCCGAATTGACCGGCAGCGATGCCAGTGGCAAGTCCTTGAAGCTCTCTGATTATAAAGGGAAGGTGCTAGCAATCGTATTTTGGAATTCGCAAATGCAAGATGTGGACTATTTTTTGCAGCTACAACGCGACTTGCAAAAAAAAATGAAAGACAAGCCCTTTGAGCTCATTGGCGTGAACAGTGATCGCCCCAACCAGCTGCGTGAACTGCAGGGCAACGGAGCGGTGACCTGGAGAAACTTTTCTGATCCTTATCGCGACCTGATGCATCAATATCGCGTGCCGCAAGTGCCACTCGTGTATTTGCTCGATGCCCAACAACGCATTCAGTTCATCGGCATGCCAGGCTCATTTGTCGAACTAACGGCAACAGCCTTGGTGGGCGAAATCAAGTCCCCGCAATAGCCCTTACCATCATCCCCCAATTCCGTGGAAAATTTGCAGCGTTTTCCAACTCCGTAGGATTTGCGCAAGTGCGCGCCCCATGTATTCTATGCGGGTGACGATACATCACCACGGACTATGATGACACTACCTGATCAACTCGCATTTGTAAGCATGGGCATCGGCTCATGGATCATCATCGGACTCTCGATGCTGATCAGTTTTGCGGCATCTAGCATGCTGCGGCGTAAATTTCGCGAATACTCAACTGTCGCGATTCCTTACACCGGCGCACAAGTCGCGGAAATGATGCTGCGCCAAAATGGGATTCACGATGTTCAAGTGCTGCATGTTCCCGGTGAGCTAACCGATCACTACGACCCGAGCAATAGGACGGTGAATCTGAGTGAATCTGTCTATCAGATGAACTCGGTTGCGGCGGCAGCAGTTGCCGCGCATGAGTGCGGCCACGCGATTCAGCATCAACAAGCCTACGCGATGTTGGGCTTTCGTTCCGCCATGGTGCCCGTGCTCAATATCTCAAGTTCCATCCTGAATTTTGCGTCCATCGCGTCCATGTTTGGAGCTGTGTTTCTACAAAATACGATGTTTCTGTGGATCGTTGTGATTTGCGTCGGTATTTCCACACTGTTTGCGCTGGTGACCTTGCCGGTGGAGTTTGATGCAAGCAAGCGAGCGCTGAAATGGTTGCAATCGAGCGGGGTCTCGTATTCCGTTCAACACGATCAAGCCAAGGACGCGCTCTTTTGGGCAGCAATGACTTATGTTGTCGGCGCTCTGGGCTCGCTCGCGATGCTCGGCTATTACATCGTGCAGCTCATGGGAGCGCAACGCGATGACGAATAATCATCGCTGTTGCTTGCCAAATGCTGTGACGTCCACGCAGCGCGTCTCAAACCATCTGCGATGTTCAGCCGCAATCGGAAATCCGGTTGCGGCTTTTGTTAGAGAAATAAAAAGTCAATCATCATCAACCAGCGATCAATCCCGCCAGCTTAATAGGTTGGCGCGTGATCGTAACCAGAATCTTGATGCTGCGACTCTTGAATTTTATCACGAGTCCAACGATACCCCTCCTTGGCATCTCGATACAAGCCAATGGTCGTATTGCACGAGTTAAGCATCGCACAACTGATCAACAACAATGCAGCAACAGTTTTGTTCATTTTTTTCATCGAATCAAAAAAGGAAAAACGCGGATTAAAATTCACCTCGAAACGAACAACTGGCAAACGGCGTTTCGTGTAAAGTGATTTCCACCAAACCCGGCAATTTTTTTTCCAATCGCCGCCAAAACCAAGCACACATTAACTCAATGGTTGGTTTTTCCAGGCCTTCGACTTCATTCAGCAATTGGTGATCCACCGCGTCGATCAGCGGTTTCATCGCATCAGAGATGTTTTTGTGATCATAAATCCAACCAATCTCTGGATCGACTTCTCCCTCCACCGTGATGATGATTTTGAAGCTATGTCCGTGAATGCTTCGGCACTTATGTCCCGCTGGCAAACTCGGCAACGCATGTGCCGCCTCAAAATGGAATTCTTTCATCAACCTCGCACGCATGGTCTGATCAAATCACTTGGCACGCTCACCGGCAAACCTTTTTGTCCACTTCAACCGGCGCCCGACCATCATCACACAGTCTTGAATTTCAGCGACTCGAAGCAAATAACAAGCTCCCACATAGGTGAACCCCGCCACCATGAGACTCAAACTACCAGAAAACCAACGCCACAGCAATGATTTGGCGACAAAGGCATCAAGCCAAACATGTTTAAGCAACTCCGCCACTGCTCCCATGAGCAACGC
>CAZREM010000021.1:0-52373 GCA_964599325.1 uncultured Verrucomicrobiales bacterium | reverse complement strand
AGCCACGCAACAACGCAGCAATGTGGGTAAAACCGCACGCAGATGGAGAGGCTCGACCAACCGACACAGACTCCCGTAAAGCAACAAAAAATTAATCAAGGCAATCGCGCTCGTGGTCAGAGCCAGCGATCGATGCCCAAAATGCCAGTGCACGACAAATAACCAATTCAAACCCGCATTGAGAGCCATCGCTAAAAAACTCACCATCATCGGCAACCAGCGCTTATCCAAAGCATAAAAGGCCGGCTGCACAATCTTGAGCCACGAATAAAATAACAAGCCAAAGGTGTAGCATCGCAAGGCCACAGCTGTCTCGGACACATCGTGCGCCGAAAACTTTCCGTGTTGAAAAATCATGCTGATGATCACGTCTGAAAAAACCAACAGACCCATCGCACTCGGTAAAACCAGCACCGTGACCAAATTCAGTCCACGATTCAAAATCGGCGCGAAGTTCTCACCTACTCCTTCCACGCAGGATTTCGCCAATGCAGGCAAGGTCACCGTGGCCACAGCCACTCCAAACATTCCCAATGGCAACTGCATCAGGCGAAACGACCAATTCAACCAACTAACCGCACCAGGCCCCGCTTTGATCGCGAACGCAGAATTCACCATCACATTGACTTGCACCGCACTGGCGGCGATGACAGCAGGCCCCATCAGCTGCAACACTTTTCTGACCCCCTCATCGCGCCACTGAGTATCCCAACGAAAACGAAAACCCGCTTTCCACAGTGCTGGAAACTGCACACACAGCTGAGCCATGCCGCCGATCAGCACGCCAATGCTGATGCCAATCAGGCTACTCTTGCCCCAGTGTGGATCGAAAAACCAACCCAGCAAGCCACCACCGACCATGGAACCGAGATTAAAAAAACACGAGGCCAAAGCCGGCATGCCGAACACTTGTTTGGCATTGAGCATTCCCATCACCAGTGCCGATAGACTCACCATCAGCAAAAAAGGATACATGATGCGCACCAGCAAAATCGTCAACTCCCGCTCGTCGTGTCCCCAGATCTGCTGGTCGGCGGAAGCCATCAACAGGAGGTCAACAATCTGTTGTGAGAACAGCATGCCCACCAGAATCAAACTGCTGATCACAATCGTCGCTAAACTCATGACTCGATGCGCCAATTGCCATGCCGAATCATCACCTTTTTCAGTCGCGCGTTTGCTGAATGTCGTGACAAATGCTTGCGATAGCGCACCTTCTGCAAATAAATCCCGCAACAAATTGGGAATGCGAAATGCCACATAAAAGCAATCCATCCACTTGCTACCTCCAAAAAGAGCACCAAGCATCACTTCGCGCAGTAACCCCAGAATGCGACTCAGCATCACGGCTAAACCGATCAAACCTGTTGACTTGACTGCCTGATTGACCTCTTTCGTGCCCTGTTTCTCCACGGCCATGCTGGGGCAGCATGCATGGTCGCGTCTCGAGTGTCGAATTCAAAATAATTCGACCCATTCCGCCGCGTTTGCCATGCACTGAACCATGAAAGGTGACACAAAAATATTCGTTTTTATTCGCAACTAATCCCAAGCCCATTGTTTAATTCCCCGTGAAAAACAATTTTCAACTTGCGATTCCACTTCTGACCTTGCTGATCGGATCTGCTGGCGGCTATTTTCTCGGACAAGAAAAAAACCAAGCACATTCACCCAACAACCCGAATGCCAGCGAATTGACCGCACGGAGTTCCGCGCGCGCTGGTGATTCCTCAGAGGTTTCGGCGAAGGGTAATCATCGCAAAAATGAATCGCTGGCTTCGATCCTGACCATGCCAAGCCAAATGCAGCGCGTGCAAGCCATGATGGATTTTTATGCGAAACTCTCCCCCGCCGAACTGGAAGATGAAGCGCGCAAGCTCGAGTCACTGCCAATGCCCGAGCGCATCATGGCATCTTATTTGCTTTTTGCCAAATGGGCTGAAACTGACCCGCTCAGTGCTCTCGCATTTTCCGATAAACTTGGCTTCACCGGCATGTTTGCCAAACCCACCATCATGCAGAGTTGGGCGAGCGTAGATCCTGTCAATGCCGCAAAATTCTATCAGGAAAATCCTGGCCAGTTTGCCATGATGGGCATGTTCGGCGGTCGTGGCGGCCGCGGACCCATGGGCGGTTCAGCTGCCTCAATCATTGCCGGAGAGTGGGCTAAACAGGACCCCTCCGCTGCCATGGCATGGGCCAAACAATTGAATAGTGGCGAGAAAGGCAATGCGATCAATTCCATCATCCAACAAGTGGCACAAATGGACAGCGATAAAGCCATCACTCTCAGCGCCAGTCTTGAGGGCGAGGAAAAACAGCGCGCTCACCAACAAATAGCGGAAGCGTTGGGTCAAAACTGGGACAAAGCCTTGTCATACATCGCCACTTTGCCCGTTGATGAACAGGCAGAAGCCAAGCGCAAAGCCTTCGAGGGATTATCGAAGACCAATCCGGAACGCGCTTTGACCGAACTCAATGGCTTTGCCGATGGCGAGGCACGCAACCAAGCAACGCGCACGGTTCTTGGGGAGCTTTCGAAAGAGCAACCGCAGCAAGCATTTGATTACATCATCAGCGCCGGAGTTGACAAAAATGCTGAAAGCATCCGGCCTGTGATGATGAATTACGCGCGTCAGGACAGTCAGGGCGCGGCCAAAGCGATCAGCAAATTGCCTGAGGGCGACACACGCGACAATGCCATCACGACTTATGCCTTTGCTAGCACATCAACTGACTACGCCAGTGGCTTCGCTTTGGCAGAATCCATTGGCAATGATGATGAAAGGCAGCGTGCCTTAGCGGTCACAAGCGCGAAATGGATGACCTCCAATCCTGAGGCGGCCAAAGCGGCAATCAACCAGAGCACTTCGCTCAATGAAGAACAAAAAGCGCGCTTGCTCGAAAACCCCCGCGATGGCATGCGCTTTGGTCGCGGCTTTCGCAACGACTGATCCGCTGCCAGTGTTGTCCATCAATCTCCATCGTCATTAGCGACGACTTTCAGCTCAATCGCGTCACGATTGAGCTTTTTTGCACACCAAACCTAGCACTCGCGCCCATGACGATCCCTGAAGACGATTACTGAATTCAACGGCTCAATCTCAAGACGAGAACCACCGAACCGAAAGCCAAGCACACAGTTTGTGTCAGACTGGCGAAACATGGTTCCCACTCGCATGCGATGATTGGGCAACATGCTAAAATACCCAATGCTACCGATGCAGGACGATTGCATTCAGTTGCCATCCATCCATTTCACAATTGAATCAACACAGTTGAATCCAACAATGCAGTTTCCAGTCATTGTGTGAATGCACCAGTAAAAACAACTTCAACGTGCGCGCGAGAGGACTCGAACCTCCACATCCGTGAGAATACTAGAACCTGAATCTAGCGCGTCTACCAATTCCGCCACGCGCGCGTTGGTTGATGGGGGAAGAAGAAAAACACGATTGTCGATCGGATGCAATCACAGAATGCAACTTTTAGAAAAAATGTTTGCCGTCTGCCATCGCGATTAGCGTTGATTAAATCGCGACATTTCGCGTTGCGCCTCACGCAGCTCGACACGCTCTTTGAGATCCTGACGCTGATCTCCGTGCGTTTTGCCACGACCAACTCCAATTTCGACTTTCACCACACGACCAGACCAGTAAATGCGCAACAGTGGTAGGGATGCACCCTTGATTGCGCTTAACTGCTCCAATTTCAAAATCTCGCGTTTGTGCACCAATAAACGTCGCGGGCGCTTTGCCTCGTGCTGAAACCAAACACCAGCCGTTTGCCACGGTTGAATGTCACAACCATACAAAAAGAGCTGGCCGCGATCAACACGCGCAAAAGCGTCCGCAATGTTGATCTTGCCCGCACGAATGGATTTGACCTCCGTGCCGCGCAGTTCTATGCCCGCCTCGTATCGATCACTGATGTGATAATCACGCTGCGCCTTGCGATTTGTGGCAATTTCTCCTTTCATCCATCAGGGAGCGATTGCGAGCGAGCAATCTGCTCAACTCTCAGGAAGATTCTGTGCAATGCGAATCTTGCCTTCAATGATTTCCGTCAAGGCCACATCTGCCATGCCCATGCTCGGTAGTTTTTGTATCAGAGGAGCCCGTCCTTGATTCAATTGACGCACGCGCTTTGACACCAAATTGATCAAAACTTGCGGGTCGGAGATGATTTCTGCTGCTTTTTCAACAAGCTCACTTTTCATAGACAATGCGTTGTTCCGCGGCTTCAGCGAATCATCGTCAAACGGAATGATGTTGTTGGGCAACATGTTTTTTCAATGTGATGAAGCGGGCAAGGAATAAGTCACACAGAAAAAAATCATGCAAGTCTTAAATCAAAAAAATTCACAACACGAATCCTCCTTCATTTCGGCATCAAATCCAGACCAAAGCGGCGCAAGACGAAAACCATCGACCAAAACAAGACAGCCGTGAATAAACAGTTGACCAACAACGCCATCCAAAACGTCCATCCTGAGCGCAACATCCACGGCAACAGTAAAAACATTGGCAACGAAGGCAAAACAAACCAAAAAGTCCCTTCCGCATGATTTGCGATTCGCTGCGGCGTTTGTTTCTCATGGTGCATCCACATCATTGCCAGCACCGAGGTAAAGGGCAGCGCAATCAGCAAAGCCGAAGCTCGGTCATTAATCGACTGAACCTTCGTGACGATGACAATGATCAAAGCTGATAACACAAACTTCAGGCAGTCGAGTCGCGAAAACGTGAATAACTGTTGCCACATTTCTTTGTTCATCGGAGATTATTCAACCATTCATGATACAACCGTCAATTCAAATTCTGCCCGAGCGTGACACACGCCATTGATCTGAATCGCCACTTCATGCCTTCCTGGATAGAGCCGCCGCGTGGTCACTGGACGAAAACTAACAGTTTTCTCCAAACTCACGGCTTGTTGCTTACCCAGTGTGATGTTTTTCCATCGAAACACCTTAGCGGAACGTTTGCCACCCGACTTCACGTAATCAATCACAAGATCAATCCGCAAATTTTGTTCATTTTCACGATGACTGCGCAGATCCAAGCGCAACTTCAGCGCCCCGCCCTCACTCACTTTTGGAGTCAGGATCATGAAATCACATTGACCACACCATGCTGCCGCATGACCCAGCAGCGATAAGGCGCGTGGATGGCCACTTTTTAATAAATGCCGCAGAGCGTGACGGAGCAATTGCCGTCTCTGAGCACTAGCGTTCCTCCACCAATCTTCTGCGACTGATAACAAAACATCAGGATGATCCTTGCCCACATCATTCAAATGATTCGCAACCGAACGTCGCACATACGGAGAGGGGTCATCTCGCAGTGCCCTCAGCAACGGCAAGGTGAACTGTGGATGACTCCGGAATAAGGCCAAGTGCTTACCCCACGGCAGACGCGGACGCGTCCCCTCGGAAATCAGACGTCGCACGTGCTCACACGGGTCGTTTAACCACGTCTCTAAGTGTCGAATCGAATCCTCTGGAGCCAAGGTCAGCAGCTCACGGATCGCAAATTCCGCCGAAAAACGAGGAGTCAAGCATTTCAGTAATTCCAAGGCTTCAATCACCCGGCCGTCAGCGCGCCGCACGACACAATGTGTCAGGGGCCAAAACATCCAATCCGCTGAGGAATCTTCCTCATCGCCATGCGAACGTGGTTGCTGAGAGGCGCGTCGAATCAACGTGGAGAAATCATCCCACGACGCAGGCAGCACGTCATCCAACGCGCACTCGATCTTCAAAGCCCGTTGCTTCAACTCCAGCTGCTCCAGTCCATCGCACGCCATCCTGATCCAGGCAACACGATCAAAATCCGCGCCGAGTGAGCACAAAAAATCAGCAAATTCTGCGATGGTTCGCTCATTTAACTTATTTTTAAACGGTTCCATGAACGAACATCCGTTTATCACGGCGATGGGTCAATTCTGAAACAAAAATACTCATGACTTTCGCGATAACACTGCTAAGCTCTTTTTATCATGAAATTGTCCACACTAGCCATATTGATTGGCGCAACGGCCAACTTATCAGCTCAAAGTGATCAAGGAGTGATGGCATCACCAGTTGCGCCTGAAGCGGTTACGCCCAGCGCCAACTGGCAGGGTTTCGGCAGTGGTTACTTGACTTTTTATTTGGACAACGACTTGTTTGCTTCGACTGACCGCGACTACACCAATGGAGCGCGGATTTCATGGATTTCCGGTAATCGCAGCCTGCAACAAATTGGACGCGTGCAGAGCATGTTGTTGCCTTTCGCGGGTGATGATGAATCGATGCAAGCTTTCAAAGCCATTTCCGGTTTTCACGATCCTCAGGCCGTGAGATACAATTATGGTTATTCGTTAACCCAGCTCATGTTCACCCCTGAAGATAAATATGCCACCACGCAACCCATCGACCAACGGCGATACGCGGGTTGGCTGGCACTCGGGTTTTCTTTACACACCAAAGACGACCAAACCTTAAATTCGGTCGAGTTTCTTGCCGGTGCCACCGGACGCCTCTCCCTCGCGCATGAGTCGCAGGATGTGATTCATGACCTGATTCAGACCGACCGCTTCGAGGGCTGGAACAAGCAAATCCCCACAGTTGCCACGGCCGATTTGAGTTTTGTGCAGAAACGGCGCTTGGACTTCGGTGACCAGGATGGGAAATTGCGGATCGATGGGATCGGCGAGTGGGGTGGACGGTTGGGCACGTTTCGCAGCGGCGCGCATGTGGGGTCGATGATCCGGATCGGACTTTTTTTGCCAGCTGATTTCACTGATCCGCGCCTCAGTGAAACCTCATACGCGCACAAATACTTCACCAGCGATGTGGAGATGCAGTCCGCATGGTCCTTGTTTGGATTCGCCGGTGTGACAGGCAGTTTTGTGGGATTTGACGCCAGCCTTGATGGCCCTCTATTTCACAATTTTGAGACAGGCAATCATCGCAAGCCATGGGTAGGCGAATACTACTCCGGCATCGGATTTCGCTACAAGTCGTGGGAAATTTCCTACGCCCAAATCTTTCGTAGTCGGGAGTATGAGGAGCAAAACCAAGCCAACACATATGGTTCGGTTAGCATCCGCCGCGAATTTTAAGGATCCTGTGAAACTTTGGTTGCCCGCTAGTGGTGCCGCGTTGGTGCTTGCGCCCATGCAGCACGTGACTGATCTGCCATTCATGCGCGTTATCGCGCGTCGCGGCGGACCTGATTGGTTTGTCACGGAGTTTATCCGTGTTCACGAGAGTTCGAGCCTGGATCGCTACATCATGCGCTCGATCGATGAGAACAGCACCGGCAAGCCGATTGTCGCTCAACTCATCGGCAGCGACCGCAATGCGATGGCCCGCATCGCACGCCTGCTCCAGCAACACCCCATTGCAGGCATCGACCTCAATCTCGGCTGTCCAAGCCCAACCGTTTGCGGAAAAAATGCTGGTGGTGGGCTGCTGCGTCATCCCGCAGAGATCGACGCTTTGATAGGAACCCTGCGAGAGGTCGTCGATCTTCCTCTGACCGTAAAAACACGCTTGGGCTACGCCAGTTGTGATGAATTTGAGACACTCCTGGCGGTTTTTTCGCATCACGCCATCGATGGCTTAACCATTCACGCGCGCACTGTTGTGGATCGCTACCAAACCCCTGTTCGCCCAGCTTGGGTGAAAACTGCCGCGTTGCAACTCACCTGCCCCATCATCGCGAATGGCAATGTGGTCAATGCCGATGCTGGATTGGAATTGCTCAGTCGAACTCAAGCCGCAGGTCTGATGATTGGACGTGGTGCCATCAGAAATCCTTGGATTTTCGATCAAATTCGCGCGCGTCAGTCTTCCACAGTCGTCCCCCGCCCTTGCGGTGAAGATCTGTTGAAATACATTGAAGAGCTCTACGAAGAAATCGCACTGGAATCGCGAGATTTTAATGAAGATCGACACGTGCAACGCATGAAAAAAACCATGCTTTACATCGTTCAGGGTCATGGAGAAATCCTGGAGCAACAGATGCGGCGGGTGCACACGAGCCAGGATTTTTTTTCCATCTGCCGCCAACACTTTTCCCACCGCGAACCATTAGCGGATGTGCCTCCTGAGAGTTCCAAACTCTTTTGCGGATTTAGTGAGCTTCTGCCCCGTGTTGCCACAAATGCGGAATCGCCCAAACACAATCAAGGAGCTGAATATCATCCATGACATCCGCATCGCGTCTTGCAACATCCTTTCTTTTTTGATCAACTTTCGCCCACGTGTCGCTGCTTCGCCTCCATTTTTTCCGCAACTTTCGCACAGCGTGTTACCTGACAGCCTATCTTCTGATCGCATCGGTCTTCGGTTTGATCCTTTGGGTGCAGTTTTTTGGATTGCCAAAAACGTGGTGCCAACGTCTGGAAATGGCTCTGGCGACACGCGGCATCCACGCGAGTGTGGAAAAACTGCGCTACATTCCTTTTCGCGGGCTACAGTTGGATTCACTCGTGATCTTCGATGACTCGCAGCACCAATCGATCACCGCTCAGTTGCAGCAAGTCGTGATCGATCTCGATCATTTGAAGGCCTTGCGTGGCGAATGGCAATTAAACAGCATTGAGCTTTCTGAAGCTCAACTCTTACTTCCAACAACTTCCCCCGATCGCCCGATTCGCATTTCGCACCTCAATGGCAAATGGTTATTGTCCGAGCACAACAGCATCGAGATCGTTAACGCCAGCGGTGAAATCGAAGGCATACGAGTCGGAATCTCTGCGCATTTGGATGGCCTACTGAAAAAAACCGAAAGCGCCAAACAACAACCGGGAGCCCACCAAGGAAAGGACTTTCTTCCTCGCGCACTGATCGATGAACTGCAGCACTGGCGCTACACGCCCGCCGCACCACAACTCACGCTGAAGGTTCACGCCGACGTCAATGATTTGTCCAGCATGCGTCTGCAATTTCAATTCACGTGTCCAGAAATGTCGCGCGATGCGGTGACGATGAAACATGTTCGCCTTGAGGGGCAATGGCTGCATTCGCTGATATCGATCAATGACATTCACTGGCGAGATTCATCTGGCCAGATCCAAGCGGTAGCGGACTACGACCTGGAACGCAACGAGGGGAGATTTCAGATTGAATCCTCACTCAATCACTCCGCTCTGGTTGCCGTTATTCCAACATTACACCTGCCAACTGATCTGCAACTACCGCAGCAATCAACCATCTCTATCAGCGGTAAATTCCTGCGTGCCAAAGATCAACCATTCCGTTTTCAAGCTCAGGGCCAGCTTAACGCATCGAAAATCAAATGGAAAAACACGTCGATCCAGCAGCTAAAAACTGAGCTGTCATGCAACGGACAAGATGTGTTTCTTCGGAACTTGCATCTCGAGCACGACCACGGGGCCTTGAACGGCAAATTATTGTGGCGCGATGGGGTGATTCGCGCCCACGCCGAAGGAGCTGTGCCATTGAATCTTGTTCGCGATTACCTGTCGAAAAGCTCCATGGCCGCAGCATGGAATCAACTCGATGTCTCGGGTCTTCAATCCATCCAGACCGAGCTTGACGGTGTGCTAACACTCTCTGAACCGCAGTCTCTGAAACAATTAAATCTATCACGGATTTCCCTGCGCCACATCCAAGGCCATCTTGAGGGTGAACTGCATTTAGCGGATCGACACGTTCAATACCAACTCAGCAGTGATTTGCCCGCCAGCGTTTGGCAGCCATTTTTTGCCACACAACCTCTGGGACGCGTCCTCGCCAATTTTAGCGAACGCGACCACGCCGAGCATGCAGTGACAATCCGTGGCACACAAAATCTTGACGACATCTACGACTGGACGGCTCAAGGCACCGCCAGCATCAAAAACATGAACTATCGCGGTGTGCCCGTGAATCACGTCAGCACCGAGCTAGACCTTGATCACCACCGATTGCGCTTTCTCAATAACCGCATCGACTTTCATTACAGCGATTACGAGTTAAGCCAACGATTTAATGGCAACAGCCACGGACAGGTCAATGCCGATGAAGTGCTCTACGACTGCGAGACCGGACTTCTAAAACTCAGCGCAGTCAAAGGGGCGATCTACCCCGCGCCCCTGATCCGATTGTTCGCGCCTAGCTTAGCTGATCGACTGGAGGTCTATGGCTTTCATCAAGCACCCGCTCTCGTTGGCGATGGGATCGTGGACATCCGCCACAATGAAAAAACCGATTTGCGCATCAATATTCAGCAACCCGTGGCAATGGATTGGCGTTTTCTGGGAGAAATGCTGACAATCGAACAGCTCACGGGAAAAATTCACGTCACTTCCACTCAAGTCAACCTCCAACAACTCAAGTTCAACTGCTTTAGTGGCGACTTTCAAGGTGACCTCGAAGTGAACCTCAGTGATCAAAATCCATTTGTGTTGAAGCTTGATTACCAAAACACCAAGCTTCAGGACATTGGCGAAACCTATCACTTTGATCAACACTCATTCGGAGACTTAGACGGCAGCTTGCGTCTTCTGGGCAACGCGTCAGACGCATCATCCCTGCAAGGCAGCGGCACATGCATGATGAAGCATGGACAACTATTCACCGTTCCGATCTTTGGACCGCTTTCTACCCTGCTAGCCTCACTATTCGATGAACAAGTTGCGGGCATTCAGAGCGCCACGGATGCGAAGAGCGATTTCATGATTCACAATGGTTTACTCACATTCGATGACTTTCAGACCCACACGAGCACACTCAAATTCAGCGGTTTTGGTCAAATCGATCTCCCCAACATGAGCATGGACATGACGATGAAACTCAACACCCGTGGACTAGTTGGTTTGCTGACTCTGCCACTGCAGCCACTATTTCAAGGCATCTTTCAATTCCACGGAAGCGGCGCACTGCGAGCTCCGGTGTGGGAGCATGTGATGTTCACGAATAACCCTGCTGCGAACATTGAGAAAAACGTGCCCGACGCTATTCCGAAAAACACCGAAAAAACCAGTAAAACCCCATAAAATTCATCGCGTATTTCAAAAAAATACAGCGAAAATCTGAATTTTTTTAATTTTCACTTGTCGAAATGCCGACAATGGCTAAATATCGCTATTTTAAGTCAAAATTGTCACATTTTTATTCGCATTTTTGAGGATTTCTGCTACTTTGATCCTCGTTATGGCAGCAACCTCTAAACGCACACGTTATTCGCGTCGCCTTCCTGATCACGTGACAGATGAAATCGTCAATGTATTGGTGGAAGATAAAATTTTCGGATTCAATGATTTGTTTGAACGTGCGTTCGAAAGCCTGAAGGGTCGCAACGCCGTTTCTGGTGGTGAGGAGATGCTGCGTTTGCGCGCTTACGAAAAATTACAAAATCTTGTTACGCGCGGATTGGTGGAAAAAATTGGCAAAGAATACAAAGGCGGTAAGCGCATTCGTGAGGCTCATTCCGAGTTCGGGGCAAGCGAAGAATCCTGAAGACCTCTACCAAACCAGCTTGATCACAAAGCACAGTCAGCGCCAGTTCTGACATAGAATCGTGCACATCGCTTTGCATCAAACAGCTTCAAGTTCACTTGCAGCTGTTTTTTTTATTTTCGTGACTCCATTCTTGACCAAACTGGCGCAAATAAACATGGTTGCAGCGACATGTTAAAAGATTATTTGCCCGTCTTGCTTCAAATGATTCTCGCTCTGGGCTTTGCCGCTGCAGTGCTTGGACTAAGTGTGGTCTTTGGGCGATCTGCTCGCACCAACAGAACAAAAGATTCGCCATACGAGTGCGGCATGAAGCCGATTGGTGATGGGGCACCGCGCTTCTCCATCAAGTTTTACTTGGTCGCGATGCTTTTCGTGATTTTCGACATTGAGGTTGTATTCATGTATCCATGGGCTGTTCAGTTCAAGGACATGGTGCAACATTCGCTGATTCCTCTCACCAGCATTGCGGGCTTTGCGGGAATTTTAACCGTTGCATACATCTACGCTCTCAAAAAAGGCGCATTTGACTGGAATTCCTAAACTCGCCCATTGCTAATCTTCCAGACGTCCGACAACCCGCCCAGCACGGCCGCTGCTGGATCAACCTCGTGCGTTCTTCGATCCTCGGCAGAAAAAACGCCACTGCGCGCGAGAGAAAGTCGCGCTGACACCCTACTGTGATTGATCCCGCATCGATTTGGCTAAAACTAACGATTTCTGCGCAACTCCATTCTTAAAAAAGGAGCTGTGCGCGATGCCGTGCAGCCTGCCACTTCAGCAGGAGGACCTTGCGCCATGACCTGACCTCCTGCCGCACCAGCTTCAGGACCAAGATCGATGATCCAATCAGCCGCCGCCGCCACATGCATGTGGTGCTCAATCACAACCGCTGTGTGTCCCTCGTCCACGAGTCGATGCAAGACATGGATCAGACGTCGAACATCCTCCGTGTGCAACCCCACGCTCGGCTCCTCAATTAGATACAAATTGCGCTGCTGTGCGAGTGAGCGACGACTCAGGCGCTTCTGATCCGCGCGTCCCTTGGCAATTTCTGTCACCAATTTCAATCGCTGCGCCTCGCCGCCGGACAACGTCGGTGAGGCCTGACCCAACGTCAGGTAACCCAAGCCCATGTCAGCCAACAAGCGCAACACCTGAGCCAGCCGAGCATGACTGGCAAAAAAATCTGCCGCATCGGCGATGCTCAATTCCAAAACATCCGCAATCGACAAGTCGTTATATTTGATCTCCAAGACTGATGCTTGATAGCGTTTTCCCTGACACGATTCACACAGAACCCATGTCGTCGGCAAAAAATCCATTTCCAGCTTGATCCGACCATTGCCCTTGCACTCTTCACAGCGCCCGCCTTCGGTGTTGAAGGAAAAGCGTGAGGCATCAAACCCCCTGACCCGAGCTTCTGGCAGTCCGGCAAAGAGCTTACGCATCGCGTCAAAAACGCCAACAAAAGTCGCAGGACAAGATCGCGAGGTTTTTCCAATCGGAGATTGATCGACGTGATGCACCTGTGCAATGCGGTCAGCGTTGATGATGTCACGCACCAAGCGACGTTCAGCATTTATTTGTCCCACCTCCGCCAGACATGAATAGACCAAGGACGATTTACCCGAACCAGACACACCGGTAACAACGGTTAATCGACCTAAAGGTATCGATGCATCAATGTTTTGCAGGTTATTGGCGCAACACCCCTTGAGATGCAGAAACTCACTCGCGGGCGATGAGTCGCGCAGCGGCAACGCATCAACCCCAAGCGCTGCCTGCGCCATGGCGCGCAATGTCGGCGAATTGCCGTCTTTCCATGTCATTAAATCCGCAGAACCCAACCGCGGTGGCACCCCAGAATACATCACCTGTCCACCCAAGCGCCCAGCACCAGGCCCCAAATCGATCAACCAATCCGCCTGCGCAATCGTTTCCTCATCGTGTTCCACCACAATCAGTGAATTGCCTGATTGCTGCAACGCTCGCAACGTGTTCAACAAGGCTTGATTGTCGCGTGGATGCAAGCCAATTGTCGGTTCATCTAACACATACAACACCCCTTGCAAATTCGAACCCAGCTGCGAAGCCAGGCGGATGCGCTGACTTTCGCCACCCGATAACGTGCGCGCCGAGCGATTCAATTGTAAATATTCCAAGCCAACACCCATCAGAAACTTCAGGCGTTGCTGTATCTCCGGCAAGATATCACGCGCGATCAGCTCCTCACGAGGCGATTGCCATTCCAACCGATTCGTCCACTCCCACGCCTGTGCGATGCTCATTTGACTCAGTGTCGCAATCGATGTGGAAAAAAGCTGCACCGCCGCCGACTCTGGATTCAGCCGAGTGCCTTTGCATGATTCGCACGGCACCATCGTCTCATCATCAGCGCGCTCGATCAATTTTTCCGCTTCGATCTCAGCTTCTAGAACCGATTCGTATCGACTCAAATCCAGCTTCATTTCCCTGGGCAAGTGCTCGCCGTAACCACGGCATTTCTCGCAGCATCCCCACGCCGAGTGGAACGAAAAATGACGCGGATCAAGGTCTTCATACGAACGCTGACAAGTCTCGCACACTGCGTCCAACGACATGACATGCCAGCTCTGATCATCCAACTGAACCCGTATGCTCCCCTTGCCGACCTGCAAGGCCCGTGACACCAGCGCCGACAACTCAGCTGACTGGTCCTGCAATTCTGCGACCATCACCTCAATGTCATGCTCCGCGTAACGCTCCAATTGCGGAACTTCAGCACATCGATACATCACTCGATCCACGCGCAACCATTCAAATCCCTGTGCCTCAGCTGCCTTGAAAACCTCATGGTGAAAGCCTTTGCGGCCCTTGACCAAGGGAGCAAAAATTCTGATCGAACCCTTTTTTAACCAAGCGCGAATGACGTTTTCCATCGCGGTTTGCGATTGCTTGGCTACCGGTCGCCCGCAGCAATAACGCACACCCAGCTTCGCGTAAAGCAAGCGCACGAAATTCCAAATCTCGGTGAGCGTCGCCACGGTTGACTTGCGTCCGCCTTGTGAGATGCGCTGCTCGATGGCGACAGTTGGAGGCAAACCGGTCAGTGAATCAAAATCGGGTTTCTCCAGCTGATTCGCGAATTGGCGCGCATAGGCCGACATCGAATCCAAAAAACGTCGTTGTCCCTCCGCGAATAATAGATCAAAGGCTAGTGTCGATTTGCCCGATCCGCTCAGCCCAGAAATCACCACAAATTCGTCGCGAGGAATGCTCAAATGGATGTTTTTTAACTGATGATGCCTTGCTCCCACCAACTCAATGCCCATTTTAGCTGGCCGAACCACCCGCGATGATCGACGTGCCTTGGGGCTCAAATTCGAGGCTGGCACTCGCGATTTGCCACTCAGGAAATCACCTGTCACACTGCCAGCAACCATCACGTCATCTGGAGTTCCTGCGGCAATGACCTGACCACCACGCACACCCGGACCCGGACCCATTTCAATCAACCAATCTGCCGCCGCTAGCACATCGAGATGATGCTCAATCACCAAGATGCTATATCCCGCGTCCACCAATCGCTGAAACACACCGATCAGCAGCTCCACATCGGCAAAATGAAGCCCCGTCGTCGGTTCATCGAGAATTAGAAGCGTCGTTTTCGTTGAATCACTCTCTGATTCCAACGCTTCTCGTTGCGTGGGGAGCAACTGACTTAACTTGAGACGTTGCGCCTCGCCGCCACTCAGGGTTTGCAATGATTGCCCCAAGCGCAAGTAACCCAACCCCACCTGCACCAGTGGGCGCAAGGCATCCAACACTTTTTCAACCAAGTTTCGTTCACGCCGCGAGGCTGACTGTGATTGTTCTTCGAACCAGTGAACACTTTCCGTGATCGTCATCTCTAACATCCCGGCAATCGAACACCCGCGCCAGACGAACTGCAGCGCGGAGTGGCGAAATCGCTTTCCGTCGCAATCGGGGCAGCGCACTTGCAGGTCGCTGAGAAACTGCATGTCAATCTTTTCAAATCCCGCACCACCACAGCGATCGCAGCGACCTTGCCCTGTATTGAAGGAAAAATACCCCGCTTGGATCCCCTGCTCTTTGGCTTGATCGGTTTCCGCTAGCAACTGACGCATGCCATCAAACGCTCCGCAAAAAACCGCAGGTGTGGAGCGCGACGTGCGCGCCAAGGCCGTTTGATCCACCAATTGCACATCGTTGAGCCACTCGTAACCCTCCGTTTTCGTGACGTGAACAGGTGGGCCATCATCGCTAAATTCACGCCCCAAATGCATGCAGGCCTGACGATAGATCACCTGATGCGCTAATGTGGATTTCCCCGATCCGGACAACCCACTGAGACAAACAAAGCGCCGCAGCGGTATTTCGACGTCAAGATTCCTCAAATGATGAACATGCGCCCCAAAGACCTTGAGACACTGCTCATGCCCCAAGCGCCGCTGCGCTGGTGGCTCAATGCGGCGCGTCCCGCGCAACCACGGCAAGGTTCCCTGCATTTCCACCGCAGGGATTTTTCCCTTCAGGCTCCACGGTGCCCCTTGGTAAAGCAATTTGCCACCTTGCTCACCAGCAAACGGCCCCAAATCGATGATGTGATCCGCTGCTTGCATCACCGCTTGCTCGTGCTCGACGACCACCAAAGTGTTGCCCTTGTCGCGCAACTGATGCATCACGCCAATCAAACGTGAGACGTCTTGCGGGTGCAACCCAACAGTCGGTTCATCCAAAACAAACAACGTGTGACTCAGAGCCGCTCCCAGACACGTCGTGAGATTGACGCGCGCCAGCTCACCGCCAGACAATGTGCGCGTCTGGCGATCAAGCGTCAAATACCCCAGACCAACCTCCACCAAGTATCCCAAACGCGATCGCAACTCGCGCACGGCAGCATCCTCACAGAACGTTGGAACCGAGCAATCCCGCAACCACTCAAGTAATTCACCGATTTCCATCTGCCATAATTGCGGCAAGGTCTTGCCTTCGACCCGAAAACACAAGGCCTCGGGACACAGTCTTTGCCCGCGACAGTTTGGGCATTCCGTGTAGGAACGATAACGAGACAGAAATACACGCACGTGCATCTGATAGGTTTTGGTTTCTAACCAATCAAAAAAACCTTTAATGCCATACCATTTCCCATCGCGCCAAGCCTCCTCGGGGTCACCACCTTCACCGTATTTCACCCACTGCTGATCCTCAGCCGATAGCATCCTCCACGGCACCCGCGGATTCACACCACGCGTCTTGCAACAGCGCAACAAATCACGCTGGCATTCTTCGCCGCGCTCCCCGCTAAACGGCTTGATCGCCCCAGCAGCGATTGATTTGGTCGGATCCGGAATCGCTTTCTCCAAATCCACGCCGATGACCCGACCAAATCCCCGGCATTTGCTGCACGCCCCATGTGGACTGTTAAAAGAAAAGAGCGATGCCTTTGGTTCGCAAAGTTGAAAACCCGTGTGCGGATTTTGCCAATCACTCGAAAAGCTCTTCTTCTCCACAACTTGGGCATCAAGCCGCGCTATCGCCCACCTTCCCTTGCCCATGTTGCGAGCCGCCTCGACAGCCTCGGTGAAACGATGCCCGCGTCGGCAAGGGACTCGATCCTGCACCACCCAAATGTCATTTCGGTTCTGTTGCAGCATCGCATCGTTTACTTCCTCACAACGCCTGACCTCATCGGCAATCAACACGCGCAAGTAACCCTGTTGCATGAGCAGATGAGTCAATTCTTCCACGCTGGTCTGCACCGGAATCGCAAGTCGAAACAACACCAAAACATTTTGCGCCGGCCATTGCGCCAACGCCCACTCCACCGATGACTCTACGGTGTCGGGACGAATTTCTTCGCCAGAAATGGGGTCAAAACCGACAGCGTGTCGCGCAAACATCAGTTTGAGATAATCGTTGATCTCCGTCAACGTGCCAACCGTCGAACGCGTGGTTCGCACCAGATTCCGCTGCTCAACCGCGATCGCAGGGAGGATTCCATCAATGAAATCCACATCCGGCTTGTCCATGCGATCAAAAAACTGCCGCATGTAAGGTGAAAAGGTTTCAACGTAACGACGCTGCCCCTCAGCATACAATGTGTGAAACGCCAATGACGACTTGCCCGATCCCGATGGACCTGTGATCACAGTCAGCTTACCGTGCGGGATTTCAACATCAATGTCCTTCAAATTATGCTGTCGCACGCCGTGAAGTCTGATGCGATCGATGGCTGGTTTTGACTGAAACTCTTCGGCTGACACGGCAACAATCTAGCCCAGAACCATCGCTCGGCGAGGGAAAAAAAAGGCATTCAAAAATCCACTCCCTCATGGCATGGGAACGGCGCCATTGAAACAATCATCTGCCAGCGGACCAAGGCAATCACGAGCGTTGGTGTGAATTCTTCACGCGCATGCGTTGCAAATCGCGCAAGTTCACTCGCGGTCGCATCACCCAATGAGCCAGCGCCCACCCCATCACTCCCCCACCAAGATGGCAAGCGTGACCAATCAACCAAGATGATGCCACCCATCGTTGCAGCATCTCGACGGCACCAAAGGGCACTGGCAAGTCCGTCCGCGCTTGGGTGCCGCCGCTATCGAGCAGAAGAGCAAGTTGTAAAATCAAGAATATCATTTCCGTGGCCATCAACCCCATCGCCAGCGATCGCATGCGCAACCGCACGCCGCGTAAAACGAGCGCATCGGGATCAATCACCGCCACAAAAACCAAAATTCCCATCGTGGCACCCGATGCGCCAATCAACGCCGCATCAGACGAAAAGCCCAAGAGCGCGTGCGTCAGAGCCGCGGCTATCACACACAGCCAGGTCACTCGCACGACCCACAGCGAACCCAGCATCCATTCGATTTTATAGGCCAGTCGGGTCCAAACTAGCAAGTTAAGACCCCAATGCCACCAGTTGACGTGCAAAAATGCATAGGTCACCCAAGTGCCTCGCTGCCACGACGCCCAGTCGTGAGCCGCAAATCCCCAGTGCTGTAAAAAATCACCTTGGTGACGCCAGCCACCGCCCGATTCAATAAACAACTGCACGCACAGCCACACAATCAGCAACCCAATGGTCGCCGGATATCGCCTGAATCGCTGGATGACTCGTCGCATGGTTCATTGCCGATCGAAAACTCGTTCAAGGACACCACGCCGTTTTTTCATGGCCATCAGCGAGCGCGCGGTTCCCGTTTCACCGGATCATCCGTGCTAGGACATGTCACAAACGGCCCTCCCTCCAACGGCGCAACTCCCGTAAAGGCAACATCTGGCATGTCAGACGGCAAACCAGCAAGCGGGAAATCTTTGCGCAGCGGGTAAAATGGATAACCTTCCCACATCAAAATGCGCTTAAGATTGGGATGACCAGAGAATGAGATGCCCATCATGTCATAGACCTCGCGCTCATGCCAATCCGCCGCTTTCCACAGCGCCACAGCACTTGGCACCTCTTGGTCCTGCGCAACCGCCGCCTTGATGCGCAAATGTTTCGCATCATCAAGAGTCGCCAACTCATAAACCATTTCAAAGCGAGGTTCCTGACCCATGTGATCAACACTCGAAATATCGAGCAAAAAGTCATACCCACACTGCCGCTTGCAGAATGCCAACACCTCGAACAATGAAGCCAAGGTGACCGTGACGCTGTGCTCACCACGAAACTCCACCACAGCACGCACCTCAGGCCCAAAGGCTTCCTTTAATTTTTCGCAATCTACCGCAGACATACTTACAACTTTCAACTGTGACTCGCTTCAAACCATGTCCTCGAAAAACACACGCTTTTGATCCATGGTGGAGGATTCCGCCTCGATCTTGCTCTGCAATTTCATCAACCCCTCAATCAACGCCTCGGGACGCGGTGGGCAACCAGAAATGTAAACATCAACGGGAATCAAGCGGTCGATCCCCTGCAATACCGCATACGACCGATACATCCCGCCACTTGAGGCGCATGCTCCCATGGCAATGCACCACTTGGGCTCAGGCATTTGATCCCACACACGCTTCACAGCCAACGCCATTTTATAAGTGACCGTGCCCGCCACAATCATCACATCACTCTGACGCGGCGAAAAGCGCATGACTTCCATGCCGAAACGCGAAATGTCGAAACGACTCGAAGCCGTCGCCATCAACTCAATCGCACAACAAGCCAAGCCCATCGGCATCGGCCACAGCGAATTCTTACGCATCCAGTTGATGGCCGCATCCACTCGCGTGATGATCACATTACCCTCGATTTTCGAATCAAAGGCAGCATAAGTTTGTTGCAGATCTGAACTAGGCGTCATAAGTGATGGCGATAATCTGCAATGAAACAGCAGATGGCTCAAGTAGATTGTGAAAAAAATCACAAGTTGCGTCCATCACCCGCAACCACGCACCCAACGCCCGATCGTCCGTGCGTTCATGATGCGCGCGCGGCTGGAGCCCCTGCATTCTACATCTCCAGCAACAAGCGGGTCGGATTCTCCAAGCACTCCTTGATGCGAATCAGGAACGTCACCGCTTCTTTTCCATCAACCAAACGATGATCATAACTCAATGCCAGATACATCATCGGACGAATCTCCACCTTACCGGCAATCGCCACCGGTCGCTGCTGAATCGTGTGCATCCCCAAAATACCACTTTGTGGGGGATTAAGGATCGGAGTGCTCAGCAACGAGCCATAAACCCCACCATTGGAAATCGTAAAGACGCCGCCCTGCAAATCATCTAGGGAAATTTTACCCTCACGTGCCTTGGCCGCATACGCTAAAATGTCTTGTTCCAATTGCGCGAAACTCTTCTTCTCACAATCACGCAACACCGGCACCACCAAGCCTTTTTCCGTCCCAACGGCCACACCGATATCGTAAAAATGATTCTGCAGCACGTCATTGCCATCGATCGCGGCATTGATCTGCGGCACGTCCTTCAACGCTTGCACCACGGCCTTCACAAAAAACGACATGAAACCCAGCTTCACCTGGTATTTCTTCATGAAGTCATCCTGCACCGATTTCCGCAATTCCATGATTGCCGTCATATCGACCTCATTGAATGTCGTCAAAATGGCCGCCGTTTGCTGTGCGCTCACCAAATGATTCGCAATTTTGCGGCGCAACATCGACATCTTCTTGCGCGTCACGCGACCATCCGAACTGGCAACTGGCGCATCCGCCGCTGTTTTCACAAGCTCCGGCACAACAATCTTGGGCACCACCGGCGCCGCAGGAGTCTGCACCTCAACTGCTACAACCGGCGCTGGTGCCGCGACCGCCCTCGGCGCGGACTCAGCAACCACCAACGGAGCCGCCGTTGGTGCCGCCGTCATTCCACCCACCACTGCACCCACCGTCAAACGAGCAACCACCGCACCGATTCCCACCTCGGTGCCCTCCGCCGCCATGATGGATAGCAGCCCCGACTCCGGAGCCTCCAAGTCATTTGATACCTTGTCCGTGTCCAAGGTCACTAACACATCACCTTTAACAACCTGAGCACCATCCGCTTTGTGCCAGCGCGAAACACTGGCCGTTGTGATGGACTCACCCGCTGGCGGAACCTTAATGTCCAACACCCGCGCTTCTGTGCTGGGCGTTGTCACCTCAGCAACTTCAACTGGCACAGCTGGCGAAGCAACGCCCGCAGCCGCCACCTCCTCGAGTGACCCAATGATCGTGCCAATCGCAACCTCATTTCCCTCTCCCACCGCAATCGTGAGCACACCATCCGCAACCGCCTCCAGCTCATTAGAAACCTTATCCGTCTCCAATGTCACTAACACATCACCTTTTCGCACAGACGCGCCATTGGCAACGTGCCAACGACCAACATTTGCGGATGTGATGGACTCACCAGCGGCGGGAACTTTGATTTCAATGGCCATGTCAAATTTATGTTCAATTTATAATGTAAATGCTGCTTTCAGCAAAGACTTTAACTCGCGATAGTGCATCGCCTTCGATCCCGCAGCCGGACTCGCGGCTTCATCACGTCCGGCATAAGCAACTTCCTTGCCAATCAATTGACGCAAGCGCGGCGCGATGAACGACCAAGCTCCCATATTCTCCGGTTCCTCCTGACACCAAACAAATTGCGCCGCATTCGGATACTCAGCCAACAACAACGCAGCCAGTTCGCGATGGAACGGATATAGCTGCTCCACCCGAATGATCGCAGTGTCGCGGATTTGATGCTCCTTGCGATGAGCCGCAAGGTCATAATACACCTTACCCGAGCAAAAAACGACGCGCTTGACGTCAGCCGGAACCAACGACAAATCACCGTCTGGCAGCAGCTCCTGAAAACACGTCCCAGGATAAAAATCAACCAGCGAAGAAACAGCCTCCGCACGCGTTAACAAACTCTTTGGAGTCATCAGAATCAACGGCTTGCGGAATTCGCGACGCTTCTGTCGTCTTAAAGCATGGAAATACTGTGCAGGCGTGGTGAAGTTGCCCACAATCATGTTCTCATCCGCGCACAATTGCAAAAAGCGTTCCAAACGCGCACTGGAATGCTCCGGACCCTGACCTTCATAACCGTGCGGCAACAACAACACCAGATCGCTCGGCGTTTGCCACTTCGATTCTGCTGAAGCGATGAACTGATCAATGATCACCTGAGCACCGTTAGAGAAATCACCAAATTGCGCCTCCCACATGGTCAACATCGTGGGGGCTCCGAGCGAATACCCGTAATCGAAGCCCAACACCGCGAACTCAGACAAAAGTGAATTATAAACGCGAAAACGCGCTTGATCTGCCGAAAGATTCTCCAGCGGAATGTAACGTTCACGCGTGTTGAAATCGTAGAAAACCGCATGACGCTGACTAAACGTGCCGCGACGACAATCCTGCCCTGACAAGCGCACAGGATTTCCTTCCATCAACAGCGTCCCCCAAGCCAACGACTCAGCCAGAGCCCAGTCGATGTCTGCCCCACGCTCCAACGCATCGCGTCGGCGCGGAACAAAGCGTTTTGCCAACGTGGGGTGCAAGGTGAAGTTTTCGGGAATGCGCGTCAGCACGCTCCCGACGTGACTGAGTTTCTCTGGCTCAACGCCCGTGGGAACCGGCGCGTGGTGATACGACACCTGTTCAATCGCCGTAGAACCGCTGAAAGCTGTGCGATCTCCCTTCTGCTGCAGCTCCATCATTTTCACATAGCCCGCTTCGAACCGCTGAGAAATCTGCTGCTCGATTGCCTGAGCCTCTTGTGCAGACAAATCACCATTCGCCACCAACTGATCACGGTAGATCTGATTGATCGGTTGGCGCGAAGCAATTTCCTTCGCCACCAATGGAGCAGTAAAGGCGGCTTGATCGGTTTCGTTGTGACCTTGGCGACGATAACAATACATGTCAATCACCACATCACGCCCAAACTTCTGCCGGAAATCCAATGCAAAACTGGCCGCCCACCACAGCTCCTCGGGGCATTCACCGTTCACATGAAGAATCGGAGCATCAATCATTTTTGCGATGTCCGTGGCATACGATGACGAACGCGCATCCGCCGGCATCGTGGTGAAACCAATTTGATTATTGATGATCAAGTGAATCGTGCCACCCGTGCGATACCCAGGCAATTGCGATAAATTAATCACCTCCGCTACAGAACCCTGCCCCGCGAACGCAGCATCACCATGCAACAAAATCGGCAGAACCCGCTTGCGATCAGTCAGCTTGCCATCATCGCCGATCAAACGCTGGCGCGCGCGCGCCTTGCCCTGAACCACAGGATTCACCGCCTCCAAGTGACTTGGGTTCGCCGCCAAACTCACGCGCACCTCCGCCGCACCCACTTGACGCATGCTCTCGTAACCCAAGTGATACTTCACATCGCCATCACCCGCCACCAAATCAGGCTCATAATTCGGCGTGAACTCATACAAAATCGTGGTCAATGACTTGCGAACGAAATTCGACAGCACATTCAAACGTCCCCGGTGCGCCATGCCCATCTCGATTTCAGTCACACCCGCCGCAGGACATTGCTCCAGAATCGCATTCAACACCACCAACGCGCCTTCCCCGCCTTCGAGCGAAAACCGCTTCTCCCCAATGAATTTTTCTCCGAGAAACGACTCAAAAATCTCCGCCTCCATCAACCATTGCAGTGATTTAACCTTCTGCTCGCGCGATTCAGGCGCACGCTTGGGACGATTTTCAATGCGCTCACGCACCCAATGGCGAATCGTCGTATTAAGAATGTGCATGAACTCAAAGCCAATCGCGCCCGAGTATGTTTGGTGCATCACCGCGAAAAAATCGCGCAACTTCATGCGCTCGCCATTGCGGAAAAACGCTGATGACGCTTCCTTGTCCATGTCCGCAGCGGAAAAACCCAATGCCTCCGGGCGCAAGCGATCATTCCATTCCGGCTGAGTTTTCAACGGATTGATGTTCGCTTGCGTGTGTCCCAAGCGACGAAAATTCTCGAGCACCGTCGTCACTTTCGCACGAAAATCCAACTCACCCAGCGGAGCCAACTCCGAATGCGCAGCCACGCCCGCACCAGCATCCGACTTCGCGTTGACCGGCGCTGGCGGCTGAGCCACACCCAACGAAAACCCCTCAAAAAACGCTGCCCAATAAGCATCGACACTGCTTGGATCCACACTCCAGCGAGCATACATTTCATCCAGCAAATCGGCATTCAAGCGGGCGCTAATAGAAGATTTCATGCGAACAGTTCAAGTGACGTCCTCGTAACAAAATCATTTTGACAACGGAACGAGGCTGTTCTAAAGGGTGCAACCGCTCACGTCAACCTTACAGCAGAAAAAAACACGCCATGATGATTCAAGTGCAGCAACTCTGCAAAAGTTACCCGCGCCATCAGGCAGTGCGGGGCATTTCATTCGAGGTTCAGCGCGGCGAGATTGTCGGCTTCCTTGGACCGAACGGTGCAGGCAAAACCACCACCCTGCGCATGCTCACAGGTTATCTGCCTCCTTCTTCTGGCACCGCCAGCATCGCTGGATTTGATGTGTTTCAGCAATCGATCGAAGCACGCCGCCGCATTGGTTACATGCCAGAAAATGTGCCTCTCTACGACGACATGCGCGTGCGCGAGTATCTGAGTTTCCGCGCTCAACTCAAAGGCCTAGACAGCAGCAAAACGCGCAAGCGCCTCAGCGAAGTTCTCAGCATTTGCGGATTGGAAGCGGTGAAGAAAAAAATCATCAAAACCCTCTCCAAAGGATACCGCCAACGTGTCGGGCTCGCAGACGCGCTGATCCACGACCCCGAACTGCTGATCCTGGATGAACCGACGAATGGCTTGGATCCGAACCAGATTCGCCAAATTCGCGACCTCATTCGCCACCTCGGCGAGAGCCACACGATTTTGGTTTCCACTCACATTCTGCATGAAGTGGAAATGACCTGCAATCGCGTGATCATCATCGACGCAGGAAAAATCCGTGCCGCCGATACGCCATCGCAATTGATCAGTGACATGCGCGCTGCTGGCAGAGTCAGTGTCGAGCTACTCGCCGATGCAAAAACCGCAGCGCTGGAGATCGCATCGCTGCCACAGGTGAAAAATGTGCGCCAAGAAGTCTTATCTGACGGCTGGAGCCGCTTGCATTTGCTCAGTGAGGCTGGCTCGGACGTGCGTGAAGCGGTGGGCCAGTGCGCCCAGCAACAGGGTTGGCCTTTGAGATCGCTGTATCGCGATGAACCAACCTTGGAGGACGTTTTTGTGGAAATGACCCGCAAGGATTAGTGTGCCGAGAGCGGGCCCATCTCAACGTCGGAAACACCGCCGCAGCAAGCGGCAACAGGTGGCCCATCGTCGTAACCACCAACTTGCCTGAGGCGCCGCGGGCAATTGTGACAAAAACTGCACCATTTCTGGATGACCAAACAAGGCAGCAAAGTGCACAGGCAAGCGACCACCGCCCTGATCGGCATGAGGATCGGCTCCATGGGAAACCAGCAGCTTCGCCATCGCGAGATCACCCTTGAAGGCCACGCCTGCCAAGGGCGTTTGCGCTCGATGGTTGCGCTGATCCACCCGCGCCCCATGGCGCAGCAACATTTCCACCGCTGCGTGATGACCATGGTATGACGCGAGCATCAGCAAACTATTGCCTTTCGCGTCCACCAAATTCGCCGGCATGCCAGCTTCGAGCATCGCTCCCAACAACTCCGTGTTTCCTTCCCGAGCCGCGTTCAAGGCCATCAGTTGCAGCTCCGCATAGCGCGTCTCTTCCTCAGGCGTGAGCATGAGACTCGCTTTAGTGGCTCGTGAGGGCTCGGTGAAAGACATCAGCGGCACACGTTACCAGCCCAACGCCGCCTTCACCCCCGCTGCGTAGGCGGGGTCAGCTTGCGCGAAGTGACCCAGCTGACGCTCAATGATCGATTGCGGCACACCATCCATGGACTCAGCGATGTTTTGAAACAACTGCTGCTGCTGAGATGGCGACATCAGACGGAACAAAGCGCCGGCTTGAGAGTAATCATCATTGCCCTCACGGTGATCGTAGCGGTCTGCCGCACCATCCAGCGCCAGCGCTGGCTCGGCAAAACGCGCATCTTGCGTCGGCCCACCAAAGCTGTTCGGCTCGTAATAAGCATCACCACCACCAGGCGAAGTGAAATTCATCGCTCCATCCATGTGGTAATGCTTCACCGGCGCAAACGGACGATTCACGGGCAGTGCCTCATACCACGTGCCCAAACGGTAGCGGTGCGCATCGGCATAAGAAAAAATCCGCGCCTGCAACATTTTATCCGGCGAAAATCCAATTCCGGGCACGATGTTCGAGGGACTAAATGCCGATTGCTCGATCTCGGCAAAATAATTTTCCGGATTGCGATTCAGCTCCAGCGTTCCCACATCGATCAAGGGATACTGCCCATGCGGCCAAACCTTGGTGAGGTCAAACGGATTAAACGCGCAATCACGCGCTTGCTGCTCAGTCATGATCTGAACCTTGAACAACCAACGCGGGAAATCCCCTTTTTCGATCGATTCATACAAATCACGCTGCGATGCCTCGCGGTCTTTGGCGACGATTTGCTCAGCTTCGCGGTTGGTGATGGTTTCGATGCCTTGGCATGTCTTGAAGTGAAACTTCACCCAGAAACGCTCGCCTTTGTCGTTGATGAAGCTGTAGGTGTGCGAGCCATAACCATTCGTGTGACGATAGCTTTTCGGCAAACCACGATCCGACATGAGGATGGTCACTTGGTGCAAACTCTCTGGTGACAAGGACCAAAAATCCCAAGCTGCGGTGTTCGAGCGCATGTTAGTGCGCGGGTGACGCTTTTGGGTGTGAATAAAATCCGGAAACTTCAACGGATCACGCACAAAAAACACCGGCGTGTTGTTGCCAACCATGTCCCAGTTGCCTTCCTCGGTGTAGAATTTCAGTGCCCAGCCACGCACGTCGCGCTCCGTATCAGCTGCTCCGCGCTCGCCAGCAACGGTCGAAAAACGCAACAGGCAACTCGTCTGCTTGCCGATGTGGGAAAAGATCGCCGCCTTGCTATACGCGGTGATGTCATGCGTGATCGTCAACGTGCCAAAGGCACCAGAGCCCTTGGCATGGACAACCCGCTCAGGAATGCGCTCGCGGTTCTGATGTGCCAGCTTCTCAATCAGCTGATAATCCTGCAGTAACAGCGGCCCACGTGCCCCGGCAGACAGCGAGTTTTGATTGTCCGCTATCGGATTGCCACCAGTTGTCGTCATCAATTGCTTGCTCATGTTGTGTGTGTTTGCGGTTGTGATCGTGCTCGAACCACAAGAACACTAGCAGAATGCCTAGACATCGCAAAATTGTATTTTTCAATCCTTGCCATCAAAAAAATTGATGTCACTTTATCGCGTCCATGGAATTGCGACAATTAGAATCCTTTTTGGCGATTGCAGAGGAAGGGTCAATGACCGCAGCTGCTAAGCGTTGTCATCTCACCCAACCGGCGATCAGTCAGCAGCTCAAGTTACTGGAAGACGAACTCGGCGAGCGGCTGTTTCATCGCCTGACCCGTGGCATGGAACTCACCGCGGCTGGGCAGATCGTTTTCGATGCCGCTCAACGAATGCGCCAGGAATCACAGAGCTTGCAACAAGCACTGGCCGTGCATCGAGGCATTGAAACTCGCGTGCTAACCATTGGTTTGATCCCCACCGTCGCACCGTTTGTGTTGCCACCTTTGCTGCCCACATTACGACGCGCCCACCCTCGATTAAAAATGCAGATTGTCGAAGAAAAAACCAGCCGCTTGATTGAGCGAGTGGTGGCGGGCGAGGTGGATTTTGCGATTTTGAGCGATGTTCGTCCTCAAGATTGCAAGAAATGGGCTCTGGAACTCGAGCCACTGTGCAGCGAGCCACTATGGCTGGCGATGCCGCGCCATCATGAATTGGCAAACACAAGCAGTGTCAGCGTTCCACAGCTCGCGCAGCATCCGATGATCCATCTCAAAGACGGTCACTGTCTCGGCGCTCAGACCAAATCACTCTGCCACATCGATCCATTCCAGATCGGCGTCGAGTGCGATCAAATTGCCACCGCCATCGCGATGGTCGCAGCGGACATGGGCTTGACGATTGTTCCCGCCATGGCACTGCCATGGTTGCAGCGTGATGATGTGATCTACAAGAGTTTTGCAGCACCGGCTCCGCTCAGAAAAATCCAATTGCTCATGCGGCGCAACCGCGACATGGACCCGGCCGCGTGTCAGATGCTCACGCAGTTGCGCGCTCACTTGCACCAGTCCCGTGTCGATTAAACCCCATGTTTTTTTAGCGAAATGGTGATTGTCCTATCGCTATGAATCCAAGTAACCTCACCGACGATGTCGAAACGCTATCCCCTATTGTTCAACCCCAAAGCTCGCAGTCAGCGTGCGCAGCGGGCGACAAGTTTCATCATTGAAAACGCCACCCACTTCGCCTTGTATGCGACCAACTCGCCCGACGAGGCACGGGATCTCGCCGCCAGATTTGCGAGTCAAGGCGAGCCAGTTGTGATCGCGGCCGGTGGCGATGGCACGCTCAACGCCGTGGTGCAAGGTCTCGCCGGGACCGAAACCGCGCTCGGGGTCATGCCCGCAGGCACGATGAATGTCTTCGCTCGCGAACTCGGCATCCCGAACGGCAACCTGCAGCAGGCTTTTGAGGTAATCCAGCGCGGTCACTTGCGGCACATTGATTTATTCGAGGTAAATGGCACGCCATTCATGCAAATGGCCGGGGTGGGCTTTGATGCCATGGTGATCGAGGAAACCACCTGGGAAAGCAAGAAAATGCTCGGCCCCCTGGCGTATCTCCTCGCCGCTGTGAAGGTGTTGGGTGAGTCTCCACCCAACATGACCCTGCGTTGCAGCGATGGCCGTGAGGTGGAAGGCATCGCGGTGCTGGCCGGCAATGGCACTCTCTATGGCGGTCAAATGCCGTTGTTTCGATTAGCGGATAACCAAGACCAAAAACTCGATGTTCTGGTCTTTAAGGAAAGCGGCTACCGCATGGTGCTCGATTCCTTGGCTGGATTGGCGCGGGGTGGCATTGACTTATCCGACTCCGTCACTCACTTGCAGACCCAGTGTTTTGAAGTCGAGTCCGCGGAATCCTTTCCCATCCAAGTCGATGGCGAGTTGCTCGGGCGAGCCGTTCAGGCGCGTTTCCAGCCCGCGAAGCATCGACTCCGCGTGCTCACTCCCGTCGAGCCAATCAATAGTCGCTTCGCCGATGCCGTAAAGAATTTATGGAGCTGGACGCGCATGTGGCAGCATGACGAGAAAACAGACTGAAATGCCGCTTGATCCCATCCATTGGTGCAAACGCTTGCTTGCCCCGACCGCCCTAGTCATTTTCGCGTCGCTGAGTTTCATTCTCTTTTGCGACCTCAACACCCGCTTCCGCGCGAAAGCCTTTCTCTACTCCGGGATCGACGCAGTGCCTGCTCAGCAGGTCGGGTTGCTCTTCGGTTGCAGTGACCGCACGCGGGGACGCGAGAATCTATTCTTCCGCTATCGCATCGATGCCACGGTGGCTCTGTGGCAACGTGGAAAGCTACAACGCGTCATCGTCTCGGGAGATAACCGCAGTGTGGATTACAATGAACCGATGAAAATGAAAAAAGCGCTGATGGCGCGTGGTTTGCCGGAGAGCGCGATCATCTGCGATTTCGCGGGGCGCCGCACGCTGGATTCGGTGGTGCGAGCCGCTCGCGTGTTTGGCGAATCTCGATTGCTGTGCATCACGCAGCGTTTTCAGAACGAACGTGCCATCTGCATCGCCCGCTCATTTGGCATCGCAGCGATGGGTTTTAATGCCGAGGACGTGCCACAACACAGCGCCTTGCGCACGCGCATCCGCGAACTCGGGGCCCGCGTGCGTTTGTGGCTCGATCTCCACGTTTTTCACACACAACCGCACTTCAATCACTGAACCCACAAAGGGAAATAGGAACCACGGGTCATCACAGTTCAGCAGAGGTGTCACCCGCACTCCTTCCCTTCGCGCCCTCGCATGAAGTCGGAGCCTGCCTCACGCGACCAAGAAAACCTGCTGCCTTGGTTGAAGGCAATGCGCACATCTTTCATTTGAATGTTTGACACATTAACATTTAAGAATGATGTTGATTTTGCAATGTTAATGCCATCGCAAGCATTGCAAGCACGCATGCTTGCAATGATGTGACTGAAATCAACCTTGCCTTCCGTCTTCCCTGCTGCGTGGCAGGTGATCATGGATTCGTTCATCCACAACTTCATCAAAAAATATGTTAATAAAATACAAAAAATTAATCTTAGTTGGCACATGCGCCCTACTTGGCATGGGAGTCTCGCAGGCCGCTGTCATGCTTTCCTTCGCGCAGGTGGGCAACAATGTGACTGCCACATGGTCAGGAGATTACGATGTTCCTGCATCCAGCCAAATCCCAACTAGTTATGATAATGGCATGGATTTTGGACCTAAGATCGCAGCGGCGACCGCAGGAGGCGCATACGCTTGGATTGAAAATGTTGGCACAACCTTCACGACGTCACTCTCATCCAGATCAATCAACGATGGTTACATTGGAACTGACTTTGGTTTCGATGGAACCTACAACACGACTTATCTGTTAATTCCAGCTGGAACATCTGCAGGCATTTTATCGGTATCCGGAACAATGACGATCCCGAACACCACATTAGCGGAGATGGGTGCCACGTCATTCAACAACACATTGGCGTGGCGCGGAACAGATTCCGTGAATGGCAGTCGTGACATTGTGTTCTCAACCGTGCCTGAGCCCTCGTCCACACTGATGTTGGGCATGTTTGCCACAGCAGCTTTGTTCACAAGAAAACGCGTTGTGCGCTGAGTGTCGATCACTCCTAGAGGTTTCAACTATGCTCAGTTCCCGATCGTCGCGCGTTGAACGTGCGCATCGGAGCTGAGCATTTTTTGACCTACATCTTCCGCCGCACCAGCTGTAACTGCGCTGACTGAAACATGCACAGCCATGCCCCATCGGCTCAATGCACGAGCTGCTCACGTCAAACATGAACAAAATCAATGACAAAGTTGAAGATTCTTAACATTGACTCGCGGCGCAACAATCGCTATGCTAGCGCCGCTGGCGATGATCCATTTTCACTGACTTCGTTAGGAGGTGCATGATCACAGGCATGCTTGAACCATTCATTAATAATCAATATGTTAAACAAATACAAAGCGCTGAGCTTGGCGGTATCCACGCTGCTGGGCATGGGAGCCTCGCAGGCCGCAGTGACCGCCACTTTCAATCAAGTGGGCAATGATGTGCTCATGACTTGGTCCGGAAGCTACAACGTGCCGACTCCTGATGATTTGTTCATCGGAGCTGCTGGCGCGGATGGCATTGCGGTCTTAGGCAAAGAAACGACTCACATTTACCTGTCGGGCATCGTTCAGGAGGACACCACAGTGGCCATCGTGACTGGTGGCGAGATTTTTCCTTACGCTGGCATGGCATCACTGACGGTTGGCACCTACATCGGAAACAGCTTTGGTTTTGATTTGGGCGGCGAGAACATTCAAACCGAAGGTGTTCTGATCTTACCGAAAGATTTTGCCGGAAACACCATCTTCTCGCCTGTTGGCACGATGACCTTTGCAAACCTGACAATCGCGCAAATCTTCAGCAACCCACTGCCAACAAACCAACTGGTCTATCGCGGTGCGGGATCGGTCGATGGTGATCGCGAAATCTACATCACCGCCATCCCTGAGCCCTCATCGGCGCTGATGCTGGGCTTCTTTGCGACAGCCGCCCTGTTCACCAGAAAACGCATCGCGCGCTGATTGCTGCATCTTTTGTTGAACGCAAACACACCCAGTTCTAGGAACGACGGTTCCACGGAACTGGGTGTTTTTCATGTCTGTGGGAGCCGAGCCATTGCTACCCATGCCAAGATTGATCAATGTGTGCTGCTATCGCAACTGAAGTCAGCCCGGCTCAAGATAAAGCGCATTCTGTGGACAATCTTCTGTGCCGATCATCTGTGCCGATCATCTGTGCCGATCATCTGTGCCGATCATCTGTGCTCAACCCACCCGTCAGCATGGCTCGGACTAACCGAGCGGAATTTCCAAAAAATTTTGCAACATTTGCTTGCCGTGCTGCGTCAAGATGGATTCTGGGTGGAATTGGACGCCGTGGACGGGGTGCTCGCGGTGGCGCAGCCCCATGATCTCGCCCTCTTCGGTCCATGCGGTGATCTCCAAACACGCAGGCAAGGTTTCACGTTTGACAATCAGTGAGTGATAACGCGTGGCCTCAAAGGGCGATGGCAAACCGGCGAACACACTTTGCTGATGATGGTGAATGGGCGAGGTCTTGCCGTGCATCAACCGCTCGGCGCGCACCACCTCGCCGCCATAGACCTGACCCAAACTTTGATGCCCCAAGCAAACCCCCAAAATGGGCAAACGCGACCCCAAGGTGGCGATGACCTCACAGGAAACACCCGCTTCGTTCGGCGTGCATGGTCCCGGCGAAATGCAAATCCGCTCCGGTGCCAGCGCCACAATTTTCGCGACGCTCAACGCATCGTTGCGAATGATTTTCATTTCCGCCCCCAACTCGCCAAAATACTGCACGAGATTGTAGGTGAACGAATCGTAGTTATCGATGATCAACAGCATGGCTTCTAACAATGTAATCCTGGTTCCTGTGCGATTCGGGTGCGCGTGACTAGGCATCGCTATCGCCACCACGCTCGTCCTCACTCAATGTCGCCGCAATCGCCAGAGCGCGCAACATGGCTTTGGCCTTATTGACCGTTTCCTCGAACTCGTATGTGGGATCGGAATCCGCCACCACTCCAGCTCCGGCCTGCACGTAGGCCTTGCCGTTTCTCAACAAGCATGTGCGCAGTGTGATGCAAGAATCGTGTGCGCCATCAAAACCGAAATAGCCCACCGCACCAGCGTATGCGCAGCGCTTGGTGGGTTCAAGCTCGTTGATGATCTGCATCGCGCGGATTTTCGGAGCACCACTGACAGTTCCTGCTGGAAACGTGGCGCGCAACACATCGTAAGCACTGTGCTGCGGATCAAGTTCGCCCGTGACGTTCGAGACAATGTGCATCACATGACTGTAACGCTCAATGATCATGAAATCATCGACCCGCACCGACCCATGACGCGCGATGCGCCCGACGTCATTGCGCGCGAGATCGATCAGCATTAAATGCTCCGCACGTTCCTTGGGATCCTGCAACAAATCTGCCGCCAACGCATCGTCCTCCTGCGGCGTCTTCCCACGCCAGCGCGTGCCAGCGATCGGACGGATGTCGATGCGCCCCGCCACCGCACGCACGTGCACCTCCGGTGAACTGCCGACGAGCGAAAAAGCGCCCAGCTCGAGCAAAAACATGTAAGGCGAGGGATTCACATGCCGCAGCGCGCGATAGAGATCGACCGCCGAACCCGCATAATCCACTTCAAAACGCTGACTCGGCACAAACTGAAACACATCGCCCGCCGCGATGTATTCCTTGCCCCGGCGCACCTTCTCCTCGAAGCTCTTTTGCGTGGAGTTGCTGCGCGCTAGCGGCAATTCCGCTTGCACCAGACCATTGAGCGCAGGCACATGCAGCGGCTGATTGAGCAACGCCACCACGGCATCAACGCGCGCGCGCGCCGCATCATACGCCGCAGCCACATCCGCCTCAGCATCCGTTTCCAACACGGCATTGGCGATCACCAGCACGCGACGCAGAAGATGATCGAACACCACCAGCGTGTCTGCCAGCAAAAAAACCGCATCGGGAATGCCCAAATCATCCAAAGGCGGCGCACCGATGCTGGGTTCAAATTGCCGCACCGCATCATAAGCCAGAAAACCAACCAAGCCCCCGGCAAAAGGGGGGACTGCCCCGTGCCGCACCGGACGATAATGCGCCATGCGCCGTTCCAACTCCGCCAGCACGTCGTCCGCCAGCTCCACTGCCGTCACCACACCATCGCTCCCCTGCACCGTGAAATGTGACCCGCGCACCTCGAAGCGCGACCGCACACCGGCACCGATGATCGACCAGCGACCGCCCGTGGCAACGCTCTCAGCACTCTCGAGCAGAAAAGCGCGACCCAAATTCTGCTGCCTGAGCTTGCAATAAGCCGACAACGGGGTTTCAAAATCCGCGGCCAGTTGCGTGTAAACCGGAATCACATTGCCCTGCTGCGCGAGCGAAACAAAAGCGGGGAAGGATGGTTCGACTGGAAATGATGGTGCCACGCGCCCATTCATAGTGATTCAGTCGGTGATGGTAAATCGCAAATTGCAAGAAGTTCCGTCTGCTCACAAACGCGATTGCCACGAAACCGCGCAGGTTTTTCCAGTTGACCATTTGACATCACACGGCATTCCGTTACTGTAACCCATACTTGCATGAGCACAGCTGCCTCGGAATCTCACAAAAAATTCGCTCCTGCCACGCGCGATTGTTGGCCCGATGTCCCGGAAGAAACATGGCAGGACTATCGCTGGCAGCTCAAGCATCGCTTGTTGCGACTGCAAGATCTGGAACAGCACATGGTGCTCAGTGACGAAGAACGCGCGGGGGTGATTCTCGCAGGAAACAAGCTCGCCATGGCAATCACGCCGCATTTTTTTCAATTGATGGATCGCGAAGATCCGCATTGTCCCTTGCGGCGACAGGTGATTCCTCGCCTTGAAGAAGGCTGGACGGCACCCGAAGAAATGGCTGATCCCTGCGGTGAGGATTCCCACATGCCGGTGCCGGGTTTGGTGCATCGCTACCCGGACCGCGTGCTGTTTCTTGTCACTGACCGCTGTGCCTCCTATTGCCGCTATTGCACGCGATCGCGGGTCGTATCCGGCGTGGGCGAACAGCACTTGGAAATCCAATGGGAGGCAGCGTTTCGCTACCTCGAGTCCACCCCCCAAGTGCGCGATGTGCTGCTGTCAGGTGGAGATCCATTGCTGCTGTCTGATGATAAATTGGACAAAATCCTGACCCGCTTGAGAAGCATTCCACACATCGAGTTCGTTCGCATCGGTTCGCGCATTCCCATTTTCCTGCCCCAGCGCATCACGCCCGAGCTTTGTGCAATGCTGGAGAAACATCATCCACTGTTCATCTCCATTCACTGCAATCACCCCGCTGAGATCAATGCCGACACTCAAGCCGGCCTGGCTCGACTCGCGAAAGCAGGCATTCCGCTCGGCAACCAATCGGTGCTGCTGCGCGGGGTGAATGACAGCACGGAGGTGCAGCGCGCTTTGGTGCACAAGCTCCTGATATGCCGCGTGCGACCCTATTACCTATACCAATGTGATTTGATTTCAGGCTCCGCGCATCTGCGCACTCCTGTGGCAACTGGATTGGACATCATCGAGAACCTTCGCGGTCACACGACTGGTTACGCCGTGCCACAATACGTGATCGATGGCCCAGGCGGCGGTGGCAAGATTCCGCTCAATCCTCAATACATCGTCGAGCGTCAACCCGGACGCATCCTGTTGCGCAATTACGAAAACGAAATATTCGACTACCCCGATCCGCAACCGATTCCGCTGTCGGAACTCACGGCACTACACGCTACCGCTGACCGTTTGCAAGCGCAGCCTGCCGCGCTCAGCAAAACGGCCGAAGTCCTCGGCTCTGTCTGATCTTCCATCGCTTGATCCTCGCGTCAATTCAAACAAACAGCCACCCACACCCTTCCATGCACTGGAACGATCAATTTCTGCAACTGTTCGAACACGCCTGTCAGCGCTACGCAGCAGGACAGCGAGACTGGGATCTCATCTTCACCCCGGCCGAGGAGCAGTTCCTCCACAGCATCGGCTACCAACGCCGTGAAATGTTTGACTTCATCGAGGACTATCAGCAAGAGGGCGAGCCCAGCGCCGGCACGGCGCTGCTCATCGCCGCCGTTCGGCGCGATTATTTTTTTCATGTTCAGCGCGGTCAACGTTCACAGCATCGACTACTGCCCAGCGACCTCCCTACGTTTGGCGATGCCTTGGGCGGTGTGGTCTACCTGCCGCGAATTTTAGCCAAAGCGCGCGCCAAGCTGCGTGGTGAGCTTGATCCCGACATCATGTTCGGCTGTGGAGGAGATCGCCACTTTTTGCGTGAGCACGGCAACCTGCCTCCCGCTGATTTCCTGCGCAGCGTTTGGCTTGCAGGCGACGATGACACCGCCGTGCTGGCAATTGTGCGGCATCAGCCGACGCGTGACCAGATCGTCCGCTGACTTACAAATGCTTTGACCCCCATCATCTTTCGTGGCATCGGTATTTCACTATGAAATTCGGTATCATTGGAGCTGGCATGATTGGGCATTTTCACGCACGCGCAATTGGCGCGATGACGGGCGGTGAATTGCATTCCGTGTTTGACCTGCGGGCAGAAAGCGCCGAAAAACTCGCTGCAACTTATGGATGCCGTGCCTACTCGAATTTTGAGGACTTTTTGGCTGACCCCGAGCTTGAGTTAGTGACGATTGGCACGCCTTCTGGGGCGCACCGCGATCCGGCTCTCGCGGCTTTGGCGGCGGGCAAGCATGTTATTTGTGAAAAACCGTTGGAAATCAACACACAACGCATTGATGAAATGATGTGCGCAGCTGAGAAAGCGGGCAAAACCCTCGCTGCGGTGCTGAATCGCCGCTTTCAGCCGGCCATCGAAGCCTTCAAAAACGCCAGTGAAAGTGGACGTTTCGGTCAAATCACCTCCGCGTCTGCCTACATCAAGTGGTGGCGCACCCAGGAGTATTACGATTCTGGCGCTTGGCGCGGCACCAAGGCGCTCGATGGCGGTGGTGCCTTGATGAATCAGGGCGTTCACACGGTGGATCAATTGCTGCACGTGGCGGGGCCGGTGGTGGCTGTGACAGCCAGCACGGCGTTGTTGGCGCACGAGCGGATTGAAGTCGAGGACTGCGCGGTGGCGATTCTGGAATTTGCCAATGGCGCGCGTGGGGTGTTGGAAGCTTCCACTTGCGCTTGGTCCTCGACAGGACACCCCGCCGAGGTGCAAGTCTGCGGCACGCGCGGCTCGGTGTTTCTTGCCGATGAAGCGTTTCGCGTCTGGGATTTTGCGGATGCGTTGCCTGAGGACGAAACCATCCGCGCAACGTTGATGCAGGGCTCGGCGGTGGGGCTCGGTGCCAATGACCCCAATGCGATCAACTTTGAGGGCCACCGGCGCAATTTTGAGGAAGTGGTGCAGTCCATCCAGCAACAGCGTCCCTGTGCGGTATCTGCGGCGGAGGCGCGCAAGGCCGTGGCGGTGATCAATGCCGTTTACGCCTCGGCGGATCAGGGTGGTGTGCGCATTTTGCTTTAATCAGCGCGCACGGGCGGGCAATACCTTGCATCATCACATCGCTGGGCGACGACCAGCAGAGCACTTTTCATTGATATTCTCATGCAACTCACCGGATTTTCTGACGAAGCGGGGCGGCCTCTTAGCCGTCAAATCGAAGCCACACAAGCGCTGGGCTGGACCAACATTTCGGCGCGCGGAGTGGACGGAACGAACATTCACGAGTTAGCCGAAGCTGATTTCGCAGCGGCGGCGGACGCGCTCGACGCAGCGGGAATCCGCGTGGCGGAATTTGGTTCGCTGATCGGTAATTGGGGCAAGCCCATCACGGGCGACTTTGCGACTACCGTGCGCGAGATCGAACGCGCGATTCCACGCATGCAGCGGCTGGGCACCCGGTTGGTGCGTGTCATGTCTTACGCCCAATGCCCGTGGGGTGAAGATCAGCACGAGGCCGAGCGCTTCCGGCGTTTGCGCGAGATTGTCGCGCGGTTCCACGACGCCGATTTGGTGGTGGCACATGAAAACTGCATGAATTGGGGTGGTTACTCCGCGCAGCACAGCCTACGACTGATTGAGGAAGTGCCGGGGTTGAAATTGCTTTTTGATACCGGAAATCCGGTGTTCCAGCGCGATCGCGCCGCGGCGGCACCATACCCTTGGCAAGATGCGCTGGCATTTTGGCAGCAAGTGCGCGATCACGTGGTGCACATTCACATCAAGGATTGCTTCAATCCTGTCAGCGATGACGTTGAGCCGGTTTACACGTGGCCGGGCGAAGGTCAGGCGCAGGTGCGGGCGATTCTGCGCGATGCCAAAGCGCGGGGCTACGATGGTTTCATCGCGATTGAACCACACGTCGCCACGGTGTTTCACGTGAAGGATCAATCGCAAGTCGATTGGCAACAATGCTTCGATTCTTACATCACTTATGGTCGCAAACTTGAGGCCATTTTGGCTGAACTCGATTGGCAGCCCCAGGAAAAATGACGGATTCATGTCATGATTGATCATTTCAACGCCACAACCGGCGACGCAACACCTTTTGCAGAGTCACAGTGGCTGATCATGGGGGTGAGCGGTAGCGGCAAAAGCACGATTGGTGCGGCGCTGGCGACGGCACTTGGGTGTCGATTCATCGAGGCCGATGACTTTCATCCCGCCGCGAACATCGAAAAAATGCGTCGCGGCGAGGCCTTGACTGACGAGGATCGTCGGCCGTGGCTGGCTGCGTTGTGCGCGCAATTGACGGAGCAGGGCCAACAATCGTGGGTGCTGGCATGCTCGGCGCTGCGACATCAAGCACGCGCGCAACTGCTTGCTGCCGCTCCCTTCATGCGCATCGCTCACCTGCATGGTTCGCGCGAACTCATTGCCCAGAGGCTAGTCACCAGGCAACACGCTTACATGCCAGCGAGCTTGCTTGACAGTCAATTTTCCGCCTTAGAACTGCCTCATGCAGCTTTCCTGCTGGACATCAGTCAGCCTGTCGCACAACTTGTGCAGGACTTGTTGCAATTGAGCACAACACCGATTTCCCATCACCTCGTCCATTCCACAACCAATGTCTGATTTTCTCGTCATTCCCCGTCAAGCTCACGATGATCTCGTGATTGCAGCGTATGTTCATCGTGGTTACTCTGCTGACGAAGCAGCCGAGGGCGCGCGTTTGGCCGCAGAAGCCGCGCGCCACGGCATTCGCACGCACCACGCGCTCAAGGCTCTGCACTTGGATCATCTTTTTGGATCCGCCACGGGAGGCTGTGTGCCAGCAGCAGAGATCGAAGTGCTGCCATCGCGCTTCGCGGGATCTGAGGTCTGGAACGCTCACAAAAAACTTGGGCAGAGCGTGGCCTACCGCGCCATGGATCGCGCCATTGAACTCGCGGATCAATACGGCATCGCGCAAGTTTCCGTGGATAACGCCTTCCACTACCTCTGGGGCGGTGGCTATGTGATGGCAGCTGCGGAGCGCGGTTACATTGCTTATACTAATTGCACTTCCACGCTGGCGGAGGTGGTGCCCTTTGGCGGCAAATTCCCCACTCTGGGCACCAATCCGCATTCGTGGGGCATGCCCACGATGCAGGCCTCAGGATTCCCGCTGGTGATCGATTGGGCGACATCGACTGTGGCAATGGGGCGTGTGCAAGCGCTCAAGCGCGAAGGCAAATCGCTGCCGCCTGGAGCGGCGGTGGATAAGGACGGCAATCCGACCACGGATCCGCACGCCGTGGCCTCGCTGCTCCCCTTTGGCGCGCACAAGGGTTACGGTCTTTCGCTGATCAACGAACTCATGGCCGCGTTCATCGGTGGCTCGTTGCCCACTCATCGCGGGCGTCCCGCTCCTTCGCCCGAGGAGAAATCAACATCGGCATTTTATTTCCAAGTCATTCATCCTGAAGCTCTTTCCGGACGCGATTTCGCTTGCGCGCGCAGTCAAATGGAAAATCTAACTGCGGTGATTGAAGATGTCCTAGGCCATGGCAATGACAACGCCATGCTGCCAGGCAAGCTGGAAGCCGATGCGCGGCTGCGCTCGGATGCCGCAGGCGGATTGCTGTTCACAGCGGCGGAAGTTGCGGAATTCAACGAACTCAATGCGGAACTCGGACGTCCAGCTTGGGACATTAGCAGCTTAGCGTCAGCTTGATTTCCACCCCACCTGATCGAACCCAATCCAACCCTTGCTCAAACCATGCAAACAGCAGCATTTTTAAAAAATCTATTTGATCTCTCAGGCAAAGTCGCCGTCATTATCGGCGGCACTGGCGAACTATGTGGCACCATGGCGGTCGGACTCGCTCGCGCGGGTGCTGAGGTCGTGCTCGGCGGTCGCATTCTCGAAAAAGCGGAAAAACGACTTGCCGAAATCGAGGCCCACGGTGGCAAGGGCTACTTCGTGCCTGTCGATGTGACTTCACGCGAATCCCTGCAATCCCTGCTCGATGCGGTGCTGGAGCGCTCCGGCCGGGTGGACATTCTGATCAATGGCGCAGGCACCAATTCGCCCACACCATTTCTCAGCATCACCGAAGAAGAGTATCAGCGCATCATGGACACCAACTTGGCCGCCATTTTCCGGGCTTGCCAGGTGTTCGGTTCCTATTTTGTGAATGAAAACCAGCCGGCGTCGATCATCAATCTGGGTTCGATTTCCGGTCTTAATCCATTATCGCGGGTTTTCACTTACTCGGCCTCAAAAGCAGCGGTGCATAATTTAACCAAGAATTTAGCCCGCGAGTGGGCGGACAAGGACATTCGTGTCAACACCCTGGTTCCGGGCTTTTTCCCAGCGGAGCAAAACCGCAAGGTGCTCGATGAGTCGCGGGTTTTGGATATTTTGCGCCAGACCCCAGCGTCGCGCTTCGGCAATGCCGATGAGCTGATCGGGGCGACTCTGCTGCTGGCCTCCAGCAATGCAGGTTCCTTCATCACGGGCATTGAAATGGTGGTGGACGGCGGTTTCAATGCCATGACGATTTGACCCCGCGATTACTGGATCTCCACATCAGACGTCGAGCCCTCACTGCTTTGAATCATGAAGCATTTGACGATCAAATTTTTTCTCTACGGAATCACCCCCGAAATTTGGCGGCGCGTGATGGTGCCGGCTGAGCTGAGTTTTGCGAGCTTGCACGTGGTATTGCAACAAGCCATGGGTTGGAAAAATCTGTATGCGCATGAGTTTCGCCACGGCAAGGGCAAGAATTTGCTGGATGTGATTGGACCGGCGACCATGAAAAGCAAGGTTCCGGTGGAACGCTTTCAGGACGAAGCAACGCTGACCTTGCAACAATTCGTGGGGCGCTCTTCGCTGCCCAAACGCCTTCTCTATGTTTATGACGAGGCGGATGAGTGGATTCATGAATTGGTGATCGAGGCCACAAGCTTGCAGGACGAACCCGTATTGTGCTTGCTCGAGGGGGCACGTGCCTGTCCGCCAGAAGCCTGTGGGGGTGTCGAGGAATACTTGGACATTTGCGCTGGCGAAAGCGCGTGGTTTGACGAACCATGGGATGCAGAAGCGTTTGAGTTATCTGCGCATTCGCTGCAATTGCCCTGATTGTCAACGACCTCGCGGCACATGGATCGCGCCGAGGTGATCAGGCGCAGGGATCAGGAAGTGCTTTTGGCTATTGCCAGCTTGTGTCAAATCAACTATCATTGCCCATCATGAAGCCGCCGCACCCGATGTCGCATTGGCAAAAATGGTGCTGCCGGTTGGGTCTGCTCGTGGTGGCGCTGCTGCATTGCCAGTGCTGCTCCAGCGGCTGGAGCTCGCTGCGGCATGGCGAGCACTTGGTGATGCATGCGCATCGGGCACCGCAGTTGCACGATCAAAGTTTCACCAGCGCCGACGGCAACAGCTTCCCATACCGCCGATTCCAAGCGGAGAAGACTGAACCGCACACAGTGATCATTGCGTTGCACGGCTTTTGCGGTGCATCGCTCGACTACGAACAGCTGGGGGGTTACCTGATGCGCTACCATCCCCGCACAGCGCTCTATGCCTACGATATTCGAGGACAAGGATTTGATCCCGTCGTGCAGCGCCGCGGCGACATCAGTGATCCGCAGTTGTGGTATCAAGACTTGATGACTTTTACTCAACTGGTGCGCCAACGGCACCCGCAAGCGCGCATCATCTGGCAGGGCGAAAGCATGGGTGCGCTGATTGCCAGCCACGCTTACTGCCAAGCGGATCAACGCTCGGATCGTTCGTGTGACGCCCTCATTCTCAGCTCACCGGTCGTGAGCCTACCCCAGCAGTTTCCTCTGTGGAAGAAGGACCTGCTCACCGGTGCCGCCCGTTTGCTGCCGCACTTACGACTTTCGGTTCAGTCCTTGGCCGGTGGAGAAGCGTTGCCAATGACTTCCAGCTCCACTCACCTGGACCAAGCCGAGACCAATGCCTGGAACATTGATCGCCACACCTTGCGCTCGTTGCGCACGCTTGCGGATCTGGTCGAGACCATGCCCGCCAATGCGCCTCTGTTTCGGGTTCCCGTGCTGGTTCTGCACGGTGGGCTCGACGTTTTTGCACCGCCGCAGGACATCGTGGCTTTTTACCAAACCTTTCCATCCACTCCGCGCAATCAACTCGCTTTTTTTCCCACCAGCCATCATTTGCTGATGTATGATGAGGACAAGCAAGCGGTGCTTCGCTGCATCGGCCGTTGGGTGCAACGGCTACAGGATTCTTAAAAAACCGAGAGTCGATGCCGTCCATTTGCCGCGCGATTTGCGATTTCGCTATTGCCCGCGTCATCGCCTTCCCCTATGGTTCCGGCGCATGAGTATCGCCGCCGCACAACAGCAGTTGCTAGAGGAACTGTCCTTCTTCCAAGACTGGCAGGAGCGTTACGAGTATGTCATTGCGCTCGGTCGCAAGCTTCCCGCCATGCCCAGCAGTGCGCGCACCGAGGATCATTTGATCAAGGGCTGTCAATCCCAGGTCTGGCTCGATGCCGAACTGCGCGATGGCAAGGTGCATTTCCTCGCTGATTCCGACTCCGTGATCACCAAGGGCATGATCGCTATGTTCATCCACGTGCTCGATCAGCAATCGCCCAGCGACATTTTGCAAGCAGACATGAGCTTCATCGATAAAACCGGACTAAAAGAACACCTCGCCCCCACACGAGCGAATGCGCTTTCGCTGATGGCGACGCAAATGAAACAGCGTGCCTTGCAATTTCTCTCCCCCTCCTCGCCCTCGTATCCACTCAACTGATCACCCACTCCAATCATGCTCGACTTTCACTGGTTTTCCGACCCCAACGCGTGGGGGGCTTTGCTCACCCTGACTTTATTGGAAATCGTGCTGGGCATCGACAACATCATCTTCATCTCCATTCTCGTCGACCGCCTCAAGGAGTCCGAGCGCAAACTCGGACGCATGGTTGGCCTAGGGCTGGCGATGCTGGCTCGATTAGGCCTACTGGCCTCCATCAGTTGGATCATGGGACTCAAAAACGACTTGTTTGTCGTGCCGGTGCACCCGGCGTTCTGGGACATGTTGCACGATGCGGAAAAATCCGGTGGCATGCTCGGGATTTCGATCAAGGATCTGATCCTCATTGTCGGGGGCTTGTTCCTGATCTGGAAATCAACAAAGGAAATTCATCACAAGCTCGAGTCAGCAGATGATGACCACGGCGCTGGCAGCACCAAGCAAGCCACATTGGCTGGTGTGCTCACGCAAATCATTTTGATCGATCTCGTGTTTTCTCTGGATTCGGTCATCACCGCCGTGGGCATGGTCAACGACCCGACGCGGGTTTCGCTGATGATGGTGGCAGTGCTGATCTCCGTTGGGGTGATGATGCTATCCTCTGCTGCCATCAGCAGTTTCGTGTCGCGTCACCCCTCGATTAAGATCCTTGCACTTTCGTTCCTGATTCTCATCGGCACGACGCTACTGGCTGAGGGCATTGGTTTCCATGTGCCCAAGGGCTACATTTACTTCGCCATGACCTTCTCCTTGATCGTGGAAATGATCAACCTGCGCGTCCGCCGCTCATCCCCTGTCCCAGCGCCATGAACCATCTCTGGCTGTGCCCCATGATCGGCCTGATGTTGGGTTCGATCCCATTTGGTCTGTTGCTGGGTCGGCTCAAGGGCATCGATATCCGAGAACACGGCTCAGGAAACATCGGTGCCACCAACGTTTGGCGCGTGTTGGGCAAGGGATTGGGCCTGCCGTGTTTTATTCTCGATGTCGCCAAGGGAGCTGTTCCTACATTGCTCGCGCTATCGCTGATCCAAGCCGGCAATTCTCCGGCGCAGATGGCGATCAAGGCATTGTTGCCCTATGCCTCTCATCATGAGATGATGTTGGCGCAGAGCGTGCAAGTTCTCACGGGCTTGTGCGCGATTCTCGGGCATAATTATTCGCCATGGGTGCGCTTCAAAGGTGGCAAGGGCATCGCGACATCGGCTGGTGTTCTGCTGGCATTGATGCCTTTTGCTGTGCTGATTCTGATCATGATCTGGCTGCTGGTGTTCCGCATCACACGCTATGTTTCGGTCGCGAGCATCGCCGCAGCGGTGGCGTTGCCCGTTCTCAATGTGTGGGGCATCATCCATCACGGAAAATGGGCGGACGGCACTTGGAATCGGCCTCTGATGACTTTTTCCGTGGTGATCTCCGTGCTGGCCATTTACAAGCATCGCAGCAACATTGCCCGATTGCGCGCGGGCACGGAAAACCGGTTTGATCGCGGTCGTTCCTCGAAAAATACATCTGCATGAGTAACTCACAAGCGCCATTCACTTCAGCAGCCATTGTCGGCGCCGGCTCTTTTGGCACCGCATTGGCGCATTTGCTGGGAAAAAAACTGCCAGAGGTCGTGCTGATTGGCCGCGATGCCCACGTGGCTGAATGCATCAATCAGCAGCATTACAATCCTCGCTATCTCAGTCAGGCGCAGCTACCGACAAGCGTGCGTGCTTGCACTGACATCGCGGAGGCACGTCGGCATGGCCTTGTGATTTTTTCCGTGCCAACTTCGGCAACCCGCGCCACCGCACTTGAGCTGGGCTCGCTCGCCACCAACGCCGCTTTGCTTTCGACGGCGAAGGGAATGGAACGCGAGCATGGCTGGCGCATGAGCCAAATTTTAGCCGAGGTTTTTCCTCAGCATCCTTTGGCAGTGTTGTCCGGACCTAATCATGCCGAGGAAATCGCCGCCCATCTCGCCACGTGTGCGGTCATCGGCAGCAGCGACACCCAACTGGCGCAACAGTTGCAGCAGCTTCTCACTTTTTCGCACTTGCGCAGTTACACCAGCACCGATGTTGCGGGTCTCGAGCTGGGTGGCGCGATCAAAAACATCTATGCGATCGCCGCTGGCATCGCAGCCGGCCTCGGATTGGGCGACAACGCCATCGCCGCGCTGGTCACCCGTGCGCTGAGTGAAATGACACGTCTCGGCGTCGCTCTCGGCGGTCAACGCGACACCTTTACCGGCCTTTCCGGACTTGGCGACTTGATCGTCACTTGCTTCTCCAAGCATTCGCGCAATCACCGCGTCGGACTGGCTCTGGGCGAGGGCAAATCGCTGGAAGAAGCCCAAGCGCGACTCGGCATGGTGGCTGAGGGTGTGCCGAACACGCTGTCGCTCTACGAGGCCGCTCGACGCAGCAGCGTGCGCACACCGATCATTGATGCGGTTCACGCCATTCTCTACCATCAAATGGCTCCAGCTCACGCGTTACACGAACTGCTGAATCGCGATCCTCGTCCCGAATTCGACTGACCGCATCGAACGATTAAAAAATCAACCTCAAGCGGCGAACCACGGATTCAATGCCATGCCGATCCATGCGACCTCCCGCTAATGCGACCTCCCGCTAATGCGACCTCCCGCTAATGCGACCCAAAAGGCGCGCGTTCGTGCTCAATCAGGTAAAGCTGCTCAACCTTCGCCCGCGCCCACGGCGTTTTACGCAGAAAAACCAAGCTTGATTTCACGCTAGGGTCATTCTGAAAACACCGCACGGGTATCATCTCCGCCATTCCCTCCCACCCCAAACGCTGCTGCAAGCGCTGCAACACGCATTCTAATGTGATGCCATGCAGGGGATCATTGGACGCGCCATTTGCCATGGCCCCTATTTGGCACGCGATTCGCGCACTGGCAAGTCACCAAAACGGGATTAAACGTAATTCTTACAAAACAAGTCTTGAAGTATCGTAATTTTTACAGATTATCTTACCGTTAATCATTAAAAAAATGATTGATCGATTTTATTCAAGAAAAATAAATCGTTGAAAATCAGCAACTTAGCACAAAATCAAAATCAAATCGATGTTCTGGCACATGTCGCGCAATAGAAGATTCCGTCACAGTTAAACAGAATATGAAACACACATCATTCCTCCACATGAATACAAAAACTAAAATCGCACGTCACGCCGCCTTCGTGGCAGCCTTTGTCGCATCACTGGCCAACACACAGGCTGGATATGTTTCCGCAAAAGCTCACGGCATTTCCTTGGCAGACTTTAACAAAGCACGCGCCATTTGGTCTCAGGTCAAGCCGGCGCTGAACTGCTATTACACCGGCATCAAGCTGGCTGAGAGCAAGCGCAGTTTTAACGCAAACGACTTTTACCTGACACAAGACAGTGAAGTCATCGTCACCTACATCTACGACGGTGCCGGCGCGCGCAGCAGCTTGGGTTGGTATGATGCCAAAACACCAAACGAAAAACGTCTCATCTGGCGCGATGCATCTTCTGGTCCAACCGCTCCGCTGGAAGTTGGTTCTCGTGCGAGCTTAGGCGTGTTGCCTGCCGACACCAATCTGCGCTTCTTCCTGCAAATGGACGGTGCTCGCGGTGGCAGTCAGTTTCTCTACCAAGACGCCGCACTTAACTCCAAGGGCACCAACCAAGTGGCTGCCCGCGTTTTTGGAGATGACAAGTCTAAGCCTTTCGTGTTGGGCTTCGAAGATCGTCCTAACGGCGGCGACCAGGATTTCAACGACATCATCATCAGCATCGAAATCCGTCCAGTCAACGGCGGCCCAACTCTCTATCGCGTGAATCCTGCTACCGGCAAGGCATCGCTCATCACACAATTGTCGATTTCTGGCAATTATCAAACCTTGCTCAACGATTCTAATTCCGGTTTGGTGATGTTGCTTGCCGACAATGGCTACCGCGACATTCAAATCAACCCCAGCACGGGCAAGGTCTCCACGACCAATAACTACGACATGTTTGGTCGCAAGTTTCAGCGCATGACCTACAGCAAAAAGCGCGAGCGCGTGTATGCCAGTGACGTGCTGGATAACACCATCGCCGAGATCAAAAACAAAGAAGACAACGCCACTCGCACAATCTTGACCATGCCGATCGGCGTGGTGCCCGGTGATCTCGTTTATGATGAAACCAACGACCGCTTATTGGTCGTCGGAACGGGAGCGACAACCAGCTTGTATGCTGTTACTTCCCTGAGCGGAACAGCCAAAATCACCAAACTGTTTGACATTCCAAGCACGATCAGTGGCATCGCATGGGATGAGAAGAGCCGCTTGATTGGTCACGATTCCACAATCGGCGATATCGTCAGCATCAGCACCAGCAATGGCACCATCACCAAAATTGGTGTTAGCACGGTGGGTGGCATTAATGGCGACTTGTCCAGCTCTGGTCAAAATCCACCCCCAGTGGTAAGCGCTCCTCCCATCCCACTCTACTCCGCTGGAGCCGACGTCGTCACACAAAACGACAACATTGTTCCCGGACAAAAAGGCATCAAGTCGAACCGCAGCGGCACCGGAGTGCAATACAATCTGGAAAAACTTAAGCTCACTTCCCCAAACAACGAGCTTTTCCACGAGTTGTTCTACGTGCCTGCTAACTCAACCACTCTGACCTTCAAGGTCGTGGACGACAAAGGCTCTTACAACTACCACTTCGGTATGTATGACCAAGCCCTGTGCGCAGGGCTGGATCCAACTAGCCAAGAATACCGCACTCGCGCCATTCAGTCCGCTGTGGCGATCTTTGACAATCGCGTGAACAAAATTGGTGACACGGTGACGATCGATGCCGTGAAACTCGGACTGGTCAACAAGGTCATCGGTTTCTTCATCATCCCAGACAACACGATCAAGAACTACCTCGCAGCGCCATCCAAATTCACCTATAAGGGCAATGGTTCCAGCATTTATCGTTCGCCTCTGTTCAGCGTCAGCGCCGCTAACCCCGGCAAGTATGACCAATGCCTTGCCTTCGGTGACAGCAGCAGCAGCAGCAACGTGACGATGTTCAGCTTCGAGGACTTGACTCGGATGAAGATCAAGGGCGACGTCGGTGGTGACTCGGATAACAGCTTCGATGACCTTTCCTTCACGGTGACACCTGCCTTGCAACCTGCTGGCTCTCCCACTGAGATGTATTTGCTCAAACCCGCTTCCGATGACATCCGTAATCGCCAAACGACCGCCGACATCATTGTTGACTGGAAGAAAGTGCCAACTGAATTTGGAAAATTACAATCGATCGATCTCAACAAACGCACGGTGCTCTGCGACTCCTACGCTCGTGTGACATGCCTGAAAGGTGGCAAGAAACAAAATGTGACTGTCTCCTTCTCTGACCCGAACCGTCCTTTCGAAGATGTGGTGGTGTTCGACAACGTGATCAATCACGGCGGTAAAGACGAGAAACCGGGCAACAGCATCGGACTGGGTCACTTCACCAAAGGTGCAACCCTGCGCTTCAAAGTCACCCTGGACGGCAAGAGCTACTGGACTGACAGCAGCCTGAACGAAAAAGGCACGAACATCGCTTACGCCGGTCTTGTCGCTGGAACCGACACGGTGATCATCAAATTCTTCGGCAAAGAGGACGAGGACATCACTCTCGCAGTCACCTTCGAGCCTTGGAACTTGGAATACTCTGGCGACGTGCGCAACGTGCTGACCAAGAGCGATGGTAATGCCACCCGCACACGCCGCAACTGCTACTAATCGAGACTAAATCCCCCCCCTGACTCCCCCCCAACAACAGTGAAGCGCTAGGTCGATGACCTAGCGCTTTTTTTGTGATTCAATGACGAAAGCTAAATTGTAAGCGCTGAGCCGATCTCAATCCTCACAGCCACCATGCCAACGTTCGCGGCCGATGCCGGTCAGACTCCCTATCCGCTGTTCGCGTTACTTGCGCCTACAACTGAGCGCGCCACCATCAAATCCAAGATGCCATGGTCCGCGATGCCTCAATCGCGCGATACTTCCGTGCCAATGCCCGTTTCTGTGAAAATCTCCAACAATAGCGCATGCGGCAAACGGCCATCAATGAAGTGAACCTTGCGCACGCCTGCGTTCAGAGCATCCAGCGCACTCTTGATCTTCGGGATCATTCCGCCTGAAATGGTGCCATCGGCGAGCAGCTCATCCGCTTGAGCGCGATTGACCGATGCGATCAATGTGCTGGGATCCTTGGGATCGCGCATCAAACCGGGAACATCCGAAAGATACACCAGCTTCGCCACGCGCAATTCCTTCGCCAAGGCCGCTGCCGCAAGATCCGCATTGATGTTAAGCGGCTTGCCTGTTGCCAACTCCGTCGCCAACGGCGATATCACCGGCACGATGCCTGCTTGATGCGCCGCGTCCATGCGCGTGAGCTGACAGCCCACCACCTCACCCACTCGTCCAATGTCAAAGCGCTGACCATCGGCACCCAACACCTTCATTTTTTCTCCCAAAAAAACATCTGTTCCGGGTATGCCAACCGCCTTGCCGCCTAGATCACGCAACATGTGAACCAGACCAGGATTGATTTCATCACTCAACACCCGCTCAACAATCTCGATCGCCGCCTCGGTGGTGACTCGAAAGCCCCCCACAAACTCCGCCGCTAAACCCGCTTGTTGCATCGCTGCCGAGATCGCCTTTCCACCACCGTGAACAACGATGGGGTTCAACCCCGCCACCTCAAGGAAAACAATATCGCGCATGACTTGCGCAACGAGATCAGGATCTTCCATGGCCGAACCGCCCATTTTGATCAAAATCGTCTTACCGCGAAACTCCTGCAAATAGGGCAAGGCCTCAATTAACGCCTCGGCCTTCTGAATCGGATGTGATAGGCTCATGATGGCTGTGAAATCGAACTAATCATTGACAACCAAGGTCTGATGACGCTCAGGGCCGACGCCCACAAAAGCCACAGGCACACCGCACAACTCGGCAAAACGCGTCAAATACGCCTTCGCCGCCGCTGGTAAATCAGCGTAGTCGCGGCACGACATGGTATCGCATTGCCAACCCGGCATGACCTCATACAGGGGCTCAGCCCGCTCCCACTCCGCCCGATCCGCTGGCGGCAGCTCCACGCGCCTGCCGTCGATGGCGTAGCCCGTGCAAATCTTCAGCTCCGCATACGCATCCAAGCCGTCCAGATTCGTGATTGCCAACCCAGTCACCCCGTTGATCATGCACGCAAAACGCAGCAACACCGTGTCCAACCAACCACAGCCACGCGGGCGACCAGTGGTGGCACCAAATTCACGGCCCAGATCATGCAAATACTGCGACAGCCCCTCGTCCACCGTCGGAAACGGACCTTCACCCACACGGGTGGTGTATGCCTTGCACACACCGATCACACGATCAATCGCCGTCGGCGGCACACCTGAACCGGTGCACGAGCCACCTGCCGTCGTATTCGATGATGTCACATAGGGATACGTGCCAAAATCCACATCCAACAAACTACCCTGAGCCCCTTCAAACAATATCGTCTTGCCTGCCTTCCACGCCTGGTGCAGCACGGGGATCACATTCGTCACGTGCGGTGCAAGACGCGCAAAGGCTTCCAGCACCTCTGCCACCACATCCTCGGACTTGAACGTCGGCAACCCCACTGAGGCCAGCACCGCATTTGCGTCCACAACTCGGTGTTTGATCTGTGCGGCAAAGAAATCTGGTCGCAGCAAATCCACCGCTCTCACCCCACAACGATTGATCTTATCCGCGTAACACGGACCAATCCCACGCTTCGTCGTGCCAATTTTGCGATCACCTAGCATCAACTCGCGCGCTGCATCAAGCTCCTTGTGAAAAGGCATCACCACGTGGCAGCGATCCGAAATCAACAATTTTTCTGGAGTCACCACCACCCCTTGAGCCTCCACCTTCTCGATCTCAGCCCGCAGCCCCACCGGATCCAGCACCACTCCGTTGCCGATCACATTGCACTTGTCATCCCAAATGATGCCAGAAGGCAGCAAATGCAACACATACTTCCGCCCCGCCACAATCACCGTATGGCCCGCGTTGTTGCCCCCCTGGGACCGCACTACGACATCGGCCGATTCTGTTAAATAATCAACGATTTTTCCTTTACCCTCGTCGCCCCACTGCAAACCTGTGATGATTGTATTCATTTCCCTTTGTTTCCTTGCAAAAAAAGTCGTGATGCCACCCCTACTACTTCGCCGCTAAAATCATTTGAGAAAATTCCTCAAAGAAATACGTTGCATCATTGGGACCGGGCGCGGCTTCCGGATGATACTGCACACTGAAAACAGCGGCATCGCGATGACGAATGCCCTCGACCGTGCCATCATTGAGATTGATGTGTGTCACCTCCACCGCATTTGGCAGCGAATCCGCATCCACCGCAAAACCGTGATTCTGCGAAGTGATCGAAATCCTCCCCGTGCGCAAATCCTTCACCGGTTGATTGCCGCCACGGTGTCCAAATTTGAGCTTATATGTCTTACCGCCAAAGGCATGCCCCAGCAACTGATTGCCAAGACAAATGCCAAAAATCGGCACCCGACCCATCAACCCCCGCAATTGATCGTGAATATCAGTCAGAGCCGCCGGATCACCCGGTCCGTTGGAAAGAAAAATGCCCTCAGGTGACCGCGCCAAGATGTCTTTCGCACTCGTTCGCGCGTTGAGCACCTCCACCTCAAATCCCGCCTGCCGCAAGCGCCGCAAGATGTTGTATTTGATGCCGAAATCCAACGCCACGATCCGGTGCCGCAACGGTGGCAATTCCGCGTAGGTGCCGACCTGACCCGTGCACGCATTCGGCAACACCCACTCGCGCGATTCACCCCGCCACCAATAAGCTTCGGGCGTTGATACCTCACGAACATAATCCATGCCCGCCATTTCTGGTGACTGCTGTGCGGCCAACACAGCCTCCTCGCGGCTCAGCTCCGAGCTGATGCAAGCCCGCATCGCCCCGCGCGCGCGCAAGTGCTTGGTCAATGCCCGCGTGTCGATCTCTTCAATCCCACAGATGCCGTGCGCAAGAAAATACTCCGGTAGCGATTGCGTAGCCCGCCAATTCGACGCCTGCTGACACAACTGCCCCACCACAAATCCGCGCACATGCGGCGCTGCCGACTCATGATCCTCCTCGTTGACCCCGTAATTGCCAATTTCGGGATAGGTCATCGCCACAATCTGACCGCGATACGAAGGATCGGTCATCACCTCCTGATACCCGCTCATCGAGGTATTAAAACAAATTTCACCCGTCGTCGTCCCCCTTGCTCCAAAAGAAACACCCTCAAAGATACGTCCGTCCTCTAATGCTAAAATGGCTTTCATGCGCGCGCGAAGTG
>CAZREM010000020.1:0-59829 GCA_964599325.1 uncultured Verrucomicrobiales bacterium | reverse complement strand
ACTGCTGATGCCGGCCTCCTTGAAGGATTCCAGATCACGTGTGATGCCTTCGCGACTCACGTTGCTGCCCATCCAGTGCCACCACACACCGAGTTTGGCTTCTTTTCCGGGATGATGGAACGACTGCTCGGGATCAATGAACGCTGCTGAACAGAGAAAAGTTGAACCTCCTAAAATCATGCCAACTGCCGCCAACATCCATGACTGGAAGTTCGTGAGCGCGCTTTGAGTGGATTTCATGATGAAAAAATGGTTAGAACGACAACTAGCAGCAATTCAATTGGGCGTCTTGTATCGCACAAAACAGAACATGGCATGCCCCGCGACGATCAACGGACCTGAATGCGAAAATACCTTTGACCGCTGGAAAACAGTTCGGAGCTTGGAAACACCTGCACCGATTCGTTTTCAGTATTCGGCACTGAAGTGGCTATTTGAATGGCTCCGCTATCTTCGATCCAAGTCTTGAGATTTGTGGATGTCCATACTGAAAAGGTCAGGCCGCTGAAGGCAGCATTGCGGCGAGTATAGTTAAACATGCCCAGCAGCGGTGATGGCAGGCGAGTGATGGCTTGCGTGGAGGCTCCGTTTCTCGGATCAAGTCCAAAGGCGTATTCCGTGAAGTTGGTGAGACCGTCCTGATCGTCGTCGCCACTCGGGCCGCTGGAGATGCCATAAAATGTCGTCCATCCTGCAAGGTCGGATATCGGACCCGTGGAAACGGTGAGGCTGCCGGGACCGGTGATGAAGGGGCTGTTAGCGGCGGAATAGACGCCAGCCGGTCTGGCAATGCCACCGAAGCTGAGCGCGTTGACGATGTCGGTGCCAGTGTAGTTGAGTTGAAGTCCGGCTCCGCTGGAAACAATAACGGCGGCGGAGTCGGCGAGATTGGTATTCGAGGTGCCATTTCCAAGGCTAAGCGTGCCGGCGAGGACGGTGGTCGGGCCGGTGTAGCTGTTGGAACGAACCAGCGACCAAGTGCCGGCGCCGGTCTTGGTGATACCGCCAGAGCCAGAAAGAATCTTACCGATGTAGCCATTGCCGGAACCTGTGAGGGTGAGAGTGCTGTTGAAAGCCGGCAGCGCGTAAGTGTTGGGATCGCCATTGTATTGACTGATCGCGAAAACGTAACCGGAAGCAGCCCGGCTTTCGAGCGTGCCGCCGCTGGCACCCAAACTGAAGGAACGTCCGTTGCCGCCATTGACAACGGACGTTGTGGTCGTTTCCGCTCCGGTGTAGCGCAGTGTGCCACCGTTCAGAACCAGGCCTGAGGCGCGGAAGTCGGACTGACCCAAACTGCCATCGCCGTTCCAGCGATCGATCTCAAGCACGGCAGAAGGATTCACATAAACCGCCCTCGGAGCCCAGTTGGATCCGGTGTAGATTTTTCCCGTGCCGAGAATAGCGAGCGTTCCCGCGTTGATGATGGTGTTGCCGGTGTAGGAATTGGCACCGGTGAGAAGAAGTCGGCCTGCACCGGATTTGCTGAGGCCCGAGGAAAATACTTCGGCTATGATCCCGCTGATGTGCAGGCCGTTGGAGGCGCTTCCGTCCTCGACATCGATGTTTGGATCCGCGGAACCATAGTCCTTACGGATGATGAGATTGCTGGAAACGGAGGAAATGCTGGCGCCCGCCTTGCTGTTGAGGCTGCTGTTGATGAGGTGAAACCCGCCGCCGCTCAGGGTGCCGGATGTCAGGTTCACAGTGGCTCCGGTAAGGAAACTCTGAATCGAGTTTTGCACGGTGCCACCGTTGACGTTCAAGGCAGTGACGTTCGCACCGCCGGTGCGACCGAGCCCCGCATAATCAGCGCCGGAAATGGCGACCGTCGCGCCGGGATTGACGGTCAGGCTGCCACGAATGGTGGATTGATCGGAGATGGTCGAGTGAAGCGCCAGTGTGCCGGCATCGACGACTGTGCCGCCGGAGTAGGTGTTGATCGCGGTGAGGGTGAGCGAGCCATTTCCGGTCTTACGAAAACCGGAAATGCCGCGCAGGGTGGAGCGGAGGGTGGAGGAGCCGCCGACAACCTCTGCAAACGGCAGGGAGGACGAAGTGTTGAGAAGAAATGATCCGCCCGACACGACATGGTTTGCTCCATTAAAAATGAAGCCACCGATTGGAAAGTCATCGACGGGTTGTTGCACCGTCACTGCGGCTGACCGCGCAATCGTGGCGGTCATTCCCGAACCAATAACGATGGTGTTGTCTTGCCAGTTTCCGCCATCGGTCCAGTAGCCGTCGGCATCCCTATTCCAGATGCCGGAGGAAGGCGCCATGGGTGGAGCCTCGGAGCCGTTGTAAGCGCCGATGTTCGGTGCGATGGTGGAGGAAACTGGGTTACCCCAATAATCGATGCCGCCGTTGCTCGCAATGACCAGCCCGCTGCTCAGCGCGGGTGAGCCCGTGAGGAGTTTGTAGCCGTTCAACGCGTTCAAGCCGTTCCCGCCGCTTCCCGGAAAGACGAGCATCGGACTCGCAAGGATCTTGCGCGGATCCGCGGCGATGTGGCCGTTGCCGTGATAGAGGTTGTTGTCGAAGTAGCATCCGCCCGGCGCGAAGAACGAACCCGTGCCGCTGTTGATGAAGATGTTGTTCTTGAAGGTAATGTCACTGCCGCTGCTGGAGGCACCTTGCTCGAACATCGGCGGATTATTCCGACTCACAAAGATCGTGTTGTTGTAAACTTGATAACCATGATTGCCGTTGCCGTGGACGAGAAACACACGGCCGCCGGGGATGCAGCCGTCGTTCTGGCTGATGTTGTAACGGGCGATGTTGCCATTGCCATTGCCATCGCAGCACATGTTGAGGAAACCACCCTCGTTGTCGTGGCTGTAGTTGTATTGGTAGATGCAGCGCTGGTCGCTGTTGTCGAAATCGAGGGCCATGCCGTCGTATGCGGTCTTCGTTTCACAGACCTCATTGAACTGCATGATCACATCCTCGCAGAAATACGGCCAAAGCCCGGCATGCCCTTGGCCGAGGGAGTTATTGTTGGATCGGCGGACGAGGTTGTATTCAATGATGCCGTTCTTCACGCACCACGGGATGATGCCGTCGCCGCCAATGGTTTCGAGGGTGTTGGACGCGATGCGGACGTTTTCGGACGGCAAATAGTCACCAGCACCCGCCCAGCTGGAATTCGGATCCTGTGGCTTGTTGATCCACAGTGATTGCATGAGAATGCCCTCGCGCACGACATTGCGGATGGTGTTGCCTTCGATGACGATGTTTCGCCATTTCGAGGGCAAGGAAAGATTGGAGACCGTCACCTGAAAGACGATTCCGCCGCTTTCCTTGCCGTCGATGTAGTTGTCCATCACACCAGTGACGTCGTGAACGTCGCAATCGCGCACCTCGATGCCAGATAGAGTTCCGACACAATCATTGCGAACTTGGATGCCCATCTTCTTCGGTTCCGAAGTGCCGTTGTTCGTGATCTCCAGATTGCGGATTGTCCAGTATTGACGGTTTGCCAAAACGACCGTTCCACCGGCGATGCCACCTCCATGGATCAGCGGCTTGTTCCCACTGCCGTAGCGATCAATCACAATCCTAGCCGCCACCGTGCCGGATCCCTGCGGCTGCAGTCGACCACTCCAGCTGGCTCCGGATTTCAGCAAGAGGCTGTCTCCCGGCTGATAGACCACGGAATTCGCCTTAGCCAGCGATTGCCACGCGGTGGCAGGGGTCAGACCATCCGCAGCATCGTTTCCCGCAGCGGAGTCGAGATGATACGATGCGGCGCGTGCCGGTATGGCAAGTATTCCGATGAGACCAACGAAGAGGATAGAACGCATGTTTCTACAAGAGTTGCTGATCACGCAATCACGTCGAAAGACTTTCATTTTGGTGGAGGAGAATGACAACTGTGACATCGCGTCGCTTCAATTCATCGTTTCACCGGAATGAACGGTGAGTTCAAGGGCAACAGCAGAAGCGACAAAGCCCCTGACGCAGAGGACGCAACGCAGGAAAAAGTGGATGTGGGGTTTCATGAAGGATTCAATTTGAGCCTGAAACATAGGGAGTCACTCCCCATCCGTCATTCTATCTTTTGGCTATAAATTTCTACCCGACAGACGTTTTCAGCCCTCGATTCAGGGTCCAACCTTGAGCTGGGGGAAACCGATGAAGGCAAATGCGCAGTGTGACCTCGCCGTGTCACATCTTCGGCGCAGATGCGCGTCAGCAGTGGATGGACTAGATTCCAAAAAACAAAAAAGCAGGAAGAAACGATTATTTCCTCCTGCTTCTCACGCAGTCGTCTCATCCATTCATCAGCCTATCTCGGGTGGCAGAAGAGCAAAACTTGCCCGCCCGCTCCAGCCACCGCTGAAGGTGATGAACTGGGATCACTCCGCCTTCACCCGCACGAACAGCTTGCTGGCCGTGAGCGGGGCACCGGTGAGGGTGACCTGCACGGTGTCGTTAGGATTGCCCGTGGTGACGTTTTGAACGGCGCTGGTGTCCTGAGTCCATGTCACTAGATCCGTGGTGGTCCAGATGGTGTAAGTCAAACCGCTAGCCGCCAAGCGTTGATAGCTGAACTGGCCGGTGGTTGGGTTGACTTGGCTGATGATCGGATTGACCGAGGAACTGTCGTTCGGGATCAGGCCGAAGGCAAATTCTTGGAAGTTGGTCAACCCATCGCCATCGAGATCGCCGCTCTCACTGCCAGCGCTCAGGCCGTAAGTCGAACCCCAGGTGGCGTAAGGACTTGCCGCATTGACATAAGCGAGATTGCCATCAGCTTCGGTGAAGACCCATTTGGCTCCGGTAACGGCCAATTCCCAAGTGCCAGGGGTGACTTCGGTGAAGGCGCCAAGGCCGCTGGTGACGGCGGCGGGGCTCAGGGTGGCGCTGGAGAAGCCCCCGAGGTTAAACAAATTCCAGATGTTGCCCTTGGTCAAATTCGCAGCGCTCAGGTCGAGATCGACGGTGCCCAGAAAGGACAGCGCGGCGGAACCCGAGACCGCATTGGAGACACCATTACTGGTCGGACGGAAACGCAGACTTCCCGCGGAGGTCACTTCCAACACTCCTTCATTCACGATGGTATTGCCATCGTAGGTGTTCGTGCCGCTCAGCACCATTGTGCCTGCGCCGGACTTGGTGAGCCCAGAAGCAGGAACCCACCACACTTCCGGCCATTGGTCGGAGAGATTGGCACTGACCAAAAGATCGATGGCGGCCGAACCGTTATCCACGTTGAATGGGTGATTCGCCCCACCATCACCACGGAGCACGATGTTTCCGCTGATGGTGTTCGTGCTGTTGCCGTAACCATAGAAAGCAAGCGAGGATTCGCCATTCCACTGCCACGATCCTTGTAGAGTGCCTCCATTTTCCAATGTGATCGTCGTGGGGGTGCCGAAGAAACCAAGGTGGCTTCCACTGATGGCGTTGATCGTTCCGCCATTGACAGTCACCGCTGTGACTGGGTTCGTCCATCCGAAACCTGTTCCATCGCCGTTAGTGAAGGCGAATGTGGCACCTGGATTGACATTGAGGGAACCTTGAATCTGGGAATTTCCACGGGTAGCGCCGGAAAGTTCCAGCGTGCCGCCATCCACGGTGGTTGCACCGCTATAGGACTTGATGCCGATCAACTTGAGTGTGCCAGCACCAGTCTTTTTGAGTCCAAGTGTGCCACCGATGTTGGCCGAAATCGTGGCCGTGCGATCACTATCCACACTGATGGATGGCGCAACGACGGAATCGAGCGTCAAGGTGCTAGAACCAGCGATCGTGTAGTCGGAACCAGCAAAGGCAAGGTTGCCGATGGTCTTAGCCGCGTCCAGCGTGACCGTGACCCCGGTCGTTTGATTGAAGGACGCAGTTTGGTTGAAACCAGATGCGATGGTGCCACCTGACCAGTTAGCGGTGTCGTCCCAAACGCCATTCACGAGCGATGACCATGTTCCATCAGCTCCGTTCAGGACCATCAGCGAACCGGTTCCCGTGAAATAAGAGCCGTAGGTGGAATGACTGGAGTTATAAACCCCTCCCGGAAGTGGGCCGGAGCCGTTAATCTCCAAGCTACCGATGATGTCGTTGCCTGAGTAGTTCAGGTCAAGTTTCGCACCGGACGCGAGAGTGACGGCGGAAGTGTTGTCCAGATAAGCGGACGTGAGCGACAAAGTGCCCCCGTTCACAATCGTAGATCCGGAGTATGTGTTGGCACCAGAGAGAATCCACTTACCGGGGCCATTCTTCACGACAGTGGTCGTGCCGAAGGCCTGTCCGATGGCCATGGCAAACGTATTATCGCCGGTGTTCGTGCCGGTAAAAGTGAGCGTGCGATTGCCGGGGTTTTCAAAGAAATTAGCCGATGCGCTCGAGGTAAAACGGAGAGTCGCAGACGGATCACTGCCGGAAGCATCAATGGTGCCACCCTGCGTGCCGACGCGGATCGCGCGGTTAGTGGATTGGGCGGTGGCACCGGTGTATTGGAGCGTGCCGCCGCGGAACAGCAGGCCGATCGCATCCGGGTTCGTGTCCCCAGTGCCGGCACCGAGGCTGCTATTCGTGCCGTTGTCAGCGATACTGGCGGCATTGAGCACGCCGTCCTGCAAGGTGGTCACACCGGTGTAGGAGCTGGTGCCGGTGAGAGAAATCTTCGATGCGCCGCTTTTGGTGATCCCGGCGCTGCCCGCGAGCGTCGCGGAAACCGTGGCGTCGGCGTTGGCGACGAGGCTCGGCGAATTGCCGAGGGCAACGCTTCCGCCAAGGGTGTAGCCATTGGTGTCGAAGGTGATCGAAGTGGTGGTGAGTGGACGAGTGAGGGCAAAAGCTGGATTGAGCTGCGCCGCACCCGTGGCATCAAAGACAACGCTGTTCAATTTACTGGAATTGGAATACCATTTGGTGAACGAATTCACATTCGACCAGTTAGCCGTGGTTTCGTCCCAATTGGCGTCCGTCGCGCCAGTCCACGTGAGCGTTTCACTGCCGGGGAAGGGAGTGTCCATCTCAATGGAGAGGTTATCCACGTGACCAATCGACCAGCCATCCCACTGGTCTTGCTTGAAGGTAATAAAACCAGCACCCGCATTCAACGTCACAGTCGTTGTGCTTTGATAAACGGAGTCGATGTAGAAATCGACTTTCGAGCCGTTGGTGATGCCGTTGAACCCCGAGCCCGTGCCGGCTGTGTCGGAAATCACGAACTTATAGGTGTGGCTACCAGCGGATTGGGTGAAATTTTTGCCGTATGGCTGGGCATAGAAATCAGTTCCTTGGGCGGGTCCGATGCCAAAGCCGAGCCAAGCCCAGGATTGACCGTCTGTCACCCAAGCATCAAATTGAATGACGAGCGGCTTGTTGGCAAGATTTGCCTCAATCGAGAAATCATGATTAAGGCTAGCCCAAGAGTTGCCAGCATTTGCGAGCAGCAGTGCTCCACCGTTGCTGTGCTGAGCAGCCCAGTCACCACCGGATGCGTTAGCGGCATAAGTGATCGGCGCGATGCTACCCGCTTGGTCAGCAGCAAGGTAGCTATTGAAAGTGCTTGCTCCGTAGCTGTTAGTATTGAAATTGTCGGTCAGCAATGGGGCGGCATGAACCGAAGTCAACACAACAGCAATGGATGTGAAGCGGAAGATTGATTTAGCTTTCATAGAAATGACAGTTTGATTGGGTTTGGTTGGGTTTGGTGTAACTGAATGGTATTCAACAGTAGTTTTTTTTGACGTTTACAAGATCAGCCATGACGCTGGAACCACGGATCACAGCTTTAACTGCATCACCGAAGCGCCAACTAACATACGCTGAATCTAACTTTTTTTCAAGGAAAAACTAGCATCACACTCCATGTTTTTTCTGCCTTGTTTTGCGCAAATTTTTATTCCAAATTTCATATTCATTTTAATAAAATTACCACAGGCGACACCTAAATATACGCAACTTGAGTTCTTTCTCCAACGTATTGCCTGTTCCTTAATGGCTGATTCGAGAAGGCATCTATCTCACGCGTGCTGGATGGGAGAAGATCAAACCCAACGAGGCCTATCCGCGACCTCATTCACCGAGCAGGATTCCTGAATCGCGAACACATGAGACTGGTTTTTCGGAAATTCTTCGGAGTGACCGCGAGCACCTTCGCAACTCTCGCCCAACTATTCCTGACGTTTCTGAAGAGTGATGTTTCCGAGCACTGATCCACTTCGGGGCGTCATCATTAACAAAAAAAGGAGCCCGCATGATGCAGGCTCCTTGTGAGTTAAATCGTGCTCCGTCGAGTCAGCGCGATCACACAAGATTCAGGCGCAGCGTTAGCCACGACCTGAACCTTGCATCAGCCATTACTTCGTGACGTTCAAGCGTCCGAACACGGTCGTTGCGCCATTTTTCGGCAAAGTCACCACCACGCGATCGATTCCAGAGGAAGGCGTATCTGCCGTGATCGCCACATTGCCACTCGTCGATGCAGGGATCGTCACATTCGTCCAAGTGCTGCTGAGGTCGCTGTTGTATTGGAACACCTGTGTCGTATCATCCTTCGACGCGCTCTTGCGGAAGAAGGTGAACACAAAGTTGTCTCCAGAAGCATCCAGCGTTGGCAAGATCGTCACGGAAGCGGACTTCGGCTCGCCGTTGAGCACATACTCCAGCAAGTTGGAAATACCGTCTTGGTCGGGGTCAGCCAATTGCAACGCATCGGCGCCCGTCAGGCCTTTCTCCGCAGCCCATGAATCGAAGCCACCAGTCGAAAGCGACAACGTGATGTTGTTGCCACCATCGGCATACTTGATCGCGTAATTCACGCCATTGACTTGCACCACCGCGCCTTCGGCGAGACCATTGAAAGTGCCGCTCAAAGAACCCGTGTAAGTCGCAATCGTGAACACCGTGGAAGTTGCCAATGTGCCAGCACCCAAATCCGACAGCGACAAGGTCGCGTTCGCCAGGGTCAAATTGCCGTTAACGATCAACTTGTCAGCCGTCGAAGCAGTCGTGTTAATCTGAGCAGCAAACGTGGCACCAGCTTCGAATGACACACCGCTTGCGGCGGTCAAGTTTCCAATCGTGGAACCTGAACCCGGAGCAATCGAGCCGCCACTGGCAACCGCAATCGCTCCACCAATCGTGCCTGTGCCATTCAGCGTGCCGCTGCCGCTAACCGAAACAGCACCAGTCGCGCCAGTTTGATCACCATTGATGGTCAAAACACCCGCATTCACCGCCGTGGTGCCGCTGTAGGTATTCACAGCGGTCAATAACTGCGTTCCAGCACCGGATTTCACCAAAGCGACATTGCCGCTCACAATGCTATCGAAGGTGTAGCTGGTGGCCGTTGGAACATTAATGGTCAAAGACGATGTCGTCGCTTCGGCATTCGTCACGCTCGCAGCTCCACTGTTATTACCACGCAACAGACCCGCCACCTCTTGATTGAAGCCAGCCAAGTTCACCTGCGCCGCATCAGGCACCCCTGTCGCACTGTGGACGTTCAACACCGTGCCCACGGGCAATGCATTCGTTGCACCCAACTGGAGAACACCACGAATCACCTGGGTTTGACCGGTGTAGTCGTTGGCTGTGTTGCTGACAACCACTTTACCACCACTCACATCAGCACTGGTGATCAAAGAATTACCCGCGCCGTTGGAGATTTTCCCAGTAATGATCAGCTCGCCATTGGCCTGCGCGCCCACACGAGAATCGCCCGTGCCGAGCAAGACCGGACCAGCCCATGTGGCGGAGGCTGCGGAATCAGCTTGCAGCGCACCGCGAGCATTGCCGCCGAAGCCGTTCACTGTCACCGTTTCATCCGTTACCGTGATGCCATTCGCAAGCACCAGAGACGCACCAGAAGTCAAGGTCACGCCACCAGCACTGGTTCCAAGGGCGGCAGCATTTGCCACACGCAGATAGCCACCCAACACCGAAGTCGCACCAGTGTAGCTGTTAGCGCCACTGAGGGTCAGTGTTCCCGCGCCAATCTTGCTCAAAGCACGTGATCCACCAGTCTCACTGATCGCACCAGAAATCGTGCCAGCACCCGTGTTACAACCGAACGTGGCATCGCCGGTGCCGGTGATGTTTCCAGCTAGCGTGACTGAACCAGACCAAGTCGCGCCACCTTCCAAACGTAACTGACCAAGGGACTCACCCGTATCACCACCATTGAGCGTGATCGCCGCAGGCTGAGTGATCGCCGTGCTGACATACAGGGTCGCATTGGTCGCCACATTCACTGTCGCAGCCGACGCCACTGGGCTATTGAGCTGCACTTTGCCAGCTCCAGCTGCAACCGTCGTGCCAACGTTCATCGTGCCTGTGAAGCCCGTGTTGTCCACATTCAGAATTGTCGCTGTCGCCCCAGTGCCCAGGCCGGCGAAGTTAAGTGTTCCCGCTCCCGCTGGCTTGAACGTGCAGGTGACATTAGTAGTGGTATTCAGAGTCGAACCCGACTCAATGGTCACCAACCCTGACGACAGCGCGCCGCCTGCAGAAATGTTGATCGTGCCATTGTTTTTCACGGTCGTGCCACCGGTGAAAGTGTTGGTGTTGCTGAGTGTTAGCGTGCCACCACTCACTTCCAATGCCACCTTGCGGGTGCCAGGGCTAATCGTGTCAACAATCAATCCAGGATAGATCGAGGTTCCGGTCAGCGTCAAAGTGGAATCACTTGTTGTCGAGCTGTTACCAATCGTGGCGACGTTACCCGATGTGCGAGTGATGCCTGCCAGCGACTGATTGAATCCATTCAAATCGAGGAAGCTCGCGCCGCTGGCGGCATTTTCCACCGTCGCCGATGTGGACAAGCCATTGTTGGCGCCCAACTTCACAGTGCCCTGATTGATCAAGAAGTTGTTATAACTTCCACCACCCGCAAACACCATCGTGCCCAAGCGCGCCGTGACAATGACAGAGGACGTGATCGCCGAATTCACCACCAACGTTCCCGTGCTGAAGCTGGCGAAATGACCACCGGCCGCTACGGTAGAGTTAATCGTGATCGGGCCGCTGATGGTTGCCGTTCCCGTTCCACTGTTCTCAATCAACCCACGCGTGGTTACGCCACCACCGTTGATGGTAATAGGGTTAGTGATGGTTTGACCGTCGTTAACAACCAAACGCTGAGAACCAGCGTTGATCACAACAGTGCTCGAACCAAAGGCGAGATCCGAAGCTGCCGTCAAAATACCGCCCGACATCGTCGTGGAGCCCGAGTAATCGCTGGTTCCAGAGAAGGTCAAGGTGTTCGAGTTCGCCTTGGCAATGCTACCGCTGCCAGTGATCGCACCCGCAAATGTCGCGTTCGTGGCGCTGGAAAGCGTGAGCGTGTTGGCTTGCAAATCCACGTTGCCGCCCGTCGTTCCGCCACCGGTCAGAGTCGCGATCGTCTCATTGCTGGCCAAGCGCAAGGTAGCACCAGCGGCATTGGCAAGAACAACAGATGAAGCATCCGCAATCGCAGCACCGCCTGAGAGCACCAAAACACCCGAATTAACGGTCGTCAAACCAGTGAAGGTATTCGTCGCCGACAACGTCGCCGCGCCCGAGCCATTGACATTCAACACACCCGAACCCGAAATCACGTTGCTCACAGTGAAGTCATTGCTGCGGTTCAGCACAAGCGTGCCACTGTTGACAACAGCACCAGAGCCAAAACTTCCGTCCGTTGAGCCCGAGCCAATCGATACAGTCGCACCAGAACCAATCGTCGTGGAACCAGAGTAAGTATTAGAGGCAGCCAGAACGATCGAACCAGCACCCGACGCCGCTACCGCACCCGATCCAGAAATCGCGCCGTTGAAGGACAAACTCGTGCCCGCCGCCGCAGAGGCTTGAACACCGCCCGAGTTCAATACCACGGGTGTATTCACAACATTCGTCCCCGCCGTAGCACTGATCAAGGATGCGGCCGAGCCATTGTTCAACAGCAACGAACCTCCCGTGCCCACATTGATGGTGAATCCCAGAGCGCTATTGAAATTAACCGAACCTGCTGTTTGATCGCCATCCAAGGTCACGACGCGTGCGCCATTCAACGTTGGGCTACCAACGCCGCCCAGGTTAGCAATCGCATTGGCACCATTCGGAGCAGAGCCCAAGGTCCAGCTGCTGCCAGTCGCCCAGCTACCATCCAAATCCTGAGCCCAGTAATTCGGAGTCGGCGCATCGCTGATCGTCACTGTCACGTAATTGCCGCTGACGCCGAACTCGTAAACCTTGCCTGCTTGCGGATTGGCAACCGACAACCCACTCGCACCAACTCCACCCAGTGAGCCGCTGAACTGGAACAAATTGTAAGTGCCGTTTGTGGTGAAAGCTGTGGTCGTTCCGACTTGATAGAGATTGACCGCACCACCATTGATTGCCAGTCCATTGGTGTCCGTGACGTTAACCAGATCACTGCCCGTGCCGTATTCCCAGTTGACGGTTGTCCCTGACGACAGATTCAACGATGCGATGCTCAATGTGCCGACAACATTGCCTCCGGGAGCGATGGTCGAACCCGAGCTGGTCGTGACAGAGCCAGTGACCGAACCCGCACCCTGCAAAGTCTGGCCCGAGGCCAGTGTCATGCCCGCTGCCGTGGCATCCAAGGTCGCACCCGTAGCTACCGTGATGGTAGGAGATGCCGAAATGCTACCACCCGTGCCCAAGGCCAAAGTGCCCGCATTGATCGTCGTGGCTCCCGTGTAGGTATTAGCAGCGGTCAAGGTCCAGGTGCTGGTGCTGTTCTTAATCAGAGCCAATTTGCCTGTTCCCGCATTCGTGCCATTGCTGATCACGCCAGAAATGAGATTCCCAGTGCTCGTTCCAGATAAGGTGACACCCTTATCGACGTTGTTGTTGCCGGAAAAATTACCAACATTACCTGTGATCGATAAATTGACACCCGTGGGAGTAATCGTGGACTGACCGCCACCCACGCCGGAACCAAGATTCATCGAGTTAAACGACACACGAGGAGTTCCGGAGGTGATGTTGTTACCAGTCGAGGCTGTCGTGAACATCATGGTCGAACTCCTACCCATCAACAGCGCGCCGAGATTGTGATCCACCGCCGCACCTGAAGTTGCACGGTTAATAATGTAAGTGGAGCCCGGTGACGCGGTGTCGGAACCCAAACCAATGTTGTAGGCGTTTAAACTCGCATCAGTCATGATCTCAGCCGTATTATTACCGATCGCGATGCTGTTGACCGTGAGGCTGTTTGCTGGCAACGCCCCCAAGGCGGCAGTATTCGCCAACACAATCTTGCCTGCCGAAACAGTCACGCCGCCAGAAAACGTGTTCGCACCCGAAAGGGTCAGAGTGCCAGTGCTGCTTTTTGTGATCGCCCCCGACCCGCTCAACACGCCCGACAAAGTCATGTTAAAAGTATTGGTGTCGAAAGTCGGAGCATTAGCACCGAACGACATGTTATAGGGCACAGCGGTCAAATTAGCTCCCGCGCGCAATGTTGTTGATGCTGCCGAAATGGTCAGTGTGTTACTGCTATCACCCAAAGCTGCGTTGTTGTCGATCCGCAAAATGCCAGCTGCCAAGTTAACACCACCGGTGAAGCTTTTCGCGCCGCTGAGATTCAAAATTCCAGCACCTCTCTTGGTGAAACCTGCACTGCCAGCAATATCGGCGCTGATCGTCGCCATTTTACTCGTTCCCAAAGTGTTAACCGTGATCGACGGTGAAGACCCCGCCAGCGTCAGCACGTTTGAGGAAGAACCGTTATTATCGAGAATCCAGCTCGCAGCAGACGATGCGGTCGTGTCACCAAAGGTAAGGCTACCGATCGTGCGCGCTGAATCCAACCGCACGGTGGTGTCAGCCGTCGGATCGAGATTGTTGAAATTGGCATGGAAGCCCTCACCAGTGGCCACAGTGCTGTTGAGCCAGTTGGAAGTCGTGCTCCATGTCGCGTTGTTGGTCGTCACGTTCCACGAGCCGGAGGTGCCCGTAATGCCAGTGATGTCGCGCACCTGAATCGCGTTGATCTGCACACTCGGACTGGTTCCGCCTGGAGTGATGGTCAACGCCTGCGTGGTCGCATCCGCCGTGAAAGTTCCCACCGCAAACTGCCCCACCCCACCAGCAGCGGAGGTCGTTGTGCCGCCAGCGTAGTGAAACAACTCCACGCCAGTCGCCAATGTTTGCTTGCGCTGAGCCGTTCCGCCAGAACCAGCGCGGCTGTCATTGACCCAATACTGCACCGCATACTTGCGTCCAACCGTCAGGTTGTTAAGAGTCACAGTTCCTGCACTAGAACCACCATAAGATGCACCCTTGATCACGTTCTGATAAGAGGTGCCAATCGCATTGTAGGCAGTTCCCGCCGCGCCAAAACTTGTGGTGTTGTTCGCTGTAAATCCGCTTAACGTGATGTTGGTTGCAATCGTGCCAAAGGAATTCGTTCCCGTAAACGCCACGCCATTCAGCGTCGTCGCCGTGTTACTGAAAGCATAGGCATAGGCCAATGTGCCGGGATTCACGACATCCGCCTCGGTGGAGATGGTTGTCGATGTGCCCCAAGTCACAGTTGCAGCCTTGCCAGTGGAAGACACGGCCGGAATCAATCCAGCCAACAAACTCAGCGTTAGAACAGCATTGCCGCTCCAGTGCGCCATCAAACGATTTTTAATATTTTTTTTCATATTCTAGGTTTTGTGTATCTAGGTCGGGGTTATTAACGATCAAACGGGAATGAGCCGCCGCCATTGCCTTCGCACAGGAGACACCGGTGCCACTCGCTTTGAATCAGACAAAACGACGCCCACTGGCTCACGAAACAACATCAGCGTGCGATAAATTAACAAAATTCTTTTTTTGCGCAAGAAAGAAACAATGATTCGGCCATGAATTCAAAAAAAACTCCTGAATGCGCGGTTCGCACGCCGTTGGTGTCGCTGCATCTGGCGGCGATTCTCCCACGACGTGGCCACCGACGCGCCCTCGAGTGACGCGCCGATCGAAAAAAATCGTGATTTTTTCGTCGTGCCATGTATTGCTGTTGCCAGATTTTCATGAGCGAAACCAAACCAGCACCCAGCAAGACCGCGATTTCACCGACCCGCACTGAGGATTTCCCCGAATGGTATCAGCAGGTGATCCGCGCCGCTGATTTAGCGGAAAACTCCGAGACCCGCGGCTGCATGGTCATCAAGCCGTGGGGTTACGGCATATGGGAACTCATCCAGCAACAGCTCGACCGACGTTTCAAGGCAACTGGCCACCAGAATGCTTATTTTCCGCTGTTGATTCCGTTGTCTTATCTGGAAAAAGAAGCCGAGCACGCCGAGGGCTTTGCCACCGAGTGCGCTGTGGTCACTCATCATCGGCTTGAGGCGCAGAAAGACCCCGTGTCTGGCAAGACCCGCATGATCCCCACGGGTGAACTGGCAGAACCCTATGTGATTCGCCCGACATCGGAAACCATCATCGGCGCTGCTTTTGCGCGCTGGGTGCAATCTTATCGCGATTTGCCGCTGTTGATCAATCAATGGGCGAATGTGATGCGCTGGGAAATGCGCCCGCGTCTGTTTTTGCGCACCGCTGAGTTCCTCTGGCAAGAAGGCCACACCGCGCACGAGACCCAGGATGAAGCCATCGTGGAAACGCGATTGATGCACGGGGAGTATGAGCGATTCTTGCGCGATCATTTGGCGATTCCGGTGATCGCTGGCGAAAAAACTGCCAATGAGCGTTTCCCCGGTGCAGAGATGACCTTCACCGTCGAGGCCATGGTTCAGGATCTCAAGGCCATCCAAGCGGGCACGTCTCACTACCTGGGACAAAACTTTGCCAAGGCGCAGAACATCTGCTTTACCGGACGCGATGGCAGCACCCAGCACGCACACACCACGTCGTGGGGCGTTTCCACCCGCATGATTGGCACCTTGATCATGGCGCACTCCGATGACGATGGTTTGGTGCTGCCCCCGCGCGTGGCTCCGCAACAAATCGTCATCATTCCCATCACGCCGAAGGAAGATAGCCGCCCGGCGATTCTCCAAGCCTGTCAGGAACTGGCTGAATCATTGCGTCAACAGCATTTCCACGGCGAACCCCTGCGGGTTTTGGTCGATCAACGCGACGTCGGCAATGGCGTGAAAAAATGGGAGTGGATCAAGAAGGGCGTGCCGCTGCGTGTGGAAATCGGACCTCGTGATCTGGAAAATGGACAAGTCGCTCTGCAAAGTCGTGATCCTGACAACAACGAGAAGCAGTCGGTTTCCCTGGCTGACTTGGTCGCTACCGCGGCGGAGCGTTTGACTCAGTTGCACGCAAGCTTGCTCGCGCGTGCCACGGCGCTGCGCGATCGCAACATTCGATACTGCGATGACTTGAATGCGTTTCATCAGCACTGGCAGCAAGAAAACGCCGGCTGGCTGCTCACCCCCTGGGACGCCAGTGCTGCCGAGGAGGATGAACTGGCGAAACAGCACAAAATCACCATTCGATGCTTGCCCCTGCCCGAAATCTCATTCGCAGCTCAGGGCTGCCCGCAAGAGGCGGCCTGCCTGCTCAGTGGCAAAATCACGCGGCAGTTTGCGATTTGGGGCCGGAGCTATTGACACATTCTGACCACGCGCCGAAGCTTCATCATGACGCGATTTCGCCAATTTTTATCCGCCCTAGCCGTGATCGCTGCCGTTGCGGCTGGGATTACAGGGCTGTGGCTGGGTCGCTTTTTGCCCGGCACTGCCGGCGAGCTGTTTCAGGCGATGTTCCGTTTCCTCACCACTCCGATCCTGTTGGAAATCAGCTTCTTTGGCATTGGCCTCCTGATCGTGATGACGTTGGCTCACTATCACGAAACCCGCAACAACGAGTGGGTGGAAATGGACATTCCCGATGACTCCACACCACACACCCCAACCGAGACAGCAACCAGCCCAGCCGATCCGCTATGAGCGACTTTGACTTCGACACCCTCATTCCCCGCCGTGGCAGTGGATGCATCAAACACGATCGACGCCCCGAGCTTGACCCATTCTGGGTCGCCGACATGGATTTCGCCTCCGCACCGGCCATCACCGCCGCTCTAATCGAGCGCGCGCGCCACCCGATCTATGGCTACGCCCAAGCGCACCGCGGCGTCATCGATGCCACGCTGGACTACCTGCACCAACGCCATCATGTTGACTGCGAGGAAAAAGACATCGTCTGGCTCGGTGGCCTGGTTCCAGCACTTTCGTTAGCCGTGCGCGCATTCTGCGCCCCTGGCGAGGCGATCATGACCTGCTCCCCCTCTTACCCGCCGTTTCTCAACGTCCACCACGACGGCCAACAAGTGGAGCTTCAATCCATTCCACACCGATGGAACAACGACCGCTGGTGCTTGGACTTCGATGCCATGAGCGCCGCAGTCACACCGCGAACCCGACTTTTTTTGCTCAGCAATCCTCAAAATCCCCTCGGACGCGTGTTCACCAGTGAGGAATTGACGCAATTGGCCGAGTTCTGTGAGCGGCACGATCTGATCCTCGTCTCCGATGAAATTCACTGCGATCTCGTCCTAGACGAAGTTCAAACGCCGCACCACTGCGCGCATCGGCTGCCAGAAGCATTCCATTCTCGGATCATCACGCTGTTATCGCCTTCCAAGACATACAACATTGCAGGCATCGGCATTGCCTACGCACTGATCACGGACGACAGCCTGCGACGTCGTTTTTGCGCTAGCCGTGGTCATAGCTTAGCAGAAATCAGCACCTTTGGTTATTATGCGGCGGAGGCAGCCTACCGCTTCGGCGAGCCCTGGCGCGTGGAACTGCTGAATTACCTGCGCGGTAACGAAGATCTGCTGGCACAAACCTTGCACCAACTGGCACCGCAACTCATCGTCAATCGCAATCAAGCGACTTATTTGACTTGGATCGATTGCAGAGCCATGGGACTGAGCCACCCAGCTGCCTATTTCGAGGAAAAAGCTCAATTATTTTTATCCGAGGGAGCGTTTTTTGGTGTGCCTGGCCATGTGCGCTTCAATTTTGCCTGCCCACGCTCGCACATGCTCCAAGGCTTGCAGCGCATGTGCCAAGTCCTGACCTAAATGGAGCACCGCCTCCTCGCCCCGCCTCGTGTTGGCAACAAAATACACAGCGATTCTTCTTGCCGAACCTGTGACTTTTTGCTGGATTACTCATTGACGCCAACTTTCGTTAAGACATGAAAAATCCACTCCACGCTTCACTCCTCCTGACATCTTGTGCCTGCCTTCTGCCATGCAAAACAGGAGCGCAAACCCCTGGCTCGGAGGCCACCGTGACAATCGCCATGACCCTGTCACAAACCGCGGAGGGCACCGTTGAAAAAACCAGCACGGGCGCTCCGAAGAAAAATGGAACATCCACTTACGAGAACTCGTGGACCGTTTTGAATAAGGAAAGCCAGCCCATTCAAGAAACCTCAGAGTTTGTCTCTAAAATCAACACTACCAAGTATTCTAACAAAGAATTGCTCACCGACCTGAAGGCTCTGGGTCGCATTTCTGACATTGCGGGGTGGACCTTGCGTGCCGTTTTCGATGAAGAGGGCAAGAACATGCGTTTCTACCTGCTCAAGCCGGGTTCGTCTGATTCACTATCCGTGACAGAATATTTCACGATCGAAGAAAACGCCTTGGCCGAGGCAAAAAACACCCGCACGGTCTCCAAGATCACTTACGAAAAGGACAACGTGACCCCGGTTTCCAGCACCAGCACCAAAACATCAGTCTCCACCGACAAACGCAACCTGACGATGAGCTTGACGCTGCGCGACATCACCACCAAGTTCAACACAACCGTCAGTGGTTCATCGAAGCTTTTTGTTCTGGGCAAGAGTCCTGATCTGTTTGAGGCCACCTTGCCGGGGGCGTTCAAGTTTAGCAGCATCAGCGGTGTCAGTGCGCCGAGTGATTCGGTCAACCCCGAGGAATCCCAGGTCGTGGAAGGCGCATGGACCATCGGAGCCGCGCGCACGGTTAACGATGTCAGTGCGCTGTTTCCTCCGCAGTAATCCCCTTGGATCTTGATTCTTACCATGGTGCTGGTGAATAAATCGTTGTGGATTTGATCACATTTTCATGAAGTTTTCGCGTCACCACATCGCTCTCGTCGCTGTTCTGCTTGGTGCGGCTGTGTGGTTGATCGGTCACCGCTCGAACCCGCAGCCTGCTTCCCAAGCTCATGTCGCAAACACGAGCGGGAAGAAGTTGCCGCGTGCTCCTGAAACTCACGAGCAGCAACCGACCGCTCCAAGTCCGAGCGCCGCAGGGAACAACTCCGCCACTATTTCAGAACAACGTCAGGCCTTGTCGCCGACTCTCACCGATGCTGAGCTACTGGCGAGGCAGCAGAAGGCTTACGACGCCATCGAGGCGGCGGCGATCACCTATGACGCCAAGTCGCTGCCGCTGATCGAGCCCTTTTTAACTGATCCCGATCGCTTGGTTCGTGATGCGGCGGTGCAGGGCATGATTGCCAATGGCGATGCGAGCGCCGCCAGCTACTTGCGGGCCGCAGCCGCCAAAACCAAGGACCCACGTGAAGCCGCGGCCATGCTCGATGCCGCTGATTACGTCGAGCTGCCCCCCGCTAGTCTCATCCGCAAGTGATATTCGCTGTGTTCCGCCTGCAGGGGCAGCAGCGCCAATCGACTAGCTGCAATTCAGCCTCCGATTCTTGCGATGGCTGCCGAGTGTGACGGTAGTCATGATGCTTCCGGGCTAACGCTCACCATGCCGCTTCCGGTAATCACGGGGGGACATGCCAGTCGCGCGTTTGAAGGCCACGCTGAGATACTCGGTATTCTGAAACCCACAACGTTCTGCCACTTCCGCCAATGTCAAAAAACTGGCCAGCATCAATTGTTTGGCGCGATTGATTTGCACGCGCATGATTTCCTCGTGCGGACTGCGACCCACGATTTTTTTCATCCGAATCTCAAGCGACCGCCGCGAGATCCCCACAACGTTCACGACGTCGGCAACATTGATGCCCTCATGCCCTCGCTCACGAATGAAGCGCAAAGCCTGAGCCACATGATGATCATCAGCTGCCAGCACATCCGTGCTTTGTCGAGTAATGATGCCTGCCGGACTTAACACATAGGAGCGAATGTCCACCGGCAACCCCGCCATCATCTGATCCAAAAGCGCAGCCGCCAGCCAACCGGAGTGGAGGGCATTCGGGTCAATGCTCGATAACGGCGGCGGTGCGAGCGAACACAGCAGTTGATCGTTGTCCACCCCCAAAACGGCGACTTCCTCCGGCACGGACAAGCGCGCGCGTTGACATGCTTCCAGCACTTGCTGCCCGCGAGCGTCGTAGCACGCCATGATCGCGATCGGTTTAGGCAGGGACAGCAGCCACCTGGCAATTTCATCGATTTGCGCATCGCTCTCCGCCTGCTCGGCACTCATCACGTTAAAGCGATGGCAGCCATGACCTCTCTCGCGCAAAAGCGCCTCAAAGCAATTGCCTCGCTGCTCCGACCAGCCAAACTGATCAAGCCCACAGAAGGCGAAATTCTCAAATCCTCGCCCCAAGAAGTGCTCCATGGCCTCTCGCGCAATGGCTTGATTGTCCGTGGTCACCACTGGCGCGCGCGGCAACAAGTAGGTGGAGCTCAAATTCACCACAGGCTGTCGCACCTGACGCAATAATGCGGCCATTTTCTCATTTTCCACCCGCGCGATGATGCCATCCCCATCCCATGACTCAATCCACCGCGGAGCATCATCACCACGCCGCCGCTCCGACAAAAGAACATTCCACGGTCCACGATGGCGAATGTAATGCTCCACGCCGCCCAACAACCCTCGGGCGTAACCATTGGATGTTTCCACTAACAACGCCACCTTCGGCGGTTGCGCGTGCTTGACCAAGGGCATCGGAATTCCATGTTCCATCGTCATGCCACCGCGCCTCCCCGCTGAATGACCCCAACCAAACCACAGAATCCACTTCGCCCTGCTGTCTTTGGCTCAAAAACTCCCTGCATCAGCTCATGTGTTAGCGATCTTAGAGTTGAAGATCAATGAAAAACATTAAATCTGTATGACATATTTTTGAACTGCACTCGACGCGTCGTCGTGATCAACACGTGGCGAATCACCCCGCCAACCTGGGGCGTGACGGCGCGTGTTTTTCATCTCGCTGCGCTCCTTTCCGCAAGCCAAACGACGCTTTCGTGCATTTCAGGATTTGCAACGACGCTGCATGCGTTATTGTTGGGCATGTCGCCATTTCTCGATCCGCAATTCGCCATTCGTTGGTCACAACTGACACCTGAGCACATCGAAACGGACATGCGCACGGCTTTGACCGAAGCGCGTGACAACATCGCCGCGATCATCGCGCAGGATCCCGCTTGTTTGAGTTATGAAACCACCATCTGGGCACTGGAAAAGGCGGCGGAAACGTTGAATCGCGGCTGGGGGCGTCTGAACCACCTCGACTCCGTGGCTGATTCCCCCGCTCAACGTGCGGCTCTCAATGCCATCCTTCCCGAAGTGTCCGAGTTTTTTTCGTCGCTCTATCTCAATCAGCAGTTGTGGCAAGTGATCAAGAGCTACGGACAATCGGAAGCCGTCGCGACGTTGACTCCCGTGCAGCAACGGCACGTCGCCGAGACCCTGCGCGATTTTCAGGAAAGCGGTGCTGATCTCGATGAGCCGCTCCGGCGTCGCCTGGCGGAGATCGACGCGGCATTGGCAGTGACCACCAAGCAGTATTCCGAGAACGTGCTGGACGCTACCAACGCTTGGTCCCTGGTCATCACCGATGCTGAGCGGCTGCGTGGGCTTCCCGAGTCGGCCATCGCAGCGGCGGCAGCGAACGCCAAGGCCAAGCAGCAGCAAGACGGCCAAGAACCCACCGCACCCGCGTGGCGCTTTACCCTGCACTATCCCTCCATGGCACCCATCATGCAGCATGCAGAAGACGAATCCCTGCGCCGCGAGGTCTGGCAAGCGTCCGTTGCCGTAGGTGCACTGGCTCCACACGACAATGCCCCATTGGTGCGCGAGATCTTAACCTTGCGTGCGGAAAAGGCCCAGATTCTAGGACACACGCACTTTGCGGATCTCACCTTGCAGCGTCGCATGGCTCGCACCGGCGGACAAGCTCTGGCGTTTATTGAAGATTTGCATCAACGCGTGACAGAGCCTTTTGCAAAAGAACACCAACAACTCTGCGCGCTGAAGGCCCGGGAACTCGGCTTGAGCGATGCGGAGCTCGAGCCGTGGGAGTTTGGCTACTGGTCTGAAAAACGCCGCAAACAGCTCTATGACTTCGATGACGAGCAACTTCGCCCTTATTTTCCCGTCAACGCGGTCATGGACGGCATGTTTCAGCTCGCCTCCGCCTTGTTTGGCATCCGCATTTCGTCATTACCCACCCAATACCGTGAACCCGGCAGTCCGGAAATGAGCGATGACGTCGTTGAGGTATGGCATCCCGAAGTCAGCTTTTACGCCATTCACGACAGCGCGACTAACGAGCACTTGGGCTCATTTTATGCCGACTGGCATCCGCGCGAGCCGAAGCGTGGAGGGGCATGGATGAATCAGCTCACCACAGGGTCTCCGCCGCAAGACGGCATGCCGCGTCAGCCTCACTTGGGATTGATCATCGGCAACATGAGCCCTCCGATCGACGGTCAACCCGCCCTGCTCACCCACCGCGAGGTGGAGACGATTTTTCACGAGTTCGGCCACCTACTGCACGGTCTGTTAAGCGACGTCGCCGTGCCCTCGCTCAGTGGCACCAATGTCCCTTGGGATTTTGTGGAATTGCCGTCGCAATTGATGGAAAATTTCTGCTGGTCGCGCGCCTCGCTCGATTTCTTTGCGCGTCACCACCGCACGGGTGAGCCAATACCAGAAGAGCTTTTTCAAAAAATGCGCAACGCTCGCAACGACATGAGCGCCACGGCTTGCATGCGCCAGCTCGCCTTTGGCAAACTCGACCTCGAGCTGCACATGCACTGGAGCCAATGGCAGCACCACACGGATCTCGATGCGCTGGAGCGGGAGTTGCTCGCCGATTACCGAACAGCCTTCAAAACCACAGCGCCGGGGATGTTTCGCCGCTTCAACCACCTATTCAGCTCGCCCACCGGCTACGCCGCGGGTTATTATTCCTACAAATGGGCCGAGGTGCTGGATGCCGACGCCTTCACGCGGTTCGAAAACGAAGGGGTGCTCAATCCCGCGACCGGTCATGCGTTTCGTCAGCACATCCTCAGCCAAGGCAATTCCCAACCCGTGGAGCAGCTCTACCGTAACTTCATGGGACGCGATCCACAACTCGAGCCGCTGCTGCGACGTTCTGGACTCCAAACTTCCGCGACAAACTGACCCATTTTTCTGCAATTTTACAGCGTCTGGGTGCGTAGCTGTTGCCGCACCCGCCATTACCCATCATGATCTCCATGCCATCAACATTCCCACATTGGCTCGCCGCGCTGCTGATCTGCAGCAACAGTGCCTGGGCTGCACCGCAGACACTCTACATCGGCACTTACACCGGTCCAAAGAGCGAAGGCATTCATGTGGCGCATTTCGACGACGAAACCGGCAAATTTTCCGATCTCAAGCTTGCTGCACGCTACATCAATCCCAACTTCTTGAGCCACCATCCAACATTGCCAGTGGTGTATTGTGTGGGGGAGATGCCAGATAAACAGGGCTCCGTCGCTGCTTTCTCGATCAATGCGGATGAAACACTCACTCTTCTCAACGAGCAATCTTCCGTGGGACGCGGCCCCTGTCACATCGCGATCGATCCCACTGGCAAGGTCGCTGCCGTGGCCAACTACGGCAGCGGCTCAACCGTTTCCTACCAAATCGGCACCGATGGACGATTGAGCGCCGCGGTGAGTTTCATCCAGCACGAAGGAAAAAGTGTGCATCCCAAACGCCAAACAGGTCCTCACGCACACGGCGTTTATTTCTCTGACAATGCGCTGCATGTGCCCGATCTTGGCATGGATGCCTATGTCGCCTATCACTACAACACAGAAAAGGGATCGTTGGAACGCATCACCGACGGTGGCGGCGTAGCTCGACCCGGCGATGGCCCGCGTCACATGGCGTTCACCGCCGATGGCCGCCGTGCCTATGGGGTCAATGAACTAACGAATAGCGTGACGTTTTATCAACAAAAAAACGGCAAGCTCAGTCCCGTGCAACACATCAGCAGCTTGCCTAATCCCAATCCGGAAGGCAACACCGCCGCTGAAATCGCGATCCATCCGAACGGTCGGTTTTTGCTCAGCTCGAATCGTGGCGTTGACTCACTGGCCTGTTTCGCCATTGATGTGGCCTCGGGCACGCTCAGTTTGGTGGGCATCACCCCCCTCTCCGTCAAGACGCCGCGCCATTTCACGATTTCAGCCAACGGACGTTACGTCTTGGCCGCCGGTCAGGGTTCGAATGAAATCGAGGTGCTGAGCTTCGATGCCAGCTCTGGCAAACTATCCAGCACCAGCGAGCGGCTTAGTATTGGCAGTCCGGTTTGTTTGATTTGGAAGGAATCCCACTAGCAAAAACCTGCGTGACCGGCGCCTGCCTCGGCCACGCGGGACAGGCTAGCGGAAACGCCCGGGGGCAAAAACAGCATCGCTAGGTGCCGCCTGCTCGCCATCGAGCTGTCCTGCAATCCAGCTGCCGGTCGCGGGCGCAAGGCTGAGCCCCATCATTGCGTGTCCTGTCGCCACCCAAGCATTATCCCAGCCCGGCACGCGCCCAATGTAAGGCAAGCCATCAGGCGAAACGGGGCGTAACCCCTGCCACACGCGAACCCCTGTGAAATCATTGACAGAAAATTCGGGAAAATAGGGCGACATTGATCGCTTGATGCCCTCCACACGCTTCGGATTGACCGGTGAATTCCACGTGCCGACTTCCATCGTGCCCGCGACTCGCAATTGCCCATTCATGGGCGTAACCGCCACTTTTGCCTCAGTTAAAATCGAGCATAATTCTGGCAACTGCGGTGGATTCTCCAGTGTGAGAGCATAACCTTTTCCGGGTTGTAACGGCAAGCGCAGTCCCAGTTTTTTCAGGAATTGACCCGACCATACCCCACCTGCCACGACGAGCGCGTCCAGCTTGATCCGTTGCGATCCTGCATGCAGCTCGGTGATGCGCGTGCCCGATGTGTCGCCATGCGTGACTTCGCTGCCCGCCATGACGCGACCGCCGAGCCGCGCAATTTCAGCCCGCAGCCAATCCATCAATCGCCCCGGATGCAGATGACAGTCATCGGGAAACCAAACCGCACCCAGCACATCCATGGTCACACTCGGGTCTTTCATCGCCACCTCGCGCGCCGACAAGACTTCGGCTCGCCCACCCCACTGACGCGATAAATCCGCGACCTTGGCTTCCGCGTCCAGGCCAGCTTGCGTTTTGCACAACATCAGCAACCCCTTGGCCGTCCATCCAAAATCAGCCTCACGCGCCAGCTCAGCATAGAGCGCGCGACTGTTCATGTTCCAGCGCCACAACGGCTCACACGATGCTTGCACGTGACGCTCCGTGGCATGCCGGTAGAACGTCCAGCACCAACGCCACAATTCCAAGTCCCACGTCGGGCGGATGTAAAAGGGACTGCTCGGGTCGAGCATCCAGCGCAACCCCTTCGCGATCATGCCTGGTGCGGCTAATGGAATGTAATGACTGGGCACCACCATCCCCGCATTGCCGTGCGAACACGTTTCACTCTCCGCTGCTTCGCGATCCAAGACTGTGACGCGCCAACCACGCCGAAGGGCATAATACGCCGAACACAATCCCACCACCCCGGCCCCGATGACAACAACGTGCTTTTGCTGATTTCCCGCAGATTCACTCATGCCGAAAAAAGCTTAATTCAACTGCCGCGCGTTGACCATCCATATTCGCGATTCGCCTAACATTCGTTGTTTCACATGCCACGATCACAGAACCAGGATCATCACAGCTGACTGGCAAGGCTGATGCGGGCGAAACCTAACGGGTTTGAGCGATGCATCCACGTCGAAGCCGGGACCGTGCCAAATCGCACCGATAAAGGACAAGGCGACCGCCGGCTGCCTGTTTCGTCGTGAACACGCAGGACAGTCGACAGGATTTGCCGCGACCCTCCGCTTGTAATTCTGGACAATTCGATCAATTTAGCGCATGTTCATGTTGCTATGGCTCGCCTCCTACCCCTGTTTTTTATGCTAGGCACACTGTCGTGTCACGCCCAGCTTAAGATTGCTTCTGTGAAAATGACGGAGCTATTTGACAGTTTTTCCGAGGCTCAAGCCAGTGCCAAGGAACTTGACCTTGAGCGCAAGGCGGTGGAAGTCGATAAACGTGTCGATGTGCTCAAACAAATGATGCAGGAGCTTCAAAACATGGACGATGTGGCGGCACGGATGGCGGAAAATTACAAAAGCCTGACCCGCGAGGAAAAACAAATTGAGGGCGAGAAAATTCAAGAATTTGTTTCCAAACGCAACCTCAAAGCCGAGGCCGCGCAATCCGTGCAAGAGGAATACATGGAATTCCGCACCAAGCGCCTAACAGAAATCAATCAAAGAATGGCTCGCCTGATGCGCCAGCACCTGAATAAGCTGCAATCGATGCTCTTCACCTATGCCACCCAGAATGGTTATGATTTCATCACAGACTCATCTGGGCTCACCAACACGGGGCTGCCGGTGTTGATATACTCCAATCCAGCTAAAACCCCCGACATCACCGCTGAGCTGAAGGCCTTCATTGCGGCGAGCAACGTCAACAGCATCAAGCCACTCGACAGCAAAAAATCCGAGCCCAGCCCCGCTCCTCCGCAGAACTCGCCCACCCCTGATGCTGCGATCCAGCAACCCAACGCCACGCCATCCGCTCCCACCAATGCGCCTCCGCAACCACCAGTCACAAATCCGGCTATGATCAACCCAAGCCAGACAGACGCCACCCCTCCACAACCCTAGTTCATCACGTTGATTCATCACCACCTCGGCACCATGGAATCTTGGCAAAGCATCCTCACCCATCCATTTACGCTTGGCCTCGGCTTGGGCTTGATTTTTTGTGGACTGACGTGGAAAAACTCTCTTGCGGGACGCTGGCGTGCCAAGAAGGAAAAGGAACAATTGATCCAAGAACTGCGCGAGTTGCAGAGCCATCTCAACGTGCAATTGAAGATCAATGCGAGCGGCAACAGCACACTTCAACAGGAGCTGGAACAACTGCGCCAGCAAAACGAAAATCTCCGCATCAATTTGGCCACAACGCAGCAAAAACCGGGTCGCGCCGAGCTGCGGCAGCTACAAGTGTTCGAGCTTGCCATTCGCCAACTCCGCGAACAGGCCCCAGGTTTTGCGCCTTCCTGGGAGCGTGCGCTGCGCGAGGCAGAAGCAGAAATCGAAGCGCACGATTCCGGACTCAAAAAATGGGTCAAACAATTGGTCGCTCCACCTGCTCCCGCAAAAATCACAGGCGCAGCACCTGCCGATCAGCCGCAACAGAACGCACCAATCGATTTCTGACACCTGATTTTCTCAATGCGACCCACCACACTGCATCCAGCGCAGCGACAGCATTAATCACGACCTTGCCGTCCACTGCTGTCTAAATCGATGGCAATAGATCATCCGAGCTAATCTGCCGATCCACGTCCTCGCGCAAATGATGAATGATGTAATCCTGACGATCCGGTGTATTTTTCCCCATGTAGAAGGAAAGCAACTCCTTCACGCCTTTGCCCTCAAGAAACTGCACTGGCTCAATGCGCATCTGCGCGCCAATCATGAACGCAAACTCATTGGGTGAAATTTCGCCCAAGCCCTTGAATCGGGTAATTTCGGCATTCTTGCCCAATTGCTTGATGGCCGCTCGGCGCTCTGATTCATCGTAGCAATAACGTGTTTCCTTGCGATTGCGCACGCGAAACAGCGGTGTTTGCAAGATAAACAAATGGCCATCGCGAATCAATTCCGGAAAAAACTGCAGGAAAAACGTCAATAGTAACAAGCGAATGTGCATGCCATCCACATCCGCATCCGTTGCGATCACCACACGCTGATACCGTAGTCCAGCAATCCCCTCCTCCAAATTCAACGCCGCTTGCAACAGAGCAAACTCCTCGTTTTCATAAACAATTTTTCGCGCTAAATCGTAAGTGTTCAGCGGTTTGCCACGCAGCGAAAAAACCGCCTGGGTCTCAACATCACGGCATTTCGTGATCGAGCCCGAAGCCGAATCGCCTTCCGTGATGAAGATGGTGCTCTCCTCGCGGCGTTTGTGCTTGCTGTCCAAATGAATCCGACAATCGCGCAATTTCTTATTGTGCACCCGCGCTTGCCGCGAACGCTCTCGCGCCAGTTTTTGCACACCCTTCAGCTCCTTGCGTTCGCGCTCCGCCGCGACAATGCGCTTCTGCAATGCCTCCGCAGCTTGCGGATTCTTGTGCAAATAATTATCGAGATGCTCCTTCAAAAAATTGCCAATAAACGTGCGCAGCGACTCCCCTCCTTGAGGTTTGGTGGCCGCAGAGCCTAACTTTGTTTTTGTTTGCGACTCAAACACCGGCTCTTCAATGCGCACGCACAAAGCCGCCTCAATCCCCGCGCGAATGTCCACGGGCTCCCATTGTTTCTTAAAAAACCCACGCACTACCGCAACGATCGCTTCGCGAAACGCCTGCAAATGCGTGCCGCCCTGCGAGGTGTGCTGACCATTGACAAAGGTGTAATACTGCTCCGTGCTTTCTTCCGTGTGCGTGAAGGCAATCTCAATGTCCTTGCCCACCAAGTGGATCGGCGCATACAGGGCCTCGGACTCCATTTCCTCCCGCAGCAAATCCAGCAAACCATCTTTTGCGCGGAATTTCTTACCGTTGAGCACCAATGTGAGTTGGGGATTCAAATACGCATAATAGCGGCACATCTTTTCCACCAGTGTTTCTCGAAACATCGTCTTAGGCGGAAACAGCATCGCATCCATCTGAAAGCGCAGTCGCGTGCCATTGGCCTCGGCCTCGCTGCGCTGCTCCTGATCTTCGACTAATTTTCCCTGCGAAAATTGAATCGCGCGGGTAAGCCCCTCGCGCCATGACTGGATTTCAAACACGCTCGATAAGGCATTCACCGCCTTGATCCCCACCCCATTGAGCCCGACCGATTTCTTGAAGGCCTCGCTGTCATACTTAGCGCCGGTGTTGATCTGCGCCGCACAGTCGTAGAGTTTCCCCAACGGAATGCCGCGCCCAAAGTCGCGCACCTCCACCCAGCCTTCGTCGCTGATCTGAATGCGGATCTCCTTGCCAAACCCCATGATGTGCTCATCGACCGCGTTATCGATGGCCTCTTTTAGCAAAATGTAAATCCCGTCATCCGCCGCCGAACCATCTCCCAATTTGCCAATATACATTCCCGGACGCAACCGGATGTGCTCGCGCCAGTCCAAGCTCTTGATGTCGGCTTCAGTGTAGGATGCCATATGCGACGACATCCCTAGGCAAGCAAGGTGAACAAGTCAAGCCCCAGCCACGCGGAGCCGACTGCGCTCTCAGGAGCCCGCCTGCTGCTCCAACCAGCGCCGCCACTCTTGCACGGTGAAACCAGCGCGCCCACGCGTGCGCAACTGCGCCTGCCACTGATCCAGCTCACCGAGCATGCCGCGCGCCTGATCCTTGGTCAGGTTTTGCATTTTCGCACGGTGTTGTTGAAGCCATGCTGCATCAGCCAGATACACCTGCGCCCAGCTGACGTAGGCCGGCAATATGTTTTTTTCGAGGCCGCTCATGTCGTCCACTGCCTGAAATGACACAACCGCTTGATCCAACAAGCCTTGATCCCATTGCCGCAATGCCGTGGCAAAGGTCAACACTCCCCGCAACACCTGCATGTCCTCACCCTCTAGGCCGGACGGCAACGTCGCGACACCCGGCTCACTCAGGCACTCCAACCACTGCTCGATCGGCCTGCGCCAGCGCGCATCGAGCTTGCTTTGCTCCAAATGCGATCGCAACTCATCCACGAGCTGCGTTTCATTCCACGCTCGCCCTGCCAGCACCTGACACAACAACGCCTCCAGACCGCAGAAGGAACGGGTCGGCTCCTCCACCCTCACATCATCGCGCATCCTGAGCAGCAAGCGCTGCGCGTCCATCGCCTGATGCTGCAGCATCGCTTGGCGCGCCGCGCTGTATCTCTGCGCCATTTCATCGACAGAGCGATCCACCACGACCGGAGCATGCGCGACCGAGGCAGCGGGCGTGGCCGGCTTCTCTGACGCACGACTCAGCCACCACAAGCTCACCACCGCCAACACGCCCACGCCCGCGGCGATCGAGGCACGCTGCTGTTGTCGCTGCCGCTTGCGCCGCTTCTTGCCGAAAGCAGCGGGCTCCCGCTTCGTTTGTGGCTGAGCTTGAGCCAGCATCGCCGCTTTGATCGACTCAATCAACGCGTCATACGAGGAAAACCGCGCTGCGGGTTCATACGCCATCGCCGTTTCCACCCAGGCCAAGGTTTCTAGGCTCAACTGCGGGCACACGGCGCTGAGCGGACGCACATGACGCTTCGCCTCGCGCAATTGCGTCGTCTGCATCGTCGAATCCTCACAAGACGGCACCCCTGCCAAGGCATGATAAAATGTCGCGCCAAAGGCATAGAGATCCGAACGAAAATCCTCCTCAGCTCCCTCGATTGTCTCCGGTGGCACATAATACGGTGTGGCCCATAGCTCATCCGGACGCGCCTTGCCGCCCTTGGTCATCAGCGCCAAACCGAAATCAACCAACTTTGCTTCACCTGCCGCATCAATCAAGATATTGCCGGGTTTCACATCGCGATGCAACAAACCCACCGCATGCGCCGCACGCAAGCCCTCTGCCACCTGCAACGCCAACTTCAGAGTCTCGCTCTCCGGAATCGCACCGCGCTCATTGATCTGCTGCTCAAAGTGTCCACCCGGCAACAACTCCATCGCGATGTAGAATCTACCAAAGGCACGCCCCGTTTTGAACACTTTCACCACGTGCGGGTGCACCACTGAAGCCGTAACCCGCGCCTCACTCTCAAAGGCGGCCATGCGCTTTTCATCCTGCGAATACGCTTCACTGAGAATCTTAATCGCCACATCGCGCTGCAAGGTCACATCCTCGGCCACAAAGACCATGCTCATTCCGCCCTCGGCTAAGCGCTGCTTGAGCCGATAGGGACCAAACTCACACTTCGCTCTCAATGTGGCATGGCACCGCGGACACTCCAACCGCGCAAACGGAGCGGCTGGAGTCACATCGATCAGCATTCCGCATTCGGAACAGCACTGATGCGGTTGTGTTTCATCGCTAGACATCGTTTCACAATAGCTCCGCTTAATTCAGCTGATAATCAAGGAAAAACACCCATCGTCGCCCAATTCCAATAAGCCTCCCACCAGTGCCAGCCACCCAGCACCCATGCGATCGCGCCACAGGCGAGAAATGGACCAAAGGGCAAGGGACGCCCGAGCCCCACACGCCCGACCAATGCCCATAATAAAGCAAAACACGCCGCGGCCATGACCACAAAAATCAACGCCGTTCCTCCCAGAAAAGCCCCAATCATGCCGAGCAAATGCGGGTCACCCATGCCCATGGCCTCGCGCGGGATCACGACCTCGCTCGCCTTGCCGTTTAGCGATTTCAGCTCATCAATGCCTCGGTCTGAGCCATCGGGCAACGTCAGCTTTTTTTCCCGAATGCGCAACAAGCCCGGCGTCACCGACTCGCCATTGCACCACAACTCGGTCGTCATCAGCCGCAATTCATCGCTTTTGCGAAAAAACATGTCCCACCAAGGCAACGACTCCCCGTCGAGCAACAAGCTCAAGGGGCAAGCTTCGGTCACATCTTCCACCAGCTGCCACTCCACCGCTTGATCAAAACTCACCTTGCGCCGCCCGAAGGCAAGTTTTCCGAGTAACACCACCGACCACAATCCAAAAAAACCCAAAACCCACCCCAAGGTCAACGACCACACTGAGCCACCAATCGACCACGGCCAAGTCGGCACCCACCACGCGCTCAAGCCCAACGCGGCGAGACTTCCTCCCGTGGTCAAAACCAGCGGAATGATCATATGATCGATATCGATCCAGGCAATCACCACCAGCAACGCAAAAAAAAGTGCCATCAGCACCGCTGCGGCCGGCACCAACGCTGCCCATGCCCAACCAAACAAAATCGCCGTGAGACACTCCACCAGCCAGTAGCGAAAGGGAATCGCTCCCCCACAACTCGCGCACCGCCCCCGCAGCAGCAACCACGAAACCAGCGGCAGATTGTTCCACCACGCAATCGGTTTCTGACACAAGGGACAAAACGAACGCTTGGGCTGGTTCACTGAAATGCCCAATGGCATGCGGTAAATCACCACATTCAGGAAGGATCCCACGCATGCTCCAACCCATGCAGCGATCACCCATGACCACTGCGATGCCGCAAGCAACGCCGCCACCGAACCATCCTGATATCCTCCTTGCTGCATGGTGCTAACTTGAAGCCTAAAACTGTGTGGCAGTGGGCATTCTTTCAATCATAAAGAGCAAGGCTTGTGCCAAATAAACCAATCAACAGTGGGTTTGTATCCATTGCCACATCAACGAAAAACCCATGCAACCGCCGTGGCAGTTTCATGGGCTTGCTAAATTGCAGTAACGATCGGCCACGCGATCTTCCGTTGGCAGACGTTAAGACGCCTCCTCAGCTTCTGCTGGCGCAACATCCACAGCGGCAGACTCCGCCGGAGCCTCCACCACTTCCGCAGCGACTTCAACCACGGCAGCCGACTCAGCCACAGCAGCTTCCTCGCGCTTCGCTGGTGCCTTCTTCACTGGCTTCTTGACTGCTTTCTTGACATCCTTTGTGTCATCGGCACTAGCAGGTGCTTTCTTGACGGCCACTTTTTTGACGCTGATGCCCAGCTTCGCTTGGTCGTTTTTACGACGCAAATACAACTTGCGGCGGCGACGCTTTAATACGGTTTTCAATTGTTGTCCCATAGCTGCACGTTGCTACCTGCGCGCGTGCGTCACATCAAGAATAATCTTGCTGATTTTCGTGATGCAGCATTTGATGCCGCATGCCCGGTCTCATCATTGCTCCTCGCGCTCGCTTATTCCAAGGCCACGATTGGGTCTATGCCACTGAAGTGAAAAAAACATTCGGCGACCCGCAGCCCGGAGATGTGATCAGCCTCAAGGACTTCCGCGATCGTCCACTCGGAAGCGCGATTTACAATCCGCACTCGCAAATCATCGCGCGGCGCTTTTCTCGCAGACGCCAGGACTTGGATTTGGATTTTTTCACTCGCCGCATTCAGCAAGCATGGCAGCACCGCCAGACGCTGTCACTCGATGCCTCACTGTGCCGGGTTGTCTGGTCAGAGTCCGATGGCATGCCCGGTCTCATCGTTGACCGCTACGGCGATCATTTGGTGCTGCAAACCCTCACCCTCGCCATGGAACAACGCCGTGATCTCATCGTCACCGCTCTGCAAGAAGTGCTGAAGCCACAGAGCATCATTGCTCGCAACGACTCCCCCATCCGCCGCGCCGAGGGCATGGAGCTGGAAATCATCCAACTCGTCGGCATCAATCCCGGCGCGTTTTCCGTTCGCGCGAATGACTTGGAATACGAAATCGACTTACTCGACGGCCAGAAAACCGGGCTTTATCTCGATCAGTTGCAATCCCATGCCGAACTGGCACGCCACGCCAAGGGACGCCGCGTGCTGGACTGCTTCACCAATCAGGGTGGCTTCGCGCTCAGTTGTGCGCGTGCCGGAGCCGCTGCGGTTACCGCTGTCGATGTCTCCGCCAGCGCCTGCGATTCCACTCGCCGGAATGCCCAACGCAATCAACTGGCTATCGATGTGATTGAGGCGAATGTCTTCGATTTTCTTAAAACCGCCGAGCCTCACTATGACCTGATCGTTCTCGATCCTCCTTCGTTCACCCGCAACAAAAAAACGCTAATGGACGCGATGCGTGGTTACAAGGAAATTCATTTGCGCGCGCTAAAACTGCTAGAAAACGGCGGTTTGCTATCAACCTACTGCTGTTCCCACCACGCGAGCCGCGAGTTGTTTCTCGAAAACATCGCCGAGGCAGCCAACGACGCCAAACGCAGCCTGCGCCTCGTCGCCGAACACCGCCAACGCGCCGATCATCCCGTGCTGTTGAGCATGCCGGAAACCGAGTATCTGAAGGGCTTCACCTTCGAGATCATCGCCAGCCGCTGAAGCCGATGCCATCGCCGACAACTGGTTTTTCGATTACTTGAACAACACATCCACTCCCATGGCCGAGTTCCGCAAGAAATCGGGCATGGCTTCGGGATCACGCTGTCGAAACGCCCGGTAAGCGAAGCCCAGCGCGTGCAAGGTGAACATGTGATCGACGATGCGATAGCCGCGTTTTTTTCGCAGCAGCAATGCCGCTCCCCAGGCCATTAGACGTCGTTTCACCTTGAAGGGCTGACGCGAGACCTTGATGCGATACCGCTGGCGCTCCTCATCGGGCCAGCGCCGCTTGTATGCTTTTTTGGCATCGATCAAATCTTGCAAACACTGCGGCTGATCCGGCATGAAGTAATAGCGACGTGCCAGCGCGATCAAGCCAAACACATCTTGCATGTGCGCAATGTCATCTTCCGGCAAACGCGCACGTCGCGCCCATTCGCGCATTTGCGGGAAAAGTCGCAGAGCGGATTCCCCCGCGCGCAACGCGCCTTCTGGGTCGCGCACAAAGTGTCGCAGCACATTGCCAACCGCTTGATTCACAAAGATCGAGTCCCAATACACATGCAACAATGGAGGAAGCCGCACGCGCCGAAAAAATAATTTCTGCCGCGCGTAATCCTCAACGTAATAAAGCTCGTGCAATACCTCTTCGCTGTTGTGCAACAGCAACAAAGCGGCAGCAGCGTGCGGCTCCCCAACCACCTCCTCGACCGCTGCGGTGGCCGTGAGTCCATTGCCGAACACCCGTATCGCGGCAACGACGTTCAAGCGAATCCACACATCGCGCTCATCGGGCTCCAGAAATGCTAATCGGCGGAACCGATGCCACCCTCCCGTTTGACACCAAACGGACATTCCCACCATGCCCTCCACACCGGCCAAATCGCGAGCAAATCGCTCGCAATCCCAGCCGATAAACGAGGGAAACTCACCCGCACCCTCATACTCGCGCCGCGCCTGCAATTCGATCAACTTGCGTTGCTTGACCCGAAAAAACGCGCGATTCAGTGGCAGGTAACGAAAAAAATCACTCTCGCCGTGTTTCATCGAAACAATGAAATGCTCGGATTCGATCCCCTCCAACGCCAGAGCGAGACGATGGCGATGCCAGATCAGATCACCAATCCGATGCGCTCCCACCGTCCACGTGCGCAACACCAGTTGACGCCCCCCTCGCTCAAACTCCGGCAACAACCGCTTGATCAGACGATTCAGCTCAGGTGCCGTGCGCACGTGCAAGCGCGTCAGCAACGGATCTGTCACATCCGTGCCGTCGCTTTCGCCAATGCGCATGACCAAACCCGACAGCATGGGAAAATCTTCAAACAATCGCCGCACTAAATCGCAGTAGTAATCTTCCAACACCGCGCGCTCCGAGCCTAGGAATGTCTCCAACGCCGCAGTCATGGGCAACACATCGGAGGTTACCCAGATCTGTAAGCCCATTTCCTCGTGCAAGATCGCAAATAATCGCGCAAACTCCTCGCGAAACACGGCAATTTTTCGCGCAACCTCTGGTTCGTGTCCCTCATGCGGCACCAAATGCGCCAGATCATCCAGCGTCACCGTGTTGTATCCCAAATCGCGCACCTGCCGGGCGAAGTTCCGCATGTCCTGCGCAATTTGCTCCCATTGCCGCACACGCTCCTCACCCTCGGTGGCCAAGGCAGTGAATGGGATTTTCGACCAATTGATGCGTCGCTGGTTAAAATCCCGAAAAAACGGGCCAATCGCGTCAATCACCAACCATTTCATCGCCTAACATGTAACACAATCATTGTAGCAACCTAGATGAAAAATCTGACAAATCCGTCACAAACCTTCTGGGCGATTAACTTGCAAATCTTTGTGAACTCGCATTTCCCGCTGGACGTCCCCAGCGCATTCAGGCAATGCACTGGGCACAACTTCGGCTTGTGACAAAAGCGTCACGATGCTTTGATTTTCACCAGCCGCGTTGTCGCAGTAAATCACCATCATTCCATGAAACGTTTTACCACCCTGTTTATCGCCTGTGCCAGCATCGGCTTGGCAATCGGACAAACTCTCAGCATCAAGGGCAGCGACACTCTCGGCGCCAAGTTGGTGCCGCAGCTAGCTGAAGCCTTCAAGAGCGCAACTAGCAGCCCAATCGTGTTCGAAATCGCAGCGGAAGGCTCGGCAACGGCATTTCCAGCGCTTGCCAACGGCACCGCCCAAATCGGCATGTCTTCGCGTGAAATCAAGCCCGAGGAAACCACTGAATGTCAAACCAAGGGCATCACCCTCAAGGAACATCACATTTGTTATGACATGCTCTGCGTGATCGTGAATAAAAACTCTCCACTCTCGAAGCTAACCAAGGCTCAGGTGGCGAAAATTTTCACTGGCCAGGTTAAGGACTGGTCCGAACTCGGTGGCAGCGCTGGACCAATCTCGATTTACACGCGCAACACCTCATCGGGAACTTACAAAGACTGGCAGAAGCTCGCCATGGGCGGACGCGATTACCCTGCTTCGTCTCTAAAAATGGCAGGGCATGAGCAAATCGCCCAAGAAGTGGCCAAAAACAAAAACGGCATCGGTTACGTGGGACTCGCCTACTCAAAAACACCTGGCACCAAAACCATCAGCATTGATGGCATTGAGCCGGTTGCAGCGAACGCCAAAACCTATGCCTACGCGCGTTTGTGCTACCTTTACGCTCCTCTCACTCCAACGGCTGAAGCCGACGCCTTCATGAAGTTCATCGAATCTGAACCAGGACAGGAAATTGTGCGCAAGGTCGGATTCATTCCCGTTAAAGACGTGGAGTAATGGATGCACGGCACCAAACCAGCGTGGGACGTGGCGCATCCACTGGCACCTGTCCCCGATTGATCCCAATTGATTCATGCCTTTGGTGCCTCTGCCATTCTTGTTCTTCTTCACGACATGACCATGAGCACCGAAACCCGAAATCCCAGCCTAGCTGGTGAGCACCAATTTCAGCGACGCGGTTTTTCTTATGATGCGGCTGTCAGATTCTTCTTCGCGTCAAACGCGGGGCTCACCATCCTCATCCTGCTGTTGATCGTCAGCTTCTTGCTGAAGGAGGGTCTGGGTTTTTTTCCGGGATATCGGCGGGATCTCGAGGTTTATCGGATCGCTGGTTTGGAATTTGTCGATCTCTCCCGCACGACATTAACGGCTCATGAGCAGCTTACGAGCGCGATGAATCGCGCTTATTATGCCGAGATCAATGGGCAATGCCCACGCGAAATCGCTCGTTCTGAGGAAGCGACAGCCGTGTGGAATGCCTATGGGGAAAAAACCGCTCGGGCGAAAGACATGCTCAGCAACATCGAGTCCGCCGGTCAAACCATCACCCCGGCGCTCCGCAGTAAAATTGAGTCGGATTATGCCACTCTCAAACAACAATTTCTGCCTCTCGCTCCTGCCACGCCACACTTAACTGCGACCGAGCGACAAGGCTTGCTCGATCACTTAGCCGCGAGACGCTTGGACGATGCCGACGATCCGCCACTGGTGTCCGCTCTCAGCTCAGAGTTGTTTGCCAAGAAGGAGTCGATCTCTGGTTCATTGGAAACATTGCGTGAAAAAATTGATGCCTTTGAATCCGCCAGTCTCGACCTCAGCGACCTCATAACGCAGTTAAGCGCCGCGGTCACAAAAACCAAGAGTGCCCAACAGCAAGCTGACATTCTTGAAAATGATCGCGCGATACTGCTCGCAGCTGCGAAACGAGCCAAGACACCAGCAGAGCGGGCGCGGCTAGAGTCGCAGGCGCAAAAAGCGTTGGCGGAAAAGCCCGACATGAAAATTCCGATGCAACAACTGATGCTGCGCCGCGCCGATTGCATCCGCGTTCAGGAAAAACTGCATGCCGCTTGCCAGCCCATCATTGATGGTCTTCCGGCCACGTTGACGCAGCCAAAGGCGAATGCTATTTGGCAAAACATCCGCAAGAGCTTGCCACTCTACATGGCGACGCTGAATCAAAACGGCGCGCTCATCTCGGCTTGGTCGCATGAAAAACCCGTTAAAACTACCGATGCCATCTGGTCGTTTCTCTCGGGACGAGATTGGATCACTGGCGGTGAATGGCAGGACTTTTATGGAATCTTGCCCCTGCTGGTAGGATCGCTCATGATCGCCATCGTCGCTCTCGCTCTCGCGATTCCAATCGGCGTTGGCGCGGCGATTTACACCAATCAATTTTCCTCTCCAGCGGAGCAGTCGCTCATCAAGCCCGTCATCGAGTTCATTCAGGCGATTCCTTCAGTTGTTCTGGGCTTCATTGGAATCTTCATCCTCGGTAACACCCTGCGCGATCTCTCCAACGCCGAGTGGTTGCAGTGGATGCCCGGTTTTCCGCTTGACGAGCGTCTCAACATCATGACCGCAGGCTGCTTGCTTGCCTTGATGAGCATTCCCACGATTTTTTCGTTGTCAGAAGATGCCTTGAACAACGTTCCATCTGCCTACGCAGAAGCCTCTGAGGCTCTCGGAGCTTCCAAGATGCAAACCACGTTCCGTGTGATCATCCCCGCTGCGTTTTCGGGAATACTAGCAGCGGTGCTACTGGGTCTGGGACGTGTCTTGGGTGAAACGATGGTGGTATTGCTGGTCGCAGGCAACCGCATCAAAATTCCCGATTTTTCCGCAGGGATCGGCGTTTTTTTTCAACCCTGTCACACGCTCACCGGCATCATTGCCCAAGAACTGGGTGAAGTGCCGCAGGGAAGTGTCCATTACCGCGCGCTATTTGTGGTTGGCATTTTATTGTTTGCCATGGTTCTGATGATCAATGGATTAGCGCAGCGCTTCGTCAAAACAACCCGCCATTGAATTGATTCATATGAATGCCAGCGAACTCATCGGAACTCGAAAACCCACGGCAAAGTTCAGCGAACAGTGCCTGTGCTGGTTGCTGCGTTGCGTCACCTATGTGATCTTGCTGATCGCTGGACTGTTATTCGGAAAAATCATCATGGATGGCGCTCCCGTGTTATTCCGTGCTGAGGCACCGTTTGTGGATCTGGAATTTCTGACGGCAAAGAATGAAACCTTGCACGTTTTCGATGATTCCACAGGGGTGCGACACCAGATGCCCGCGAGTCATTTCTTGCAATACAAGAAGGATCACCCAGACATCGCCATTTTCAATGAAAAGACCTACTCTTACTCGGGTGGGGGCATCGCAGGTCCGATCGTGGGCACGGCCATGCTCACGCTGGGTGCCATCGTGATCGCACTCTTTTTCGGTGTTTGTGCGGCCATCTACTTGTCCGAATACGCCAAACAGGGTCGATTCATCGGATGGGTGCGGCTAGCGATCCTGAACCTTGCAGGGGTTCCCTCGATCGTGTTTGGTCTTTTCGGTTTTTCCGTTTTTGTATTAGCGGTGCCGGTTCTGACCCAACAGCCTTCAGATCGTTCCTTGCTGACGATTCCACTGTTTTTTGATCAATGGGTGATCAGTTTTCAGGGTTGGAATTCGTGCTTGCTGGCCGGCTGCGCGACCTTGGCTTGCATGATTCTGCCCGTGATCATCACCGCTTCAGAAGAATCCTTGCGCGCGGTGCCGCAGGGTTTTCGCGATGCGGCGTTGGCGATGGGAGCCACACGCTGGCAGGCGATTCGCAAGTGTGTATTGCCGTATTCGCTGCCGGGAATCCTGACCTCCTCACTGCTGGCGATCACCCGCGTGGCAGGTGAAACCGCGCCGATCATGTTCACAGCGGCGGTTGCTGCGAAGGGGAACTTTCCGTGGCAAGGTCTCAAGCAGCCGCTGGAAATTTTCAGTTCCCAAGTTCAGGCGCTGCCGTATCACATTTACACGCTAGCCGCTCGCATTCCGAACTCGGAATACACTCAACGCGCGCAATATGGTTCGGTGTTCGTGTTTTTGCTGTTGGTCGCTTTGCTTTCTGTTGGCTCAATGGTATTGCGCAATCGCGTGCGCGCTCGTCTCAAATGGTAACCCACACGTCCGCCGTCATGACCCCAGCCATTCAAGTTCAAAACCTGCACTTCGCCTACGGCACTAAAGAAGCGCTGCACGATGTGAGCATGGACATTCCGTCACGACAGGTCACCGCGTTTATCGGACCATCCGGCTGCGGGAAATCCACATTGCTGCGCTGTTTTAATCGAATCAACGACAGGATTGCCAACGCGCGCATCACGTCGGGATCGATTCTACTGCACGGCATCGATCTGATGCACCCGCACTTGCAGCTCCAGCATTTGCGTCGCCGCGTTGGCATGGTGTTCCAAAAATACAATCCCTTTGCGAAAACCATCTACGAGAACGTCGTTTTCAGCCTGCGCGTGGCGGGTGAGAAAAACAAAGCCGTGCTCGATGAAACAGCCGAGCGCTCCTTGCGCAGCGCGGCTCTGTGGGATGAGGTGAAGGATCGCCTGCACACGAGCGCGTTCGGCCTCTCTGGCGGTCAACAGCAACGCCTGTGCATCGCACGTGCGATCGCCAACGAGCCCGATATATTGCTGATGGACGAGCCCTGTGCCGCCTTGGATCCCCTAGCGACGTTGAAAATCGAGGAGCTGATCCATGAGCTAAAGCAGCAATACACGATCGTCATCGTCACACACAACATGGCGCAAGCGACACGATGCTCCGATGTCACAGCTTTCATGTATCTCGGCAAACTCATCGAGATGGGTCCCACGCTCCAGATATTCGAGACCCCCCGTCAGGCGCAGACCGAAGCCTATGTGCGCGGCACGTTCGGCTGATGCGGCATCGGGCGAGTCGCAATTTTTAGCGAAATCCGGGAAAATGATATTTTTTTCGTTTTCCTGTTAATAAAAATCAACGGCGAACGACTGATTGATTGTGGCGCACAAGTTTGCGTCCGTTTAACACAAAAACAATTAATCAGATGAAACATCAATCATTAATCGCTGCTGCCGTCCTCGGAATGTTCACCACCGGAGCCATGGCTTCGCAACTGAACATCAACAGTGCGGTCGCCGCTGAAGAAAAAGAAGGTTGCAAGGGCAAAGAGGGTTGCAAAGGCAAGGAAGGCTGCAAGGGCAAAGAAGGCAGCAAAGATAAGGACAAAGAAAGCTGCAAAGGCAAAGAAGGCTGCAAGGGCGAGACCAAAAAAGAAGGTCAGATCCTGTAACGCAGGCGACTCCTCGTTGCGCAGGCATGAAACGCTCACGCAACGAGGCTCCCCCCTCCTTTTTCTGCGCAGTTGATATTGCATCATTCCCGACTCCCTTCAAAAAATGACACTCACCACCATTCTCCAGTTTGTCCAACGCGGCCTCCCTTCCCTACAATCGTTCTGCCTCCTCTTCGTGCGCGTCACGATGGGCTGGGGCTTTTTTCTCAGCGGTCGCGGCAAGCTGCTGCACATGGAGCGCACCACCGAGTTTTTTGCATCGCTGCACCTGCCCATGCCGCACGCACAGGCGCTGTTGGCAAGCAATACCGAAATGATCGGCGGCGTGCTTCTCATGCTCGGCCTTGGAACGCGGCTCGCTTCGGTGCCCTTGATTGTCACCATGATGGTCGCTTATTTGACAGCGCACCGCGAAGAAGCATTCAAATCCGTGAGCGATTTCACTGACCAGCCGCCCTTTGCGTTTCTGATGGCCACGCTGGTCTTGCTCGCTTTTGGCGCAGGTCGCTGGTCGCTGGACCCATTCATCAAAGGACGGCTTGACAAAATTAGCCGCTCTGCCTGAATGGCAGCATGAGCCCTCCCCCTGCTGGATCATGGCAGTTGAACGAAGCCTTGGCGCATGCCCCCGTGCTTTACTCTTACGCCTTCTGCCGTGTCAGCGATCACCATGCGGCAGAAGACTTGGTTCAGGACACCTTTCTCAGCGCTTGGAAAGCCCGCAACGATTTCAAACAGGCGTCGAGCCTACTCACTTGGCTGACTGGCATTCTCCGCCATAAAATTCTCGATTACCACCGCGCGTCCCACCGCAACCCACTGCACATGCAACAAGCTGCTCCCAATCGTGAAGATGACGCCGATGCCGATGTGGCAACGGAGTTTGATGCGCATGGCAACTGGAGCATCGACCCAAACTACCGCGCAGCTCCCCTGGGACTCTCGCCCGCACGCATGGCTGAAAACACCGAGCTGCAACGATACATCGTCGCGTGCATGGAGAAATTACCCCCGCGCATGGCTGAGCTATTTCTCGCGCGCGAAGTTGATGGATTGTCTGTCGATGACGCGGCAGCGCAAGTTGGCGTGACGAGTGGTAGTGCCGGTGTGCTGCTCACGCGCGCCCGCAAGATGCTGAGGCTGTGCTTGCAAAGTTCATTTTTGCCATGAAACGCCCGCCAGACGCACCCGCTGCCTATCGCATGGTCCACCGCTTGATTGGTGAGTGGATGCAGAAACGTGGCATTTCCTGCCGCGATTTTGTGGAGTTGCGACTTGCAGCATGTGATCGAAAACTAGCCGCGCATGAAAAACGCCGGATGTTCACGCATCGCTTGCTATGTTCTGTGTGCCGTGGAGTTGAAAAACAGCTCAAAGGCTTGCAGAGACTCACGCGCCAAGTGTGGCAACGCCAACACGCCCCGAGCAATCCTCTTTTTTTTCAACAATTAGAAGAACGGCTACGCCAAGAATGCCAGCCATCTGCCACTGCGGATCCGCCCCCATCCTCCACTCCCTAAACGCCAACGATCTCCATGGCTCATCCAAGATTCACCCAAGGCAAACAACTCGGCACAGGCATCGGTCTGCGCGTGCCGCACTATCAACACATTCTAACAGAAAAACCCTGCGTCGATTGGTTCGAAATCATTTCCGAAAACTACATGGTTGAAGGCGGCAGACCCCTGGCCGTGCTCGACGCCATCATGGAGCAATATCAAGTCGTGCAACACGGTGTCGGGCTTTACCCGGGCAATGCTCGTGGTCTGGACTTCGATCATCTGCGTCGGCTCAAAAAACTCATTGCCCGCACCAAAACCCCCTGGATCTCGGATCATCTGTGCTGGGGCAGCATCGACGGCAGCATGAGCCACGATTTGCTGCCGCTGCCCTACACCCGCGAGTGTGTCAAAACCACCGCCGCCAACCTGAAAGTGGCGCAGGATTTTCTCGAATGCCCGCTAGCGATGGAAAATGTCAGCAGCTACGCCACCTTCCAAGCCGATGAAATGAGCGAGTGGGAATTTCTCAGCGAAGTGGTTGAGCAAGCCGATGTTGGCATCCTGCTCGACGTCAATAACATCTACGTTTCCTCAATCAATCACGGCTTCGATCCCCTCGATTACGTGAACTTTGTTCCATCGGATCGCGTCGCACAGATTCACATCGCTGGCCACTCACGTTACGCCCGGTTCATCATCGACACCCATGATCACCCCGTGATCGACCCCGTGTGGCAGCTCTACGCGCGTGCCATCGAGCGCTGCGGCCCCACTGCCACGTTGTTGGAGTGGGACGCGCGCATTCCGTCATTCGATGAAGTCTGGAACGAGGCAAAAAAATCGGAACACTGGCAACGGCATCGGCTTGATCGCACCGCGCCACAACCCAACCCATCCGCCTGCCATGCTTGAGACCATCCAAACGCAGTTTTTCGAGGCGCTGCGCCTGCCCCTGCGCGGCACCAGCCGACGCTCCACGGAGCTGCCGCCCTGCACAGAAGGTCACTCTGCGCGCTTTTTCGCCATCGCTGATGCCATCATCCAACCCGGTCCAGATTTATCGGCGGCTGAACGTTTAGAGCTCTATCACCGGCAGTATTGGTTTCGTTTGCTCGACTCCCTGGCCGAAGATTTTCCCACGCTGCAAGCCTGCATGGGCAGCGACCAGTTCTGGCGCGATGCGGAGCGCTATTTGCTGCACCGCTCCTCTTCAAGCTTCACTCTGCGTCACTTGGGTGAGGGCCTCGCTGATTTTTTTGCCAACGATTGCGAAACTCCCGCGCACCTGCGTGGTTGGCTGGCTGATTTGGCACGACTTGAATACACTCACATGGAAGTGTTTGAGCAGGCACAAGCGTGCATTCCGGATGAAAGAACCATCATGGAAGCCCAGCTGATGCTACAAGCCCACGTGCGGTTGGTTCGCATTGACCATCCAGTTGACCTTTGTTGGAACGCTCCCTCCCACTTCGCTCTTGCGGCCGAGCGCGATGAAGAGCAGCATCAAGCCATTGAAATGGCAGTTTGGCGCGGTCTAAGCGGCGAGAGCTTTCATCGTCGCATCGACGCAGAAGAATCGCAGCTCCTGGGCCTGCTGCAACTTGGCGGCACTTTACCAGAAATCCTATCACGGCTCAGTGAGCCCGCGCCATCGCCTGAGTTCATCCGCAACGCCTTTGGCCGATGGCAACAGGATGGCTGGATGGGGATTCGTGGTAGCAGCATGAACTTGCCCATCAGCTCCCAGCAACACTGGCACGGCATGGATCGCATGAGTTCGGAAACGCGCGCCATGAACGACTAAGACGCCTGCGGCCTCTGTTTGCGTTCACTGATTGCGATCTTGCGTGCAGCTTGATTGCGATTTACTCGCTCTCTCCCGGTAATTTTTTCAGCAATGCCACAGCCATCGCCGCAATCCCCTCCTTGCGACCAATGAAGCCCATGGACTCGTTCGTCGTCGCCTTAATCCCCACACGCATCGGAGAAAGCCCCAGCGCCCCGCCGATTGCCGCGCGCATGGCTTCGCGGTGAGGCAACACCTTGGGAGCCTCCGCGATGATGGTGGAGTCAATGTTCACCAACCCGAGACCGTGCTTTGCGCAGAGCAACTGACACATTTCTAAAATTTTCAGCGATGACATGTCCTTGCAATCTGGATCACCCGGCGGGAAAAAATAACCGATGTCCGGCTCTCCTAGCGCCCCCAAAATCGCATCAGCAATCGCGTGGCACAGCACATCTGCATCCGAATGCCCGTCTAGCCCAAATTCATAAGGGATTTCCACACCGCCCAAAACCAAGCGCCGATGCGGCGCAAAACGATGCACATCATAGCCAATCCCAATCATGTCGTGATCTTTCCTTAGCCTTGCGTTGTTGTCGAGCATTTAGCCGCAACTGTGGTCGCGAAGAATTAAGAATACGTCGATTGTAAGGTCATTGACCTTTCCATTTCAACACGCTAATTAATAAGCGAAAACAGTTCGACATTGCGCTTTATCGTTGGAGCCAGCAGCGCTCGCAACGCCCATCATCACACCTTTGATCATGATTCGACTCCCATCACGCTTCACAACGATCTCGCTGATCGTGTTGAGCCTCACAACCTTCATCCCTGCCGACGTGGTGAGCTACGAACTATCGATCGATCAACAACCACTCCAGCCAGCTGGCAGAGCGACTGCTGTTTACACCATCAATGGATCGTTCCCTGGTCCGACACTGCGCTTTCGTGAAGGAGATGTTGCGCGCATCACCGTTCATAACCGTTTAACAGTCGATACTCTTTTACACTGGCATGGGCTGTTGGTTCCAAATGAACAAGATGGAGTGCCGGATATCACCACCCCCGCCATCAAACCTGGTTCATCGTTCACCTACGTTTTTCCTATCAAACAATCAGGCACTTACTGGTATCATTCTCATGCTGGCTTCCAAGAGCAAAAAGGCTTGCTGGGAGCCATCGTCATCACTCCACGAAAAGGCGAGCCGGTGAATACCGAGCGCGACCATGTCTTGCTGATGTCCGACTGGACCAACGAGAGCACCAACGAAGTGCTGCGCACTCTGGTGCGGTCAAGTCCAGCCTATTCCATCAAAAAAGCAACCCAACAATCATTATTCGGTGCTTATCAGGCAGGGGCCATGCACGAGTATTTTGAACGAGAAAAAACGCGGATGCCCGCAATGGATATTTCAGACGTCGCTTATGATGCCTTTTTGATCAATGGCAAATGCGATCACCATCTCGCTGGGAAACCGGGGGACTGTGTCCGTCTGCGGTTAATCAATGGCGGTGCCGCCAGCTACTTTTATGTGGAGTCCAGCACCGGCGACATGACCGTCATTGCCGCTGATGGACAACAGGTCGAGCCATTTAAGATCAAGCGCTTACAAATGGGCAATGGCGAAACTTATGACGTGACGATCACCATTCCTGCTGAAGGCTCATGGGAAGTGCGCGCAACAGCCAGCGATGGCTCCGGACACGCCTCGGCGTGGATCGGTGACGGTGCACGGCATGTCGCAGCGGATGTTCCTCGGGCCGATCTCTATCGCATGGATGCCGTGCTGATGGAAAACATGGAAGAGAACGCCGCATCTCAAGATCGACCAGCGTCGCCTTATCGTCAATTACGCGCGATCAACCCCACGACATTTCCTGCAAAGGCGCGGGTTCGGTCGATGGAACTGCGCCTCACAGGAGACATGCAGCGCTACATTTGGTCCTTCAACGGCAAGACCATGAACGAAGAAAGCATGATCCCCGTGCGCAAGGGTGAGATTCTGCGTCTCGAGTTAGTCAATGACACCATGATGCATCACCCCATCCATCTGCATGGTTTCTTTTTCCGCCTTATCAACGGACAAGGCGCGCACGCTCCGCTGAAGCACACGGTGGACGTGCCACCGATGGGCCGTCAGACCATCGAGTTCCAGGCCAATGAACAAGGTGACTGGATGTTCCACTGCCACCTCCTTTATCACATGGCTAGCGGCATGGGTCGCGTGATCAGCGTGGGGGACGGCACATGCAATCCCATGATGGACATGGGCGAGCACGGCGTCATCCCCACTCATGTGCTCTTGGACGGTAGCATGCTTTCACACATGACGGATGGCACACTCTCAATCCAACGCGAACGCGATAGCTTGAACGCGCGCTGGCAAGCCCAGATTTTTGAGGCAGACGCTTCGCCTTACGAAATCGATTTCACTTACGATCATTATTTTAACAGTAACTTCACCGCATTGATCGGTGCTCGTTTCACAGATGATCAGGAGGACAAAAACCGTGCCCTCATTGGCATCGACTACCGCTTGCCATATCTGATCGATAGCAGCCTCGAACTCGATAGCGAAGGTGGTATGCGAGTTGGCTTGAGTAAAACCATGCAACTCACCAATCGTCTCCGCGCATTCGCCTCAATGCACCACGATACGAGAACCGATTTCGAATGGATCTCAGGTTTGGAATACGCCTGCTCAAAGCAACTATCTGTCATGGGTCAATATCATTCAGACTATGGGCTCGGTGCCGGGCTTGGCTTCCATTTCTGAGGACTTATTTTTGACTCAGACGCATCCGCCTCACACACACTAAAACACGAACAGAACGACATGAAATCGAGACTTATCCTCAGCTCTGGCATCGCAAGCATCGTGATGCTGCTCAACTCCTGCGCCACCAGCGGCACGACAGCCTCATCCAAAGTTAAACCTTACACCAAAGACACATGCCTCGTCACCGATAATGAACTTGGTTCCATGGGAGACCCTGTGCGCGATGAGTATCAAGGTCAAGAAATCAAATTCTGCTGCAAGCCATGTCTCAAAAAATTTTACAAAAACCCTGGCAAGTATCTAACCAAGCTGTAATCGAAACCCGCAGCATCACTCAGCTTTGTTCACCCTGCGGCAATCCATGGCCAAGCCGAACTCCTGCTATTAATTAATATTTTTATTAAATTATTCGAGCTTGCAATGGTGCAGTGGACTCGTTGCAATGAGCGCCGTGCCTGCAGCCGATCCCGTCACTGCCATTCGTGATTTTTTTTCCTCACGCAACCGACTAACTGGACAGACGGTTGAGCCCGCGCGGATTGAATGTATTTTGAAGGAGCTGCGTCAAACCGGCAAATGGCGCGCCAAGCTGGATGAGCTCGAATGGTTGGGCAAGTCCGCTTGGCGCAACAGTGAGCGCTGCCTTGCTCGTGCGCAGTGGAACAGTCTGGAAGTGATTGATGCCCAGGAATGTCAGCGTCCTGATGAAGTCTTCGACGCCTGTGTCGCCCACTTACGCCACTCAACGCAGCATGGGCGCATTCGTTCCCTGCTCACCGTTTTTCCTGCCGCAGCTCCGGGGGAACGCGGCATTCGCATCATCAACTCCCAGCTCATTCGCTACGCAGGGTATCGACATCAAGGCCATATTTTGGGAGATCCCGATCAAGTTGCCACCACGGAGTTGGCACTTTCGTTAGGCTGGCAGGCGCCTGCCACACGCTCGGCCTTCGATGTCCTGCCCCTGATCATCGATTGCCCGGGTCATCCGTTGACACTGTTTTCCTTACCCACAGACGCGGTTCTGGAAGTCCCTCTGCAACACCCGCAGCTGCCGTGGTTCGAGCAAATGGGCTGGAAGTGGCATGCCTTGCCAGTGTTGGCAAACATGGCACTCATTGGCGCCGGACTACGCTTCACCGCTGCGCCGTTCAGTGGCTACTACATGAACACCGAAATCGCCTGCCGCAATCTCGCCGACGAACAACGCTACAACCTGTTACCCATCATTGCTCAAAAAATGCGACTAGACACCTCGCAGCGCGCATTGTTGTGGCGCGAACGCGCCTTGATCGAGCTCAATACGGCGGTGCTGCACTCGTTTCGGCAACATGGCGTGGCGATGATCGATCACCATAGCGCATCGACTCAGTTCATTCAGTATGTGAAAGAAGAAGAGCTAAACAACCGCAGCGTTCCTGGTGATTGGTCATGGCTGGTGCCACCACTGGCGGGATCGCTTTGTCCTGTTTTTCACCGTTATTATTCGGCAGAACGACCAGAGCCATCGTTCGTCAACCAAGACGACCAAGCACCCACCTGCCCGCATGCGTTCAAGGCTCTGGAATGAGCCAGCGCAAGCGGAAAAACTGCCGCCGCTGGTTCACTGGCACAGTTTCTTGCCATTGATCCTGCGCCACCGGCACGCTGAGGGTCTTCCAAGTTTGCCAAATCCCATCAAGCGCGGCTGAGGACTGAATCTCAAAAGTTCCTTGCGGCACCACGCGATTGATCGACAACCGTGCCGTGGCATTATTCAGCGGAATCAACTCCATGCGCAAGCACTGCTGCGGGTCATCTGGACTCATTCCAAGCAACATTTCCGCGTAATTGCTCAGGCCATCGGCATCGGCATCCGCCAAGTCAGCGGCAAAATGCGCCATCACAGACTTGTCCGCATCCATGAGCACAAAAACCTGCGCATTTTGTCCCGTGGCATCGCCCGACCAGTGATCGAAGCGATAACCCGCCGCTGGCGTAGCGATGACGCTGGCGTAGGTGCCATGAACCATGGTGCCTGTCGCCGCAAAGGTTCCACCCGTGACCACCCCTTGCTGGCCGAGTGTGAGACTGTGCTGAGGCAAGGATTCCGCTGACATGGGGTTCGAGCCGCTTTGCACCTCCAGCATGTCGGTAAACCCATCGCCATCGGAGTCCACGACTGCCGGATTGGTGCCGTAGAGCACAACTTCGGCAAAGTTGCTCAGGCCATCGGCATCGGTGTCCCGCAGATCATTGGCAAATTCTGCCGTGATCTGCCAGGAGGCCGTCATTTGCACGGTGGTGGAAGCTGCCGCGCTGTCTCCAAAAACCGCGCCGGGCTCAAGCGCGCTCCATCTGACAAAAACGTAACCGGGAAACACGCTTGCTTCGATCGATGCCAGATCCCCGTGCTCATAACGCCCCGATCCCGTCACGTTTCCGGCAACCGACGAGCCAGATCGGAGCGAAAGCTGATAAAACACCCGAACCGTCGCCATCGCTTGGGCCGACAGCTGCCCCGCTTGCGCGGTGATGACGTAGGAGCTGCCGGGGATCGAACCTGCCACGTAACTCCCGCTGGCGGAAATGATCCCGCCTTGTGCCGACCACTGTGGCTGACTGGTGAGCGCCACAGCGAGACCAAACTGATCCACCGCGCTGACGCTGAATTGCTGCGTCTGGCCGGATTCCAACACCACGCTGGTTGGCGAGATCTGCAGCTGCGTCGGTGTCGCAACCACGGTGACGCTGATCTGATTCGTTGCGCTGAGCCCCGCGACGTCGCGCACGGTCACCGTGAACGGAAACACCCCGCTGCGCGAAAACGTTGCGGTCACATTTTTCGCGGCATTGGTGCCATTGGCGGAAAACTGCACCCCGCTGCTCATTTCCGCCGTGGTGCTCCAGGTGTAGGTGAGACTCGTTTCCCCGCCATCGTCCGCACCCAACGCGCTCAAGCTGGTGCTACTGCCCGTGACCGTTTGCGCCGCCGCCGCGGTGCTCACGACCGTGGGCGATTGATTTTCGGGAACCGTTGCCACGAGTTCGACGTTATCAATGTTCCAAGTGGAGGCAGTGCCACCTGTGTCGGTTGCCAAGCGCCAGCGAAAACGCAGATTTTTCCCCACAAACGCGGTCATGCTGGTAGCCGCCACCTCCACTTGAGAATACGTTGTCACGCTACTCGTCCAGCATGATGTGTTTCTGCCGAGAGGATTGTCGGTCGTTCTGTTTCTTAAGCTACTGTTATAACCACCGCTGATGAATTTCAGCACCGAACTAGTGGTCACGCGCGTCCACGCACCGGAGTCCACAGCATACTCGAGCACCGCACCATCATAGCTAGGCTCGATCACAAAACTATGCCAAAAAAACAGTTGGAGGGTTGAAGCGTTTGAAGGAATCGAGACCGATGGCGAGAGTAACACCACATCGGAAGCCGCTGTCGATCCGATGATTTGATTGCAATAACTGCCGGCATAAGGATTCTGCGTGCTGCGCTGCCAGGAACCAGAGCCACTGAGAACTTGCGAAGTCCACTGGGCGTTCGCCGCTTCAAAGGTCTCGCTCACCAAGCGCGAGGGCGCAGTGTAAATACTGGCCTTGGTCGCGTTTTGACCATCCGGATTGGTCACTACCGCCGCCCAGGAGCCACCTGAAACACTCGCGGGATCAAAACGAAAACGCAGCTGGCTACCCATGGGCTCCACATTCGTGCATGGCACGTCTGCCTGACCACTGCGCCGCAACACCACCGTCGCCCCCGGAAGGAAACCCGAGCCATCGAGTGTCACCACTTGCTTCGATGCGCTCGTGGTGATGGTGGGTGCCGCCGATGAAAATTGCGGCGCAGGTGCGGTGGCCGAATCTGCCATACCAGAGAGCAAGAGCGAAAACGCCTGCGCTCCACCGGTCAGACTACCGCTGTAGCTCACAGTGACGGTGTAGGTGCCAATCACTGGATTAGCGATATCGACGCGTTCGACGTTGTCGGTGTTGTTGACGCCTCTTGTTGCCGCCGCACTGAGCTTAGCGAGTGACCAATCACCCACATAAGGCATCACCCAGGGCAAAGACGTTTGATTCAGCGAGTCCTTGAGGGCTAGGTTGAGATTATTGACCAGCTGCGGCGTGCGTGAATTTCCTGTTGTGATCGCGGCGGCGGTCGGATCCGTCCAACACAGCGTCGCACGAATCGGCGAAACTCCGTCCCACGGCAATGTCACAGTCACACTGGTCTGAGTGCTGGTCAAACGCCCTTCCACCAGGCGCTGGGTTCCCGCCCGAGCTGCATAGGCCGCCAGATGCTGCACCGCGCGCTCTGCGTTGATCATGCCCCAACCATATTGGTAGTCGGGTCCGGTCAAGCCCACGTCATCGGCGGTGTGAATTAGCAGCCCCTTGAGCAGACTTGCCCGCATCGCCTGACCCGGAAAGCGCCTCCCATAGGCCTGCACCACCAGCGCGGCTGTTCCCGCGGCATTGGGCGATGCCATGCTAGTGCCACTCAGTGAACCGTATGCCGAATCCGAGCTGCCGAGAGAGGAGTAGAGAAACTCGCCGTTAGCGACCAAATCGGGCTTGATCCGCCCATCATCACAGGGTCCCCACGACGAAAAGCCGCTGATGTTGGCTTTGGTCAAATCCCGTGCGCCGTTGGTGACCATGTCGTTGACCGAACCCACTGTCACCACGTTTTTCGATAACGCCCCATCATTGAGCAAATCATAGCCATTGCGATACGCGGAATCCCACTTGGGATGAATCGTAGGGTCGTAGGCAACTGTGGTCGAACTTGTCCCGAGCGCGACCAATTCGCCTGTGGATGGGTTGTCGTAACGATCATTGCCCGCGGCACGAAAAATGGTGAGATACGGAGCACTGACGATCACCCCATCTAGCGCAGCGCTACCACCGGTGTATTTGCCAAAATTACTATCCTCGTCCGTGATCGATAACGCTGTGCCGTTCCAACGCCATTTGGGGGTGGTGCCACCGGTGTTGCTCCAGCCTGTCGCTTGCCCATAGCTTTGGTTGGCAATCATTAACCGCCCCGCCTCGCCGGGGTAAGTGGCACCGCGATCTGTCAACTCACTGGTGTCAAAGGTCCAGTCATAGCTATCAATTGTCGCCGCCGTCGCCATCCCTTTAGCTGCCGTGTCAATTCCCGTCGCAGCAATCGTGCCAGCCACATGGGTCGCGTGGTCAATCACCGTGGCACCGTCGAGCGAGTTAACACGCCCCGTGAGTTCTCGGTGAGTTGTGCGAACCGATCCCCCATCCCACACGCCGACAGCCACGCCGCTCCCCGTCAGCAGTTCAGGGCTGCCCTGTAGGATTTTCGCACCAGTGGCAATCGCGGCATTCACGTTATCGGTGGAACGAAACACCGGTTGATCTCCTTCATAACCAATCAACTCGGTGACTCCACCGCGATCCTCCTGCCGCAGGACATCCCCACGCTGCTGAGCCAGCTCGGCCGTGGCACGCCGCTGCGCTTCTTCGATATGGCGCATCCGCTGGACTAACTCATGGCGCTGCTGCGGTTCAGTCCATTCTGCAGCTTCGCGCAAGCACTGCGCGAGGGCGGCATCGCGTTTGCTGATCGACGCACCAATTTCAGCAATTCCGCCTAATGCTTGTGCCGCTTGCTTCACGTCACCAGCCGCTAGATCCACTTGCGGGCCTTGCGACTGACTGCCAGACTCCGACCCATCCAGCAATCGACGTTCCCGCTCGTTGCCCGCTGCCTTGCGCGCTTCGTCTCCTTGCCCCTCTATCACCATGTCGTCCAGCGACGACAGCCGTTGCTGGCTCACATGGGCGCGTGTGTCGGGCGACTCGCTGCGTTCGCTCAACACCCCACTCAGCTCAACACCCCCGCCACCAATCGAATCCAATCGCCGCAACGATGTCGCCATCCAACACAGCACAATCACGGACATCAACGCCACAAGCGTCCAGTTCCAGAACTTTGATGGATTTTTTTTGTTCATTGGGTTTAAAAAAAGAATAAAAAAACATGCTTTGTCAATGAGAAATTGGATTTGGCATCAGACGCCCCCATTTGACCTGCATTTGATTGTCATCATCAAGCTGTCCGCGTGTCACTGCAAGCGCCGAAGGAAATCGTTCCCACAGCGTGACCCCACTTGCCGCTGGCCAGCAGCCTGTGACGATTCGTAACCACCTTGGCACAAAAAACGCTTGTCAGCGTGTGTGACTTTCTATAAGTCGCGGTGTCGATCAGCGCATTCTGCGCTGATTTTTTCCCCGAACACCCACTTTGGAGCATGAGATTTTTGACACAACTAGCCCAGATTCGCCTCCTGCTATTGGGAACCATCGCGGTGTTGCTCACTCAATGCTCGCCTTCGTCATTTTCGTTGGGTTCATCCAATTACGGAGGTGAACCAAACTTCAAAACGCTACCACCCAGCCCGCAATTGATCGCAGCGTCTCAAACAAAACCTCGAGATCGGCATCACATGCCCGTTTACACCTTTGGCGAGCGCAATCGCATGGTGCGCACCACGGCCTACACCTGCACGGAATCAGATCACTTGCAATATGGCTCAAACAATGCTGTTGGAACTCAGCTGAAATTCAACAACCGGGTGCGATCCGCTGCTGCCGATTGGGCGTTCTACCCCGTTGGCACCGTGTTCAAAATCAAAGGACAACCCTATCTGTATGTCGTCGATGACTATGGCTCGGCTTTGACGGGCACCGGCACGATCGATATTTACCAGCCTTGCAAGGACTGGATGAACCTGTGGGGAAGACGCACCGTTGAAATTTCGGTTGTGCAATGGGGTTCACTCGAACGCAGCGCCGAGATGCTCAGCAAACGCACCGCTTACTCCCACTGCCGCACGATGCTGAGCAACATTCAACGCTTGCGCGGAATCAAGCCGGTCGCGATCCAACGGTCCTCCGAATCCCGCTCCCGCACCCGCAAATCGAGCTGAAGAAATCGAGCTGAAGCACTGTTTCCTAGCCTTTGTGCTCGACCCAGACTTCGTGCTCGAGCTCCTTTCAGTTTTTCAGTTCCATTGTTTTCATCAGCCCCAAGGTCTTTGACCTAGAACCTAGAAATGATTCATCACGATCCTTGCCGCGGGCACGCGCCACAGCACATGGCAGCCACAGGAGGCTTCGCTCACATTCTGTGAGGTGATTGATCCGCGCAACGTTGGCGAACTGGCCTTGTCCAGCCCGTCGATCACAACAGACTAAACGTGCCGCAGACCGACAAAAATACCGCCGGACGGATACTCACTGCGCCTTCCACGAACGGATCGTTCCAACCCCATGGATTGTGGCTTACTTGGAGATGGCGGACTCGTGTTCTTCCTCCGCTGCTTCTAAGTCCGCACGCTCACGCGCAATCACTCGCAGGAACTTTTTCACAGAAATCGTCCAATTCGCTAATAATTCTTTCGCTCTGGCACTATTGGTTTTTTCTGCATGCAGCTCCAGCATCTTGCGCAGCTCCGCGATGTCACGTTGCCGCTTCACGGGAACCGCCACCACCATCTCATCATTGAGTCGCGAATAAAAACGGTCGTCAATGTCATAGATGTAAGCCGTGCCTCCAGACATCCCCGCGCCAAAGTTTTTACCTGTCATGCCCAGAACCGCGATCGTGCCGTTGGTCATGTATTCACAGCCATGATCACCACAGCCCTCAATCACCGCCGCTGCGCCCGAATTGCGCACCGCAAAGCGCTCACCTGCGGCCCCAGCGGCAAATAACGTTCCACCGGTTGCACCATAAAGGCAGGTATTGCCCACAATCGTGTTTTCCGCCGCCACGAAACGCGCTTGATCCGCAGGAACAACCACAATTTCGCCACCCGCCATGCCCTTGCCGACGTAATCATTGGCTTCACCCATCACCTTGAGACTCACGCCCTTGACCAAAAAAGTTCCCAAAGACTGACCAACCGTGCCGCGTAGGCTGATGTTGATGCAATTTTTTGCCAACCCGTGATCCCCGTAAATTTCCGCCACTCGACCTGCCAACCGTGTGCCGATGTTGCGATCGGTATTGACCACCGGATAGCTGAGATGAATGGGCGGGCGATCGGGCAACAAGCTCAACGCTTGCGCCAGTTTTTCGTCAACTGGTGCGCCGTATTCCTTCGCTTCCGGCAGTGCATCGGGCTCCACTCCCAAAGCTTTCTTGATGTCAGCCAAAATCTGCAAATCCAAGGCAGGCTTCGAAATGCCATCGTTGCGCTCCTGAGTGCGAATCCGCGAAATCTCTTCCGGCTGCTTGCCATGCGCCTTTGCCACCGCAGGCACCACATCGCGCAACAAGGGTTTCAAATTCAACGTGTTTGCCTTCGGATGATCCGGCACATGACGCTGACGCAAAAACTCCGGACGACCAATCAGCTCATCCATGGTTCGCACACCCAAATCCGCCATGATCTGACGCGCCTCCTGCGCCACGCCATTGAAGTAATGTATCACCATCTCTGGCGTGCCCTTAAACTTCGCTCTAAATTTGGGATCCGTTGTGGCAATCCCGACCGGACAATTGTTCAAATGACACTTGCGCACGTAAACACAACCCATGGCGATCATCGCCGTCGTGCCGAAATTGAACTGCTCCGCACCCAACGCTGCCGCCACAACCACGTCACGACCGTTGCGAATCCCGCCGTCAGTCCTCAACGTCACGCGATTGCGCAAATGATTCAGCAATAGCGTCTGCTGTGCTTCAGCCAAACCGAGCTCCCACGGCGACCCCGCATGCTTCGTCGATGACAATGGCGAGGCTCCCGTGCCGCCATCATGCCCGGAAATCAAGATATTGTCCGCCGATGCCTTCGCCACACCAGCTGCCACCGTGCCAACCCCCGATTCCGCCACGAGCTTCACCGTGATGCGCGCGCGCGGATTCACTTCCTTCAGATCGTGAATCAACTGCGCCAAGTCCTCAATCGAATAAATATCGTGGTGCGGCGGCGGCGAAATCAACTGCACACCCGGCTGGGTGTTGCGCAAGCGAGCAATCAACGCATTCACCTTATGACCCGGCAGTTGACCACCCTCGCCCGGCTTCGCACCCTGCGCCATCTTGATTTCCAACTCATCGGCGTTCACCAAATAGAACGCCGAGACACCAAAGCGACCCGAAGCCACTTGCTTGATGTAGGAACGCGCAAAGTCACCATTCGGATAAGGCTGATAGCGCACCGGATCCTCACCACCCTCACCGGAATCCGATTTTCCACCAATGCGGTTCATCGCAATTGCCAAAGTTTCGTGAGCCTCGGGTGATAACGCACCCAGTGACATCGCAGCTGTCGTGAAACGACGGCGGATCGACTCCACGGACTCGACCTCCTCCAAGGCCACCGGACCCGTTGCCGCTGGAACAAATTCCAATAAATCCTTGATCGCGACCGGCCCCGTCTCCAAGGACACACGCACATACTCCTCATAATCCTCCGCCTTGCCCGATTTCACATACGTGTGAAAGTTCTTGATCACCTCCGTGCTCAGCGCATGCCGCTCCCCCGCTTTGCGGTAACGATTGTAGCCCGGATCACCAAGATTCAACGTCTCACCAGCGGGAACCACCGTCGCAAATGCAGCTTGATGACGAATCAGGCTCTCTGCGGCAATTTCTGCAAAACCAATGCCGCCAATTTTTGAAGAAACTCCGGCAAAGGCGTAACTCACCACTTCTTCTCCCAATCCAATCGCCTCAAAGGTCTGCGCACCCTGATACGAGTTCAGCACCGAAATGCCCATCTTCGACATGATTTTCAACACGCCCTTCTCCAAGGCCTTGCGATAATTCGCCATCGCCTTGCTCAGCATCATGCCCTCGCCCAGCTTGCCCTTGCCACCATCCGCACGCACCAACTGCCGCACCGTGGCGTAACCCAAATACGGACACACCGCCGTCGCGCCAAAACCAAAGGCACAAGAAATTTGATGCGTGTCACGAATTTCGCCAGACTCCAGCACCAACGACGCACGCATCCGCTTGCGCTGACGATGCAAATGATGATGAATCGCTCCCAATGACAGCAATGATGGAATCGGCACCCGCTGCGACGACGTCGCCCGATCCGAAATCACCAAAATGTGAACCCCACGATCCAGCGCGGCCTCCGCTTCCGCGCACAACTCATCCAAACGTGGTTTTAACCCTGCCTCACCACGACTCACATCCCACGTCGCGTCCAAGGTGATCGCCGGAAAACCATGGACTTCCAAGGCTTTGATTTTTTCCACCTCATGCTCATACAGCACCGCCGAATCCAGATTGATGATGCGACAATGCTCCGGTGTCTCCACCAGCATGTTGCGCTCGGGGCCCAACCCAGCAGAAAGTGACATCACCGCCCACTCGCGAATCGGATCAATCGGTGGATTCGTCACCTGCGCGAACAGCTGCTTGAAGTAAGTGAACAACAAACGCGGGTAATGCGACAGAACCGCCAATGGGATGTCATCACCCATGGAAAACACCGCCTCCTGAGCACCTTTGATCATCGGTGGAAACACCATGTCCAGCTCCTCCAACGAAATCGCATGCGCCACCTGCTGGCGCGATAACTCAAGCTCAGAAAAATCCTCCTCCGGAGCGATCGCATCCGGCGAAACAAACTCGCGCAACTCCAACCGATTGTCCTCGATCCAACTGCGATATGGCTTCTGCTTCGCTAATTTTTCCTTGATTTCCAAATCAAACAACAACTCACCCGTCGCCGTGTTCGCCGACAACATCTGTCCCGGCCCCAGACGCCCCTTGCGCACCACCGTGGCATCATCCAACACCACCGCTCCGGCCTCCGACCCGATGTAGAGCAATCCATCCTCCGTCAAGGCATAGCGCGAAGGCCGCAAACCATTGCGGTCCAGCGAGGCACACAGCTTCGTGCCATCGGTATAAACCAAACCTGCCGGCCCATCCCACGGTTCGGAAAACGAGCGATTATACTGGTAAAACGCCCGCAAATCATCGGAAATTTCCAAATCATTGCGATAAGCCGGCGGCACCAACATGCACATCGCATGCTCCAACGAACGACCCGACAGCACGAGCAACTCCAAGCAATGATCCAAGGAAGCCGAATCTGACTCCCCATGGCGGATCAAATCCTTGACCAGCTCCACGTCCTCACCCCAGATCGGCGACTCGAACGCCTCCTCCCGCGAAGTCATCCAGTTGCGATTGCCCTCCACCGTGTTGATCTCACCATTGTGACACATCATCCGAAACGGCTGCCCCAAAGGCCACGCAGGAAATGTGTTGGTCGAAAACCGTTGATGATAAAGTGAAATTGCCGTGGTGTAATCCGAATTCTGCAAATCCAAATAAAAGGCGCGCAACGCCGCTGGCATCGCCAATGCCTTGTAGGAAATCAACCGCGCCGACAACGACGGCACATAAAATCCCGCAATTTGCTTGGTCTCGCGCTCAATCTCCCGCCGCACCAAATAGAGCTGACGCTCAAACACATCGCTCGCCACACCCTGGCGATTTTCCAGCAACAAGTGCTCAATGTGCGGGCGACTCGCGAGCGCGATTTTTCCCAATGCACTGGCGTCCACCGGCACCTCGCGCCAACCCAATACTCCCAACCCGCGCCGCGAGGCCACCTGCTCAGCCAAGGCCTTGATGTGACGGCACACCGACTCCTGCTCACTCGGAAAGAAAAACACCCCAACGGCTAAGTCCTCATCCCGCTGCAACGCCTTACCCCAACCCTGAAGCACCTTGCGAAATAAGGGATAGGGCAACTGCGTCAAAACCCCCGAACCATCGCCCGTTTTCTGATCCGCATCCACCGCACCGCGATGCGTCATGTTGCAAACCGAGCACAAAGCCCAATCCAAAATCCGGTGCGAGCGCTCACCCTTCACATGCGCCAACGCTCCCATGCCACAGTTGTCATGCTCCTGACGCAAATCATGCAAAGAGCCAAAATCTGTCGGTGTCGTGAAATGATAAAACGGGTTCATCTGTAAAGGATTAAGCGGGGTGGCGATGGTATCACAGCGCGAAGACAACTGCAAGCAAGAAATGCGCCAGACTCCGCGCCGTTCAAGGAAACCCATGATTTTCACGCTAAGATTTTTTTATTCAGACCCCAGCCCAACACGGCAGCATTCGCCATCTACGTGTCTGGCATCGAGGCGAGGTAAAAGGGATGCCGTGATTTTTGGCGATGCGCCGGATTAGGCGTTCGATGGCGACCTGGGTGGTGGCGACTTCGCCGTGGCTACGGACCTCGCCCTTGGGGTCGGGATCGGCAACGGCGACGAAAGTTTATTCTTTATGGACGTCGAGTCCGATGTAAAGTGCGGGTGTCGTGTCTGGTTTGTTTTCATCATATTTGAACATTTGAATGTGGATAGGTTCCGCTCACGCGGAATAGCCCACGACTTGA
>CAZREM010000019.1:0-68478 GCA_964599325.1 uncultured Verrucomicrobiales bacterium | reverse complement strand
CGGCTTGATTTCTTCAAAAATTCGCAGTAATAGACCAAGAACAAAGCCAACCAAAGAGGTTTGAACAAGAAAAACGATAAAACATTGAAGCTCCGTGTAGATGTCAGTGAGCAAGCAAACTGACAAAAAAGCAAAAACAACTGTAAGTCCCCAGAGATTGAGAGCCCGACTCGAAAAAAGGCTCTCCCCTCTGGTGACCACAGCGTGGTGGAACCACCCGGTCCCATTCCGAACCCGGAAGTGAAACGCCACAGCGCCAATGGTAGTGAGACGATAGGTCTTGTGAGAGTAGGTCGTCGCCAGGTTAATGCCCCGCATCTGTCAACAACAGGTGCGGGGCTCTTTTTTTGTCCCACTCTTTTGTCCCACTCTGCGATCCAATCCCTTGCCAAGCCACTTGCCACACACTCACATCACATTTCCAAAATCCATGTTCATCATGCTCATTGAGGTAAAAAAATGTGGCAAACAGTTTAAGAGAGGTGGTCAAACGGCGAGCGATAATCACATGAACGGTTTTTCGCTAATCAATTATCATTCCCAGCGCTGGTATTCATCTGTTTGCGGTGAGCATCGTTAGCCGATGTCTTTGGTGAATGATACAAAAAAACGGAGCCTTTGACTGATCGAAAAAGGCTCCGTTGGGTGCATGATGCCTGGCTGTGGCACAGGCAGGTTAGGCTGACGCTTATTTGGTCACTTGTAAGCGGCCGAACAGCTTGGTTTCAGGTGCGACAGTTGACTTTGGAATGCTGATTTTCACCGTGTCAGCGGGGCTGCCGTCAGTCACGGTCACTGTCGCAGCGTCAACAACCTGACTACTTGCCGGAATGATGATCGACGTCCATGTGCTGAGATCGGTTCCGTATTGGAACACTTGGGTTGTTTCCGGGCTCAAAGAGTCATCACGGCGTGAGAATGTGAATTCGTAGTCCGTCGCTGTCACAACAAGACTAGGCAAAATGGCCGTATTGGCTGTCGATGGATCACCGTTCAGCACAAATTCGAGCAGATTCGGAATGCCGTCTTTGTCGGGGTCGCCCGTGTTGGTCTTGTCGGATAATGAAGACCAGTTGCCTTCGATCCAAGCTGTGTAAGTTGAGGTCGCTGAGTAAGTCAGCACACCGGTGGCTTCATCGAATTTCCAAACGTTAGCACCGTCAGGCTTCGTCCAAACATTGGATGTTTCGGTGAATCCGGCGATTGAAAATGAGGCATCGAAGTTTTCCGTGAGGGTCCCCACATCGACAAGTGTCCATGAGTTGCCAACTATTGCATTGGCTCCAGTAAGATCGATGTTAAAAACGCCTTTCAGATTCACCGCACCGGTTCCGGTCACCTTATTCGAGACACCGTTGGTTGTCGGGAAGAACTTCAAGCTACCGGTGGAAGCGGCAAGTTCTAATGTTCCGGCATTAACGGTGGTGTTGCCATTGTATGTGTTAGCTCCGGACAGCGTGAGCGTGCCGAGTCCTGACTTCGTGAGTCCGCCGTCTTGGGTGGTGACGGCGGTGTCATGAATCAGTGGCTGTGCGATCGTGATGAGGAAACCACCGTCATCAATTAAAGCTCCGCCAGCTTGGACCTTAGCGTTGTTCGCACCAGTAAAGAAGGCGGCGTTATCAGCGGTGGCCTTGAGAGTTCCGCCGTTGAAGTTTGTTGTAAAAGCGGCGACAGCCGTGCCTCCTTTGGTCAAACCGAAGACGGTAAGTGTGCCGCCGCTCAAAGTCAGTGTTCCCGAAGCTTGAGCATTGGTAGATGAGGCAAAAGTCGCTGCGGTTGCAGACGAGGAAATCAAATTTCCTCCGTTCAAAATGATTCCGGAACCGACCCCGTTACCGGTGCCGACACTGATTCCGGTGACATTGAGCGTGGTTCCATTGTTGATCTGAATGGAGCCCCGGTTAACCGAAAGGGTGCCCAAGCTCACGCTGCCGCTGTTGCTTAATTCAAGTGTTCCGAGTCCGTCGCGAGTCAAGTTTTTGCCATTACCGGTGATCGTATTGTTGAGGGTGATGTTGCCCGCACCAATCCGTGTTGTAGCGGCGTTGAGTGTGACCGTGCCGCTGTAGGTCACCGCACTTGCTCCTCCGTTATAGAACGCTCCGACATCGAATCCGTTAGCCGTGCTATTGAGAGTGAGGGGCGCGGCAGATGATTGACTGAAACCATTCAAGTCAAGAATGGCAGAACCAGAAACGGTCACACCTGAAGTATTGAGAGAGCCATTGCCTAAAGCACCGACTGAGCCCAATCGAAGAATGCCAGCATTGATGGAGGTGGCTCCGGTGTAGGTGTTGGTGCCAGAAAGTGTGATTGTGCTGGGTCCTACCTTGATGAGGGCGCGTGAACCGCCAGACTCACTAATATTGCCGCTGATGATCCCACCGCCGCCGTTGCAACCAATCGTGCCGTCATTGGTGCCAGTGATGTCTCCAGCTAAGGTGATTGGACCGGACCACGTGGCACCGCTTTCAATGCGAAGCTGACCCAGTGATTCACCGGTATCGCCACCGTTGAGAATAAGCGCTGCTGTTTTGGTCACGGCGGCAGAAACGTAGAGTGTGCTGTTGGAAGACACATTGATCGTGGAGGAGGAATGATCCAACCCATTCATTTGAGCCTTGCCCGCGCCAGCGGCTGCACCGACACCTAGATTCCAAGTGCCAGTGAAGCCTGAGTAATCGCCATTGAGTGGAGTGCTACTGCTTCCAGTTGATAGCGTCACATTGGTGATACCGCTACCCGACATGCTGCTTGACAGACCGGTGTAGGTGACAGCACCGCCCGTTAAGTCGAGCGTCGCGTTGTTGGTCACGCTACCAGTGCCGAGTGCACCTGCAACAGTTGCGATGATTTTTCCGCCGCTGATGGTGGTTCCGCCCGCGTAAGTGTTGGGTGTGGAAAGTGTCAACGTGCCAGAGTTATTCTTGCTTAAAGTGGTGGAAAAACCGGAAATCACCCCAGTTCCAGTGAGGGAGTAATCGTTGCCGGCAGAATTGTCAAAAGATACAGTCGATGGCAGGACCGTGACATCGAGGGTCACACTCTTATTTGTTCCAGCGTCAGTGAATGTCACGGCGTCGCCGGTGTAGAATTTTTCTGCTCCGGTTTGCCAGTTCGAGCTGGTATTGATGTCCCACGCAGCTGAGCTACCCGACCATGTCAGCGACTTGGTATCGATGGATAGATTGACTTGGTTCGCTGTCGCAGTCGAAAACACAGGATTGCGGTAATTGGTGCTATTTAGCAATGATAAGTTGCTGGAGCTACCAGTCAAAGTGCCGCTGTAGTTGAGCAGGCGGATCGCAGTCTCCGTGCCAGTGATGGCGGGAACAGCTTCAAGTGTCACGTTCGTCGTGGCGTTGAGCGTGAGATTGCCTGTGACACTCAAGGCACCACTGGTGCTCGCGTCCACTCGAATGATGGAGCCGTTGTTGAACGTTAAGCTCCCTGAACCTATCGAACCTTCACCGGCCACAGAAGCTGCGGAAGCGACAGTTACTGCTGTGTTGCCCAAATTACCTCGCAAACGAAGAGTGCCCGAGTTGACCGCAGTGGCTCCGGTGTAGTCATTAGAAGCATTGTTCAGGATGATTTGACCAAGGCTGTTGCCAGCTGTGATGGTCAATGCACCACTACCGGTGATTTTGCCACCAACGGTCAGATCTCCATAAGGCGCAGAAGTGTCGTTATTATTGATGGTCAATCCTTTATTGAGTGTCACTGTTCCGGCAAGGTTCGCGCCGGAAAAACCACCGTTGTTGATGGTCATGGTTCCGGTGTTGCCAGACCTCACATTGATCGCATTGGCGAAATTGAGCGTTTGGGACAAAGACAGCGTTGCATTAGTGCTGCCGGTGGTGTTGCCAATGTTTAATGTTCCCGTGCCGAGCGCGTTAGCGCTGGTTTGGACGAGCAAGGTGCCTTCATTCAAATTGATTCCACCACTGAATGTGTTGTTTCCGCCTAGTGCCAAGGTGCCGGATCCAATCTTGGTGATGCTGAAAGCGCCAGCGATGATGCTGTTGACGTCTAGCCGAGCCGCACCGGTGTTGTTCGTGACTGACCATGTTTGGTTGGCGCCAAGAGTGAGATTGCTCTCGCTGATTACATGGGTTCTGGCGGTGGTGTTGGGCAGTGTGACGGTGATGCCACCGGAACCGACTGTCAATGAACCACTTCCGTCAGCAATCGTGAACGCGGCGTCTCGGTTGATGGTGATGCCGGTGAAGCTGGCGTTGGCGTTGATGGTCGCCGTTGCGCCTCCCGTGCCGAAAGTAGCCGCGGTGGTGCCATTCAGCGAATTGACAACATCGGCGTCCCAGTTCGCGGCGGTGTTGATGTTCGTGGTTGCTCCTCCTCCTCCATCCCAAATTGTGCCTGCAAACGCGCTAGGCGATGCGGTGATGCAAAGTGAAGTGAAAGTGGCATAAAGAAGGCGGCGTGAGTTGATGTTAGGTTTCATTTTTTTAATCTTTGGTCTATTTCTGTCACATCTTGTATGACAACTAATCAAGTTAATTCTAACAGGTGAGACTTAGCAATCTTACTAGTCAATTTTTTCTGTCATCCTAATGGGGGATGTTTGATGTTGAGTGCTTCTGTATCAGTCGGTTCATGTTTGTTAAACAGGTTCATTTTATTGACGAGTCAGTGAAGGCTGGCAAAAACGAACATGATGGATTGTGGGCTTATGTTATCGCGATAAAAAATATAGTCCATCTGGGCTATCATGATGACGCTGCATTTTCTGGCAATGTTACTGAGCATGTAGTGTCATGAGCACAAATAGAAACCCATTGCATTGAAATCACCGTATCCATTCCTTTATTCACTATTGTTGATCGCTTCGATGGCACAGGCGCAGACACCGGCGTTTCCGGGGGCTGAGGGATTCGGCGCATTTGCCACTGGTGGACGAGGTGGCGATGTTTATGTTGTGACAAATCTCAACTCCAGCGGGGCGGGATCATTCTATGAAGGCATCACCACCATTCCAGCGTCAGGTCGCACGATCGTTTTCGCGGTGAGTGGGCAGATTCATCTCGCTGGTGGCAATAGCACGCGCATCACCGGCAATAAGCTGACGATCGCAGGGCAGACCGCGCCCGGCGATGGCATTTTGCTCAAAGATGGCTGCCTCGTCATCTCTGGGGATGACATCATCATTCGTCATCTGCGTTTTCGTCATGGCAAATACGGCTCTGGGGGGGATTGCATTGATCTGGATTCGGGGTGCAACAACGCGATTCTCGACCATTTATCGATGGAATTCAGCACGGATGAAAACATCTCATCCTTCGGCAGTCCGCCGGAAAATCTGACGATGCAATGGTCATTTAACGCGTGGGGACTGGAAAGTCATTCATGTGGAGGCCTGTGGGATCAGAACCACGCCACTTGTCATCATTCGCTCTGGGCTCACAATCACACCCGCAATCCCAAAGCTCGACCCAATGGGTTGCTCGAGTGGGTCAACAATGTGACTTTTGATTGGGACATTGGCTTCATCATGGGTGACTCCACGACGCCCGCCGCCTGGAAAGCCAATGTGCGCAGCAATTACTTCATTTGTCCGCCTGGCAATATTCGCAACACCCCGCTCCAGGGCGCTAGTCTGGCACGCAATGGCGTTCCCAATTTTTCCGTTTATCACGATGGAAATCTTCACGACAACAATGGCGATAACCGTCTGAATGGAACCAATCGCGGAGATGCCATCATTTCCGGCAGTCCCTACAATGCCACCACCAATCCCAAGGGCAATTATTATAAGCTTGCCGCGCCCGTGGCGGGTTCCGCTTTGCTCAACGTGGATGCTCCGTTATTAGCCTACAAAAAAATCGTTTCGCATGGCGGGGCTCTCCGACTCGATTATGCTTACTCTGGCTCCCTCCGCGATGAAGTGGATGCCCGTTTGATTCAGAATCTCACAACCTTCACAGCCAATCACATCACGCGTGAAAGCGATCTCACCGGTGTGAGTAATAGCGGCTTTGGCACCTTCGCGGCTGCGACCCCGCCGATCGACACCGATAAAGACGGCATGCCTGATCAATATGAAAACGCCCTGGGTTGGAACTCGGGGGTGAAGGACCACAACACCCCGGTGAGCGGTGGCACATTTTTTCCTGCGGGTGCTTCCGCCAGTTATACGCGGCTCGAGGAATATCTTCACTTTAAGAGCGTGCCTCATCTGTTGCTTCAGAAAAACACATCGACAAGCCCAGACATCGATCTTAGCCGTTACACCAGTGGATTCACCGCTAATCCGGTGTTCACACTCAGTGGTGTCACCGGCGGCACCGCGATTCAGAGTGGCACCGGTGGCAAAATGGTTCGTTTTACGGCGAATAACCTTGCGGGTCGTGGTGGTTTTCTCTTTACCGTCACTGACGCTGAGGGCAGTAGCTGGACTCAGCAGTTTGCGATTTGCATTACCAACTCGGGAGCACCGGCGGATCTGAATTGGCGAGGCAGTGGCGCGACATGGGACACGGGTGCGTTGAATTGGCTCAAAAATGGAGCCATCTCTGTCTTCAGCTCAGGAGATCGTGTGGTTTTTGATCAATCCGGAGCGGCGGTCACAAATGTCAGCGTGCCAGCTTCGGTCATCGCGACCTCGATTGATGTGGATGCCACGACCAACTACACCTTCAGTGGAGCGGGTGCGATAGGCACCACCAATCTCCTCACCAAGCGTGGCTCTGGCTCTCTCACGATTAGCAACACCGCCGCAAATGGGTTCGCAGGGGTCGTGTTGGAGGCCGGAACGTTGGCGATCACGGCTGATGCATCGCTGGGTTCGGCGCCGGTTACTCTCGCAGGGGGCGTTTTCAACATTGGTTCCAAAGCGCCTACGGCCAATGCCTTAACCCTAGCGGGCTCGAGCACCATCATCGGAGGCAGCGGCAGTGGCACCACCGGCATTGGAGCGATTTCTGGTAGTTCCGCGCTAACCATTCAAGCCACAAGCGTATTTGATCTCCGTGGCGATCTGTCCAATTACTCGGGCAAGATCACATTCACCGGAAACAATCAGATTCGTTTCAACGGCACTGCTGGTAGTGGCTTGGCCGCTTTCGACTTGGGCACTGGCACGAACTCCGTTGTGAAGCGTAACTCCACTGGCACCATTCAGCTCGGAAGTCTCTCAGGCGCAAGTGGCACCTCTCTGTCTGGGGCAAGTGGAAGCGGAAACACCAGCGCGACGACCTACACCATCGGGGGCTTGGGAACTTCCTCCACGTTTTCTGGCTCCATCTCCAATGGCGCAGGGATCACGGGCATCACCAAAATCGGTGCCGGCACCTTGACTCTGGGGGGCACCTGCAGTTTCACTGGCTCCACTGCGTTAAATGAGGGCCGGCTGTTGATCGATGGCTCCCTCGGAAACACCGCGGTTACCGCCGCCAGCGGCACATTGCTCGGAGGCGATGGCACTATTGCTGGCCCGGTGACGGTGAATGCAGGGGCTTTTCTCTCCCCCGGCACCATTTCCTACACCGGCGCGACCCTCACCCTCGGCGGGGGGCTCACGCTGAACGGCGCCACGATGTATTGCGACATGTCATCTTCGACATCCGGGGTCAATGACAAGATCGTCATGAACGGCGGGACTCTATCCCTCAGCGGCGCAGTGATGTTCCAATTTTTGCTGCTAGAGGGAGTCTTAAACGCTGGCACGTATGAACTCATCACTGGTGCCTCAAACAGCACAGCGAGCAACGTTACGCTCAATCACAACCTGCCGACCGGCTCACGTCAGACGTTCACCCTCGCTCGCAGTGCCGTTGGGTCGAATCCATCGAAAATTTGGCTGACGGTGAGCGGCGATCCCGCAACATTAACGTGGACCGGTGCGACAAGTGCCAACTGGGACACGGTGACCAGTGGCAATTGGAGCGGTGCGAGTCCCAATGTTTTTGGCACCAATGACGCGGTGGTATTCAATGACGCCTCGGCGGTGTTGTCGATTGCACCTGTAGGCACGGTCTCCCCACGGGCAACTCTTTTCAACAATACCAGCAAAGCCTACACTCTAGCAGGGGGGCTGGGTGGAGGGATTCTGACAAAAAGTGGCTCGAATGCGTTGACCATTTCTGGTGCTAATAGTCATGCGGGAACCACGTTGAACGCAGGAACCATCCAGTTAGCGAACGCCACCGCCAATGCCTCTGGATTAGGCGCTGGTGCTGTCATTCTCAACGGAGGCGTCTTGAAGATGTATAGCGCTGGCGACAACACGAGCGCTGGCACCCTGCCAAATTCACTCGTCGTGGCGGGGACATCTGACTTTCACGCCGCACCGCGTGGGGTGTTTAGCGGAAACGTCTCGGGCAATGGAACGCTGAACTACCGCAGCACTTATGTTCGCTCTGACATCACTGGCAACTGGAGCGCATTCACGGGCACGGTCAATGTCATCACCGATGCCGGAGGAGGGGATTTCCGCATCACACCCAATTATTCGTGGGCTGGACTTCCGGCGGCAACCGTGAATCTGTCGGATAAAACTTGGTTTTATCATGCAGGGATTCTATCCGGCGGAGCTGGCACAACGATCGCGATTGGGGCGTTGAATGGTCCTGCCGGTTCATACCTGCGCGGAGGCGTGACCGGAGGGCGCGCTCTCACCTACATCGTCGGTGGAAAGAATAGTGATGCCACTTTTGCCGGCAGCATTGCGGAGCAAAATACCAGCACGGCAACAAATTATCAAAAAGTCGGAACCGGCACGTGGACACTCTCAGGCAGCGGAGATTGGAATGGAGGAACGGTCGTCAAACAGGGGGCGCTGCGGATCACCGGAAGCATGAGCTGCATGGGAGCGACACAGGTGGAAAGCGGTGCCCAACTCAAGCTCGAGGGTGGCAGTTTTGAAACCGAATCTCTCGAGATCGCCAGCGGCTCGACATTTCTGGCTCATGGTTTGCTCACCACCGATCTGAATGTTGTAGGCACGTTGGAAGGACGCGGCTTTGCCTCGGGCGTGGCGGGAACGCTTAACCTGACGGGAAATGCGTTTATCTCGGGCACGACCCGCCTGCGCGCGGGGGCGTCAGCTGATTTGATCAAAGTGAGTGGTGACCTGGCGCTCGGTGGCACCTTGCAAGTCAGCCTCGCTGCTGGCACTGGTTTTGGTCGCTACCCGCTGATGACATATGGTGGAAACCTCGAAGGCAGCGCGAGCCTCACCGGCGTTCCCGCAGGAGTCACAGCGCAACTTTCCACTGCTGTCGCGGGAGAAGTTGCCTTGGTGATCGATGATGCGGATGAAGATGGTTTGCCGGACTCGTGGGAAATCGCGAAATTTGGTAATCTTGGGCAGCTTGCCGATGGTGATTTCGACAAAGACGGCACCTCGAACCGCGCCGAGTATCGGCTTGGGCTAAATCCCCTCAATGGAAGCTCAATGTTTCGCGCTACGGCGATTGGACGTCTCGCGTCTGGATTCACCCTGAACTGGCCCGCCGCAACCGGGCTAACTTTTCGCATCGAGCGCTCTACCTCTCTTTCCGGAAATTGGAGTGCGCTGGGCACGCTCACCACGACCTCCAACGTGGGTTCATTCACCGATCCTAATGCACCGGCGGGAACATGTTTTTATCGCGTTTGCTTGCTCGATCCCTAGTCCGGCACACGGTGGAAGCGCTCGCCTAGCACGATCAGCCGTCACCATCCACAGGCGTCGCGTTCTGGTTCATCCCTATTGCCGCCGCCTGTGTTACGCGAAACAGACAGTTGTGAGGTCAGCAAGGTGTCTGCCCCTCAGCGGCGAGGAAAGTGAGCACCGCCTTTTGCACATGCAGACGATTTTCCGCTTGTTGAAAAATCGCCTGCGCATGCTGTTCCAAGGTTTCCTCACTGATTTCTTTGCCGCGATAGGCTGGCAAACAGTGCAAGACCGAGTGCTCAGCTGCCGCGTGGCGCAATAATTCTGCGTTCACTTGAAAACCCGCAAACGCTGCTTCCTTGTCTGACTGTCCTTCTTGTCCCATCGAAAGCCACACATCGGTGTTGATGACCGCCGCGCCAGCTGCCGCCGCTCCAGGATCCGAGGTGATGTGGACATTGGGCGCGCTGAGTTGATTCAGGAACGCTGCATCGGGTGCGAATGACGCAGGTGTCGCGATGGCAAGCTCAAAGCCCAGATGCTTCGCCGCCCACATCCAAGATCGACTCATGTTCGAGAACCCATCGCCCACGAAGGCAATCTTGAGCCCCTGCCAATCGCCATGAATCTCCCGAACCGTCAACAAATCTGCAAGGATTTGACACGGGTGCTCGTCATCTGTCAGCGCGTTGATGGTGGGAATCTGAGCGTATTCAGCAAAATCCGTGACATCGCGTTGCGCAAAGGTGCGAATGACGGCTCCGTGAACCATCCGCCCAAGCACCCGAGCGGTGTCCTTGATCGGCTCGCCACGTCCGAGCTGAATGTCGTTTTTCGAGAGAAACATTGGGTTGCCACCCAGCTCGCGGATTCCGACTTCGAATGAAACACGGGTGCGCGTCGATGACTTGCTGAACAGCAATGCCCATGTCTGACCCAATAGCGGCTGATCGGTGTGGCGTCCGCGCGTGGCCTTCAGTGACACAGCTTTGTCCAGCAATGCGTTGATTTCTGACGCGGAAGACTCCTCGATGGATAACAAATGTTTCATGTAAAATCGCAAAAATAAACGGTGAAAATCGGATTACACGCGCGAGATGGTGTCGCGCAGAATGCTCAGCGCCAGATCGATTTCTGCTTTACTGACATTGAGCGGAGGCAGCAGTCGCACTGTGTTTGGGCCGGCTGGGACAGTGATCAAGCCCTTGTCCATCAACGCATACACCAGCTGCTGGGCGGGTGTCTTGCCTTCGATCTTGGGAAAATAATCGGGATCTAGCGCCAGACCTAGCAGCAAACCGCGTCCGCGAACGCCGCAGATGGCCGGGAAATTCCACTGGCGCACCTCAGTCAGAATGCGTTCTCCCATTTTCATCGCGTTTTCGGCAAGCCCTTGCTCGCGGATTTCTTGTAGCACCGCACTGGCTACCGCGCAGGCGAGAGGATTGCCGCCATAGGTAGAGCCGTGCGAGCCCGCGTTCATGAGTGAGGAAAGCGGCGTGCCCTCGGCATCGATGACGCGATCACTCAACCAAAAGGCTCCAATCGGAAACCCACCGCCCATGCCTTTGGCCCACGAGATGCCGTCCGGTTCAATCTCTTCAGCCAACGCGCGCCATGCCATGGCAGATCCGCAGCGACCAAATCCGACCTGCACTTCGTCAAAAAACAGCAATAAATCATGCGCACGGCACAGCGCCGCCACCCCGCGCACGAACTCTGGAGTCGCTTCATTGACACCACCTTCGCCCTGAATCGGCTCTAATAAAATCGCCGCGGTGTGAGTTTGAATGGCAGCGCTCAAAGCAGAGAGATCATTCAACGGGCAATAACGAAAACCCGGCAGCAGCGGGTCGAATCCCTCGTGGATTTTTGCCTGTGCTGTGGCTGCCATCGAGCCCAAGGTGCGCCCGTGAAACGATTGTTGAAACGTGATCACTTCGTAGCGCGCACTGCCGTCAGCCGCAGGCCGACGATGTCCAAAACGCCGTGCGGATTTGATCAAGCCATCATTCGCCTCCGCGCCCGAATTAGCAAAGAAAACTTTGCCGGGCAATTGCACGTGATCGACGACGATGCTGCGTGCCAGTTCGGCCTGTTGGGGCATGTGAAACAGATTGGAGGCATGAAGCAACAAATGTGATTGCTTCTCCAGTGCCCGCGTGATGGCTGGAGCGCAATGACCGATCGAACAAACCGCGATGCCTGTGCAAAAATCCAAGTAGCGCCGATCCTGATCATCCCATAGCCACGAGCCCTCGCCACGCGTGGCGGTCAGCGGATAGCGCGCGTAGGTCGGCAGCACATAATCTTGGTATAGCGAAACGGTGCTCATGAGCGAAGGTCGATTTTATCATGAATGTGGGGTGGTGGCAAGAAACGGATTTGCCAGAAATGGGAAAAAACTTTATGGGTGGTCCATGCAGGAAAAAGGATTGTGCCTAATCGCTGATGGCGTCGAGGAACTCGAACTCGTCGCTCCGCTCGATGTGTTGCGTCGCGCCGGAGTGACAGTGGATTTGGTGGCGTTGCAAGAAAATCCGCAGGTGACGAGTCGTGGCAAACTTCGTTTTTTAAGTGAAAAAAGTTGGAGCGACGTGCAAATCGCCGATTATTCGTTGCTGTTGCTACCTGGAGGTCCAGCGGTGCCGTCGTTGCGCCAGCAGGGCATCGCGGCGGAGTGCGCGCGTGAATTTGCAGCTGCTGGCAAATGGGTCGCAGCGATTTGTGCCGCACCACTGTTGCTGCATGATGCCGGATTGCTCGCGGATCGCCGCTACACGGCTCACGATAGCGTGTGGGCGGAGTTGCCCCGTGCGCTTGGGGAACAGGCGGTGGTGGTCGATGGCAAGGTCATCACCTCCCGAGCTGCCGGCACGGCGTTGGTTTTCGGGTTGACGCTGGTTGAGGTGCTCTGCGGGGTCGATGTGCGCCAACGCATTGAGCGAGAGATCATGCTCTGAGTGTTGTGGGAACACCGCGGTGATCGCTTTACTGCGATCGAGCGTGCAACGCTAGATGCTCAGTCGCAAAATGTCGTGCCCAGTGGTCGGCTGCGAGGATGTGGTCGAGCTCGCTTGCCGTTGCCCATTGGTGCGCGGACATGGTGCGATCAACCAGTTCCCAAATGCTGGTGAAACAAATGGCCCGCGCCAGAAATGCATCCACCGCAACTTCATTGGCGGCGTTGAAAACAGCGGGCATCGTGCCGCCCGCGTTGCCCGCCGCGCGCGCCAGATCGAGAGCGGGAAAGTCCTTGGAGCGCGGTGCTTCGAAATCCAAGCGCTGCAACGTGGTGAAATCCAGCGGTCGCAGTCCGCCACGGCGTCGCTCCGGCCAGGTTAGCGCGTATTGGATCGGAAAGCACATGTCCGTGTGGCTCATCTGCGCGAGCACGGAACCATCGATGAACTCGACCATCGAGTGGACGATGCTTTGGGGGTGAACGACCACATCGATGCGCGGCATGTCGATCCCGAACAGCCACCGTGCTTCGATCATTTCCAATCCTTTATTGAACAATGTCGCCGAGTCGATGGTGATTTTTTTCCCCATGTTCCAGGTCGGATGCTTCAAGGCCTGCTCCACGGTCACATGCGGCAACTCTGCGGCGGCTGTGTGACGAAATGGGCCGCCAGATGCCGTGAGAATTAGGCGCGAGATTTCCTTTTCGCCTCCGCGGTGACCATCAAGACATTGAAAAATGGCGTTGTGTTCGCTATCGACTGGAAGCAGGTTGACCCCCGCCTTGCTCGCTGCCGCAGTGACGATCTCGCCTGCCATGACCAGAATCTCCTTACTGGCGATGGCGATGTGCTTTCCGGATCGTATCGCCTGCAAGGTCGGCTCGAGTCCCGCCGTGCCAACGATCGCCACCAGCACCGTGTCGGCTTCCGCGAGGGTAGCGAGCTCACACAGCCCTTCAGTTCCGATGTGAATGACCACGTCTGCAGGGATCAGCCCGCGCAAAGTAGCGGCGCGTTCTGCATCGGCAATTCCAACGTGCTTCACGCGCGTGGCGCGGACTTGCTCAGCCAATTTTTCCACTTGCTGGTGTCCGGCGAGGCCAATGATTTCTAGGCTTTCTGGCATGTCGGCGGCCACTTTGAGGGTGGAACAACCGATCGAACCGGTGGAGCCGAGCACGACGATTTTTTTGGGAGCTGAACAGGGAGATGTCATGTCAGAAAAAGTGTCACATACAGCCATAGCGCAGGTGCCGTGAAGCACAGGCTATCGATTAAATCCATGAATCCGCCGATGCCCGGCAGAACGTGGCCTGAGTCTTTCACAGTGATGGAGCGCTTCCACAAGCTTTCAGCCAAGTCGCCCAGCACCGCAAGCAAAGCGAGAATCAATCCCAAAAAAATCACATGCGGCCACGAGTTCAGCATGGCTAATCGTTCCTGCTGAAGCGCGTAGAGTGAGCAGCCCGCGAGTTGCGCAAAGCCGATTGCCCCGATGAAACCCTCCCAGGTTTTTCCGGGGCTGATGTGCGGGATCATCTTATGCTTGCCGCAGAGCGTGCCGATCAAATACGCTCCCATGTCCGTGAATTTGGTGACGGCAATGCACCAAAGAAGCAACATCATGCCGGGAATGGGACCCGCCCCCGCGACCGCAAAGTCAAGGCGAGCCATGAATAAAAATAACCATGTGAGCCATGTGACGCCCAGCACGGTTGTCATCAATGAGAAAATACGCTCAGAGCCAACGATGTGATGTCGCAATTGCAGGGAGAAACTGCCGACGACAAGAAGAAAAAACAGCAAGACATCCAAACCCGTGGGCAATGATCGATGTCCCGTGCCAAAAAACCAACAGACGCTGCCACAGTAAAGCACGGCAAGCACCAGCCCCCAGCGCCGATTGCTATGCAAGCCCGCGCGATGGCTTAGCCAAAAAAACTCGGCCGTCGCGCCAATTGCCAGTGCCGCCATCAAACCCAAATGCGCCCACGGGTTCATGCTCGCCAATGCTGCAGCCACCAACGCCCACAGCATGATCGTGCTGAGAAATCGTTGCCAAAAAGCCTTAGTCCTCGCGCCACGCACCGGTGCCGCCGCCAGTGGAGGAGGCGATGATGGGTCGTTTGGCTGAGAGTGAGGAAGCTGACCTGCCATGCGCGATGAGTTGAACGGGTCTAGCGGAGGGAAGCAATCTTAAAAATGCAAGAACGTCGTCCATCGTCGTGGCGCCCCTCTACGCAAATCCGCAGAGGGGCACAAGGTCAGCTAACTTTCAATGAGCTCGATCTTACTGATACAACGCACCATAGGTCGAGCACGCACGGAAATCGGCCGATTCCGCATCGGCGGTGCCAAATGCTGCCCATGAGCTGGGCCGGAAACATGACTCGGCAGCGACATTGTGCATGTAAACAGGAATCCGCAGCATGGACGCCAGGGTGATGAGATCCGCGCCAATGTGCCCGTAACAAATCGCGCCGTGATTGGCACCCCAATGATTCATCACGCTGTAGGTATCGCGGAAAGCGCCCTCACCCGTTAAGCGCGGCACAAACCAAGTGGTCGGCCAAGTGGGATTGGTGCGGTCATCCAGTGCTTGGTGAACATGTTCCGGGAGATCGACCGACCAGCCCTCGGCAATCTGCAAGGCCGGACCCAAGCCACCGACAAGGTTGAGGCGGCACATGGTCAGCGGCATTCCGCCCTTGCTCCGATAACGCGTGGACCAACCACCACCGGGGAAATATTCCGTGATGGACGGGTGCCAAGTCGTGGCTTTCAAGCAAGCGGCCACTTCTTCTTCGCTAATTTCCCAATGAGGCTTGAGCGCCGGTTGGCCATCGCGACTCATTTCGCCCGTGCCATCGAGACACGCTGGGCCGGAGTTAATCAGGTGCAACAGTCCTTGCGCCGCGAGACCTTCCAGTTTGGTGCCGGTCACGCGCTCCACTGATTCCGCTGACCAATACGTGCGGACATCTGCGAAAATCTGTGCGGTGTTGGTCAACAAATGCCCAAACAGCATGGAAACTCCATTGAGGCAATCGTTTTCCGTTGCGACGATGTAGGGCTTGCGGATGCCGTTCCAATCAAACGAGCTAGTGAGAATCGCCTCGAGGAAATCGCCATTGGGTTGGTAATCTGTCCACTGGCGCTGACCTTGAAAGCCCGCGACCAACGCGTGATGCCCTTGTGCTTCCTCGGCATAACCCCTTTCCTTCAGCTTAGGATTGCCCACCATCAAATCGCGCGCAATCAGGGCCATTTTGATCGAGGTAAGCCACTCGGCATCCAGCTGCTCACGCGAACGCGTGGTTTCGCTGGAGTTGTAATCCTTGCCCTCAATGCAATGCGTTTTTACCCACTCCACCGCGCGGGCGTATTCCTCGCGATCATAAATTTCGTGATCAATCCGGCGCAAGAATTCGGTCATGTCGATGGTTTCCACGCGCATCCCCAGAAATTTCTCGAAAAATGCTTGGTCAACGATCGAACCCGCGATGCCCATGGAAACCCCGCCCATGGCGAGATAGGATTGGCCGCGCATGGAGGCAACGGCGAGCCCGGCGCGACAGAATCGCAGGATTTTCTCAGAAACATCATCGGGAATGCTCGTGTCCGAGGAATCTTGGACGTTTTTCCCGTAAATGCCAAAGGCAGGTAGCCCTTTTTGCGTGTGACCCGCCAAAACAGCGGCCAAATAAACGGCGCCCGGGCGTTCGGTGCCGTTGAAACCCCAAACCGCCTTGGGAATTTGCGGATCCATGTCCATGGTTTCGGAACCATAACACCAGCATGGCGTCACCGTCAGCGAGACTCCAACCCCAGCGCGTCGGAATTTCTCCGCCGCCGCTGCCGCCTCCGCCACACCGCCGATGCAACTATCGGCAATGACACAGGTCACAGGCGTGCCATCCCGATGACGCAGGGTCGAGCTGATCAAACGCGCAGCCGACTCCGCCATTTGCATGGTTTGATGCTCTAAGGATTCGCGGACTCCACCGAGTCTGCCGTCGATGGTCGGGCGTATGCCGATGGTTGGATGATTCGTGATCATAATAGGTGGGCGCAGCTAACAAAAGGATGCGCTGGATTTCAACTTAAAATGGCAGCAAACGAGCCAAAATTGCTCATTTAATGCTGATCATCGCTTTTTCGCGCAAATGCTTGATCCATCGATCATAGCGCTCCGCGGTTTTTTTGCTCGAAACCCGCTGTTCGACCAAGCCACGCACTTCCGAAAGAGGCGGAGTGGGACCATAGGATTTATCCAGCACCTTGGCGATGGTCAGACCGTTGCGATCCATCAATGGCCCAATGATCGTTCCCGTGGGGGGATCCATGATCAACGCAGCAAATTCCGGAGCCAAATCAGTGCGAGGCACATCTGTTTGCTTGCCACCTTGTTCAGCCATGGCATCGCGGGAATATTTCTTAGCTAATTCCTCGAACTTAGCCCCCTCCTTGAGCTGGCGCACTAAGTCTTCTGCCAAGGATAACTGCGATTCTGGAGTGGCATTGGCATTCTGGGGATCGAAGGCCGGAATAAAAATTTTAAGAAACGTCAGCTTATCGCCACGAATATCGCGCATGGTTAGTTTTTGCTCCTCGTATTCTTTCTCAATTTCATGCGGCAGGGGTGGCGCACTGTCTTGAAATTTATTGGAACGCATTGCTTGCACAATGAGCTGGCGCATGGTTTTCTCCCGATAGCCATCCATGGTCATGCGCGCGCGACGCAGTTCTTCGCGAAACAAATTTTCATCATTATTAAACGTCTCGCGTTTGATTCGAGCAATTTCCTCGTCAGCAACCTGAGGACGCAGTTTGCCACCTTGGGTTTTGTATTCGCTCATGATCAGCTCGCGATCGATGAGTTCATTGAGGATTTTATCATGGGCCTCGCGTGCTTGACGTTCGAATTCAGCCCCCCGCCGCGGGAATTGCGCATTGAGTTGCGCGATCACGGGAGCCAGCAGGTAGGCCACTTCCTTTTTGGTGATGACCGCGCCGTTCACGGTGGCCGCGATGCCATTGACTTCGAGAGCGACACTGCGTCGCGCCGAGGTGGCTGCAGCTGACTCTTGAGCCAAAACTGGAATAGAAACGGTGAGGCAGCCGAGTAGGATCAATGCGAATGAGCGAAACATGGGATGAGGCGGATGGATGAATGCAAAATATCTCCAGTCATGGCAGGTGATTCACTGGCCAGCGCGTTTGGCCGCCAGTTCGAGTAAGAGTTGTGAACTTTTTAAGATGTCAGCTACCTTGTCGGGAGTGGGCTGTTGCTGCTCTTCTAGCACCATCACATTGCGCAAGTCAGATAAAATCTCCCTCATTTTCATGTAATTGGCGCGTTCGGAAATGCGCGGGTGCAAGGTGCCCAATGATTCAGTGTAGTAATCGGCAATGTCTTCCCGAAAAATCTCACGGGCGCGATCAGGCGTGAAATGACGAGTCACTGCGAGTGAGGCGATATTGAGAGCGCGCAGCCATCCGCCAAGCGAAATCAAATGCGCGAGATCGGTGTCGCGCAGAGCCACCAGTTCCTGCTCGACGTCCTTTTGCGTGGCGGTGAGTTCTTTTTTCAGCGCATCCACGCGATTCTCACGCGCGTTTTCTAGCAGCGATGCCACATGTCGAGACACGCGATCACCGGCTCCCAATGCTTTTCCGTAGCGCGACAGCTGTTTTGCGATCGGCTCCACCCCTGTGAGATTGTCGGATTGCACCACGAGAAATCCATCCGCGATGAGGAATCCGATTTCCATCGCAAGGTCTGCCCGATCCAATGGCATGCGATCGGGGCTTGTCCGTTGCGCTTCAGCATAGGGCAGTGGCGATAATGATTGCAGTGACTCAAATACTTTTGCGATCGATGGGGCTGTGAATTCATTGATGGCCAATTCTTCACGCAAATGCTCATCATCGACCAAGTCTTGCGGAACGCTTGGAGCTTGAGTCGCGTCCCCGGCCTTGCCTGCTGTTTTTTCATCACCAGTCAACAGATCCTCTGGTAAGGGCAGTGCGTCGGAGGATGCTTCTTCAGTGGTTGGCTTCGCGGTCTCGGGCGCTGACCCAGGCGCTGTATTATCGGCCAGCGTCGAGCTCGTTTGGCACAGCACCAAGCACAAACAGAGCAAGAACGGATGTTTCATGTGGTGATGATGCGCATTTCTCGCCGTCCGTAAAGCGTAAAGCGGATGGATGATGGGGAGCGTGGCACAGCGAAGAGAATTCATTGCTTAGAAGAAGCGTCAGCAGAATCAGAAGTTGGTTCGGATTTTTTGTTCTTCAATGATTGTAGATTTTTTTTCAGGGCCTCTGTCTCCATGCCGCCGTGATACAGGACCTTTCCCTCGTGGCTGATCAAAACCAAAGTGGGCAGATCGGTCACGCGCAAGGCGTGGGCGAGCTTGCGGTCCTGAAGCTCTACCCATTGCTGCAAATGAGCGATGGGAAGTTGTTGACTGAGCTGTGATTTCGCTTCGCGGATGTTTTCTGTGCTCGGATCAGCAAGCACGGAGGCGATAAAAACCCCTTGATCATGAGCAATTTCTGCGGTGCGGCGCAGTTGGGCGCGTGAGGCCTCATCTTCGTTCCAGGGCGACCAAAAATGCAGCAATAAAGCGGATGACTGATCGAGCGCGTTGGCCAAGCTAAGAGCATTGGGCTCGATCAAACCATCCAACCGCTGCGTGGTGTCGATGGTTGTGGTCGCAATGTGACGAGTCAGTCGCCATTTTTCGATGCACGGAGCGTAGGCGCCCGCTTGAGTCGGGCTCAGCCAAAACGCCTCGCAGATGTGCTGTTTGAAGGCCTGATCGTCATTCTTTGCCAACGCCGCCATGGCCCGACAGTATTCGATCACAGCCAGGAAATCCTCGCGAGTGGCAAAGATTTTGGATTGATCGACAGAAAACTGGGAGCTGATGGCTTCGAGTGCAGGAATGAGTTGCGGCAGCGACGCTTGATCTTGATCGACACAATAGAGAAAACGGGCTTCAAGCAGCACCTGCTCATGGAGTCCAGCTTGTCGCGCCTGCGCGATGTGTTGCTCGAAGTCTTCTCGACTGCCGCGCTGGCTCAGTAGTTCGTCCAATAGCGATTCGATGCCCTTGTCCTTGAGCTCTGACGGCGGAGCAGGCGTTATTTTTTCCGGTTCCGCAGCGTGGCAAGGAGAGCATCGCAGCATCGCCATGAGGGTAAACCAGGCGGCGCGCGTGGCGACATGGCTGTGCATCATGGTCGTTGTTGACCCGTTGGATCTTTCATTGATGGTGATCGCTGGTTGAAAATGGAACACCCTTTGTGCTCAGCGATCCGCCAGGCTCAAACATGACATGAGCGCTGGCGAACGGAGCGGGTGCGGAAGTCGCGTGATTGTCAGTGCGCGGGGATGATCATCTTTTTGCCCAACACGACAATGTCATTGCTCATGTTGTTGGCCGCTTTGATCGAGGCAACGGGCACTTTGTATTGTTTGCTGATTTTCCACAGGCTATCGCCCGGTGCCACGTAGTGGAAGCGAGGAGTCGCAACGGCGTTGGCATCTTGCTGAGCCGCCGGAAGAGCCAGAGCTGGCTCGCTCGTCGTTGGCGTGGCTGCAATCGCTTGTGGATCAGTGGGTTGCGCGTTTTCTTCGTAGGCAGCGGCACTGTAGGTCACACTCCCCGGTGTTGACGGGTGACCGGCCGGTGCCGGCAGGCCTTCTGCGGTGTCGTAGTCATGTTGTGCCGAATCTCCACAGGATGCCAGCAGCCCCAGCAGTGAGGCAGATAAAACCATTGAGGCCAAAGGGGTAGCGTGGCGAGATGAGATCAAATGTTTCATTTTCATGGTGTGGTTGTAATGTGACTCAATTCAGACGCAGTGGCGAGTTCAAATATTGCGACAAAAGTGACGCGTCAGGGATTTTTTTCAATACTGGCGGCTTCATCGTTGGGCCTGGTGGCGGTGCGACAATCCGGGAGAAATTCTGCCGCTTCGCGGGCTCACAAGAACCATCAAAAAAACCAAGATGAACGATTCAACGTTGCAGAATCAAAGCAGAAGTGCGATACGCGCCTTTTTTGCCAATGACTGGAATCTTGATGTAGCCTCCGCCGACCATCTGTGTCGAGGCCTCGCTGGGCAGTAAAACGCCCTGAATCGTTGCTGTGCCGGCAAGGATATCGTTGATCCCGTATGGAAGTCGAATCGAGCCGCTGATCGTTCCGTTGGCGCGGTTGATGCTGCCTGACCATTTAGCGGGAGTGCTTGATGTTGGGGCGCTGGCGGTCAAAGCGTATCGATCCGTGATGGCAAATTGAGTGGGCAAGTCGCCAAATCCGATCGTTGCACGATTCGCGACATTGGAAAACTCGGCACCGTCCATCACGACGCCAACTTGACCACTGGAGCGTAAGTTCAGAACTGTCGTTAAACTAGCTGCGGTGCTGGGCAAATTCCATCCAGAATGAGAGCATAAAACAGCAATTGGACCAAAGCCTGCGGTGTAGGCGAGTTCAGACACATCGGGTGAGCGATACCACTTGAGATTATCCGCCCATTTCTCTGTGTTTGGAACCGGAAGACTCTGCCCCAAGCGATCGATGCTAATGAAGCCTCCGAGGAAAGAGTTTTTATTTCGATAAGGCTGAATCCACAACAGAGCTTGGCCAGTTGCAGATAGGCGAAGCGTGGTTGTGAATCCTTGCGAATCACCAAGCACGCCGCGCAGTGTAGCGCTTCCTTTGTTGGTCATGACGCCCGTGGCAAATCCAATACCGGATGGCACGGTGATGGAGCTCTGCACGCCGCCATCGAAGCTCAAAACAATCGGTAGGTTTTTCACAGGGCTCTGGCTGGCATTTGCCAAACGAAAGCCGCGGACGGTGCCACTGCTGGTGTCGCTGGTGTAACTGCCAGTGAACAGATTTGCCGTATCATTCAGGTTGATGTTCAAAGCACAGCGGGGCAATGTTGATGTTGCCGCGTAGATGGCATTGATGGCAATGGTGTTTTGATTTGGATTCAGCTCAAATTTGCCACTGCTGCGACGAATCGCGTATCCAGGCATTTCCAACGTTGCCGTCCAGGTGTTGTTCGCACTGATCGTGACTCGGAAGGCGCCAGTTGGCCGACCAGCGTTGTTTTCCAATAGGGCTTCATATCCACCCAGCAACGTGGCGGGAAATGGTGAAATGATGAGGGTTAGATTCGAACTCTGCGTCACGGCATTGTTATTGATGGCCTGAAGCGTGAGAGAGTAAGAGCCCACTGGTCCGGTGGTGACTCCAGACAGTAAGCCAGTTGAACCGTTAAAAACAAGTCCTTGCGGCAACTTGCCAATCAACTTATAGCTCTGAGCGTTCGTGGTGCTTAATAGGTTTTTCAGATCGCGCGCATAAGTCTCACCAATGCGAGTGAACTCGGACTTTACGACACTGACCACATAATTCTTGATGGCGCTGCCATCTTCAGACGTGACTTCTATCGTGATGGAGTTATTTCCTGAGCTGAGCGGAATCGAGGTGCTGGGTTGCCCAGAAATCGCTGCAACATTGTTAACCTTGATCGTTGCCGCAGAAGCATTGGCGGTCGGGGTTAGCGAAATGCTCTGTGTTTCGAATGGGACATTCACGCGATATAGCACCTGATTGGGCGAGAATGCCTTATCCAAATTCCCAGATGAAACAGTCAACCCCTGCAAATTGGCGTCATTGGCCGAAGATCGCAGCACTTGCAGCACGTAAGTGCGCTGATTGATGTTGTTTTCTGCGGTCACTTGAATGCGAATTTGATTCGTGCCGACATTCAAATCAACAGCTCGGGGCGAGGCATTGGTCTGGATCGAGTCATTGATCTTGAGGCTCGCATTGCCATCAAATAGGCTTGCTTTGAGACTAAGGCTCTTGACCGAATACGGCACGCTCATGCTGTAGGTTAATGTTTCGCCATCAAACTGGGGCGTGAACGAACCTGGGCTGACTTCTAAGCCCGATAGGCTGGCTAAAGCTGACAGTGGCGGCGGACCAACGCGTTTGAGTGGACCAAATGGAAATAGCTTGAGGCCAACGCTGGGTCGCATCCGCATGTAGTAAGTTGAGCCACTGGAGAGTGCGGTGCCTAAGGTAGTCTCGTTCAGATCAAAACCGGTTGCATTGCCAGCGAGTCGCGTCTCCTTGGTGTTGACCAGTTCGGTGGCGTTGGAGATCGAAATGTCATCCAGAAAAACGCCGTAGTTCTTGCCGATCCCCGTGAAAACCGTTCCAGAATTGTGATAGCGGAAGCGAACCTGGATAGGCCGCCCCGAATAAGGAGATAAACTCACGTTGCGGGAATTAAAACTGGCATCCCAACCCTTGCTGGAGGAATTGCCACTGCCATCACGTCCCCAAACTTCAAACCATGTTGCGCCATCATCATCACTCACTTCGGCGCTCAAGCGACTCGTCGTGGTCGCCCAGCGAAAAAGTTCGCTGAAAGTCAATGAACTCGAGGTTGTGGGTAAAATCAGACGATCCAACAAGATGATTTGGTCATCCCACCCCACGTCCGAATCACTGGCAAACGTTAGTTGAAAAGCCTTGGTGCCATTGTTTTTTAACCACGACTGGCGAAGGGAGTATAAGCTGTTGATGTCAGCGATCACCTTGGGTGTCACGCTATCTTCTGCGGTTTCTGTCCAGGGCGCTGAATTGCCGCTGCTAATTCGCAGTTCGTAGGCATCTGCTTGGTTGATGGCGTTGAAACTGTAACGCGCGCCGGATGTGGGGGGAGTGGCGGTTCCGGTGATGACGGGAACTTCGCCCAGTATTTCGGGATTGAATAGAGTGACGTTGTATCGGTAACTGGTTGGCACATCGACGCCAGTGATTCCTGACACTTCGACTTCGTAGCTGATGTCTTGTGTCACGGACGTGGGGATTCCCGCTGGCTCCCAGACAATGGTGTTTTCACCGAAGCCCACGTAGTCTTTTGAAACAACGTTGACCGTGATTGGCACACCGCCACGACTCATCGTCACGGTGGCATTGTCGAAACGAGCGTTGGGGTAACTGAGCGACCAACGGCTAGGAGCGAGGTTGTGAGGCACGTAGCCCTCGTTTGGCCAAGCAACGAATTGCTTGAGGCTCGTTGATTTGAAATTCCCGAGCATCCATGTGCAGTTGGCAGCTTGATAGTTGCCAACAGGCGGGACATCTCCTGTGCCGATCTCTTGGCTGCGCGAATAAAACAACCATCTTCTGTGACCGACGGGAGTGTTTTGTGGCCCGTCATCGCGCACGTAACCATCGATGATTGAAGGTCCGTATGTGCCGAGCCCAATGCTTGAGTTGTTCGCCGCCTCAGCCGCATCCGTGGTGTAAAACGTCCAGTCCGTTGGCGGATCATGCCGGATGGAGTCATTGCGAGCAAACATCAAAGCGGCTTGCTGGCACTTAGCGGATTTGGCGTCGTTCAACACCAGATCCGACGGCATGCCTGTCATCGCTCGATAGTAATTCACGCGTCGCAGGACATCGTTTTTGAATGTGCTAGTGGTGGTTCCGGGTTGTCCGGTCGTGATATTGCCAGTCCAGCCGATATTGGCCACGAAATTTTCTGAAGCCTTGTAAACCACTTGATAAAAGGCCAACACATCCCGTTTATCGTATCGATTCACGGAAAACTGATTGGTCGCTTGCGGATTTCCCACACCCGGCGTCCAAGCCCATGCCTGGCTGCCCATGATGACGGCGCATAACAACGCGCACCGCAAGGTGAGCACTGAGCAAAGGGGTCGGTGAAACCCGAGGCGATGAAAGCCAGAAGCGAGGAGGAAACGAAAGAGGGGCATGTCGTCGTATCGTTGTGAAAAATAGGATACTCCGCCAGCTGTCAATCAATCAATAAAAATATATTTTATTTTTGAAATTTCCAAGAGAGCCCAAATGGATTCGATCACCGAATTTGCATCATTCATGATGAATCCATCATCAAACGCATCGAGTCAAGAACGCGAGGGGCTTGCAGCAGGCGAGCTGACCACCGATCACTTGCGATGGCGCAAGCGGTCGATGATCACAGCGATGACGATGATCGCACCCGTGATCACCTCGGTCCATGGAGTGGGAATATTATTCATCACACAACCCATGCGGATTGTTGTCATCAGCAAGGCTCCGATGAGTGCTCCCAAGACCGAACCCTCGCCGCCGGACAGACTCGCTCCTCCAATGACCACCGCCGCAATGATATCGAGTTCCAGACCCATCGCCGTGGTGGGATCGCCTTGGGATGTTTTAGCCATATTCATCAGGGCGGCGAGTCCGGCCAGAGCACCGCTGATGGTATAAACAAAAATTTTGATGCGAGCCACTGGCAACCCGCAGAGAATCGCCGTTTGTTCATTCGAACCCACCGCATAAATGTGGCGACCAAAGCGAGTGTAGCGCAGCAGCAGAGTGAAGATCAGAACCAGCGCAAACATCATCCAGACACCTAACGGCAGGCCTGAACCGCCCATCCACTGCTTCCAGGTGGTCACTTCTGAGGGCAAATTGATCGGTGTGCCATTGGTGACAACTTTAGCTGACCCACGAAAAATCTGCATGGTCCCCAGAGTGACGATGAATGGCAGGAGTTTGAGCCCAACCGTGAAACTGCCATTGCACGCACCGCAAAAAGCTCCAAAAGCAATGGTGGCAAGGAAAACCACCACCGGTGATAAGTTTTGACTAGCAAGATAAGCGGCCATAACGCAGGCGAGCGCGATGATCGACCCCACAGAAAGATCGATGCCACCGGAGATGATGATCAGCGTCATGCCGATGGCGGCAGTGGCGACAATGACTGTTTGCGTTAAAATTCCCAATGCCACCGCTGATCCAAAGAAGTAGGGGTTCATCAGACCAAAGATCACATAAACAACCAGCAGCGCTAAGAATGGGCCGAGTAACGTGAGGATGGAGCGAAGATTGATGCTTGAAGCCATGGTGATGTGAGGTGAAATGAAACCGTTGCGAAGGTGGAGAGGAGGGATTACGATTCAAAGTCATTAGCTTTGCCAGTCGCGACTCGCATGACGTCTTCGGGAGTGATTTGCGAGACAGGGACGGCACGGGTTAATTTGCCGCGTGACATGACAGCAATGCGGTCGCAAATGCCAAAAAGTTCGGGAAGATAGCTCGAAATCACGATCACCGCACGCGGTCGTTGCGGATCCGTGACGATCTCATTGATCGCCTCGTAGAGGCGAGCCTTGGCGGCGATGTCGATGCCGCGCGTCGGTTCATCCAGCAGCAAAATGTCCACTTCGTGTTGCAACAATCGGGCCAGGGCCGCCTTTTGCTGATTGCCGCCGGACAATGCACCGATTTTCTGAGCGGCATTGAAGCACTTGATTCCTAACGTCTTCACCCAATGCTGAGAGGCGTTTTCCATTTTCGTCGGCGAAACCAGTCCCATTTTGCCGAAAGTCTCCAGACTGGACAGGGTGATGTTGTCAGCGATGGAAAGACTCAAGGCTAAACCCTCCTCCTTGCGGTTTTCACTGAGCATTCCCATGCCTGCTTTCCATCGGTGAGCGGGTGAAGCGTGGGAGCGCTGCGGTTGGTCATTGAGGGTGACAGAACCTGATTTGATCGGATCCAAGCCAAACAGAACCCGAAGAAACTCTGTGCGGCCGGAGCCGACCAGGCCAGCGATGCCCACGACTTCGCCGCGATGCAAGGTAAGAGAGGCATCGAGTGGTTTCTGTTGACCGGCTAAGTTCTTGACCTCCAGCAACTTCTTGCCTGGAGAGCGCTGGCTGCGAGGATAGAGATCCTTGACATCGCGTCCGACCATCAAAGACACAATCTCTTCAGGGCTGGTCGTCGCCACATCTTTTGTTGCAATCGCGCTGCCGTCGCGGAGAATGGTCAAGCGCGAGGCCAGTCGCTTGATTTCCTCCAAAAAGTGCGAAATGTAAATGATCGAAATGCCTTGATCGCGCAGTTTATCGATCAACACAAACAAGCGCTCGATGTCTTTTTGCGCGAGCGAGGACGTGGGCTCGTCGAACACGAGCAGCTTGCAGCCCATCGCCAGTGAGCGTCCGATTTCAATTAATTGTTGAGCTGAAACCGACAAATCGCCGGCACGCATGTGTGGTTGGAGATCTGGATGCTCGAAAAACGCCAAGGCTTCTTGAGCGCGGGAACGCATCGTTTTGCGATCAATCCATGGACCCAGTGTCGGCTCCATGCCCAAAACGATGTTTTCTTCCACCGACAGATGGGCGGCGATGGATAGTTCTTGATAAATCATTCCCACCCCCCGCGCGCGCGCATCGAGCGGATTGCGTGGCAGATAGGGCGCGCCCTCAAAGAGCATCTCACCGCTGTCAGGACTGTGCGCACCCGAGAGAACTTTCATCAACGTGCTCTTGCCCGCACCGTTTTCGCCAACCAAGGCATGAACTTCACCAGGCAGCACTTGCAGATCCACATGCCCCAACGCAACCGTTGGACCAAAGACTTTTCGAATCCCACGCATTTCTAATCGTGGAGCATGCACTGGGTTGAGAGACATGATATTGGGCGCGATATGACTAACTGGCTAGTCGCCTCTGTGTAAAGAACAAAGGCACAAAAAAAGCGCGCCACCGGCGCGCTTTTGACATGAGTAAGGCAGTCGAATCAGGACTCTTCTGCTGAGTCCGCAGCTTCTTTTGGTGCAATCACATTGATGGTCATCGTGACAACCACTTCGGGATGCACACGCACCACAACTTCGGATTTGCCAGACTTTTTGATGGGCTTTTCCAGCTCAATGCCGTGGCGATCAATGTTGATGCCTGCAGCTTCCAGCTCGCGATGAATATCAATCGAAGTCACAGAGCCGAACGCACGTCCATCTTGGCCAATTTCCAAAGTGAACTTGGGGCGCAGCTTGGCGACAGCTTCACCCATTGCTTTCGCTTGCTCAAGTTCTTCGGCTTCGCGTTGAGCGCGCGCAGCTTTGAGATCTTCGACATGACGCAAATTGGCACGAGTTGCTTCATAGGCTTTGCCTTGAGGGATCAGAAAATTGCGAGCGTAGCCAGCGCGGACTTTCACCACGTCTGCTTCGGCACCGAGGCCGGTGATTTTTTCTTTGAGAATAACTTGTGCTGTAGCCATGACAATCAATGCTTGTTGCGGGGGGCGAATACTGCTATCAAGGTTGGTATCCGTCAAGAAATAATTTTACAAATCAGTGTGGAAAATCTGGCAAACATTTGACTTTCTTGTGCGCTGGGAATGGTCTGTTAGCGGGACTGTGTCGTGGCTCGTGTTTGCAAGGCTTACGATGACGCAATATCGGAGTTGGAACAGGCGTTAATGATCGATCGGCTCGAAGCTTCCCATTTGTTGATTCGCCAGCAACCGAACTGCGGCGGGGTAGAGGCTGTGCTCGGCGTTCTGGATGCGTTGGTGCAGGGAGCTGGCGGTGTCATCTGGTAAAATGGGAACACGCTCCTGGAGGATGATCGGGCCAGTGTCCATTCCGGCATCAACGTAGTGGACGGTGCAGCCGGACTCCGTGGCTCCGGCGTCGATCGCTTGTTGCCACGCAGCGACGCCGGGAAATGCTGGCAGCAGCGACGGGTGAATGTTGATGATGCGACGCGGAAAGGCATCCAAAAGCGGAGTTTTGATGAGGCGCATGAAACCAGCAAGGCAGACGAGATCGACGTCGTGTTGTTTGAGGACATCTGCGGTGTGTTGTTGGGCTTCAAGGGGAAAAAGATTGCGATAGCCTTGGCACTCGATGGTTGCGGTGGCAATCCCAGCGCGGCGCGCGCGTTCGAGAATCAACGCATGGGGCACATCGGACATGACGATGGCGATGTGAGCGTTCAGAGTGCCTGATGCGATGGCGTCCATCAATGCTTGGCAATTTGAACCAGAGCCAGAACCGAGTATGCCGAGGCGAAGGGTATGCATGGCTACTTGCGTGTGGGTTATTTGAAATCCTGGCAAGCAAAAAAAGGCAAGCAGGAGGAGCTGGGAATCAGCGAAGCTCTTTCATTGCTTGACGCAGAGCCAGTGGCAAATGAATGGCGCCTGTGCCACCGAGTTGGGCATCAAGCGTTTCCAAACGTTGAATCAAATCGCGAACGGCGACGCGAGGCAGCAAGCCGCCAGCGGCATTGCAAAAGTGAGTTCGACACGCAAAAGGGCGGTGCTGGTAAATCTGGCAGCGTCCGTTGCGCATGAACGGGCACGAGCCATCGGCGGGGGTGGGGAGGTCGCGGCGGCCACTCGCGCGCCAGCCTTTCGCCGCGAGCAGCGCCTCAGACTTGGTAAGATAAGGGGTTTTGCCGGTTAATCCAAATTGACAACACTCGGCGCGCCCCTGGCAATCGCGCTGAGCTGGTCGGTGTTCCAGCTCGCGGTAGATCGCTTGGGTTTCTGCCAGTGCCGCGTTGATGTCAGCGGCGCTGGACCTCTTGTGTGGTTGAGATGATGAAGATGAGCGCATGCTGTGCGCTGATTCTTATACCGGGAGAGCGAAACCTTCACGCATTTCTTCTCGCAACAGTTCATTAGCAGCTTCTGCACGGCTGCCGATGAATTGTTCTTTTTGCGGATCGAATTGCAGCATTGGACCGTAAGTGATGGCAGCTTTTTTCGCATCGATGCCGTTGGCCTCGAGGTGCTGGTGCATCCGTTCCAAGGCATCGGACAGCGGCGAAGCGAGTTTGGTGCTAGCGTCTAGCTGTTGCTTGCCGAGATGCAGGGATATGTTGCCCAAATGCGCCAGTGCGGAACTGTAATGGCCGGATTCGACCCCGCGAATGGTCTCGATTTTGCCTTTGATGATGGCTTCAATCCAGCGTTCAAATGGATTGCTTTTGCTAGTGAAACTCTTGATCTCCTTGCCATCCCGATCATAGACGGTGCATTTAGGACTGTGCTCACCGCGCAACGTTCCGTTCTCGTATTCGAGAACATTGCCAACGGATTGACCCTGGTATGAATCGACGCCTGATTTGTAGTCCAGATTCGCCTTCGGCAACCCGCGCACTTCAAATAAAATCGGCGCCTTGCCCGGGTGTTCTAACCACAACAGCTGGGTGTTGGCGGACTGGCCATCATCTTCATATCCCAAGCGTCCTCCAAGTGAGAGCACCCGTTCGGGCAAGATGGGATCGCCGAGAGCCCAGCGGCAGACATCGAGCTGATGCGGCCCTTGGTTGCCCAGATCCCCGTTGCCATAGGGAAGTTGCCAGTGCCAGTCGTAGTGAAACTTTTGGCGCATGACCTTTGCAAGGGGTCGTGGGCCGCACCATAGATCGTAGTTCAAGCCAGCAGGTGGCTCAGTGGGTGCCGAAACCTTGCCGATGCTCGGACGGGGTTTGTAGCAAAACCCACGCGCGAGTTTGAGTTGACCCAGGTGACCCTCCGCCAGCCATGCAAAAGCTTCTTGCCATGCGGATTCGGAACGGCGTTGAAACCCGTGTTGGATGATCACATTGTGGCGCTTGGCTCCGAGAGCGAGTTGACGGCCCTCCCAAACGTTGTGCGAAACGGGTTTTTCCACATAGACATGCTTGCCATGTGCTGCGGCTGTGAGAGCGATCAAGGCGTGCGTGTGATTCGGTGTGGCGATGCTCACCGCATCAATGTCAGATGCGGCACAGAGCTTGCGGTAATCATCATAGGTCGCAACCGCATGGCCATCTTTAGCCAGTTCGGCCTTTTTCGCGGCTAAGATCTTGGGATCCACATCGCACAAGGCAACCACGCGGCAGCCTTTGACTTTGAGCAAATCATTGATGTGTGACTTGCCGCGGCCATTGAAGCCAATCACGGCAACGCGGATTTCCTCATTCGCACCAATGGCATGAGCGTGGGGAGCCAATAGTGACCAAGTGCCAGCGAGTAGGGATTTTTCAAAAAAATGACGACGTTTCATAGGCAATGCAGTGTTATCTATCATTAGATCACGCAGTCACTAACGTGAACCATCACGAAATTCTTTCCACAAGTTTTCCGTTGCTGCGGCATTGAATTCGCCGTTTTGCAGAATCAGACGATAGCGAACTTGGAGGGTTTCACCTTTTTTAAGGAGATAGTTTCCGATGCCGTGCTGTTTTTTGTTTTCAAATTCGTTGATTCCAAAGGGATTAGCGGCGAGCAAGCCGTAATCCCGCGCATGCCACCAGGAGGGGTGGCGTAGATTCTTTGGGTGATCCATGAGGGTGATCACGGCGGGCTGATTCGCTTCGTTCGGTCCGTAGAAACTCGTCCAGCGGGCGCGTTTGCCCCAGCAATCGGCATCGCGCACGCCCTCACTGTTGGCAATATGCCCAGCGGCGGTTGGACCCACCAGCCTCATGCTGCCATCAGTGCGAAACGCGCAAAAGCCTTCCTTGCTATCGCCAAATGTGACATCACCGTTGGTTGCCTCAAGTTCGCTCGTTAGATCGACAATGCGGGTGCGGGCGTCGTGATTGGTGATGGTGTATTGACGCGTTTCTGTCAGCAGCACTTGATCGTTCGCTTTCCAGTGGAGAATGACGGTGAATCCTGCGGAATGATTGGATTTTGTCAAATTCTCAAAGCGCTGGTGAACGATTTTTGCTTCGCCCTTTTTTCCTTTCCATGCCCAGAAGTCGAACCCATTGACATCCCCATGCGACAGCCAAAAACAGCGATGGTGCGGGTGGTCGCGCTCTTCCCCCGGAACACTGTCGTCGATCGGCCAGTGACGATTGAGCATGGCTCCCTTCGGGGCGCTCAGTGGATATAAATATGGCACGCGAGAATCCGTGCGATATTCCGTGATCAAACCATCGTCGTCGCTGATGCGCAGGCTGGACGATTCTTGTTGAATTTGAAATTCGGCGCGAGCCCAGCTGAGAGTGAAGACCCAGCAGAGTCCGAAGATCGAGCGAATGGTGCGTGGCATGAGACGATTCTTATCGATCGCTCTGGCTGATGCACGATCTTTTGTCTCCTTCATTCGGGTTACTTTTTTCATCTTCGATTGGGTTACATGGACTGGCTTGCTGAAAAATCCATTCTCCACGGCATTGGCGAATCGGATGGATTGTGATTAATGAAAATATATTTGTTTTGTAATTGACTTTTGCGGTTTGTTTAATCATGTCAGTTCCGGCAGGTTGGTATTTAATACTTATCAGCTCCACCCCCCCAATCAATCGATGAATAAATCTGGTTCCATGTTGAAAAAAGCTTTGATTTGCGGCAGCGCCACAGCTGTTTTGGTCGCTATTTACTCCAATAAGGCGTCTGGACAGACGATTTCAGCGACATTTCGTTCGGTCAATCCTGGATTGATCACCAGTGGCACGTTTGCTAATCGTGCCTATGAGTCCGAGAATGCTGGGGTATTAAATTTCGATGAATTTAGTGCCTTTTGCGCGGATCCTTTTCAATCGATCAATTATAACGAGCGTGTCACCTACCAGCAAACCAGTGTGAGTGCGTTGACGGGGGCGTCAGTCATTTCCAAGCTGCTTGGAGGTTACATGGCCTCGGCTCGCACGTCGGTGGATGCTGCGGCGGTGCAATGGTTGATTTGGGAGGTTTTGATCGATGGCTCGTCCAATTTGTCGCTGACGGCGGGCAATGCCCGGCTGTCGAGTTCTGGCACTAGTGGTCAGGTTTTAGCGAAAGCCAACACGTATATTGCGGGTTTATCTGGATTCTCCAATTACAATTTCCAGTATTTGACCAATGCTTCACGCCAAGACATGATTCGGTTCACGGGTGTGTCGCAAGATCAAGTGACTTCAGCCGTGCCCGAGCCTTCGACCATGGTCTTGACATTCGTGGCTGGCTTTGCACTGTGGCGTCGTCGTCGCTGAGCCTTTGGTCTGCAAGGATCGCGCTTGCGCGGAATAGGAGCTGGTTTTTTCTTTTCATTCGATGCCGTTCCGCTAAGGTGTCTGGAGATCATGAATCAGGACATTCTGGAGCGTTTCAACGAATTTGTGAAACGTCGCTCGCTGCGTCGCACGTCGCAGCGTGATGCGATTGTGTCGCTGATTTTTTCTCGCGATGAGCATTTCACGGCGGAGGAGCTTTTCGATGAGATCCACCGCACAGATGCGCGTGTATCGCGGGCGACAGTGTATCGCACAATTGGCTTGTTAGTGGAGGCCAATTTGCTAAGAGAGATTGCTCTGGGTGGCGAATTGACGACTTATGATCCCAATTTTATCGAGAAACCGGCGCACAATCATCTTGTTTGCGTGGATTGCGGCAAAGTGGTGGAGTTCGAAGACGCGCATTTGGAGATGCTCAATGATTGCTTGACGCGCCGTCAGGGTTTTCGTCCGATACGGCAGTCAATCCACATTGAAGCTGGCTGTGAAAAGCTGCGCACCAAAGGGGTGTGTTCGAATTTAGTAGCGACGCGATTGACAGGGAAGCGGATCAAACGACGGTAATGACTCAGGAGAATCGAATTGATAAGGTGTTTGCGCGATTGCGGACGCAGGGGAAGAAGGCATTTATTGCTTACATTGCGGCAGGAGATCCGGATCATGAGCGTTCGTTAGCGATCATGAAAGGTCTTGCGGACGCGGGTGCGGATATTTTGGAGATCGGCATGCCTTTTTCTGATCCTTTGGCAGATGGGGTTGTCAACCAGATGGCAGCGGATCGGGCGCTCAAGGCGGGAATGACCACTGCGGGTGTTCTGGCGCTGGTTGAGGAATTTCGGCGCACGCACGAGACACCGATTGTGATGTTTGCGTATCTGAACCCGATCTATTCCTATGGTTTTGTGGATTTTCAGCGTGATGCTGTTGCGGCGGGAGTGGATGGCATGTTGTTGTTGGATTTGCCTCCGGACGAAGCGGTAGTGGGGGATGAGTTTGTGTTTCATCCCGGTTTGCGGCAGATTCGTTTGATTGCGCCGAACACGCCCGATGAGCGGGCGGCGATGTTGGCCGCAAAGGCTCAGGGTTTCATTTATGCGTTATCGCGCACGGGCGTCACAGGGGCGCATGGCGCGCCATCGGCACACATTGGCGCGTTGGTGGCTAAGTTGCGTCAACATGCGACGGTGCCTGTGTGCGTGGGATTTGGCATTTCCACTCCCGTGCAGGCAGCGCAAGTGGCGGCGGTCGCCGATGGGGTGATTGTCGGATCGGCTTTGGTGAAGCAAGTGGAACTTCATGCCGAGGATGCGCACCCCGAGGTCGCGGTTCGCCAGTTTGCCAGTGATTTGATCCACGCGGTCAAGAACGTTGGTTGATTCGTTGGCACTAGCGGATGGGACGCTAATGGCTGCGATTCATCATCGCATGCGATGCGACAAAGGGCTGAACCGTGACAATGCGAACGCTGGTCCTGCGCGAGCGATTGCCGAGTTTGGCTTCCTGCCTGGCCGTGGCTTCCTGTCGGGAATCAGGCGCTCACATGAGTCGGGCACCGGCATCAGCGAGTTCGGAACGCTCACCACGCGTGAGTGCGACGTGAGCGGTAAACTCTTGACCTTTCAGGCGATTGCGCGTGTAAACAAGTCCATTGCTGCGGCTATCGACGTATGGATTGTCAATTTGACCCGGATCCCCCACCAGAACCAACTTTGAGCCACGGCTCATGCGAGTGACCACGGTTTTCGCTTCCTGAGGTGTGAGCTGTTGAGCTTCATCGAGAATGAAAAAGCGGTTGGGAATGCTGCGACCGCGAATGTAGCACAAGGCCTCGATCTCGATGATTCCTTGTTCCATCAACAACTCCCATGGTTTTTTAATTTTGGGATCGTTGCTGTCCTTCGCGTGTTGTTTGCGGCGTGGTCCCAGAGGCATGGTGGGACGCATCAGCAAATCGAGAGCGTCGTGAATCGGTTGCAGCCAAGGACGCATCTTTTCCTCCAGTGTTCCGGGTAAAAATCCCAGTTGGTCTCCCATGGCGACGACTGGACGACTGATCGTCACGCCATTGTAGCGGCGATTGAACATCTCATGCAGACCTACTGCCACCGCAACCAAGGTTTTTCCTGTGCCTGCGTGGCCGAAACAAGTAACGAGTGATATGTCTGGGTTCAACAACGCATCGATCAGGCATTTTTGCCCGAAATTCAATGGCTTCAGGTGGTGACCATCGGGAATCTTTAAGGTATCGGGGCAGATCAGCCGCACAAGCTTTCTTTGCGCGTTCATGCGAGCGGGTAACTGCTGCTCACCGCTTTGCAGCATCACATACTCATTGATTGCCAGTGGAATATGCCGATCAGGAGCGAGCACAAGCTCACCGCTACTTGCAAAGCGCTGCCATTCCAACGGCTCGATGGCGATGCTTTTGAAGTCAAAATTGGCGATTTCTTCGGGATGAACCTTGTCGTTCAAATAATCCTGGCAATCGATGCCCACCGCTCGTGCCTTCAGATGCATGTTCAGATCCTTGGTCACTAAAATAACCGGAGCCGGGTTATCTTTCATTAGCAACAACGCACTGGCTAAAATCCGATGATCCACGCGCTCGCGGTCTGGAAAAATGCGAAAGAACGCCGCCATTGCTTGATTATTTTTTTCACTCGTGGCCGGATCAAAAACAATCACTCGAACCGTCCCACCTCCGGAGGTTGCGACACCGTCGGTCACCGAACCGGGTTGAGCGAACAACTCCATCAGCAGACGATGCACGCGCCGCGCATTCGCTCCACGCTCGGTTTGCTCGCTCTTGAACTTGTCGAGTTCAGCCAGAACATCGGTGGTGATGCAAATGTGATTGTCCTTGAAGCGTCCCAAACATGCGGGATCGTGCAACAACACATTAGTGTCCAAGATGAAATATTTCGCTGCTTTTTTGGGAGTGGACAACGGAGCCGACTTGGATTGCGGCGCAGGCTGGCTTTTTGTTGTCGGTTGAGCCGAAGCGGATCGATTGGCGCTAGCTTGCTTGCGTTCGGATGAAGCGCGCTTGGCGGGTTCGGTCGGTGACGTCGTCTGCTTCATTGGTCGCGCTGCCTTTGGCTGTGCGTCAGAACGGCGCGGACGCGAGACTGCGGATCGAATGCTTGGCTTACCGGATGAGGAATCGTTGACCGAGGACATGTGATGAGTGCGCTGGGCGTTACCTAGATCCTCGGCAGCCAACAGAGAAGCCGTTGGTGACCTTTAATCTCAAACGCTTGCAGCAAACTGTTACGTTTTTGCTGCTTAGGCAAACAAAAAAATACGCAAGCCAACACGCCGCGCGACGTGCCTACACTGACAGTGAAAGTGCGACATTTTGACGCGATTTGTGACATGTTGTCTGCGACATCTTGTCTGAGAGTGCACTTGGTGATGAATTTGCGTTGCTTTGATTGATGGTAAGTTATTGATGTTAAGTGATTTATTGATTTTTTGTCTCGGTGGCATGCTCATTGCCATAGAAACATCGTTCATGATGCTCAGTGATGAGCGCGATTATCACAACCAACCTCACATTCTATGTCTAAAATACTCGGAATCGACCTCGGCACCACCAACTCCTGCATGTCTGTCATGGAGGGTGGTGAGCCGGTGGTTTTGGAAAATTCGGAAGGCGCACGCACGACTCCATCGGTGGTCGCTTTTACCAAATCCGGCGAAAGGGTGGTAGGACAGGCGGCTAAGCGTCAGGCCATCACCAATCCTCGCAATACGATTTTTTCAGCTAAGCGACTGATTGGCCGCAAGTTTTCGGAGCTGACCGAAGCGGACAAGCGCATGCCATATAAGATTGTCGCGGCCAGCAATGGTGATGCGCACATTGAGGTCGAAGTTGGCGGCGAAACCAAAACGTATTCGCCGCAGGAAATCGCGGCCATGGTTTTAGGCAAACTCAAAGCGGATGCGGAAGCAAAATTGGGTGAAAGCATCCACGAAGCGGTCATCACCGTTCCTGCCTATTTTAATGACTCGCAACGCAACGCGACGAAAGCAGCTGGTGAAATTGCTGGCTTGAAGGTGTTGCGCATCATCAATGAACCGACAGCGGCGTCATTGGCTTATGGTTTGGACAAGAAATCCGACGAAAAAATCGCGGTCTATGACTTGGGCGGCGGCACCTTCGACATTTCTGTGCTGGAAATTGGCGACGGCGTGTTTGAGGTTTTGGCCACGAACGGTGATACCCAATTGGGTGGCGATGACTGGGATAACACATTGATTCAGTTCATCACGCAAGAGTTCAAGCGCGATCAAGGCATTGATCTTTCCGGACAGCCGGATGCGTTGCAGCGGATCAAGGAAGAGGCGGAGAAGGCAAAGATTGCGCTGAGTTCCTCGCAGTCTTATGACATTAACCTCCCTTTCATCACGGCTGACAGCACGGGTCCGAAGCACATTCAGCTGACGCTCACGCGTTCCAAATTGGAGCAATTGTGCGATAGTTTGTTTGAACGCACGAAAAAACCAGTATTGGATTGCTTGCGGGAAGCGGGTGTCGATGCATCAAAAATCGATGAGCTGGTGCTTGTGGGTGGCATGACGCGCATGCCCAAAGTGGTGGCGACGGCAAAGGATCTTGCGGGCAAGGAGCCGCACAAAGGCGTGAATCCTGATGAAGTTGTCGCGATTGGTGCGGCCATTCAGGGCGGAGTGCTGCGTGGCGATGTGAAAGATGTGTTGCTGTTGGATGTCACGCCGCTGACTCTTTCGATCGAAACCGAGGGCTCACGCGCCACGGCAATGATTGAGCGGAACACCACGATTCCGGCGAAAAAATCGCAGGTGTTTTCCACCGCTGCTGACAATCAGCCGGCAGTGGACATTCGGATCTGCCAAGGTGAGCGCCCGTTGTTTAACGATAACAAGCTGCTCGGCAACTTCCGTCTTGATGGCATCGCTGCGGCGCGGCGTGGTGAGCCACAGATTGAGGTCACATTTGACATCGACGCCAATGGCATTTTGCATGTGTCGGCGAAAGACAAGCAATCCGGCAAGGAGCAAAAAATCTCCATCCAGGGTTCCAGCGGTCTGAGTAAGGAAGAAATTGAGCGCGCGAAGCAAGAGGCTGAGCTGCATGCGGAAGAAGATCGCAAGCGAGTTGAAGTCGTGGATACGAAGAACAAAGCCGAAAATCTGGCGTTTCAGGTAGAAAAACAACTTGAGGAACTGGGTGATAAGGCTCCCGCTGAACTGAAAACCGAATTGCAGAGCAAGGTATCGGCTGTGCGTGATGCTCTGAAATCAGAAGACATCGACGCGATCAAAGCGGCGACGTCTGATCTCGAAGCCTCCATGACTGCTCTCTACAACGCGGCGCAACAAATGGCTGGCGCGGAGTCCGGCAGCAACGCTGGGGCGGGCGAGACGACCAATGAGCCGCGTCAAGCGAAGGGTAAGGTTGTCGATGCCGAGGTCGTCGATTGATTCATGACTTAATGCTGTTCACAACCACATAAACAAAGCTTTCCCGGTGTTGGTTTCAGCACCGGAACGACAACGAAAACACAAAAACAACGAAACATATACTATGGCTACTATCAAACCACTCGGTCAGCGCGTTCTGATCAAACGCATTGAAGCCGACGCTGTCACCGCTGGTGGCATCGTCTTACCTGACAGCGCAAAGGAGAAACCCCAGGAAGCGGAAGTGATTTCCGTCGGCACTGGTGGTCGCGATGACAGCGGTAAGCTCATTGAGTTCACCGTTAAAGTTGGCGACAAGGTGCTGATTTCCAAATACGGCGGCACTGAAATCAAATTGGATGGCGTGGAGTATTTGATCGTCTCCGAAAACGACATCCTCGGTGTGCTCGCTTAATGCTTAGCGCGATTCTACAACCTTGATTTAAACCACAGTAAACAAAAGAATATTTATGCCAGCTAAACAACTGCAATTCGACGAAGCCGCCCGCCAATCTTTATTGCGCGGAGTGGAGAAACTTGCGCGCGCCGTGAAGGCGACACTCGGACCAGCAGGTCGCAATGTGATCTTGGACAAAAAGTTTGGTTCGCCGACGATCACCAAGGATGGTGTTTCGGTCGCGAAAGAAATCGAACTCGAGTGTCCTTACGAAAACATGGGCGCTCAGTTGATCCGTGAGGTTTCCAGCAAGACATCAGACATCGCTGGTGATGGCACAACCACCGCGACCGTTCTGGCGGAAGCGATTTACAAAGAAGGTTTGCGTAACGTCACAGCCGGAGCGAATCCAATCTCGCTGCAACGCGGCATCTTGAAAGCAACAGAAGCCATTGTGGCTCAGTTGAAAGTGCTGTCCAAGCCTGTTTCCGACACCAAGGAGATCGCTCAGGTAGCAACAGTTTCAGCTAACTGGGACACAGAGATTGGCAACATCATTGCTGAAGCCATGGACAAAGTCGGCAAAGACGGCACCATCACCGTGGAAGAAGCCAAAGGCATCGAAACCACGCTCGATGTGGTGGAAGGCATGCAGTTTGACAAGGGCTATTTGTCGCCTTACTTCGTGACGGACGCGGAGGGCATGGAGGCAGTGCTCGACAATGCTTACATCTTGATTCACGAGAAGAAGATTACGTCCTTGAAGGACATGCTGCCACTCTTGGAGAAAATCGCGAAGACTGGACGTCCTTTTGTCATCATTGCTGAAGATGTGGAAGGTGAAGCGTTGGCTACTTTGGTGGTCAACAAACTGCGCGGCATCTTGCACGTGGCAGCTGTTAAGGCTCCTGGCTTCGGTGATCGTCGCAAGGCAATGCTCGAAGACATCGCGATCCTCACGGGCGGCAAAGTCATCACAGAGGACTTGGGCATTAAGCTTGAGGGCGTTGAGTTGGATGACTTGGGAACCGCGAAACGCGTGACGATTGGCAAGGACAACACCACGATTGTCGAGGGCGCAGGTTCGAGCGATGCGATCACGGGTCGTGTGAATCAAATCCGCAAGCAAATCGAGGAAACCACCAGCGATTACGATCGCGAGAAACTGCAAGAGCGCTTGGCGAAATTGGCCGGTGGTGTGGCTGTGATCAACGTGGGTGCAGCGACTGAAACCGAGATGAAGGAGAAGAAAGCTCGCGTGGAAGACGCTCTGCACGCGACGCGCGCTGCGGTGGAAGAAGGCATTGTTCCTGGCGGTGGCACGGCATTGATTCGCGCGCAGGCTGCCGTTGGCGAACTGGGCTTGATCGGTGATGAAGCAACGGGTGCGGGCATTGTATCGCGTGCGATCGAGGCTCCATTGCGTCAGTTGGCGGCCAACGCTGGTCGCGAAGGCGCATTGATTGTGGCAAACGTGAAAACCAACGCTGAGGGCTTTGGCTATAACGTGGCAACAGACAAGTATGAAGACCTGATTGCTTCTGGCGTGGTCGATCCCACTAAAGTGACACGTTCCGCATTGCAGAACGCGGCATCGATTGCTGGATTGCTGCTGACAACGGAGTGCTTGATCTGCGAAAAGCCAGAGCCAGCTAAACCAGCTGCTGGTGGTCACGATCATGACCACGGCATGGGTGGCATGATGTGATGCTGAGGCGTCATGTTGATTGATCAACCGCGCGGTCTTTGGACCGCGCGGTTTTTTTATGGCATCGACGTGATAATTGACTTGTCATCTGGCGCAATGTTGATGACGCTATTTTCGCATCAATTAATTAAATAATGAAATGCAAATAACATGGCTTTGCCACAACAGACACGCCACCAGAGAATGCGGCAGTTGCAGGCGGAGATCTTGCGCTTGCAGAATGAGCTGTATGTCTGTGAGCAGAGTGGTCAAGTGACATACTGGCCGGTGCCGATGGACTTGCGTTCATTTGTGGAGAAGTTCTGTGGCATGGTTTTTTTGGTGACGCCGCTGTGGCAACTTGTCTCCGCCGAGGAAATTCGGCAAAAATGGCAGCAACACTCGCAGCGTATCGAGCAGGAGAACAATCATGCGGAGGCGATCTGGATGAGCGATGAATGGCGTTCGATTATTTTTTTTGATCTGCACGAGGGCAAGGGCTGGATCAGCGATTGCTATGATCAGGAAAATGTGGCGCATCGGGCGTTGTTTTGTCGGTTGTTGGCTTTGATGTTGTTTTATCAACACGATGCGAACCCGGAGCTATTGGATGCGGGAGAGGCGGCGGTTGCTTTGTGGCACTGGTGTGAAAAAGCTTCTTGTGAGGTGGAGATTGCGTATTGGCGTGAGCATGGAGGACGTGAGCATGGAACCGATTCCGCTGTGATGAGGTCGTCCGCTCGCGCAGACTCTTCTGATCTAATCGAGTCCGAAACCACCAATGATCTGATTGATGTGGCGGAGAAAATGCGCGAGATGGTTGCTTCGTTGGGGACTTTCATTGTGAAGATGAAATCCCTGCTTCCAGATTCTGTAGATGATGCTGAGGAACCGCAAAAGCGCATCAGAAAGCCACGTTTCCTGCGGCAGCATGAACCTGTTGCGGTCCGACGGCACGTGAGTCGCGTGGAATTGCACAGCGCTTTTGTAAGCTCGATGAGTCTGTTGGATGAACTGAATGCCTCGATCGTTGATGATTTTCCACCCCAGCATTTTAGATGGCAACTGGTGCGAAAAACGGCCGATGATTCTGAAAATGCGGATGTGCCGGTATCGACGCAATCCGAGCCGCAGCCGCATCACGCCGAAACAGCCGATGGAGCGGTGAATCCGAATGAAACCTGGAGCGAAGCTTCTGCGTCAGATGCGGATCCAAATCCACAGGCGCGGCCTTGATGGAAATGAGGCGGCTCGCCACATTAAATGAATAAAACCTTGTCAAACTTGATGACTTTTATAGTGTCAGGTTCCACAGCCATTCATTGCGTGAGTCGATTGGTGTAGCTCCATGACGGGTTTTACATGAAATGATGCACAAATTGAGGGCGAATTGTCGTGCAATCAATGACTGAAGGCGAAAAGGAAACAAAGATTGAGCATTTGCGGAGGCATGTGAGCCGGCTGCAGCATGCCATTGAAGACTTGGAGACGCTTGGCACGGGCACGTTGGGCAATGAGGCGTGGGTCGCTTCGCCGCAATGGCTGGTGGAGTATGTGGAGGCTTATTGTGGATTGCCATTTTTGGCACCACCGATGTGGTTATCGATCCCGTTGCGTGTATTTCGGAAAAACATGGCACGTGCCATGACCTCGTCTGACTCGATCGAAAGTGTCGATTCCCTTGAAGTTATCGGTCATTGGGGGGAGCAAACGTGGCGCTCGAATGTATTTTTTGATCTGCGTCTCGGGCATGCTTGGATTTGTTCGGATTTTGATCGAGACAACTTGTTGGACCAGGCGGCGATGGTGCGCTATCTCACCCTGATGCTGTTTTATCAGCATGAGGCCAATCCACAGACGGCTGGCACGGGTCAGCACGCGGATGAGTTATTTGATTGGTGCGATCGCGCCTCATTGGAGATTGAACTCGATTTCTTTAAGAATCAGAGCTTGAAGGTGGTGGAGCGCAGCAAATCAAGCGAAGATTTGGAGGAGATGGCGCAGCAGATGCGCTCGATGATCAACGCCTTTGATGACTGCTTGTCTCAGTTGCGCGCGTTGCTACAGGTGCCAGACGCGACGGATGCCGATGACAAAACAGCGCGCATGCCGCGTTTGCAGCGTAGCAATGAGCCGGCGGCCATCACACAACATGCCACGCGGATTAGCTTGCGTCGTGATATATTCGATGAATCGCGCATTTTGGGTGATTTGATTGCGACGGCGCACACCATCACTGATTCGGAACAGACCACTGCCGTGCGCGAGCTAGCGCGTCAAAATTTGGAGGCAAAGTTGGATCAGTTGCGTCATGATTTGGCGGAGCGCGCGGCGCAGTTTCCGCAAGACGAGTTAAATCCCGATCAACAACGCCGATCCCATGATCCAGCTGCGCTGGTGGAGGCAGATGTTAAATCTGAGTCCGCACGGTTCAATCGCTCATGGGTTTTTGCATCCATGATTGTTTTACTTTGTGCCGCCGTGTTGCTGCTGGTTTTCATGGGGAGAAATCGGTCCGCAAAAACCGCGCAAAAGGGTGACAATGCGGTTGAGGAAAGAGTTTCACCCTTCGAAAACTTTGATGCCGGCACGTCGAGCGACTGGGTGGGAGCCTTGCCATACGATGTGGTAACGGCGTTTCAGAACGCAAAAACCATCGAGGAGCGTCTGAAGTGGGTGCGTGACCCAGAATTTGTGAAAGACGCCATGGTCGAATTCTACACCAACGGCCCCGGAAAAACGGAGCGGATCGTGAGTGTCAAAAAATTGTCGCAAACGGTTACTTCAGGAGTGCTCGTGGAGCGTTATGAAGCCTTGATGAGCACGGATCAGAAACGCATGATTCATGTGGTGATTGGTGATAATGGTGCTAGGGTTGATTTCAAATGCTATGCTCGCTATGGATCCGTTTCTTGGCCAGATTTGCTGTCCGGCAAAGAATTGGCAGCGGATGAAGTGCGTGTGACCTTGGAAAAGGGCGATTACTACAATTTTGGTTTCAGTGATGACAAAAAATATCGTGCCTACCTTGCGGCGACACCGGATTTGGAGGATCCAATCCATTTCTACGCGGAGATAGGTTCGAAAACCGATCTCATCCTCGCAAACATGGTTAAAACCTTGCCTAAGTATCCGGCGGTGTTGTCCATTAAGTCAGTGGATAACAGTCATTTGAAGCGACAGTTTCAGGTCGTGAAAGTGCGCTCCAATAGTTGGTTGATGACCGATCAGGATTGGGAGGATGTCGTGAAGGTGCGTCCATCGCGCAAGTGAGAGGATTTCGCTTGTGGGGATCGTTCCTCGTTGCTTTATCATGGGATGCTGGAAAGGGGTTGGAGACGATTCATTTCACATTGGTCAGCGTGAACAAGTCATCGGCATTGGCGTCGGAACCAGCTGGTTAGCATGTGGAGCAGGAGCGCAGGGTCGTCCCAGGGCAGCATGGCCCAAGATCGCGAGGACGACCACGGTAGCCAGTGGCGAAGCCCATTCCAGTCTCTTGTTTTCCAGCAGTAAAGAGGATGATCCGGAAAGTAGCAGCACACCGACTTTACTTTGAAACACGAGGGGTCTGGGCGCTGGAGCGTGACTTCTGAGCGACCTAGCATCCCAGCGATCGCTTGATCAAACGCGACCCCAGCCCAGCGTCCGATCCCATAGCCGGAAGGGGGGCGGGGGTGAAACTCGATCATTTTGGCTTGACCGTCGCGTTCATCGATGACCCAGTCAAAACCGCAAAGCCCATCGAAGCCTGTGGCGGCGGCAATGGCATGCGCCAAGGTTTCCATGTTTGAGGGGACGAAGATCTTGCGGGCGACCGATGGCCCACATTTGCCTGATGTCTGCCATTTTTGTGAACTGTTCCAGGCTAGAACTTTGCCGTGGGAGCATACCATCTCGCATACTCCCACCTTGCCTGTGAGTTCTTCCTGGATCAGCACGGGCTCGGCGTCATGGAGTCTTGGCCACAGTTCGCGGATCTCATCTGGGCCTTTGAGGTGAAAAACCCCGTTGCCGCCGGTGGTGTGATTGCGTTTTAGGTAGATGCGCGGCCAAGTGTTCAGGGTCTGTAATGCTCCCTCCAGATCGCTGACAACTTTTCCTTGCGGCACTGGGATGGCGCACGCCACGGACCAAGAATGAAACGCGGTTCTCTCGATCGGGAATTGCTTGAGGTGCTCGAAGTGTGATTTTAAGTTAGAACAACGCTGATCATCGGCTTCTGCAATGGCGCGCAATAGTGTTTCTTCCAGCACGAATACTCGATCAGGCCTGTGTTCCGTCACTAGCTGCTCTAGGCAATTGATCACCTTATCTGGTGATGCGTCATAGGATAAGTGAGATCGGATGTGGCGAGAAGAAAACACAACACATCCCAGCGGTGCGGCCACGAGCAAATCGACTCCAGCTGCCGCAAAGAGACGCGGCAGGGATCGCAGCAGGTAGTGGCTACTCGGCGCAATGAGCAAGACGCGGGGTGTTGGTTCGGATCTCATCTCGGAAATTGATCACAGTCGCAATTGTGTTCAATGGAAGCCATGAGAGGGCACGTCACAGCTGCTGACATGATGCCAATGTCACGAAAAGTGCGGGGCGAATGCGATAAAAACGACAAACGTTCAGCATTCGCGGTGGAAGCGTGAGCTGGATCATATCAACAACGCCGCGATCATAATCATCAGCTGCCTTTTGCCAAGCAGATAGAGTGGTGGCGAAGCCTGGACACGGTGTTGCTGTGGAGTTGACCGGGTTGCTCGCTGAATCTTGACTTTTGATGTTGTTTTTGATTGCTGGTGCTGTGTTAAGTTCATGTCTTGATCGCCGATGGTTGCAGCGAACCTGTGGAGTTGTGGTTTGTTTTGGGGCGCTTTTGGGGGCTGAGCTTCTAGCCACAGATGCGGCGATGTCGCTGTGGTTCGATTCACCGGGCGCGAGTTTTTTGGAATCGAGCGTGGTGGGCAACGGGCGCTTGGGAGCGATGGATTTGGGCGGGGTTGAAAAACAGCGCATCGTGCTCAATGAATCGACTCTGTGGTCTGGTGGCCCGTATGAGGCAAATCGCGCCGATGCCCACAAGTGTTTGCCCGAAGTGCAGCGCCTAATGTTTGCGGGAGAAATCTCGAAAGTAGAGCACATCCTGAGCGGTGGCTTTTCCTACCCCGACGGTGTCAAGGGATGGTTCGATCAGGATCAGTTTGGATGCTATCAGACTTTGGGGGATTTGACCATTGTCTCAGACTTGGGTGGGCATCCACAGATCAAAGTCACATCTCCAAGCGGTCATGAAGCGGGTGATGGCAAGACGATCGCGCTGAGCATCGATGGTCAGGCGCAGACCAAGTGGTGTGTGACGGGGATCAACTCTCCAGTGCAGTGGCAGGCGAGTTTGCCTAAGTTGAGCACGGTGGCGTCCTATCGTCTGACCAGCGGTGACGACATGCCGGCACGGGATCCGCAGAGCTGGACATTGGAGGGTTCCGCAGATGGTCAAGTCTGGCAAGAGCTGGACCGTCGGGACGAGCCACCGATGACTCAGCGTGGGGAAATAAAAGTTTACACCATTGCCAAACCAGGGGCTTATCAACATTACCGTTTCACTTTTCAGCTGAAATCCGATTCATTTCAAGTGGCAGAAATCGAACTGGAGGGAGTGAAATTGGCTCCAGAATCGATCAAAGTGACAGATTATCGCCGCGAACTCAATTTGCGCACGGGGCTGGCCACGACGCGATTTGTTTGCGGTGGCGTCACGTTCACACGCGAGCTGTTGGCATCCAAACCTGATGAAGCCTTGGTGCTGCGCTTGCGTGCGGATCGGCCAGGTGCGTTGAGTTTTCGGGCACAATTATCGCGTCAGCGCCAAGCGCAAGTGCGGGCGGAAGCCGATGGCATTGTCATGGAAGGCCAAATGCCATTTCATTCGCCCACGGGCAACGGAGAGGGCGTAAAGTATCAGGCTCGATTAGGAGTGCTCGCATCGGGCGGTGAGACTGATTGTGGTGCAAACGGTTGGCAAGTTCGCGGTGCCGATGAGGCGCTGTTGGTGGTGGCGGCGGTGACGAATCTGAGGGAGGCAGGGGCGATGGATCGGGTGCGGCAACAAGTGGAGCACGCCCTCAAACAACCGTTTACGACACTGAAGACTGCGGCGATTGCGGATCACCAGCGTTACATGGATCGTTGCAGCCTTACCTTACCAAGCCAGAACGCAACAGCCAATTTGCCGACGCCCCAGCGCGTGAAATGTCAGGAAAAACAACCAGACCCCGCTTTGGCAGCCTTGTATTTCCAATTTGGGCGTTACTTGGTGGTGGCGGGATCGCGTCCGGATTCGCCCTTGCCCACCAACCTGCAAGGAATCTGGGCCGAGGAGTATTCGACCCCTTGGCGCGGTGATTTCCACACCAACATCAATTTGCAGATGAATTATTGGCCGGTGGACGTGACCAACTTATCGGACTGCCACGCACCGCTGAATCGATTCCTGGAAGGCATGGCGCGCGAAGGGGCGAAGACAGCGAAAGCTTATTTCAACGCCCCGGGCTGGGTGGCGTATCACACGCAGAATCCATGGTTTGAAACGGTTCCAAGCTTTCTACCGGCCTCTGCCGGACCGACCTGTGGGGCTTGGTTGGCGCAGCATTTGTGGTCGCATTACCAATTCACTCAGGATCGCGCTTTTCTTCAACAGTATTACCCAATCTTGCGCGGAGCGGCAGAGTTCGCGGCAGCGGTGTTGGTGGAAGATCCAAAAACCAAGCATCTGGTGACCATCCCTTCGAGTTCCCCAGAAAATCATTACGCGTTCATCAACGCGCAGGGACAGCGGCAAGTGACATGGCTGTGCGTGGGTTCAACGATCGACATGCAAATTTTTCGCGGTCTGTTCGAGTCCACAGCCGCGGCAGCTCGCGAGTTAGGGATCGATGCCGAATTTGCGAAAAAACTGGATCAGGCACGCGCACGTCTGGCACCCACGCAGGTGAATTCTGCCGGAAGAATCATGGAGTGGCTGGAGGACTACGAGGAAGTGGAAGTGCATCATCGTCACTCGTCACATCTCTGGGGCCTGTATCCGGGCACGGAAATCAAGGCGAGTGTGCCAGCTTTGTTTCAGGGGGCGCGTGCCTCATTGGAACGACGCGGGGATGAATCGACAGGCTGGTCGATGGCGTGGAAGGCGAATTTCTGGGCGCGACTGAAGGATGGCGATCGGGCGGAGCATTTGCTGAGTTTGCTGATTGGACGCGGAGCGGGGAACTTTTTCTGCCTGCATCCGCCATTTCAGATTGATGGCAATTTTGGTGGTTGTGCGGCGGTGGCGGAGATGCTGATGCAGAGTCATGACGGGGCAATCGAACTGCTTCCAGCGCTGCCAAAACACTGGGCGGTGGAGGGTGCGGTGACGGGACTGAAGGCGCGGGGCAATGTCACGGTGTCGTTCCGCTGGAAGGAGGGCAAGGTCACGGATTTTTCTTTGACGGGTGTTAAGCCAAGCCAAGTGAAGGTGCGGCTCAACGGTGAGGAGAAAATGGTTCAGGTTTCTGCCGCGCACTGAGGATGTCCGGTCTGGAGTTTCATCATGATGCGGCCAACGACATAGCGGCCGGGGAAGACGCGGTGGCGGCGGTTTTGCGGCAAGTGTTTGGCCATCACACGCTGCGTCCCGAGCAGGAACAGGTGGTGCGGCAGATCCTGAAGGGGCGGTCTGCGCTCGCGGTATTGCCGACTGGTGCGGGTAAATCGCTATGCTATCAGCTTCCGGCCTTGCTGCGGCAGGGCATGGGACTGGTCGTTTCCCCGCTTCTGGCGTTAATGAAAGATCAAGTCGATGGCTTGGTGCGGCGTGGGATAGCGGCGGCGCGTTGGGACAGCACGTTGAGCGCTGGTGAGGTGATCGAGTTACATCAGCGCGTGATGGCAGGGCAAATCAAGTTGCTCTATGTGGCGCCGGAGCGCTTGGCTGATCCTCGTTTTTTGAGTGTGATTGCCGCCGTGCGCTTGAGTTTGGTCGCCGTGGATGAAGCCCATTGTGTGGTGGAGTGGGGGCATCAGTTTCGCCCGGAATATCTCAAGGTGGCGCGATGGTGTCAGCAGCAGCAAGACGTGCCGATCTTGGTGGTGACAGCCACGGCGACAGCCGCGGTGATCGCGGAATTGCGCCAACGCTTTGCCATGGAGGCTTGGGGCGAGGTGCGGGCGAGTGTGCGGCGCGACAATCTGCAGTTGCAGGTGTCCTGTGGTCACGACGCCGGTTGGCAGGATTGGCTGGTCACGCGCCTGCGCGAAACTCCGGGCCCGAAGATTGTTTACGTGAATTGGCAGCAGCGCGCGGAGTCGGTAGCGACGTGGCTTTTATCAGAAAAATTGAATGCACAAGCTTACCATGCCGCATTGCCGGTGGAGCTGAAACGAACGATTCAAGAGCGATTTCTCGCTGGAGAGATCGAAGTGATGGTGGCCACCATGGCGTTTGGCATGGGAATCGACAAAGCGGATGTGCGCGGGGTTTATCATCTGCAACTTCCGAAGAGTCTCGAGCAATATGCTCAGGAAATTGGCCGCGCCGGTCGAGATGGGCAGGTGGCGCGCTGCGAGATGCTGGTGACGGCGGAGGATGTCATCGCGTTGCGGAATCGCATGCTCGCGCAAGGTCTAGCGGCGGGCGCACTGCAGCGTTTGATCGAACGCACTTTGTTGCGCGGACGCGAGTTCTGGGTGTCGTTTCCCGAATTGGCGCTGGTTTATGACGCGGAGGAGGATCGACTCAAAATGCTGTTTGCCTTGATGGAGCAAGAAGGGGTGCTCGAGCGGTTGGGCTCGCGTCATTCGGTGTATTGGTTGCGACCGTTGCGGCGCATCGAGCAGGTGATTGCGGGCGAGTCTTCTGAGCGTCAGCAACTGTTGCGTCAATTTTGGAAAAACATTGCCACTCAGCGCTCGCGCTGGCGGGTGGATGTCGAGCAAGAAGCGGACCGGCTGGCGCAAACGCCCGAGCAGTTGATGGAATTGTTGCACGACCTAGGTGATGCGGGTGACGTGGCCTTGACGCGCAGCGGATTGCAACACCGGTATCGTGCCACGGCTCCCGCCGGTCGGTTGCGCCAGTGGGCAACGGATTTTGAACAGCGCTTGCTGGTGATTGAAGCCCGCGAACAGGATCGTTTGCAGCAGGTGGTGGATTTTGCCCAAGCATGTAGCGGCTGTTGGGCGCAACGATTGGCGCAGCACTTTGATGACGATGACGCGCCGTGCCACGGATGCGCATCGTGCATCGAGCCCTCACGCATGGTGCATCGTTACGAACCGCGCGCACATGTGGATGCGGAAACATGGGCACTGTTGCGGAGCATGCGTCACAACTCCAGCGCCGCACTGCGCAGCACGCGGCAACGCGCCCGCTTTCTGTGTGGATTGTCAAGTCCCGCACTGCGACGTGCCAAATTAACCACGACGAATGGCTTTGGCGCCTTCGCTGACTACGATTTCCGCCAGGTTTGTGAATGGTTAGAATCTTGATAGATTCGGCGTTTTTTTGATGATTTTTTTGATAAAAAAGATTTGAAAATCACGCAGGTGTATGTATTATGTTGTTACATTTCACACCTTCCGCGTATGAGAAGAAATTTTCAATCTAACATTAGTGCTGACGTCAGCATATCGCGTCAATCTCAATATGGCAAGGGATTTACGTTGATTTTGACTGTTAGTTTGTTGGTGTTATTGATGGTGATCGCTGTTGGCATGTTGTCGCTGTCCTCGGTGACGTTGCGGACTTCGGCCTATCAGCTGGCGATGGCGGAGGCACGCAGCAATGCGCGGTTATCGATGCAAATGGCGGTGGCGCAACTGCAGTCGCTCGCTGGGCAGGACACGCGCGTCACAGCACCCTCCATGGCGCATGCAGAAACTCCGGTGACGGGTGTGTGGCGGAGCTGGGAGGGCAGTGATCATGACACCAGTAACTCCGGTGCTAACGGCAAGCCCAAGGCCCCTGAGTATGATCAGAAAAATCAAGTGGGAGATCCGAGTGCCGTCCCTGGCACCGCAGAGGCCAAGCCGCGTTTTCTGGGATGGTTAACATCGTCCGCTGCCTTTGCTGAAGCCACCGAACCGACGGAACCTGTTGCGGGCGTGACAAACGAGGCGACTTCCGGCTTCATCCCCATGGTGGACAACGGCAGTGTGGTGAAAGATGATGCACGCCGTGTTCATGTGTCACCCACCATGTTGGATGGCAATCGTGGTGCGATTGCGTGGTGGACGAGTGGAGATAACTTGAAAGCTCGCGTGAATACCGATCGCCGTGAAAAGCCGAAATCGACGGTGGCGTGGCACAAGCAATTGCGCAGTAATGGTGTGGCAGACCCCGATTTTTTTGGACTGGTGGATTTGAAGAACCAGCCACTGGGAGGCGGGATTCCCAGCACGGCTTCTCTGAAAATGGTGAATGAAGGTGCGGAGATTCACAAGTTCCATGACCTTACGGCCTTTAGTCGCGGCTTGCTCACCAACACAGCCACCGGCGGATGGCGGCGGGATTTGTCGGTGTTTTCCGAAATCTCGAAATGGAATCTCTCGTCGGGTTCGGATTATCCCGAGACGAACATGCCCCTGTTCACGCTCGAGCCAGGCAAAGTGCAGACTTATTCCAAAGCTCAGACGGCAACGCATGCTGATAACGCGTTAATTTATCCATGGGCCAAGTATCGCAGTAACAAGGATGCTTCTGGTTGGGCACAGGTGCCACCGATTTGTTCGTGGACGGCGTTGACCGATTACATGTTACAGTATCAAAGTTTAAGTAGTAGTTCGGCTGCAAAAACAGAGATGCCAAGTTTCGTATATTCACATGGCGGCTCCACAAATCGATTCAATTTTCAGGACAAGGTGCGTCGTAGCCCGCAAATTGCACGGATTCATTGGGTTTATTCTTTATGTTCTAGCGAAGTCCCGCAGTCAAATCCGAAGACCTACAAAGCCGCGTTACTGATCACGCCGGTGCTATCTTTGTGGAACCCCTATAATGTGGAAATTAGTGTGAATGATTTCGGAGTAAACATTCAAGAAACTGCTCCTTTAAGATTCAAATTCAAAGTGGGTGAAGTGGTTTATCCGGAGACGAATTTGTCGCAGATCACGGGATCAGGAACTGCTTACCAGCGTTTTAAGCTAAACATTCCCGGCGAAACACGACTGGCAGCTGGTGCTTCTCGTGTGTTCAGTCTTTCAGATAATATCCCAAAAGATCTCACCACTGGCTTTTCCGATGTCCGTCTTACTCCAGGCTATAAGCCTAATGGCGGCTATCTTTTTTATGGATTGAATCAGGGCACTGCGATCACCAATGTCCCTGCGGGAACCAAATTTGGCATCGATAGTATTTCATATGATGGACAAACAATCGAGGGGCTGGGTAGTCAAAACGAAAAATCAGGAATTGGAATACTTTATGATATTTGGGTCAACGGCGGCACAAAATCCGCCCACCGGATGATTTATGATAAAAAAGAGTTAGGTGGTGATATGGTTTTTGATAAACTTTATCCACCAATAACCAATCAGATCAGTGCGAAAATCGATGAAGTGGAAGGCATCAAGAACATGCCGTTTGCGAGTGCGCTGTTTGGGTATCGGATGGCGAGCGCCATGCCCAAAGATCCGAGGTTTAAGCACCTCTACTCCAAAGGCATGCTTCAGGCGAATCCACTCTGTTATTACACGGAGATTGGTTTTGGTGATGACAATGCTGCGGTCACGAGCATGAGCGGCACTGGTGTTTATCACCCGATCAACGCTCCCTATGATTTTGCGTTTATCGAAATGAATGGTTGGAACGACACCTTAGCGGCGCCGCAGTTCGAGTCCAGCAGCAACAGCAGTTACATCGTTTCGGGACTGACGGCGGGTGATGGTCTCACACGCTGCATCATGGCGGAGCTGCCGACGCGCCCGCTGCAAAGTTTGGCTGAGTTGCAACACTTTGATGCCCGCAATAACAATCCGATTCCTCCCTTTCAGTTTAATTTGATCGGCAACGGCTCCGCGAATCCGATCTTTGCTCCGGATCAGCTGAGTGTGACCACGGGTTACAACAATGGCATGTGCAATGACGATGGTTACATGCTCAACCACATGCTGTTCGACGATTGGTTTGTGTCCTCGATCGCTCCGGATGTTCAGGATTTTAGCAAAACAATCAAACGTCCGATTTCAACAGTTTACAAGGATCACTTGACCAACACGACTCCCTTGCCAAATCGCTATTACATCCCCACCACCGATGCGATCATGGTGAATGGCGAACCGAATGTTGATGCTGCGGTGACGCAGATTACTGCGAAAACGCCGGACAGTAAGACAGGCATGTATGGGTATGAAACAGTTGCCTCCAAGTTGGAAGTGGAGGGCATGTTCAATGTGAATTCGATCTCGGTCGAGGCATGGAAAGCGCTACTGCGGCAGGGGCGCAATGCTCAGGTGCCTTATCTCGCGGCTAATGGTGCGACCAAACTTGCCGGTGAGACTTCTTATCCTTATCCGCGCACCTCCATCGCTGGTGATCAAGCGGCGAACTCGGGTTCGGGGGAGTCGAATTTTTCAAATCCCGCTGCGGCGGAGTTTGCGGGCTATCGCACGTTGACCGATGAGCAAATCGATGCCTTGGCTGAAGTGATTGTAAATGAAATTAAGCTGCGCGGCCCCTTTCTCTCGTTGTCAGAATTTGTGAATCGTCAAGTCAGCACGAATAAAGATCTCGCGATTGCCGCAACCATTCAAAAGGCATTGGATCAGTTGGCATTGATGGGGTCATCTTCAAAAAACCCGTTCCAGAACATGCAAGCCCTGTCCCAACAGATCACGGAGCAGCCTGCGGGTGTCACGGACTACAAGTTTCCAGAAGCGGCGTTGGGCTGGTCTGCTTTTGGCATGCCGGGATGGACGCGTCAGGCGGACATCTTGCGACCACTGGCACCCGTGTTATCGGCGCGCGATGATACCTTCACGATTCGTGCCTATGGTGATGCGCGAGATCCGAGCAATGCTTCTAAAATTTTAGCAAAGGCGTGGTGCGAGGTCACCGTGCAGCGAAAAGCCAATTATGTGGATGCGACAGAGGCAGCGGAGATTGCGCCATTTTCGGCTAAGATGAAATCGAATCTCAATAAGCGCTTTGGCCGACGTTTCGAAATTGTTTCTTTCCGCTGGCTAAATGAGTCCGAAATTTAGTATCGTTTGGCGCGCTGGTGCGCGTTGGCTTGCGTTTTTTCTCCCATTTTACATTAGATCATGATCCTTTATTCGTTGAGGCGTCGGACGTTGGTGGCAGCCATGGTGGTTGGTTGCTGTGGTGTGGCAGCGGCACGTTCGGTGCGGGCGATTTTTATTCAGGGTTCGGCTCAAGCGCCCACAAAGGCAGTTCTTTACATGGAATCGGCGGCTCCTGAAATTGAATTGCCGGGGCGCAATTTGTCGCCAGAAGTCGACATTCCGGGCGGCAATCAGACTCTTGCGATTTTGGCAAAAAAAGTCGCTAAGCCGGAGGATGTGCCTGCGGGAGCGCAAAAAATTCTCATCCCAGAAACGTGGAGTCGCTGCATTTTGTTATTTTTCCCTGATCCCAAGAATGCTGTTTTTCCTGCTCGGGTGATTCCGCTTGATGCATCGGCAGGGTCATTTCCGTTGGGAAACACGTTGATTTACAATGTTTCCAATGCGGCGGTGATGGCGCGTTTGAACAAGGAAGTGGCGAAGATTGTGCCGGGCAAGAGTGAAATCGTTAAGCCGCCCCTGACGGCGTTTGGCAGTTATCCGGTGGCGATTGATGGCTTGTTGCCGGGAGAAACCAAGCCACGTGCGTTGTGTCGCTCGACGTGGCAGCACGACCCAGACGCACGGCAAATTTTATTCATCACCCCAGCTGCGGGCTATGATGTGCCACGGGTTTGGGGCATTTTGGATCGCGACAAGGAGCCGCAAAAAAAACAGTGATGCGGCATTAGTCATGAGCACGGAAGAGCACATTGCATTCAAGGAATGGCAGGTCGTTTGTCAGGCGCTTGCGGCGGGACGTCAGAGTGTGTTGCTGAGAAAGGGCGGCATTCATGAGGGGCGCGCGGGTTTTTCCTTTGCGCACGAGGAATTTTTCTTATTTCCCACACGCTTTCATGCCACGGCGGAGCATGTGACGGTTCCGGCTCCGGTGAGCCAGCCTGAGTGGCAGGTGGGGGAGCAGGTTTGTGTGGAACATTTTGTGGTGGTGGAATCGGCCCGCACGATCACGGATTGGCAGGAGCTACAGGGCTATGCCGGCCAGCACATTTACACGGATCGAGTGTTGCGCGAGCGCTTTGACTGGGAGGGCAAGGGAATGGCCAGTGGCAGCATTCACGTGGCAGAGGTGCGTGTTTACCAGCTGGCGGAACCGTGGTTGTTTCCTTACGCGTCGCGGCATGGAGGATGTCGCAGCTGGTTGACTTTGAGTGAAACCCCACCGCGGCACTGGCGCGAACAGATGAGCCTTTGCCCTGTGGCGGTTAGCGAGTAGCGCGAAGCCGACTGCACTGTGCCAGTGCATGTTCCTGTTGTGACAAACGCGCTAATCGGGGTCGGGAGTGACATCGACGGCGACGAGCAACGTCTGATTTCCCGCTCCGAGGGTAACGCCGCGCAGGGGACTGACATCGCTGTAATCGCGACCCCACGCCAGCGTGACATGGCGGGTGGAGGGCATCAGGTCGTTGGTGGGATCGAGGTCCAGCCAGCCGAGTTCCTCGCCGCACCACAGCGCTAACCACGCGTGTGAGGCATCGGCACCGACAAGTTTTTCTTGTCCTGGCGGCGGTTGGGTCTCGAGATAACCGCTGACATAACGCGCTGGCAGCCCGATCGAGCGCAGACAAGCGATCATGATTTGTGCGTAGTCCTGACACACACCGCGTTTTTTCTCCCAAGCTTCCTCGATCGGTGTGGCGGCATTGGTGGCGGTGGGGTCGAAGGTGAAGTCATTGCCGATCCGATGATTCAGCGCCAAAGCGGCGTCCAATATCGGGCGTTGTGGTGTGAAATCCTGAAGCGCGTAGGCGGCGAAAGCAGGATCACAGCGAATCAACGGCGACGGGAAGATAAACTCGGACGCCTGGCTGGCGCTGCACCAGGTTTCCTGCAAACACGCATCGCGCACTTCTTCCCATGGCACGGTATTTTTCGCATCGGGCGGGGTTAGTGGCGTGATTTCCACCCAATTGCGCGCGACGACTTCTAGCTCGTCGTGGGCGCCTTCGATTTCAAAATAAATCATGGCATTGCCATAGGCATCTAGGCGCACCACGCGTTGAAGTGGTTCCGGGCGGATTGAAATTTCATGCCAAGGGCACTGCTGGGTTGGCAGCGGTCGAGGCGTCAGCCGTGCGTGATAGTGACAAACCATCACAGGGCTATCATAGCGACATTGGGTGCGATGGGTGATCAGGTAGCGCATGCGGGTTTAGCGGGCTTTGCGGATGGTGTGACTGAAGTAATCCTCGGTGATGCGGTGCGAAAAGGATTCGAGCTGCAAGGTCAGGGATTCGCAAAATTGTTCGATCGCGCGGGAGTGGTTGTTGCCACTGGCCAGTGCTTTGAGATCGAGCGTTTCGATCTGATCCAGCATGGCGCGCGGATCACGCTTGGCCGTTGTGGTGCTGGGGTTGTCTTCGTTGCTCGGCAGCAGAACGGATTGCCGCAACATGGCGTTGAGCTGGTAGAGCAGCGAGCGCGGATTGGTCGGGTTGAGCCATAGCAGATCCAACACCGGCAACAGCTTGGGACGAGCGACGTGGTAGCGGCGATAGGTCATGGTGCTGTCAAAGATCTCCAACAGCGGCAGCAAAATGGCATCGTCATCAGCTGCCAGCGCCGCCGCTGCTTGGTTGAGGCTCACGCTTGCCATGCTGCGTTCGAGTCGTCGGCCAATTTCCAGAAAACGCCAGCCATGCCCCTGAACCATGTTCTCCAGCTGCATGCCACTGAATGCGGCCATGTCGAGCACGATGCGATCCAGCTTGGCCAAGATTTCGGCCGCTGGGCAGTGTCTGGGCAGTGGTTTTGACTCTTCAATCAAGCGGTTGAACAAGCGCCAGGTGTCATCCGACAAACGATCGCGAGCAGCAGCGGCGTTGTAGCGGAGTCGCGCTAGCAGATCGGCGACACTGCCCTCGTGCTGCGGTTGATCGATCAGAGCACGGATCTCGCGTGCGGCATCGGCCTGACTGGCTGACGCCGTGAGGGTGGGCGGGAGGAGTTTGATTTCCTTGGCCAGGCGCAATCCCAGGTGCAGCTCGCGCAGTCGCTCTTCGCTGTCTTCACCGGTGAGTCGTTGGCACAGCATGCGCAGCACACGAGTCGTTTGCTCGAGCCGTTCGGCGTATCGACCCAACCAAAACAAGTGGTCCGCAATCCGACTCGGCACATCGCCTGCCGGACGCGCGACGCGCACGAATTCCTCACTCGTCGGCAGCAATGTTTTGGGCTCCACCTCCGTTTCCGCGAGCACCCAGACATCCTTGCTCACGGCACCGGCACGGAGACTGACCAAAAATCCTCCGGGCTCGCGGCTGACCCGTCCTAGACCGCCTGGCATGACGTGGCATTGCTCCTGGTTGGCAAAGCCAAACAGCCGCAACACCAGCGAGCGCGGTTGCAGCTGATCCCCGACCCATGAAGGCGTGGTGGAAAGCCGTTGCATCTCTTGCGCTACCCATTGCTCCGGCGCTTGTTCCACTTGTTGCAATAAACGCTTCAGTTGCGCTTCATCCAGTCCATCGGCCGCGATCGTATCCTGTTTTCCGCCGCCAAAGGCGCGTTTGAACACCCAATGGCGCGGCTCGCTGAGCACCTCGCGACGCACTTTTTCCTGTCCACACCACCAAGTGGTTAGCGCTGGCAAATGCAATCCCTCGCCGAGCAAGCGCTGACACAGTTGCGGCAAAAAAGGCAGCCAAGCTGCCGCCTCCATCACTCCCGAGCCCATGCTGTTGACCACGCGCACTTTGCCGCTGCGCCATGCTTCCATCAAGCCGGGAATGCCGCTCGGTGCGTGAGCATCTAGTTCAAGGGAATCGCAATGCCAATCCTGCATGTGCCGAATCAACACATCCACCTGACGCAAGCCTTCCAGGGTTTTCAAAAACAAACGTCGGTCACGCACGGTCAGATCCGCGCCCTCCACCAGGGGGAAGCCGAGGTAACGTGCCTTGAAGGCATGCTCAAAGTAGTTGCGGTCTTTTGGTCCTGCGGTGAGCATGACCACGTGCGGCGTGCCACGATTCAGCGGTGCCATATCGCGAAGACTGTTGCGCTCGCGTTCGAAAAACCCAGCGAGGCGTTGAACGCGGCAGCGTTTCATCTCTTGTGACAAAACCTGTGCGCCGATGATGCGATTTTCCAATGCGTAGCCAAGTCCGGACGGCATTTGTGTGCGATCCGATAACACGCGCCAACTTCCATCGGCAAGGCGCACGACATTGGTTCCGAGATAGAGTAAGTGACCTTCTGGGTGAAAAGTGCCCATGGCACCGCGCAAAAATGCCGGATTCGCAAACAGCAAGCGCGGCGGGATGAGCCCCTCACGGATGAGGTGCTGCGGACCGTAAATGTCGTGCAAAATGGCGCGGAACAGTCGCAAGCGTTGTTGCAAGCCCTGTTCCAGCGGCGCAAATTCTGCGGATGTCAGCAGCAGGGGCATGACGTCCATCTCCCACGGTCGCACGGCGGCACCGCTGTCCTGATAGACGTTGTATGTGACTCCATTTTCGCGAAGCAATCGTTGCACCGTGAGTTGATGCGCATTCCAGCTCGTCGCGCCCGTTTGTTCGATTTGCGCGATGAGGGCGGACCAAGCCGGACGAATCTCGCCGCTGGATGTGATCATTTCATCCCAAACCCCTGGCGTCGCTTGGTAGCCACAGGCTCCAGCTGGCGCATCTGCGAGATGGCGATTGCCACTTGGACCCTGACTTTGGCCTTGGCTTTGACTTAGCATCTGTCCAGCAAACTGCTGCGCTGGGCCGGAGAGGCCTGTCGCAGTTGTCGGTAGATGTTCTCCAAGAGCCATAGAACGGATTGTCGTGCAGAGTAGTGGGCGATACACGCCGCGCGTGCAATCATTTTCGTTCATGTCACGCCCGTCGATCTGCTTTCTTGCCTGGGAAGAAAGCAGCGACGCAGCTAGAATCGCTAATGCCGCAGGGCACTAGGGTTTGATGCGCAGGTCGAGCGTGAACGGGAAATACGGGTTGCGCGGTTCCTCCGCCAACACCTGCCGCCCCGGAGTATGACCAAACGGGAAAAAGCGGGCTTTTCGGCGGCTTTCCGCCTCGGCGGCATTGACCGGAAAACGCTCGTGACTCAGACCACCCTGGTGCGTGACGTGAAACACACACCCACCCAAGCTGCGCTCGGTCCAGGAATCCAGCACATCAAAGGTCAATGGCGCATGCACCCCAATCATTGGTTGCAGACAGCTCGGCGGTTGCCACGCGCGATAGCGCACCCCTGCCACCGCTTCGCCAGCGATGCCACTGGGCTGCAGCGGCAAACGACGTCCGTTGCAGGTCAGCACATAGCGTGGATTAGTCCAGCCATTGACCTTGACCTGTAAGCGTTCGAGTGAGCTATCGACGTAACGGGCCGTGCCGCCTGCGCTGGCTTCCTCCCCCAGCACATGCCATGGCTCCAGGGCTGTTCGCAATTCCACTTCCATCCCGCGCAGAGCCACATTGCCAACCAAGGGGAAACGGAATTCCGCGTGCGGCGCGAACCATTCCGGTTTCAGTGCATAGCCGCAGCGTGTCATGTCATCGATCACATCCTCGAAGTCCTGCCACACAAAGTGCGGCAACATGAAGCGATCGTGCAGTTCCGTGCCCCAACGCACGAGCGGTTGATGATATGGCTGTTTCCAGAAACGACCCACTGCCGCGCGAATGAGCAATTGTTGCGCTAAGCTCATCCGCTCATGGGGAGGCATCTCGAAGGCGCGCAGCTCCACCAATCCCAAGCGACCGGTGCTGCTGTCGGGTGAAAACAATTTATCAATGCAAAATTCCGCGCGATGGGTATTGCCGCTCAGATCCACCAGCAAATGCCGGAAAACACGATCCACTAACCACGGTGGCACCGCCTCGTGATCGGGGATTTGTGAAAAAGCGATTTCCAGTTCGTGCAGAGCGTCATCGCGCGCCTCATCCACCCGTGGTGCCTGACTGGTGGGGCCGATGAATAAGCCGCTGAACAAGTAGCTGAGTGAGGGGTGATTGTGCCAATAACCGAGGATCGAGCGCAGCACATCGGGACGACGCAGGAAGGGAGAGTCCGCCGGAGTCTCGCCGCCGAGAACGATGTGATTGCCGCCACCGGTGCCGGCGTGGCGACCATCGAGCAAAAACTTCTCGGTGCCTAGTCGCACCTGCCGGGCTTCGTCGTAGAGGGTGGTGGTGTTGTGAACCAGCTCCTGCCACGATGCCGCTGGCTGGAGATTGACCTCGATCACCCCAGGGTCCGGCGTGACCTTGATGTTCTGGAGTCGGGGATCAAAGGGCGGGGCTTCGCCTTCGAGAATGATTGGAATCTCCAGAGCTTTCGCGACTTGTTCGAGCGCGTGAACCAGCTCGAGGTAGTCCGCGACTTGCTCAATCGGCGGCATGAAAACATGCAGACGGCCCTGTCGGGGTTCGAAGCAAATCGCGCGACGCACGATCCAGTGAGCCGACTCCTGTTCGTTGGGCTCGCGCCAGGTGGATTCCTGCTTGCGCCGCTCACTGGCGCTGACCAGTGGTGGCAAATCACTCGCTCGTAGCGCGGATGGCGTGGCGCTGCTGGGCGTGGTGGTGTGCAACTGTGACAAGGCGCGACGCGCCGATTGCAACGTGGGTTGCAAGTTTTGTGGCGAGGGCAATGGCGACGACGGCGCCATGGGGTCGGCAGGGCGGAAGAAGGGGAATTCCTCATCCTTCACCCACGGCAGTGAATCCAAGGGCATGCGAAAGCCCATCGGCGAATCACCTGGGACGAGGAAAAGGTGCTCATCTCGCAGGAACCATCGGCCCGTTTGCCAGCGCTTATGGCCATGTTCGTGCGACACTTGCAGCGGCAGGGCGTAACCAACCACCGAGCCCAAGCCATCGTGAAACAATCGCGCCAGTCGCTCGCGTTCCAGCTTGTTTTTAAGATTGTTTTTCAGCGGATCCACATTGCCCGGCAAGCGTTTCTCCCGCCACAAGTAGTAATAAACGTCCTCATAGGCGGGCATGAGGCACTCGCTCGATAAGCCCAGCAAATGAGTGAGAGCCAAAGCAAAACGCCGCGCGTGCGACTCGTTGTGACCGTAATCGCGGCGCTCATCGGCAATGAGACGATCGTCCTCCCAGATGGGCACGCCGTCCTTGCGCCACCAGCAACCGAGCGCCCAGCGCGGCAATGGCTCGCCGGGATACCACTTGCCCTGCCCGTAGTGCAACAGTCCTCCAGGGCCAAATTGTTGGCGGAGGCGCTTGATGAGTTCTCCTGAGATCAGACGCTTGGTCGGGCCCATGGCCTCGGTATTCCACTCCGCTCCATCCATGTCATCGATGCTCACAAAGGTGGGCTCGCCGCCCATGGTGAGGCGCACGTCGTTTTTGCGCAGATCGCGATCAATCGCCTCACCCATGGCGAGAATGCTTTGCCACTGTTCCTCGGTGTAAGGCTTGGTGACCCGTGGCGTCTCCAACACGCGCGTGACTTGCATGTCAAACGAAAACTCGCACTCGCACGGCTCCAAGGCCCCGGTGATGGGGGCCGCGCTGGTGGGGTCGGGCGTGGCCGCGAGCGGAATGTGGCCTTCGCTGGCGAACAGACCCGAAGTGGGATCAAGCCCGACCCAGCCAGCACCGGGCAAGAAAACCTCGCACCAGGCGTGCAAATCCGTGAAATCTTCCTCAGGGCCACTGGGCCCATCCAGTGATTTTTGATCCGATTTGAGCTGAATCAAATAACCGCTGACAAATCGCGCGGCGAAACCCATGTGGCGCAGCAGTTGGCATAACAACCAAGCGGAGTCGCGGCACGACCCCTTGCGCAGCGTGAGAGTTTGCTCAGGGGTCTGAACCCCTGGCTCGAGGCGGATGCCGTATTCGATGTCGCGATACAGTTGCGCGTTGAGATGCACCAGAAAATCAATCGTGCGGTAGCCAATCGCGGGCGCATCGGCGGCAGGAGTCGTCGGCTTTTTCTGGGGTTTCGCTGCTTCAGCGGCCAGGATTTCGGCGCGCCGTTTCAGCATGTCGGCTTTGACCGTCGCCGCGTAGGCATCAAAATGTTTGCCTCCGCTGAGAAGGCGCCGATAGGGTTCTAATTCGTGATCCAGCTCACAGTCGTAAGCGATCGGCACCGTTTCCGCAGCCGGTTCGAGGAAAAAATCAAAGGGATTGTAAACCGCCATTTCCACCACCAAATCCACCTCGACGCGGAATTCGGTGGTTTTTTCGGGAAAAACCAAGCGTGCCAGATAGTTTGATTGCGGATCTTGCTGCCAGTTGAGAAAATGCGTTCCCGGCGTGACCCGCAAGGAGTAGGCTAAAATCGTTGAGCGACAATGTGGGGCAGGACGCAAGCGGATCACTTGTGGTCCGAGGGCAATCGATTTGTCGTAGCGATAGTGCGTGACGTGGTGCAGTGAAACGTGGATCGGCATGGTGAAACTGGTGGGAGTGAGAGCAAACGACGTGCCAGACTTCGAGTGCGCTTCATCGCAGCGCATCAGGGGTAAAAAATCAAGCTAAAGTCGGTTAAACCAGCACTGCTGGTGAGGAAATCGCGCCTTGGCGTGGTCGCCATGTGCGGAGTGACACTGCACGGCGCTTGGGGACAACTCGGCGCGGGCGAACCGGCGCAATGGCGACGCTTGATCGCTTGGCGCTGCTGCGCGCTGGATTAGAGCTTGATTCCCCATTTTTTGAATAAATCCTGCCACGCGGGCATGTGCCACGACTGGCGCGAGGGCAGCGCGCGCAGCAGCTCGGTGGTGCGGCCTTGGTGAATGAGTTGATCCAACCAGGTTTCCAAGCCTGAACCGGGCTTGGCATGATCGTCCAAGGATTGCAAGGGCACGGGTATCGCGCGTGGCACCGCATCGCCGCGTGCCATCATCAGCAGGCGCGCCATTGTGAGTCGCTCGGGCGAGGTGAGGGGATCGAAGCGTTGAGTCCAAGCCGGCGGGATGTAGCGATCGATTGCTGTCTTGAGTGGCGAAAACTGGGGAGTGACGGTTGTTCCTTTTACCTCCTCGATGCTGCCGAGGTGCCGCAGACACAGAAGCGCGAGCGAGGCGAGAATGCCCGTTGCGATCAAACTGCCGATCAAACTCAGCAGACGCGCCCCGGTCGAACGCGGTGCGGCATCGTTTGGCTCACTCTGACGCCGAAACGGCTGGAGAACGAGGTTCTTCAGCCGCAACAGGATCGTATCCATCGTCAACACGGCCATGATTGGACCGATCACCTGCCCCCAGACTGGGGCGTCTTTCCACGCTAATAGCAACCAATCCACCGAATACCACCAGATCCAGTAACCCACGATCACGGCCATGGCCAAGCGCAGGCTCCACCACGTGAGACGCACCGCCCCACGCAGCAAGGCGATGACCGCGCAAACAATCGCAATCAGAGCCACGACACCGATCAGGCTCCACTCCGTTGTTCCGAGCGCGGCGAGCGAGGGGATCATTGAATCGTTTTTTGTCGCAACCAATGATCAGCCATCACCAGCGTGGCCATGGCCTCGACAATCGGCACAGCGCGGGGCAGGACACAGGCATCGTGGCGTCCTTTGCCTTGCAGTTCGGTGCTTTCGCCCTGACTGGAAACCGTCTCCTGCGAGGTCATGATGGTCGCGGTGGGCTTGAATGCCACCCGGAAGAAGATGTCTTCTCCATTGGAAATGCCTCCTTGCACTCCACCTGAGCGATTACTGCGGGTGCGGACGCGATTGTTTTCCATATAAAAAGGATCGTTGTGCTCGCGACCCGTCAGCAAAGTGCCGGCAAAGCCGGAGCCGATTTCGAATCCCTTGGTTGCGGGCAGGGACAGCATCGCTTTGGCGAGATCGGCCTCGAGCTTGTCAAAGATGGGCTCCCCCAAGCCCGCTGGGCAGCCGCGGATCACGCACTCGATGACACCGCCGACGCTATTGCCCTCGGCGCGCACGGCCTTGATGTGCTCGATCATCGCCTCCACCATGCGGGTGTCACCCGTGCGCACGATGTTGCTCTCAATTTCCGCAGCCGTGACACGGGCGGGATCGACATCAGCCTGAAGGTGTTGGATGGATTTCACCCAGGCGAGGATTTCGAGCCCGGGCACCGCGGCGCGTAGCATTGCTTGCGCCACAGCTGCGGCGGCCACACGCCCGATGGTCTCACGCGCGGAGGCGCGGCCCCCACCCGACAAGGCGCGAATGCCAAACTTGGCATCGTAGGTGTAATCTGCGTGCGAGGGACGATACTTCTGCGCCATTTCATCATAGGCACCCGGACGCTGATCGGTGTTGCGCACCATGATCGCAATCGGCGTGCCGAGGCTAAGTCCATCTTGCACCCCAGATAAAATCTCAGCCACATCGGCTTCCTTGCGCGGGGTGACGATCTCAGACTGCCCAGGACGACGTCGGTCCAGCTGCACCTGCACGAGCTCAGCGGTGATGGGAATGCGCGGCGGGCAGCCATCGATGATCACACCGACGCCACCGCCATGGGATTCCCCGAAGGTGTGAACGCGAAAACACTGGCCAAAAGTCGAAGACATGCGCGGGACATTAGAGCAGGTCGATCGGTTCGCCAAGCAACGAATGCAAGAAAGCAAGCAAGAAAACGCGAAAAACGTGTGAATGGACGAGCTGAACCCGTTTTTTCCGATGTCGGTTCGGCTCAACACACAAAAAAGCCGCAACCCTCGGCTGCAGCTCATTGTAGTGGTGTAGTCAATGCGAGGCAGCACACCGGCCTGCCATGGATCATTGCTTACTTCTTCTTGCCTTTAGCTGGCTTCGCAGGAGCTGCTTCCGCAGGGACTTCCTCCACGACTTTTGGCTTGGCGATGTGAACCACCACCACGTCAGCGGCATGTGTTGGACGCACGCCAGCAGGGAAAGTCAGTTCACCAATGTGAAGGGAAGCACCGACTTCCAGAGCCGAAATGTCCGCAACCAAGAAATCGGGAAGATCATTGGGCAAGCAGCGGATTTCCATGCTGTGAACAATGTGTTCCAACAATCCACCGGATTTCAAGCCAATGCACTCGCCCCCCACATGCAACGGCACATGCGCGGTGATCTCTGTGTTTTCATCAATCGCCAAGAAATCAGCGTGAATTGGAGCACCAGTCAATGGGTCGTGCTGCACAGCTTGCAAGAAAGCCAAGAAATTGCCCAAGCCCTCGACTTCCAAATTCACCAAAATGTTTTCAGAAGTGCTGTGAGCCAACAAATCCCCGAAACTGCGAGATGTGATCTGCAAGTTGTTGTTCGCCGCACCGAGTCCATACATGACGGAAGGCAGCCAGCCTTCGCGGCGCAATTGATTGAGGCGTCCGGAACCGGTAACGGTGCGAACAGCAGCTTTGAGTTGTTGTTTCTTAGACATGATTGAAAAAACGCTAAATTGCAGATAAAAATAACCAAGAAAGATGCCACCCCACCATCCCATGTCACATGGGATATAAGGCGCAGCTAGTGCTTCGGAAGGTCGATGCTATCGAATAAAGGGCGAGATGTCAAAAAAATACTTGTTGAAGTGATCAAAAAACCGAGGAAAGTCGTCCGTTAGCCCTGCACCATCATGCTTGGATCCTGACCGATGTGGTTTGCTGGGGACGAAGGAGACGCACGATGGGTCAATCCTTGAGCCATTTCCTGAGTTCGGACAAACTCAAGCCCAAGCGCTCCGCCGTGAGTGAAAGATCGTGATCTGAGGTTTCATAAACACGTTGGCAGGCCTGTTGACAAAGCCAATCCAGCGTGGAGCCAGCTGGAGCGACGCTGAGCAAGTGATCGAGGGCATCGACTTGAGAGAATCGACTGTTTGTCGGTGCCTGAGCCAGCGGCAGATCGCTGGGCAATAACACGGAAGAACTGGCCAAGGCACAGGCACGTGCCATGGTGTTTTCAAGCTCACGCACATTTCCTGGCCAGTGGTGGGCTTGCAGCGTGGCGATGGCTTCTTGCGATAATAAAATGCGCGCCATGCCATTCTTGCGAGTGATGCGCTGCAAAAAATACTCGGCGAGCAGAGGAATGTCTTCCTTGCGCTCGCGCAACGGCGGGATGCGCACTTCCACCACGTTGAGGCGGTAATACAAATCCTCGCGAAAACGCCCCGCCGCGACCTCGGCGGCGAGATCCTTGTGAGTGGCCGTGATGATGCGGACATCGCCTTTGAGCGTCTCATTGGAACCCACGCGGGAGTAACTGCCGTCTTGAAGCACGCGCAGGAGCTTGACCTGGATCGAGAGTGGCATGTCGCCGATTTCATCGAGAAACAACGTGCCACCGTCCGCTTGCTCAAAGCGACCCGCGCGTTTCGCAATGGCACCGGTGAAGGACCCCTTCTCGTGGCCAAATAGCTCAGACTCGAGCAAGTTTTCCGGAATCGCGCCGCAATTGAGAGGAATGAGTTCCTTCATGCGCCGCGGCGAATACTCGTGAATGGCCTTAGCGATCAGCTCCTTGCCGGTGCCGCTCTCACCGGAGACCAACACAGGCGCATCTGATCGAGCCACACGCCCCACGATTTTGAACACATCTTGTAGAGCACGTGAAATGCCAATGATCTTCACCCGCCCGTCCTGCGATGGTTGTTCTGTGCGTGTCGTGTCCGCTGAACGGCGGTTTTCTGCCAGCTGCAAGGCCGATTCCACCACCGGGCGCAGCTCAAATGGCAGGGATTCCTTGCGCAGGACATCGTGCGCGCCGCGCTGGGTGGCCTCAATGACTTGGCTGGTTGTCGGAAATCCGCCTGTGAGAATAAACAACGTGCCAGGTGACTCGGCCTTGACCCGTGAGAGCAGTTCCATGCCATCGAAGGGCTGCAGGGTCATCGAGGCAATTACCACGTCAATGTGCGTTTTTGCCACGATTTTTGCCGCGTTTTCCGCACTGTCCGTGCGCAGAATCTTCACGTCTTGTGCCTGCAAATGCTTCGTCGCCCAATCCAGAAATTCGATTTCCGGATCGACTAGTAAAATAGATTGTTCGCGACTCTCCTCAACCATGGGGCAGGACGAGAAAAGCAGCTTTTCGACAAATGACACGCAAAAAATTGCCTGTTTTCTCTGGGAAACGATGAGCATTTTTCATTGTCATCCACAGACTCTGGCGATTCGGTTCAAAGCTGGCACGAGATTTGCCTCCACGGGAGCTTTGCTATCAGTGGAAAAAGTAAAACCTTCCCTGCTGGATCCGAGTTCTCGTGCTCAAACGGCACTTGTCAGACTCAGGTGATTCTGGTTGCTTGGTGGCGATGATGTCAGAAAAAGCCACATCCGTGCGTGCGAATTGGCGCATGTGGATGGGAACCGCTCTGCTGCTGGGTGTGGCGGGGGGGGCGTGTGGCGCATGGTTGCAACGCGTGGATCGTCTGGCGCCGTGGCTTCCGGGTTTTACGGCTCAGGCAGGGGATCGACCGCTCGCACGAGAATTCGATCCTGCTATCGGGGGGCGGCTGAGTGTTTGGCAACGCGCGGAGCTGCCGATGGTGCAGCAGTGGCGTGCTCCCATGGGCGCTGAAAATGGTGCCTGGACATACATCGCTCAGGGTTTTTGGGAGTGGAATGAGCAGCGTGGTGGCCATCATTTGGGGGAGGATTGGAATGGCATCGGTGGCATGGATAGTGACTTGGGTGACGAGATCTACGCCGTTGCTGATGCCTTGGTGCTGTATTCTGGACAACCGTCTGAGGGCTGGGGGCTGGTGGTGATCCTGGGGCATCGATTGCCTGATGGCACGATCTTGCAGAGCATGTATGCTCATATGCTCGATTGCTGTGTTGCGGTTGGTGATCTGGTGGCGCGCGGTGCGATGATCGGCCACGTGGGCACGGCAGACGGGCTCTACCCCGCGCACTTGCACTTCGAGATGCGCGAGGGCGAGCTGCTGAACATGGGTCCCGGCTACGCCAATGAGACCAATAATCGCATCCTCCCACTGGCCATTCCACCACGCAAGCCTTGAAGGCTTGCGTGCCTGCATGTGGTCATCAGGTTTCAGTCTCCATGCGTTGCGACGGGTATGTGCTTGGTCTGTGGTGTGGGGGACTTCATGCTAGTGTTGCTTTGACCATGCTCGGGGAAAATGGCGCAAAAAAACGGCTCAAACCCTGATGAGCTCGAGCCGCGTGCGGGGTGGGGTTATCCTGCTGCGCCCCCCTTTGCGCAGCAGGATTGTATCCCGAAAAACCATCAATGTTAAGTTGGAGCCGACCAGTGATCACGGAGTTGTCACCTTCAAGCGAGCGAAAATGCGATTTTCTCCACTGGGCAGTGAGTAGCTGATCGTGGTGCTGTTATCGTTTGCAGTTTGAGTGACCACCGCTGTCCAATTTTGCAAGTCCGTCGAGGTTTCAATGCTGTAAGCCGCGTCATGATTGGTCAGCGCATCGCTGCCTTTGGTGAAAGTCAAGGTGGAACCAGTGAACACACCAGGGTTAACGCTCGATTGCGTTGGGTTGAGTCCCAGGGCGTATTCCAGCAAGTTGCTCAGGCCATCGCCATCCGCGTCGGCAGAGCCGGCTTGACCGTTAATGCCATTGGCACTGGCCCAAGAGGCGTAGTTGCCGCCGGTTGAGGGAACGGTGATGGTGCCGTTGCCGGTGAAATAGGTGTCATTGATCGTGGCTGCTCCGGAGCCAGTTGCGCCATAGGTTCCGCCGGGCATGGTTTGGCCGTTGATGATCAGCGTGCCGACGGTGTCGGTCACCTGTCCGCCTGATTCGTCATAGTTGAGATTGACGACGGCACCGCTGTAGATTCGCAGAGTTTTGTTATCGGGGAGGCTAGCTTTTTTGAAGCTGAGCGTGCCACTGTTGACATTGGTGTCGCCTCCATAGGTGTTTTCGCCTTCCAGAATCAACGTGCTGGAGCCAAATTTGCTGAAGGTGTAGCCATTGCCGCCATCGGTGATGGGGCAAGAAATCGTGCTAATCGTCGGACTGAAGGCACCGATGCTGGCATTGCCGGCCAATGTCAGGGTGCAAGTGCTATCAAGCTTGTTGTTCTCCAAGCGCAGAGCACCAGGACCACTGCCGCCGGAGCCTTGTGCGATGATGTTGAGATTAGAGAAGGTGCCGGTATAAGCCAAGCGAGCCGTTGCGCCGCTGGCGATGTTGATCGTGCAACCGCTGCCAAACGCACCGTTGAAATCAACACGTGCGTTGTTCGGGAAGCTGGTGCTGGGGTTGACAACGATGTTGCCGGTGAAGCCAGTGAGCGAGCCGGAGGTGA
>CAZREM010000018.1:0-68790 GCA_964599325.1 uncultured Verrucomicrobiales bacterium | reverse complement strand
TAGGGTATGTCGGCATCATATTGTCTGCACATGTATAAACCAACACTCAAGTGCTTGGGGCGATTGACATGCAACCGATTTTTGGACCATTTGTTGTTTAGTTAAGGAATGGATTTTGGCCTCGAATTGGGCTGGTGTGCGGTAGCGGAGTGAGGAATGTTTCCTGTGGTGATTATAATAGGAATCAATGGATGCGAAGATCTCGGTGCGGGCATCGGCCTCATTGATGAAGCTTCCGTTCTGGAGCATCTCGCTTTTGATGGTGCCCATGAACGATTCGGTCCAGGCGTTGTGGTAGGGATTGGCTCGGGCTGACATGCTTTGGCGTATTCCTGCGCGGCTTATGATTTGTCGATAGGCTGCGCTGCCGTATTGGCTGCCACGGTCGCTGTGGAAAATCAGATCTGGAGCGACTCCGCGGCTGCCGATGGCTTGTTTGAGCGCGGTGCTCACCAGCTCGGTGCGCATGTGGTTGGCGAGGGCTCAGCCGACGATCTTGCGCGAACAGAGGTCGATGACCACTGCCAGATAGAGCCAGCCCTTAGCGGTGGGAATGAAGGTGATGTCGCCAGCCCAGACTTGATTGGGTTTCTCGGGGAGAGGCGCGCCAAGAAGGAGATTGGGAGAAGGCTTATCAGCCCTGCCATCGCTTGTTTTCGGGACGTAGGTCTTGGGCTGGATGGCCTTGAGACCGCGTTGCTTCATGATTCTGCGGACTTCCTCCTTCGGCTCGTGGTCCTTCGCTACCGACCTGCGCGCCCTGCGAGTCCTGCTTCCATTTGTAGAGCAAGTTACTGCCGATGCCCAGTTCCTCGGCAATCTTGGAGACAGGCTTGCCGGTGCTGATCAGCTCAACCGCTTGGGCTTTGAATTCCGCGGTGTGGCGTTGAGTGGTTTCGTATTGATCTGGACGGATTGTAGAAGTGGGCGGTTCAAAAATCTAGCCACGTCAGTTGTAGTGACTTGAAATCAGGAGGTCAACCACGGCCAAATGGAGCCGACATATGAAAAACGATCTACGTCAGCTATCGTAAGAGATCGATTTACTTTTTTGTTGATCAAAGCCCGTAAATCTCCTGGGCATTTATTTCCTTGATTATCAACATTTAACCGCATTCTTGAGCTAACCGACCAGATCACGCAGGCCTTGTTCATCGATCACAGCGATGTTGAGTTGATCCGCTTTATCGCGTTTGGAGCCACCGCCCTCGCCGCAGAGGAGGAAACTCGTCGCGGCTGAAACCGTGCCACTGACCTTGCCACCGCGAGCCTCGATCCAGCGCTTAATTTCGTCACGCGGCTGCGATAGCGTTCCGGTGATGACAAAGGTTTTTCCGCTGAGCGGAAGATCGGCTTGCGCGCTTGGCAGCGGCGCGTAGTTCGAGGATTGCGGCGCGATCCCCGCCGATTGGAGTTGCTCAAGCAAGCGAATGCCCGCTGCCGACTGAAAAAAATCCAGCACCTGCTGCGCGGCAACCGTCGCCACATCCCCCGAGATTCCATAAGGCTGCAGCAGAGGGTTCTTGCGCTTGGCGTCGGCACGGGTGTCGCGCACCAATTCCTGCAATAACGGCGATGCTGCCAGCTCAGAGAAATCCACATGCAACCGCGCCAGCTCGCGCGCCGCGCCCTCGCCGATCGAACGAATGCCCAGAGCGTAAATCCACCGATCCAGCGGCTGAGTGCGGGCACGTTCCAAGCCCTGAATCACCTTCTGTGCGTTTTTTTCACCGAAACGACGCGGCTCCTCTGGCGTGCCTAAATTGAGAGCGGCCAAATCCGCTAGTTGCAAGCCGAACACATCGCCCAAGCAACGCACCAAGCCATGACGCACCAGCGCCTCGGCCACTGTCAGACCCAGACTCTCGATATCCAGCGCCTTGCGCGAGGCAAAATGAGCCAGCAACGTCGCCAACTGCGCGGGGCATTGAGGCGACACACAGCGCCAAGCGACAAAGCCCGGCTCCTGCACAATCGACTCACCACACGATGGGCAGCATCCGGACACGTGCTCAAACAAGGAAAACGGCTGAGCGTTGCCAGGTCGTTGCTCCAACAGCACCCGCACCACCGACGGGATGATCTCGCCGGCTTTCTCGATCAGCACACGGTCGCCGATGCGAATGTCCTTGCGGCTGATTTCCTCCTGATTGTGCAAGGTCGCCCGCGCCACCATTGAACCCGAAACCAGCACCGGCTCCAGCTCCGCCACGGGAGTCAAGACTCCTGTGCGCCCCACTTGCACCGTGATCGCGCGCAGCCAGGTTTCCTGTTGTTCCGGCAAAAACTTATAGGCAGCGGCCCATCGCGGGGCCCGCGAGGTCGCGCCCATATCACGCCGCAGCAACCAATCGCGACACTTCACCACCGCTCCATCCGTGCCATAGGACAACTGATGCCGCTCCACATTCAGCCGGGCCACGGCGGCGAGCATTGCCTCCTCATCTGCCGCTGCGATCACGGGTTGATTATGCGGAATCCCCAGCGCAGTCAACAAGGCGCGAAACGCCAATTCGTCACTCAGCTCAGCCCCCTCGTAAGCCCCCAATCCATGAGCGAGAAACGCAAGCGGACGTTGTGCTACGATTTTAGAATCCAATTGCTTCAGAGTTCCCGCAGTGGCATTGCGCGGATTGGCGAAAACAGGCAAACCTGCTTCCTCACGCTCCTGATTCATTGCCGCAAACGCCGCATTGGGCATGAAGATCTCGCCGCGGAGCTCCATCAGCCGCGGGGCGATTTGCGGATCCAAGCGCAGGGGCACGGAGCGAATCGTGCGCACGTTTTGGGTCACATCATCGCCGCGACGTCCATCGCCACGCGTCGCGGCATGCACAAGCTCACCCTGGCGATACAACAAGGAAACCGCCACGCCATCGATCTTCGGTTCCACCGTCACCGCCACCTGTGAGGTCCCACTGTGCTTGAGCAAACGCTGATAAAAGGCCAACAACTCCACTTCCGCTCGCTGACCCGCGGCGCGCTCGCTGTCGTTGCATTTTTTCTCGAAAACATCATCAATGCTCATCATCGGCACAAGATGCTCAATCGAAGCGAACTCCAGCAACGGAGCCCCACCCACGCGTTGCGTCGGAGAATTCGGATCACTCAGCTGCGAAAACTGCTGCTCCAGCGTTTCAAGCTCACGAAACAAGCGGTCGTATTCCGCATCACTAATTTCCGGCTGTGCTTTTTGGTAATACAAATCATTGTGACGGTCAAGCTCACGACGCAGGGTTTCGACTCGCTGGCGCTCCTTATCCCCAGGCTCGGATCCAAATAATAATGGTTCGCTCGACATGTCCACAAGCTCAGCTTGCCGCATCCGGGGACAACATGGCAACGCGATTTTTCACATCGAGCCCTGCATCGTCGGCAACCATGCATCCGATTCAATCCGATGAGTAACTAAAAGAATATGAACCACGGCGTCTGCCCGCGTCGAACAAGCGATCACCATCGCAATGACGCGATGAGCGCGCAGACGATCGATATCCGGAATATCCGCCATCCCAATCGCTGTAACTGGTGCCCCATGACGACCGCTCATAGGAATACGATCGATCACAATCGCGATACGAGCGGCTGGAGCGATAATACACCGGCGGCGCATACGAGGTGTAGGAGGCGCTAACCCGCGGAGCTGAATAATGATAAGGATTTTCCCAAGCGGATTCGTAATACAAGGAATCCATGTAACACGAACTGCTCAGAATCGACAAACCGATCACGCCCACCATGGTGCTTCGTTTCATATGCAAATGTGACGATGAGCCACGCAAAACATTCAATCAAACGCTCAGATTTTAAAAAATTCATTCATCGATCAATGCAACCACGCATTTCACGCTTGCCCAGCCATGCCACCAAGCCTTAAAACATTGTCGTTATGACCAGCCGCCAAGTTGAAATTTGCTCCATTTCCTTCATTGTTGCTCTGATCTGCACCTTCATCTGGGCAGTTTGCAGCGTCTTGAGCCTCATGGGGGTTTTTTGATTGGCACGGTTTCGCGGCCACTATTTTGCGGCGGTGCTGTGATACTTTTTGCAGCTGCTGCATGGTTTCGCCGCGATAGCGACAATTTCCATTCGCGTTCGCAAAAATCAATGGCAGGTTGCGCCTGATGATTGTTCATTCGCTCCTGCAACAACAAGTATTGCCCATCTCCCTTGCGGATGCTTGGGAGTTTTTCTCCTCTCCCCGCAATCTGAATGCCATCACGCCACCCGACCTGGGTTTTCAAATCACTTATTGCAGTGGCGACGAAATGCACGAGGGCCAGATCATCACCTATCGCATCGCGCTGGCGCCATTCATCGCCGTGCCGTGGGTCACTGAAATTCAATCGGTTCAAGCTCCGCATCATTTCATTGATGTCCAACTCAGCGGACCCTACGCGCTCTGGCATCATCGCCACCAATTCGCTGAACATCCCGATGGCGTGCTGATGGATGACGTGGTGCATTACGCCCTGCCATTTGGTCCACTCGGAACCATCGCGCACCAACTTTACGTGAAACAAAAACTCCAGCACATTTTTAACTACCGTCGTGAAATGCTCGCCCGCCACTTTGGCTAAGATGACTCAACACCGCCCTATGGAACTCGACGCTTTCTTCTTGATTGATTAAGTTCACCTAAATAGACAGAGTTGTGTCCCGTCCTAAAGTTGCATCACGAGCCACGCGATCTGCGCACAAGGATCAGCAACGCCACAACAAAAATCCTCTGCGCCACGAGCTCCAACTCATCAAGTTGCGAGCCCAGAACTGTGTTAACAGCTACAATCCCGAGAATCCGCATCAAATTCGAGCGGCTCTCGCCGCCACGAACGACCACGAATATCCGACCTTGCCGTGGTGGCAGCGACTGATGCGCTGGATGCTGGCGATCGCCCTGCTGCCTCTGTGTGTGGCCAGCACTTACACATTCATTCAGCCATTTGCGCAATTGCGCCTAAGCAACACCTTCACCAGTGAGCACTTCTATTTTTTCATCATCGGTGTCCTGCTGATGATCGGTTGGCATTTTTCAGGGGTTTGTCGCAAAAAATTTCTGTATCTCTATGTCATGGGTCATGAATTGACACACATGCTGTTCATCATCATCCATCGCGGCAAGATCATGGATCATCACATTAGCTACGAGGGCGGCTATGTCACTACCGATAAAGCCAACACGCTGATTGCTCTCTCCCCCTATATGTTGCCGTTTTGGACGCTGTGCCTCCTACCTCTCTACTTTTTACATCTGTTGCTGCCCCTGCCACAGGAATGGCACTTCCTATTGTTCACCCTCACCGGCTTCACTTGGACTTTTCACTTCTTATGGACCACTTGGATGATCCCAGCCGACCAACCAGATTTGAGGGAAAACGACACCTTTTTTTCGATCATCATCATTTATCTCACCAACATTCTCTTGCTAAGCCTGATGTTTAGCCTCGCGAATTCATCGATGAACACCGCCGAACTCTTCGGTAATTTGTGGCAACATTCCATCATTGCTTATCAATGGATTTACGAACAAATTCTCATCGGCATTTCTTTCGCCCGACAATCCTTTTGAAAAAAATGAAGTTGATGCAAAATTTTCCTTGCTTTCAAATCGGATTCTGACAACATTCCTGCCCCGACATGACCCGTTCGTCTATCGGTTAGGACTCCAGATTTTCATTCTGGCAAGAAGGGTTCAACTCCCTTACGGGTCGCCATTACTATCACTTTGTCGTAGCTTGAATTCGCCAGCCAACCATGGCAGCAACACAGATTCGTGGTGATCGGTGTGACGCGATATGATTTTTCATTGAGCAAGCAATCGCAGTCCCTTTGCGCAATCAATGCAGGATTTTTACTCGCTTCACTGATAACATCACCTCTGTGACGACGTAGCATCCCGCATGCGGCGGCGTGATTTCACATTAGTATTTTTTCTGAGCATCCTCGTGGCGAGCGTGGCTGACAGTGCGCCCATTTCGTATGCCTACCAGGTGCGGCCGATTTTATCGGACAAATGTTTCGCCTGCCATGGACCAGATGCCGCCAAGCGTGAGGCAGATGTCCGTCTCGACACCGTTGAGGGTGCCACAGCGATCATCAAAGACACCAAGAGCCGTGTTGCCATCACTCCTGGTCATTTGGATGCCTCCGAGGCCTGGCAACGCATCATCAGCTCCGATCCCGAAGCCGTAATGCCGCCACCGAAGTCCCATTTGGTGTTGAGCCAAGAGGAAAAAGACATTCTCAAGCAATGGATCATCGAGGGCGCCAAATACGAACCGCATTGGGCGTTTCAACCGCTGCCCGCAAGCGTGCCGCTGCCTGCCATCAAGATCCAAAACTGGGCCAAAAATCCGATTGATCACTTCATCGCAGCCAAAATCGAACAGCAACAGCTCCAACCCTCACCCGCCGCTCCACCAGCGCGCTGGTTGCGGCGCGTGTCCTTGGATCTCACCGGACTCGCGCCCACTTGGAGCGAGGTTGAGCAATTTGCGCAAGCTGTCGCGGAAAAAGGTGAGGACGCCTACGCCGCCGCTGTGGATCGACTCCTGGCATCGCCACGCTTTGGCGAGCACCTAGCTGTTGGCTGGCTTGATGCGGCGCGTTATGCCGATTCCTATGGCTACCAAACAGACAATCTCTCGCCCTATTGGCCGTGGCGCGACTGGGTGATCCGGGCACTGAATCAAAACATGCCCTACGATCGCTTCATCACCTGGCAAATTGCCGGTGATCTGCTGCCCAATGCAACACGTGAGCAACAGCTAGCCAGTGCCTTCAATCGCTTGCACCGCCTGACCAACGAGGGCGGCTCGATTCCCTTGGAACACAAGGTCAACATCATGGCCGACCGCCTTAGCACCTTTGGCACCGTTTTCCTGGCGCTTACTCTCGAGTGCTCACGCTGTCATGACCACAAATACGACCCCATCTCCATGCGCGATTTCTACTCCATGGGAGCGTTTTTCACCACGGCGACGGAAAGTGGGGTTTATGATCGGGCAGCCATCGTGCCCAGCCCTTCGATATTGCTTCCAACCGCGGAACAGGAGACCAAGCTCGCATCTTTGCGCGAAGCCGCCCGCTTGACTGAGGAACAATGGCAACGTGCCTGCAATGAAAACACGGCTTGGCAACAATGGATCGCCACCACACCATCAGTGCCGCTCACCGATGCCGTTGCTTATTTTTCATTCGATGATGACGGCGAGACCGCCAACAATGCCATTAGCAACCAAGTCGCAAAAACGGCAAACATGGGTGGAGTGACGCGCATCGACAGCCCTCACGGGCGAGCGGTCAGCTTTGATGGCGATGCGGGCGTGTCCATCCCTAACGCACTGCAATGCGATCGACACGAACCCTTTAGTGTGCATTTTCAATTGCGCGATGGGTTGCAAAATCCACAATCCGTGGTTGTCTTGCACGCCAGTCGCGGCACAGACGTCGGATTTAGCGGCCCCGAGCTACTGCTAACCAACGGACACCTCGAAGCAGCACTAGTGCGGAGTCGCCCTGGCAATGCGATCGCCATTCGCAGCATCGAGCCGGTCATCACTAAAAATGAATGGTTCAGCGTCGGCTGGACATACGATGGATCGAGCAATGCCCAAGGATTAAAACTCTACGTCAACGGCAAAGCCATTGCGACACAGGTTGTGGCGAATCACGTTCATAAAAAAACACAAGTGGCCGGCACTGGCACGGGACATCTCGAGCTCGGTGCGCGTTTTCGAGAGCGCGGGCTGAAGGATGGCGCCATCGATGAATTGAGAATTTTCTCACGCGAGCTCTCCGCCCCGGAAATCGAAGCCCTAAGCGCGCCCGCGAGCTGGCAAAAACGCATCGATCAGCATGACGAAACCTTGCGCCAAACCTACTGCTCCGCGATTGATCCTTCTGTTCGCGCATTAGCCGAGCAAATGAAAAAAGCGCGCGAGCTCGTCATCAATTGCGAAAACGAAATCAGCGAGATTGGCGTCATGGACGATCAACCCGAAGCCTGTCACGTGCTGGAACGTGGCAACTATGATGCACCGCGCACGCCCAATCAACTGGTTCAGCGCAATACGTTCACCACGATCTTGCCCCAATTTCCTGATGACGCCCCGCGAAATCGACTCGGTCTGGCGCAATGGCTGACTCAACCAAACCACCCACTCACCAGCCGCGTTTATGTCAACCGCGTCTGGCAGCAGCTGTTCGGGACCGGCATTGTCAGCACGGCTGAAAACTTTGGGCTACAGGGCGCTCTGCCCAGCCATCCCGAGCTATTGGACTGGTTATCGCGCCAATTCGTCAATGATGGATGGAACATCAAGGCTCTTTACCGCACCATCGTGCTGTCCGCGACGTATCGACAAGACAGCGTGCAACGCCCAGATCTCCAAGAGCGCGATCCGGCGAATCAGTTGCTGGCTCGCAGCCCCAGCCTGCGCCTCTCCGGTGAGCAAATTCGCGATCTCGCCCTTCAAGCAGCCGACTTGCTCAAAGAGCAAATCGGCGGTCCACCGGCCTACCCCTACCAACCCGGCCCCGATCTTTGGCGCGAGTCCAATGCCATGACCGCTTCATACAAAGAAGGCGAGGTGCATCGCCGTTCCGTTTATTCGGTATGGAAACGCACGTCACCCTTACCAAACATCAGCGCTTTCGATGCGCCCACGCGCGAGTCCTGTGTGGTGCACCGCAGCCAAACGAACACCCCATTGCAAGCCTTGGTGCTGCTGAATGACCCCCAATTTGTCGAATCCGCGCGCGTCGTCGCCCAAACCTGTGCGAGCTTGCCCGAATCCGAACGCTTAAAGGCGGCTTTCGCCCGCTACACCAGTCGCCAGCCCACGCGGAAGGAGCTCGAACTACTGGATCAGCTCTACCGCGAGCAACTCAGCCTGTTCCAAAAAGACCCAGAGGCGGCAAAAAAAATCCTCGCCATCGGCAAATCTGCCAGCAATACCCAAAACAATCATGCGGAAGTCGCGGCATTGACCGTCACCTGCCAAGCCATTCTCAATCTCGACGCCACCATCTGGAAACGCTGACAGCCTTCATCCTCAGGGTGTTGGCTTGCAGCCTTTCAGCTGTCGCGCTCAAATTCGATGCGGTCCTGCAAGTGCATCCACAGCGCATCCACGCACTCCTCCAGGCTCATCTCTTCCGTGTTTAACACCAAATCAGGCGTGACTGGCGGCTCGAAGCTACTATCCCGACCCGTGAAATTCGCCACACCACCTTGCGCTGCCTTCGCGTAGAGACCTTTCACGTCGCGCTGAGCGCAAGCATCGAAACTCGCCTTGACGTAAACCTCCACCCAATCATCGCGCAAAATACCATGAGCAATGTCGCGCAGCTCACCTTTTGGCGTAATCGCCGAAACCATGGTGATCACACCTTGATGAACGAAAATCTTCGCAACTTCAGCGATGCGCCTGATGTTTTCCGCCCGATCCTCGTCACTGAAGCCGAGCGAAGCATTCAGCCCCGCGCGCATGTTATCGCCATCCAAAATGACCGTCATGCGGCCCTGAGACCACAAAAGTCGCTCAAAGGCATTGGCAATGGTGGATTTTCCGGAACCGGACAAGCCGCAAAACCACACCACCACTCCTCGTTGTCCCAACAAACGCTCCTTGTCTTCGCGCTGCAGAAACCGATGAAACTCTGGATGGATGTTAGTGGTCACGTCCCATCAATGCGTGCCTTTTCCGATGGTGTAAAGCTGGAATCCGATTTTTTCCAAGCGTTCCGCAGGTAAAATTGTGCGTCCATCAAAGGCAAACGCCGGTTTATACATGCGAGAGTAAATCGCATCAAAGTCCAAATCACGGAACTCATCCCATTCCGTCAACACCACCATCGCATGAGCCTGATCCAACGCATCCGCAGCGGAATCATTAACCTTCAGACAACGATCCAAAATCTCCTGCGGAACTCCGACATAAAGCAAATCTGCGATGATTTGAGTTTTGGAAACCTTCGGATCATAAATCGAAACATGAGCATTCTCCATCAATAAATCACGGCAAACATAAATCGCGGCCGATTCACGCGTGTCGTTGGTGTCCTTCTTGAACGCAAACCCCAACACACCGATTTTTTTACCAGACACCGTATTGAACAAGGTATGAACAATCCGCTGCGAAAAACGTGACTTCTGCCAATCGTTCATCGCAATCACCTGATTCCAGTAATGCGACACCTCTGGCAAACCAAAATGCTCACACAGATACACCAAATTCAACACATCCTTCTGGAAGCAAGAACCGCCATATCCCACGGAAGATTTGAGAAACTTCGAGCCAATGCGGGAATCATAGCCAATCGCACGGCTGACCTCTTCCACATTCGCGCCAGTTTTTTCGCAAAGCGCCGAGATGGAATTGATCGATGAAATGCGCTGCGCAAGAAAGGCATTGGCCACCAATTTTGACAACTCAGAAGACCATGTGTTGGTCGTCAAAATGCGTTCACGCGGCACCCAATTGGCATACACCTCGACCAAACTTTCGATCGCCGCCAGCCCCTCAACTGTCTGATCACCTCCAATCAAAATGCGATCCGGGGATTCCATGTCTGAAACAGCGGTTCCTTCTGCCAAAAACTCTGGATTCGAAAGAACTTGAAACTTCCCGTGCTCCGAATTCGTGTCCAAAATCGTCCGCATCGCTTCGGCGGTGCGCACAGGAATCGTGCTCTTCTCGACCACGATTTTAGGTCCTTGTGATTCCTCAGCGATCATGCGCGCTGCCGACTCCACGTAGCACAAATCTGCGGCCCGGCCAGCGCCCGCTCCATACGTCTTCGTGGGCGTGCCCACCGCCACAAAAATCATGTCGGCAGCACGAATGGATTCACGCACATCCGTCGTAAAATGCAAATTCTTGCCACGGCAACGCTGCACAATCTCATCCAACCCCGGCTCATAAACTGGCAAATTCTCGGAATTCCATGCAGCAATGCGCGGCTCATTCAAATCAACCACGTTCACCGTGATGTGAGGACACTTATTGGCGATCATCGCCATGGTCGGACCACCAACATAACCAGCACCAATGCAGCAAATATTTGTAACTTTCATGATATCAATTCCAATTTATCACCTAATGTAAAGATTACGCATTCAAGACACGATCTTTAACAAAGTAAATTAAAAACAGCGAATTGTATAAAAAATAGCGCCGAAACAAGCGACGCGGCTCCATGCACAAACGGTAGGCCCATTCCAGTCCACGCCGTTGCACCCAAGCGGGCGCTTGGCGCACCTCACCGGCGTGAAAAGCAAAAGCTGCACCAATGCCAAAGTAAACGCCATTTGGCAGTTCAGACTTGTGCTTGGCGATCCATTTTTCCTGCTTGGGACAGCCCAGACCCACCCAAATCAAATTAGCACCGGATTCGCGAATGCGTCGGCAAATCCCCTCGAACTCCTCCCGCGACCATTGACCGAATGGCGGCGAATACATGCCCGCAATCGCAGCCTCAGGAAAATCTTCCGCAAAGCGCTGCTTGAGAGCCACAAGTGTGCTGTCCTTGCCACCCAGCAAAAAATGGCGATACTGTGCCCCACCATCTTGCGTCGCCGCAATGGTTTCCTTCATCAAGGTGGGTCCATAAACTCGGTCTGTCAATTTCTGATCCTCAGGCAATTTCGCATTCAAGCTCCACACCAGCGGCATGCCATCAGGGCAGATCAAATCAAAGCGACTCATCGCCTCACCAAATTCCTGCTCATGCCGCGCCAGCGCTGCCACATGCGTGTTAGCCGCTTCCACGGCATAAACCGCATCATGTGCTGAAGCCTTCGATTTGATCCATGTCACCGCCGAAGCATAATTCACCACATGAACGGGTAACCCAATGACTGTCATCGATGTGATCTCCGTCGTGCTCATCGCCCAATTGTTCCGATTTATACCATTGATTTTAACTATCCGCCCTAGGCATGCGCCACCGCCATCAGACCTTACAATAGGGCTCCACCGCCCGCAACGAATCGCGGTTCGCAACCGCCGCATCACGCTGCTGCGGCGTGGCAAACAGATACAAGGCATAACCGCCATGCCCACCGCCACAATATTTTTTCGCGATCGCTCCTTCCAAGTCCGGCAACTCATGCATGCCTTCCTTCAATTGAGCTTGGTGGTAGAGCTTCACACCCTCGGCGAGCATCGCCACATCCGCCGAAAGCACTGCCTCACGCGCCTGCGCGCCCGATTGCTGAATCAAATCATAATCGCGCGCCAAATCAGCCGAGCCCGGCGTGTCGTGAGGTGATCCCGTCCAATCAATCGCCAGCAAACCTTGTAAAAAGTCCGGATTGCGTTTGAAATCGAGTTCAGGACGCAAGCCCGAGCGCCAGACGCACAAACCTGTTTCGCGGATCACCGCGGGATCCTGCCAACCAACGCCCAAGTCCAACTCCGCGTCCACCCCATCTTTGCCATTCAGCAACGCCCAAGCCCCACTGCCGCCCAGACCGGCGTTGCGTTCATACGGCCATTCCCGCAAGGACACCAACGGAGAAATCGCACAATTCACCACGTAGGCACCATCCCGCGCAAACCGAGGCACATCCAGCCAACCACCGGCAAAATCCACCCGCAGCGGGGCCTCTGTCGGAGCCTGCACCCAGCGCACAATGCTCGAAGTTGAAACCGGTGCGAAGCGTGGCGGCGTCTTCGGCAACACCACATACTTCGCCCCCGTCGAGGCACACAAATCGCGCTTCAGCACCTCGTATTGATCATCTTCCGTCACCGCGAGTATATCGGGACGAATCCGCAAAAAATGCTCACGAAAATCGATGCCCACTTCCGTGGATCGTCCGACGACCACTTCATCAACAACGCGCAACCCTTCCAACAACGCCTTTTTGTGTTCATCTGGGATCGATGGCTTGCGGCGCTTATGGAACCACAACACGTCCGCCGACGCAAAGCTAACCGTCAAGTGATCACCCAACGCCCTGGCCTCTTCAAAAAACTGAATGTGACCGGCGTGAATGATGTCGTAACATCCGCTGACAAATACTTTAATCATTGTTAAAAAAGTTGGCAAAAATCATCAATGAATCATCCAATCATCAAACTTAACCACTGCCAGCAATCAAGTTAGCGTTCCTCGCCGACGATCTTACCGCTTGCGAGGGCAAATGCACGCTCATTTTTTGCTAATTCCAGATCCGATTGGGTCATGATTGTCACCAATTCCTTGAATCGCACCTTCGGTTCCCAGCCCAATTGCTTTTTCGCTTTCGCGGAGTCACCAATCAACAAATCAACCTCAGCGGGGCGTTCGTAGCGCGCATCGTAATCAACATACTTCTCCCAATCAAGACCCAACTGCCCGAAACACTCGATGACGAAATCCCGCACAGAATGCATTTCATTGGTCGCGACCACATAATCATCGGGCTGATCTTGTTGCAGCATCAGCCACATCATCTCGACATATTCCTTCGCGTATCCCCAATCGCGTTGCGCGTCCAAATTGCCCAAATACAAGCGATCTTGCAGACCCATCTTGATTCGACCCGCGGCGCGGGTGATTTTTCGTGTCACAAAGGTTTCACCACGACGTGGGGACTCGTGATTGAACAAAATCCCATTGCTGCCGTGCAAGCCATAGCCTTCGCGGTAATTAACCGTCAGCCAATAAGCATACATTTTCGCGCATCCGTAAGGCGAACGTGGCCAAAATGGCGTTTTTTCCGTTTGCGGAATTTCCTGCACCTTGCCAAACATCTCGGACGAAGAAGCCTGATAAAAACGCACCTTGTCAATGATGCCTGTTTGTCGAATTGCCTCCAGCAAACGCTGAGTTCCCAAGCCCGTAACGTCGCCCGTGTATTCGGGGGAATCGAAACTCACACGCACGTGACTCTGAGCTCCGAGGTTGTAAATCTCATCTGGCACGATTTCATGCAACAGTTTCGCCAAATTCGTGCCATCTCCCAAATCGCCATAATGCAAGAACAACTTGGGGTTTTCATGATGGGGATCATGATAGATGTGATCGATGCGATCGGTGTTAAACGTCGAAGAACGGCGTATGATGCCATGAACTTCGTAGCCTTTCTCCAGCAATAACTCCGTGAGATAGGAACCATCTTGTCCGGTGATACCGGTAATCAATGCGCGTTTCATAGGTATAAGGGTCGTTTGGGGTATTGTTTTTGTTTTTCCCGAGACATGGCGTGCCAGCTTGGGAGAAAATCTTTAAGGCGGTGCGATGCCGAAGCGCATCACAGTCGGGCTTCGCCCGTTTCCAACATTCGCAAGAAATCGGCATAAGCTGCCGCTAATCCATCGCGAAACGGCACCTGAGCCGCCCAACCACAGCGACGCAGCAAACTCACATCCATCAGCTTGCGCGGCGTGCCATCGGGTTTACTCAAATCGCGCGTGATGCTGCCTGCATAGCCCACAACATCCGCCACCAATTCGGCCAATTCAGCAATGCTGATGTCTTCGCCAACGCCAACATTCACCCAATCGGGCGGTTCATCCATGCTGAGCAAATGAAAGCACGCCTCGGCCAGGTCATCGACATGCAAAAACTCGCGCCGCGGCGTGCCCGTGCCCCAGATCGCCACCTCTGGCGCACCGGCAACCTTGGCTTCGTGAAAACGCCGCAACAGACCAGGGATCACATGACTGTTTTCTGCGTGATAGTTATCGCCCGGACCATAAAGATTGGTCGGCATGGCGCTGTGATAAAGCAAACCATGCTGGGCCCGGTAATGCTGACAGAGCTTAAGACCCGCAATTTTTGCCACCGCATAAGCCTCATTGGTCAACTCCAACGGACTCGACAACAAGCAATCCTCCCGCATCGGTTGCGGTGCTTGCTTGGGATAAATGCAAGAACTCCCCAAAAACAACACGCGTGGCACGCCAGCACGCCGACTACCCTCCACCAAATTGGCGGCGATCGCGAGATTTTCGTAAATAAAATCTGCCGGATATGTGGCATTGGCATGGATGCCGCCCACCTTCGCGGCGGCGATGATAACGACATCTGGACGTTTTTGTTCTAAAAACTCGAACACCGCGGCCTGCTCGGTCAGATCGACCTCCGCTCGACTGCTGGTGATCACTTGGGTGTTTGGTCGTTTTTGCGCCGCACGCACGAGTGCGGAACCAACCATGCCGCGATGGCCGGTGATGTAGATGGATGGGGACATTGGGGAATAATGGGGTGTTTGGGGTTATGTATCTAGGTAATGGAGAATGGTGTCCGCAACGTGCTGCAGTTGCTCAGTTGCCAACTCGGGATAAATCGGCAAACTCACAACCTCCGCCGCGAGCTGGTCCGCAACAGGACAAGCCTGCAAGGCATGCGGTGGCAAATGCGCGAAACAAGCCTGCTGCGTGAGCGGAATTGGGTAATACACTTCGCTGGCCACGCCATGCTGCGTGAGCCACGCGCGAAAACGCTCGCGCTCGCCTTCGCCCAAGATGCGCACGGTGAACTGATTCCACGTCATTTCATTGTATTCGTAGGCATGCGGCAACACCAACCGCACCGCGCCATCCGCCCACCGTTGTTGCTGGCGTTGCGCGCAGCAGCAATCCTGCGTGCGCCCTTGATCCGCGCGCGCGTGCGCACCAATCGCGCTCTGATAAAACGCCGCGTTGCGTTGCCGCCCTGCCACATAGGCTCCATAGTGCGGCAATTTAACCCGCATCAACGCGCATTGCAGCGCATCCAGGCGAAAATTTCCGCCGATCCGATGATGCACGTAGCGCGGATGCATCCCATGATTGCGCAGCTGCGACATCAATTCCACTAAGGCATCGTCATTCGTCACCACCAAGCCACCATCGCCAAAACCACCGAGGTTTTTGGACGGGAAAAAACTGTAACAACCAACATCACCCATCAATCCGCAGGCCTCGCCACGATGACGCGAACCAATCGATTGCGCGCAGTCCTCAATGATTTTCAGCCCATGCCGCGCCGCCAACTCGCGCAAGGCGCTCATTTCAGCCGATTGACCAAACAAGTGCACTGGCATGATCGCTCGCGTCCGTTCCGTGATGCGCGCCGTCACCGAATCGACATCGAGGTTGAAACAAACCGGACACACATCGCAAAAAACTGGCACCGCGCCCACCCGCGCAATCGATCCAGCAGTAGCAAAAAATGTAAACGCAGGGCACAACACCTCATCGCCCGGACCAATCCCCAACGCCATGAGAGCCAACAACAACGCATCCGTCCCCGAAGACACCGATAGCGCGTGCTTGGCGCCAATCAAGGTCGCGCATTCACGCTCAAAGGCCTCAACTTCCTCGCCCAAAATAAAGCGACCCGATCGCAGCACACGCGCGAAAGTTTCCTGCAACTCAGCCTCCAAAGGTAGGTTTTGAGCGTTAACATCTAATAAGGGTATCATCATGACCGTCGAGTGAAAGCCCTGAAATAATCGATCGTGCGCGAAATGCCATCCTCAAATGAGATCTGAGGCTCCCACCCCAAAATCTCGCGGGCACGCGTGATGTCCGGACGACGCAACTTGGGGTCATCCTGCGGCAATGGCAGGGACTCAACCTCAAGAGGAATGCCCACCTGCTTGGCGATTGCCTCGGCAAAGGCGTAAATCGACATCTCCAATGGGTTGCCAATGTTCACCGGCTCATGACAGGCGCTGCGAGCCAAACGCCAAATGCCATCCACCAAATCACTCACATAACAAAATGAACGCGTCTGCGATCCGTCACCAAACATCGTCAACGGCTCACCATTCAAGGCATTTCCGATGAATGATGGCACCACTCGCCCGTCATCCAACCGCATCCGCGGCCCATAGGTGTTAAAAATCCGCACAATTTTCGTGTCCAGACCATGGACTCGGTGATACGCCATCGTCACCGCCTCCGCATAACGCTTCGCTTCATCATAACAGCCGCGAGGCCCAATGGAATTAACATTGCCCCAATACGACTCGTGCTGCGGGTGCACCTCTGGGTCACCATAGATCTCCGATGTCGAAGCCACCAAGAACGTCGCCCGCTTTGCTAATGCCAACTCCAGGGCCACATGCGTGGCGTAAGATCCAGCCCTTAATGTCTCAATCGGAATCTTAACGTAATCAATCGGACTCGCCGGAGACGCCAGGTGCAGCACATAACGCAACGGCTCTTCAATCACATAAGTCTCACTGACATCGTGTTCGATGAATCGGAAAAACGGATGCCCCTCCAAATGCTCGATATTACGACGATGCCCAGTGACGAAATTATCCAAAGCGATCACAGCCAACCCATCTGCCAGCAAGCGATCAATCAAATGCGATGCCACGAAGCCTGCCCCCCCCGTGACCAACGCCACCTCTTTTCCACTCCAACGTTCCGCCATGCTATCGTTACTTGTGATCATTATCTTGTTTCTGTCGCTTCATCCGTTGCTTCAATGACCATGCCGCCTCCCACGCAGCCCTACACCTCTAAAAACGAGGCACAAGAACGCCGCCAGAAAGCAATCCCGACCGCTAGTGGCAACGAAATGACTTTATAAAACTTGGGGATTTGTTCAATAAAAAATGAACAAATTGACAGAAAAAATGACAATTCAATTCAAACCGTCGGCTTGTGATCAAAAATCAATGAAAACAAATCGACATCGATCTTCTGTTTCTCCCCCATGAAATCCAACATGATTTTCACCCGCTCTGAACCCGATTTCAGCTCCAGCACCACCCCGCGCATTCCTTGCAAGGGCCCGTGGGCAAGTTCGACCTCATCCCCCACATTCACCTGAGGTTGAATGATCATCACGTCATTTTGCGCCCGCAGCTGCCACATGCATTGCAGATCCTCAATGAACCAGTCTGGAACAACAGGAATGATCCCACCAAAACGCACAATCCCCGCGACACCCTGACAATACATGACGGCTCGTTCTTTTGTTTCCATGTCAAATTTCGCCATAACATAACCGGGAAACATGGCCTCCTGCCACCAGACCTTGCCACGTCGCGTCGCCTTGCGGTATTTCAACATCGGGCACAGCACCAACACATCCCCTAGCTCGCGCAGATGCTTCGCGGCCAGAGCCTCACGCTTGACCTGTGTTCGCAAGCAATACCAATGATGCTGTGGCTCAGCAGTCATTCACCTAACAGTTTCTGAATTAACGGCAACACCACTCGACCTCGCCGCAACCACGTGTCCAACTTTTCCACTCTTTGCGTGTAAAAATCATGCAGTTCTGGGTTTTTTTCTTGTTCTGCTTCTTGTTGCAACGCACGAATTTTTCCTAATCCACTGTCCACATGCGGACGCACTTGTTCGCGGATAAAACCACCGACTAATCGCTTTAAATCCACATCGGGTTCATACAACGCACGCCGCCCTTTGGGCTCATCAGCCTCGCGCACCGCCCCTAAGCTGCGTAGCATGCGAATCCCCTGACTTGCCGAACCCTTGCTCAGATCTAACTTCAACACAATGTCATCCAGTGACAATGGTGTCTGCGAGATGAACAATAATCCATAGATTTCACCCAACGATTTCGGCAAACCCAGCACTCGGCCGCCATCACTGAACACATCGATCACATTCTGCTCCAGCGAGGTTAATCTCGCCGTCGCTGCAGGCTCTTCTGAACTCGCTGAATTCATTGGCGCAGACTATGACAAAAGCGGCGAAAGTTCAAATCTTTTTGAACTTTTCTCGCCACATTTGCACCGCTAGCCGCAGACCCTGTGCTTTTTGCAAAGTTTCCTCGTATTCCATTTCCGCCACCGAGTCCGCCACAATCCCCGCCCCGACATGATAATGCAGTTGCCCAGCTTCACGGATCAACGTGCGGATGATGATGTTAAACTGCGATTCCCCATTGTATCCCCAATATCCCAACGCACCGCAGTAGATTCCACGCGCAGCGGGTTCTAGTTCTGCGATGACTTCCATCGCGCGTTTTTTGGGCGCTCCGGTGATGCTGCCGCCAGGAAAACATGCGGCTAACGCGGTGACGGCGTCCACATCCGCACGCAAATCGCCGCTCACCGTCGAAACCAAATGATGCACCTGCGCAAAGCTCTCGAGTTGCAGCATGGCTTCAACACGCACTGATCCAATCTCGCAGACCTGGCCTAGGTCATTGCGCAACAGATCGGTGATCATCACCAGCTCGGATAACTCCTTGCTGGAGGTCTGCAATTCGTATGCCAACACGCTGTCCGCATTGGGATTGATGCCGCGTGGACGCGTTCCCTTGATCGGTCGGGTTTGGATTTGCTGACCGCTGATGCTGAGAAATTGCTCGGGTGAAGCACTCAATAGCTCCACCCCGCCTAATCTCGCATACGCCGCCATCGGGGTCGGGGAACAGACGCGCAAGTGCTCATATAACGAGAACAGCGAGCCCGCCTCCGTGCATGGCGCCACAAATTGCTGGGCGAGATTCACCTGATAGACATCCCCCGCTGCAATCCAATCCTGCGCCTGCCGGACACGCTGCAAAAATCCGTGCTTGGACATGCAGGCCGCAAACTCTCCCACCTCTGGCACTGGATCTGGCGCTGGACTGTCGCGGAGATGATTCTGCCAGTTGCCACAAATCTGCCATTCACCGCTGTCATGCGCGTAAATCAACATGTCGGTAAACTCGCCGAACACATAGTCGCCCGCGTAACTCATCCAACCACAAAGTCCTCCCTGCGGAACGCCACAATCACCACAACGGCGCTGCTGACGCCTCAGAGCGGCGCTTAGCTGTTCCCGAGCCGCTGGATCAGACACATCTCCGCGCAACAGGCTCAACGGCGCTACCGCGATCAGCGAATGCATGGGCCCGCGCTGACCCACCGCACTCGCGCTATCGAAAAACACCAAATCCGGGTGATGCAAGCAATGTCGCACCACCTCCACCGGCGTTTTCTCCCGCAACCACGCCATCACTTGCAAGTGATTTCCACACGCGCGCATGCCGCACCAAACTCCTGCGACGGGTCAAGCGCAAGCGAAAAACAAGCAAAGAAATAATCCTTCCCCCACCGCGCGCGCTCACTTAAGCTTCTGGCGTCATGTGGAAAGGCCGTTTTACTCAAGAAACATCATCACTGGTGCAACAACTCGGGGAATCCATCTCCTACGATTGGCGTCTTTACCCGCACGACATTGCCGGGTCGATTGCCCATGCCCGCGCTCAGCATCAGGCAGGAATCCTCAGTGAAGAAGAGTTGCAGCAAATCGAGACCGGATTGCGCGGCATCGAAGCCGACATTAGTGCCGGACGCTTCGAATTCAAAACCTCGCTGGAAGACATCCACATGAACATCGAGGCCGAACTCACACGCCGCATCGGCCCTGCAGGCGCTAAATTGCACACCGCGCGCTCCCGCAATGATCAAGTTGCAACGGACACGCGTCTTTATTGTCGCAGTCAAATCGATTCCTTATTGCTCGCAGTCAAGGACCTCCAGCTCGCGCTGCTCGATCGTGCCAGCAAGCATGCGGACACCGTGATGCCGGGCTACACACACCTGCAACGCGGACAACCGGTGACAGCTGGGCACCATTTTCTTGCATACGTTGAAATGCTGGATCGCGATCGCTCGCGCTTGCTCGATTGCCGCGCGCGCCTCAATGTTTCGCCACTCGGCTCGGGTGCTCTGGCTGGCTCAACCATCAATCTCAATCGTCAAGCCATTGCCGATGAATTAGGCTTCGCCGCCGTGACACAAAACTCCATGGATGCCATCGCGGATCGCGACTACATCGCCGAGCTGCTTTTTGTGATCTCTCTCTGCGGAGTGCATCTGTCTCGACTGAGTGAGGATCTCATTCTCTGGTGCAGTGCAGAGTTTGGATTTGCCACACTGGCCGACGCTCACACCACCGGATCATCCCTGATGCCACAGAAAAAAAACCCTGATGTGTGCGAGCTGACACGCGGCAAAACGGGACGACTCATCGGTAATCTCGTCGCGATTCTCACCGCCATCAAGGGTTTGCCGCTCACGTATAATCGCGATCTGCAAGAAGACAAAGAACCGCTATTTGACTCCATCGATACCCTGCACTTGGCACTCGCGGTCAACGCGGAGATGATTCGAAGTCTAACCTTGCGCGAGCAGCGCTGCGCTGATGCGGCAGCGGATCCGATGTTGCTTGCAACAGATCTGGCGGATGTCTTGGTGCTCAGTGGTGTGCCGTTTCGTCTGGCACATGAACTGGTGGGCAAGGCCGTGGCTCATGCGATCGCCGAGCGCATTCCACTCAACGAAGTGGATTTCCAAGCGATTAGCCCGCTTTACCCTGTCGATGCCGTCAAGGTGTTCTCCCTGCCGCGCGCGTTGGCAGCACGCACGAATCCCGGCTGCCCCAACCCCGACTTGGTGCGTGCACAAATTGCCCGTTGGCAAGATGAGCTGGCTTGAACAGGCGCGTGCTCGATGCTAACAGGCAAACATGGGCACATTTTCGTGCGCCAGCCATGGACCATGTCACACGCACCCCGTCGCATCGCTGCGGATCTTAACGCTGCAGCACCACGGGCGCGCTGACATTGCCATAGCGATCCACCGCTGTCACCGCCACCGCGTCTGCGCTCGCGAACGCGAACTCCGCTGTGCTCACGCCGACAATGCCAAGGGTGCGCCAGCGCTGCTGCGTGCGCGCTTGCACCGCCATTTTCACCGTGCGTTGATCATTGCTCTGCCACTGCAAGCGCCAAGCCCCATCCCGACCCGCAACCGTCACGCGTGGAGCGGCGGGTGGCTTGGTGCTGATCCATGGCATCGCCGGCACCAGCGCGGGTTCCGGATAAACCGCCGCCAGTTTGGTCGCTAATGAATCGCGATTTTCGATCAAACTGCGCATGCTCCAATGGACGTGACCCGCCGCGCCTTTGTTCGCCACACGGCTCAACTTCACCTGCTGCACGATTTCACCTGAGCGTCGCCCGGGGTCCTCAGAACTCATCACCCGCGCGCTAGCGATTCCCGGCCAAACAGGTCTTGAGCCCTGCTCGCGCCACCAATTAAGCAACAGCGGAAAACTCTGTGGACCCTCGATGCGCCAATAAAGCTGTGGCGCCAGGTAATCGCACCACCCGCGTTGCAGCCACTTGCGGGCATCACAGGCCAAGTGCTCATAGGCGTTGAGAGACGCCGTTGTGCCAGCGGGCACGCCCGGCTGCCAAATACCGAAGGGGCTGATCCCAACCCGCGCCCAGGGCTTGACCTGTTTCACCTCGCGATACAACTGCGCCACAAAGTCATCCACAATCGCCCGCCGCTCCGCCGTCGTTTTTCCATCCGGAAACACCTTGCCCGCCTGGGGATAGGGGTAAAAATAGTCATCGATGTGAATGCCATCCACATCATATCGCTGCAACACATCCAGCATCACCCGCAGCGCGCGTTGTCGCGTGGCCGCTTTTGCCGGATCACACCACAACAGAGAGCCATAGCGCCGTGTCAACTCAGGCGCTGCATGTGAAAGATGGTTCGAGCTGGCGAATGAAGAAACATTGCTCAACGCACGGAAGGGATTAAACCACGCATGCACCTCGATGCCACGACGATGAGCCTCACGGATCGCGACGCTCAGAGGATCGTAGCCCGGACTTTGCCCCATCCGCCCCACCAACCACGGCGTCCATGGCTCGATCGATGAGCTATAAACAGCATCGCACTGCGGTCGAACTTGAAAGATCAACGCATTGAGGTTCAAGCGACTCATCTTTTCAATCAACGCCTTCAACTCCGCTTGCTGCTGAGCAGCGCTCAAGCCCGATCGACTGGGCCAATCCAAGTTGTAAATGCACGCCGACCACGCGCCGCGGAATTCACGCGCCAATGGCGGTGGGGTGGCTCCACTTGGTCGAAACCCCTGAGCGCCCACCAGCGGCACCAAGCACGTCAACAACAACAGCATTCGCAGCAGCATGTCCCGAAACTAGGCACCTCCCCCAAGTCAGACAAGCTTCGTTTTTCCCAGCTTGTCCCGGCTGCCACCTCACGTCCCTGCGCCACACTAGGGTCCCTGCAAGATCGTATTCGAAGATGTTGGCGCTTGCGGCTGATTGAGCTTGCCTTGAGTGATGATGAACGACTGTGGAATCACCCCCGCAGCACCGAGCTTGAATTCAAAGGCATCACTGCTCGCATTGATGTTTTCCGGCAAGGCTCCGACCAATTGCGGGCGACTCCCATCGGTCACTTTTGCCCATAAATAATAAGCCTGCCCCTGTGGCGGGTTTTCCAGATTGCTCAGCAGCAACTGACCCTGATCACGCGCGGGATCATACACTGGGATCGCCGTCGGCGACGTGTCGAAGGACTCCTCAGAACTCAAACCATCCTCGGCCGTGAGCGGCTCTGGCGGCGTCCCATTGGGAAGGCCCGATGCACTTCCGCCGACAATCACACTGCCTAAGTTTTCAGACCCGCCATCAGCCTCAGGCAGCCGCGCGCCAGGCGTGGGCAAAGCCGTATCGGGCAACACAACGTTCTCCGCTGAAGCGACGGGCGGAGAAATCGCCTCAGCGGAGTCAATTGAGTTGTTCAGGGACAAATTCTTGGAGATACTGAGCTGATTCATCGCCAACTGCTGCGGAGACAGCAGCGAACGCAGCACCGAGTCACCAGACAGCTCGGTGGAACCGGGCTTTTTCATGCGAATCACCACTGGCCATGCCAGATTATCCACGGCTGTCACACGCTCGGCATCGCGTTTCAACAAACTCGAAACTTGCGCACGCAGGGTATCAACCTCCTCACGCAGCGATAGCGGCTCCGCCGGAGCCATCGAGCGCGCCACGGCTTTCGCGCTCACCGAAGCCGGTGCTTGCTCCGGTGGAGCTTGCTCCTCCGCCGCCGTGTGGTCGCTGGCTTGGGTGATCGGGTTCGCAGGATGCTCCAGAGCGGAAGCATCCGGTGTGGCCGCGCGTGCCACGTCATTCCGACCCTGCGGCTGTGGTTTCAGAAGCGCAAACAACATGATCGCCGCCGCTGCCGCCCAGCCCGACCAGGTGATCCAATTCGTCACCGGACGTTGCACGGACTTCGCGCGGATGCGACGTTGAATCGCAGTCAAGGTGCTCGGGCGCGGCTGAATCGGTGCGGCATGATCAGCGGCGATGACGGCCGAAACCTCGTCAATCATCGCAGCCAACTCCAGCTCCTCCGGCGTCTGCCGGGCGGGAGGTGGCTCCATGCCAAAAGCATCGAGTGAGCGTGTGGTGTTAGATTTCATGTGGTGCCAAAAGAATTTGTAATTTTTCAATCGCGCGACGCAAGCGATGCTTCACAGTGCCAAGCGGCGTGTTGAGTTCAGCTGCAATCTCGCGCTGCGTGTATTCGAGAAACACCGCCAATTCCAAGCAGCGCCGTTCCTCCTCCGGCAAGGAATTCACCGCCTGGCGCACGGTGTTGAGGGTATCACTGGCGATCACGCGATGATCCTCGTGGAAGCCATGGGTGTTGGACTCATTGAGTTCACAGGTTTGGTTTTTATCGCGTTTCTGACGCGTGCTGTGACGCAAACGGTCAATGCAAATGCTGCGCAAAATCGTAAAACACCAGACAAAGGGTTTGCACTGACGCGGATCGTAGTCTTCGGCTTGATGCCAAATCTTCACAAACGCATCCTGCAAGCATTCTTCCGCCTCGCCGCGGTTCCCCAGCATGCGAAAAGCGATTCCCAGAAACGTCGCCGACCACAACTGATACAGCGCGTCCAAAGCAGAGGTCTCGCCCTGCCCGATTTGCTTCAAGTAGCGCACCGCCCGCTCTTCCTCAAGAGAAGAACGCGCGTCCGCGGGATCGGGCAGGGCATGGAGCACGGGTGACATGGACACACAGAAAAGCCGCGTCGGCAACAACCGGCGTAATTGTTTCGCTAACGCGATCGAGTTTGGATCAGTTTTTTGGATTTTTATGCCTGATTTTGCCTTTTTGAGGCAAATTTTTGACCAAAACGGCTCAAGGACAGCACACCAACGCGCCACTGAGACGCGCAGGATCAATCAAAGCGTCATTCAGCCCGCCAATCGATGCCACACGGCAGAGTCGCAGCCCGTGAGATCGGCACTGATTCTGCCATTCTCCAAAGTGCTGTTGATAGCGCTGCCGGTAGCGTTGCTGCACGCCTGCATCCCATTGGCAAACCCGCTGCTGCCCCGTTTCAGCATCCGTCGCCAGCATCGCGCCGTCCCAGCTCGGATTGGCCTCCTCCACAGAATACGGCGCAAAAATAACGCCAAGCTGACCCGGCGGGCAGAAATATCGCAACCACCGATGTGGACTCCCAGCGAACAAGAGATCGCTGATCCACACCCGCAATCCGCGTCCCACCGGCTGCCAGCGCTCCAACACCTCCGGTTCCACTGCTGGAGCCACCCGCTCACGCACGCGTTCAAGCCAACGCTGCTGCCATATTTCCTCGATCGGAGCTTCACGAAACACCTCGCCATTCCAGAACTGCACACGAATCTGCGCATGAACCAACTGCGCGGCGTGACAACAAAGATAAACCAGCTCGGCACAGCGATGCGCCTTCGCCTCATCCAACCACATCGAAGCCGAGCCATCCACCAGCAGTTGCAGCACCGGTTGCACCTCTTGACGAAATTGCTTCAAGCTGTGCTGCCCGGTGCGCGCGTAGGCGTTCCAGTTGATGTGACGCGGGTCATCGCCGAGCTGATAGAGCCGATGATCATGGAAATCGATGGAATTCCCGGAATTCTGTCCCGCGAAGTCGCCTGAGCTGCCACGCCACGCCATCGCGCCAAACGGCAGCCGCCACTGCGTCGCGACTGCCATCGCACGCTGCGAACACGCTTGCAAATCCAGAAGTTGCACAGTGAACCCTAGCGCACCAACTCACACGCAAGCAAGCGCGAAAATGCCAATGCGGTGGCACCCGCCGCGATTGGTTAAGAATCATGTAACAAAACTGACAGGTTTTTTACCACATTCTTCTTGCTTGCGGCACACTTACTGCTTTTTTAGCGCGTGTCGTGACCCAGCATGAATTCCAATCATGTTTGGTTTATCGGATTCCACCGCTCATCGTTTGACCTCGTATTTCGCTCTGTTGATTCGCTCCATCCCACCCCACATCGTTGCCTATTTCATCGCATGATCACCTCGACGCCCTCCCCGCAATCTTCCGCATCCATCGCTGATTTGAGCGTGGTTCCTGAATTCAAACGCCGCACGCTGCTGCAGTGGATCGCGGCCTCGTCGGTGCTGGTGGGCGTTGGGGGGAATCGCGCCTCTGGTTTTTTTCTGGGACGATCGCGCAACGAACTGGACATCGCGGCGCTGCCCCCTGAATGGGTGCGCCGGAACGGGGCGCAGCTCAAGGCCTACGCCCAGTTCATCGATTCCCTGCGTTTGGAGAAAATCACCACCATGCAATTGGTCGAGTCCCACGCCAAGCAGCACGGCCCCGTGTGGAACACCTTGCCCCCGGCTCAGCTGTGGAAAAACATTGGCAGAACCTTGCTAGTGGTCGATCGCCTCGCCAAGGAGTTGCGTGAGCCGGTGAAGGAAATTATTTCGGCTTATCGCTCACCCGCCTACAATGCCCGCTGTTATGGAGCCCGCAGCGGCTCGTGGCATCAAGCCAATTTTGCCATTGATGTCAGCTTCGACATGCGGGCTCGTGCCGTGACCCGTGCCGCACGCAGCATGCGTCAAGCGGGCGTCTTTCGAGGTGGCATTGGCGGCTACAGTGGTTTCACGCACATTGACACCCGCGGCATGAACATTGATTGGGGGGTTTAGATCCGTGAATCGCAGCGACGGAAATTTTTCCTCGGTTGATTTGTGAACTCGACACCCCGAAGGCGCGTGTCTTAGCATGCGGGACTTTGATCATGCGCATTTCGGATCGATACATTGGCTGGCAGGTGCTTCGCGGCACGCTGATTGCCGTGATGGCGCTGAGCATGCTGCTAGTTCTGGGGCGGATATTCCAAGAAATACGGCCCATGGTTGTCGAACAAAACGTGCCCCTGCCCTTGGTCGGGCGTTTCATCCTCAACGTTTTTCCTTTATCGCTAATGTTCACCATCCCGTGGGGTTTCATGGCCGCGGTGCTGCTGGTGTTTGGACGCTTGGCTCGCGATCAGGAAATGGGAGCCCTGCAGCTCAGCGGCATGAGCATGCCCCGCATCGCATTGCCGGTGTTCGTGATCGGCGCGCTGCTCTCGTGGCTCTGCGTGTGGATCAACGTCTCGCTGGTGCCACGCTCGAACGCCGCAGTGAACAGCATTCTCTACGATGCCGTGCGCCGCGACCCTCGATCCTTGATCACTCCGGGGGTGATCACCTCACAGCTCGCCAATTTGCGCGTGTTTGTCCAGGAGCGACAAGGCGACCACGTGCGCTCCTTGCATGTTTATCGATTGCCGGATGCGAGCAAAAACGAGCGGTATGGCGAATACATTTATGCGGAAGATGCCGCGATTGCCGTGGATCAGGAGCGCCAGCAAATCAAGCTCACGCTCAACTCCACTTACATCGAAAAACCGGATCAACAGGGCAATCTCGACATCTACGTCGCTTCTGCCGCGCCATGGCGACTCGATTTAACCGAAAAAAAACGTCTCCGTTCTGGAGCCATGACCAATGAGGAGCTGCGCCAGCTGATCAAGGATCCGCAGTCCAACCTCAATAACGCCACTCGTGTGAAATACGAAACGGAAATCGCTCAGCGCTATGCCTTTGCCCTGGCTTCATTCTCGTTTGCCTGGATCGCCGTGCCACTGAGCCTTGGACGTCGGCGCAAGGACGGCAACGGCGGGATGCTCATGGCGCTACTCATTGGCGCTGGCTATTTTTTGCTCAATCTGCTCGCACAGAAATCCTCTAACACCGCGCTCGCCACCCTCATCTTGTGGCTGCCGAATTTCCTGTGTGTTTTGTTAGGCAGTTGGTTGTTCTGGCGCGTGAGATTCCGATAAATGGTCACGAACATGAAATGGAAGCGCATGGTGACGCAGACGCTGCGAGCTGCGAGTCGATTTTCCGCAAACCAAAACCTCGCCCTTGCGCCGTGGTGGGGTTGCTTTCGCCGCTACTCGGGGGCGGACTGGCGCGCGGACTCCAAAGCGGCGATCAGTGTCTGCCTGATGGCGATTCCACAAGGCATCGCTCACGCCGCGATGGCAGGCCTGCCGATTCCTTATGGGATCATGGGCTCCGCCGTGGCCATGATGGCCGCTCCGTTCATCGCTGGCTCGCGCCACACGATCCTCGGCACGACAAATGCGACCGCGCTGATGGTGTATTCCTATTTTGCCGCCGCTCCCTTGCTCCATGCGCAGGAGCAACGCTTGATTCCGCTGCTGGGCATCATGGTCGGTCTATTTTGTCTGATCGGAGCTCTACTGCGAACCGCGGAATTACTGCAATACATCTCGCGCTCGGTGCTGGTGGGCTACATCACCGGGGCTGCTGTTCTCATCATTGCCAGTCAGCTGAAACACGCCCTGGGCATCCAGCTTGCGGGAGCGGATCCGCCATCATTTCTCGCGCAATTGTGGATGATGGGCAAACAAGCCCACACCATGAGCTGGCACAGTGCCTTGCCTCTGGCGCTTGGAACCCTCATGCTCTACTTGTGGATGCAACGCGTCCGCCCACGTTGGCCGAATTTTGCGATCGTCTTTGTGCTCAGCTCCGGTGTATGGACCGCGCTGGTTGCCCTGAACGTAGGACATTTTGCAAAAATGCCGTGCTACGCTAGCTTCGATTTGCGCGACCTCACACCCCAGCTGCCTGATCTGTGGCGGGCAAGTGTGTTTGATGACATCAGCTCCTTGGTCGGTCTGGCTCTGGCGCTGGCCTTTTTTGCCTCGCTCGAAAACACCGCCATGGCAAAAACCCTAGCCTCGCGCACGGGGGAGAGTCCGCGTGTCAACCAGGACATGCTGGCTGTGGGCGTGGGCAATCTGATGTCGGCGCTGGCAGGAGGCATGCCAGCATCAGGCTCGCTGATTCGTTCCACGCTCAATCACAGTGCTGGAGCCGCCACGCGGTTTTCATCATTGCTGGCTGGGATCCTCACACTCGTCATCGCGCTCGCACTCGGCACGGCGGCAAGCTACGGTTTCTCCCCACTGGCCCATGTGCCCAAGGCCACTCTCGCGGCTTTGATCATCGGTCTCGCGCTGTCGCTGATCCAGCGCAAGCAACTGCGCGTTTGCCTGCGCTCGACAAGCGATGACGCCGCGGTGCTGATCGCCACCATCACTGCGACTTTGTTGGCTCCGCTGCACACCGCCATTTTCTTGGGCGTGGGCGTGTCCATCTTGCTTTTCTTGCGCCGTGCCAGCCAGCCGCAACTGATCGAGTATCACGCCTCGGATAGCGGGGAACTCAGCGCCCTGAGCGCCCGCCAGTCACGCGCTCATGCCTCGATTTCCTTCGTGCACGTCGAGGGCGATCTTTTTTTTGGTGCCGCCGAGCTGTTTCGCTCCCAAATTCAGCGTTTAATTTCCGATCCATCACTGAAAATCATCATTCTTCGACTCAAAAACGCCCGTTTGCTCGATGCCACCGCTGTTTTCGCGCTGTCGGACCTCTTGGCCGCAGCGCGGCGTCAGCAACGACACTTGCTGATTGTCGGCTGCACGCGTCCGGTGTTTCGGGTGCTAAAACGCTCAGGTTTGCTCGATGAATTGCAGGCCGATTGCCAGCGCGATCGCGGCGAGACCAATGTGATACCCGATGTCCCCAGCAATCCCAATCTGGCCACGCGTGCGGTGATGAAACGCGCCCAAGACTTGCTCGGTGACGTCAAAGCAGACGTCCATATTTTCGTCGGCGATCACAAAAAAATCTCGTCCTAGTCAATTTGCCTGCAACTTTTGCGGGCGTGCTCGGTTCCATCTTGTGCGCCCGGTTCCATCCTGTGCACCGGCACATCCAACGACAAACAACAAACACACACATATCCCATGAAACCGATCTCATCGATCCTCTCAGCCCTGCTGTTGATGCCCCTCGCTGTCCTGGCTCAAGGCCCCGAAGGTCCACCTCCGGGCGGACCAGATGGCCCGCGTCACGGACGTCCTGAAGGCCCACCTCCAGCAGAAATCATTGCCAAATTCGATAAAGATGGCGACGGTAAACTCAGCGAAGACGAGCGTGCGGCCATGAAAGAAGCGCGCAAGGCCATGATGGAAGCACGTAAAAAAGAAATTCTCGCTCAGTTTGATAAAGACGGTGATGGCAAACTCAACGACGAGGAAAAAGCCGCCGCAAAAGAAGCGCGCCAAAAGCTGATGCTGGAAAAATTCGATAAAGACGGCGACGGCAAATTGAGCAAAGAAGAAAAAGAAGCCGCCCGCGCCGAATTCGGTGGCCCTGGTGGACCAGGAGGGCATGGTGGTCCTGAAAAACACAAGGGCAAGGGCTCAAAGGAATAAGCTCCTGCGGCATCCTGTTCGTTCCAGCAGTCATCCAGCGGATGGCTGCTTTTTTTTGGAGGGCGTGACGTCTTCTTAACACAAACCGTGCATTTTAAGCTTTATATCTTCCTTATTTTTTTTAAGGTGCAAGCATGACCACACCAATTGCGACTTATGCCTTGATTCTTGCCGGAGGTTCTGGAACGCGTTTTTGGCCGTTGAGCCGCGATGCTCGCCCGAAGCAATTGCTGGATCTATTCAATCAAGGCACCATGCTCGAACAAACCATCCGCCGATTGGAGGGTTTGGTGCCGTTGGAAAACATTTTAATCCTCACCAATGAGAAGCAAGTCGCCAGCGTGCGTGAAATTGCCCACATGCTCCCCGCCGCGAACATTCATGCCGAACCCGCCAAGCGCGACACCGCCCCGGCGGTGGCACTGGGAATTGGGTTGATCGCCGCGCGCGACCCGGAGGCCGTGATGCTGGTGCTGCCTTCCGATCAATTGATTTCGCAAACGGATGCGTATCAATCCGTGATGCGCGATGCTATCACCACCGCCGCGAGTTCAGATGGCTTGGTGACCATTGGCATCAAACCCACCTGGCCGTGTCCGTCCTACGGCTACATCGAACGCGGCGAGCGTGCCAGTATCGCGGGTCTGGATTGCGAAAACGCTCCCTACGAGGTCAAACGCTTCCGCGAAAAACCGAGCCCCGAGCTGGCTGAGCAGTTCCTCGCCCAAGGCGGTTTCTCTTGGAACGCCGGCATGTTCGTGTGGTCGCTTCCCACCGTGATCGGCGAGTTAACACGCCAAGCCCCACAACTCGCTTCGTTTATTTCAGAACTACGCCATTCCGGTGATATCAATGCCACCATTGCTGCTCAATTTCCTCAGCTGACTCCGATTTCCATCGATTACGCTCTGATGGAAAAAGCCCATCGCGTGCTCAACATCGAAGCCACGTTCGATTGGGATGATGTCGGCTCGTGGATCTCCATCGCCAAATATCTGCCTCAAACCCCGCTAAGCAATGCAGCGAACGAGGCGATTTCGGAGATCGATGCGGGCAACAACATCGTCTTCAACGCCCGCAAAGGCTCACGCATCGCGCTGTTGGGCGTGGATGACCTAATCGTGGTGCAGACGGAAGACGCGGTGCTGATCGCGAATCGCCATCAAGCCGATAGCATCAAAAAACTCGCCAACATTTTGCCGCCAGAGTTGCTCTGAGTTTTTTGCATCCAATGAGCCATCATCCCGCTCTAGGCATCGATTACGGTGAGGCTCGCCTCGGCATCGCGGCCACGGATGTTTGCGGCATCATGGCGCATCCGGTGGAAACGATTCACCGCCAACAAATCGAACCACTCACGCGCATCGCACAAATCATCCGCGAGCGCGGCATTGCCTGCCTTGTCATTGGTCTGCCCCTCAGGCTCGATGGCTCGGTCGGCGATTCAGCCAAAAAAGTGCAGGCCTTCGCCAAACAACTGCAAACTCAGCACCCCACGCTGCCGCTTTTTTTCGTCAACGAAAGCTTCACCACCACCACCGCCTGCGAAAAACTTCACGCTGCGGGTAAAAACAGCAAAAAACAGCGCGCGATCATCGACCAAGCCGCTGCTGTGGAGATTCTCAACCTGTGGATGGAAAGCCCCGAAAGTGTCGAAATTGACACATAAACCGTTGATATTGACAACTTTGTCACTTTTTTAGCATCCCAATGGCTACCATTGAGCCGCTACCTTCGGCGTGTGTTTTTTCTAACGACACTCGCCGACTATGAAATCAAAATTAGCATTATTTGCTGTCAGTTCGTTCGCATTTTCCACGTTACACGCAGCAACAAGGTATTGGGATAGCAGCAATGCAAGTGGCTTGGGCGGCAGCGCGACTTGGGGAACAACCTTTAGTAGTTCCATCAATGGCAACACCACTTTGGTTACCGCTGCGAGTGGTGACGACCTCATATTTCAAGGAACAGCTGGAACCATCACACTGGCCGCGAATCAGACTGCTAATAGTCTCACATTCAACACCACTGGCTACAAAATTACAGGAAGCTCTACAACAACACGCACGATTACCGGAGCCATCACATTGGCAAACAACGTCGCTCTAACAATTGGCAACGCTGAAACAGCCGATCGAATCGTTGGTGTTGGATCTGTATCCGGCGGGTCTGGATCTGGATTAAACATCAATGGCAGCGCGACCGGCACTAATCATATTCGACTGAATTTATCAAGTTCTTCCGCTAATATTAGCGTTCCTGTTACCGTCAGCGGCTCCGGATTTGCTGCCATTGTTAGCACTGCTGCAAGCACACAGATCACCAACACAGTGACAGGTAGTGGTAATCGACTGAATCTCGGAGCAACCAGTGGCAATGCGTTAACAATCACTCAGACAATTGACAACGGTAGTGGAGTTATTCGAATTGCAGCGGGTTCATCGGGTGGAGCTGGCGTATTAACTTTGAGCGGATCAAACAATACATGGGGAAACACAGAGCTAAACAACGCGACATCTGGCATCTTGCGAATGGGAACATCCAATGCGCTTCCAACATCCACAACTCTCACCTATGGACAATCCACTGGTAATGGAGACTCAATTGTCGAACTCAACGGCAACGACACCACCATTGGCCAATTAACGAACGGCGCTCAATCAGGAGGAGTTCTGCGGAATACCAATGCTGCCAGCGCGACATTGACAATCAGTGGTTCTGACACCAGCGCATCAGCTTTTTCTGGTGCCCTACAAGACGGAACTGGTGGCGGAAAACTTAACTTGATTCGTAGCGGCACAGGCAGCACAACACTATCCAACACAAGCAGCTACACCGGCACAACACAAGTGACAGGCGGCAAGTTGGTCGTCAACGGCAACATCAGCACAAGTTCGCTGACGACAGTTAGTGGCACGGGCACTTTGGGAGGTTCAGGAACAGTCGGGGCACTGACGGCTGCATCGGGCGGCACGATCGCTCCCGGCAATAGCCCCGGCATTCTCAATGCTGGCAACACCGAACTCCAAGCAGGCTCCACGCTGTCGATGGAAATCAACGGTGTCACTGCTGGCACGAATTATGATCAACTCAATGTGACCGGCACCGTCAGCCTCGCTGGTGCGCTGAATTTGACCATTTCGGGTTTCACACCAACTCTCAACAGCTTGTTCTTCATCATCAACAATGATGGCACCGACGCCGTGACAGGCACTTTCAGCAACACCTTGACCAACGGTGTGCTGAAAATGGCCGGACAAGATTGGTTGATCAGTTACACCGGTGACTCCACCAGCAACAGTTTCACTGGCGGCAACGATGTGGTTCTGCAAACGATTCCCGAAACCAGCTCAGCTCTGTTGAGCGTGATCGGCTCACTCGCCTTGCTGCGCCGCCGCCGCAACGCATAAGCGATACCACACAATCGCACTCATTCCTGCCTCAGCGTTGCGCGATGCTGAGGCATTTTTTTAACCCAAATTTGGCGAACCAGACTTGCACCACGATGATATTAGGTTATTTTGCCAAATATCCATGGATTCCTCACTTTCCACAGCAGCGCATCTGCATCGCGACCCCTCACTGTATCGCGATGGGGCTAGGTTGTGCAAAGCCATGGGGCACCCGAGCCGACTGTTAATCATCGATGCTCTGGCTTCCGGACCGTTGTGCGCTTCGGAGCTAACCCAGCGGATCGGTTGCGATGCCTCCACGGTATCCAGTCACCTCAACATCTTGCGCGGCGCTGGGCTATTGCGCGATGAGCGGCGCGGCACACACATTTATTATCAACTCGCGGATCGCTGCATCTTATCCGTGTTCGATTGCCTCGCGCGCTTTGGTGTCGCACCAGCACAAATCGCAGCCTCACGACTTTCTCCACCAGCTTCCCCCATCGCATCCAATTCACACGCTCATGAAATTCATTAACCCTCACGATTTACAACAACGCATTCAAACCGGAGACGCCACTCGCTTACTCGACGTTCGCACTCCTGGTGAATTCCACAGCGTTCACATTGCCGGCTCCGTGCTTCAACCAGTGGATCAGCTCCAACCCCGCGAAGCCGTGGAAAAACTAGGCGGTAGTGGTGAGATCTACGTGATTTGCCACAGCGGCAGTCGCGCCAAACGTGCGGCGACGTTGATCGAACAAGCACAGCTTGGCGCCTGCGTGGTGCTGGAGGGCGGGATCGAAGCCTGGCAACAGCAAGGAGGAGCCTGTGTGCAAGGCGAGAGCAAGGTGCTGCCGCTGCCACGCCAGATGCAAATCATCATGGGCAGCATCGTTGTGACATCGGTGCTTTTGGCTCATTTTGTCAACTCCGGCTGGATCTGGGTGGCTGGTTTCATTGGCTGTGGCTTGCTCATGGCAGGGTTCACCGACTTCTGCCCGGCTCGAACTTTACTCGCCAAAGCACCATGGAACAATCGCACGCCCACCCGCCCGTCGTGCGGTAGTTCGTGCCAGTGCTGACACACGCAGCGCCATCAGGACAGAATCGGCTCGATCGTCTGCCGCTCGTGTCAGCGTTCTGGCAGGTCATCGCGGCGAAATGACCGCATGTCACGTTCCTCACGACGAAACCGCACAAGTCCGTCATGCTGCGCTCGCTATGTCATCCAAAACGAAACCACATCACAGCCGACGCATCTGCGGTCGGGTCACCCTGGCATCTGTCGTTTCCTTGATGTTCTGCGCTGCCTCCGTGGCGCAATCATCGGATCCTGACATCCACCGCACACCGCTCTCCACCGCCTCCGCACAAACAAGCGCCGCGCAAGCCCAATCCACGGTTTACTATCTGACCCGATTGCCAAAACCAACGGGTCGCTACGCCGTCGGTTGCCTGTCTGGCGTGATGGTGGATCACACACGCATCGATCCCCTCTACCCACAAGCCGCGCAAGAAACCGCGCAGCAAGTCAATCCGCCACGGAGATTGCCCGTGACTTTCTGGTATCCCGCGATTTCCACCAAAGCGCCGAAACGCGATTACATCAATGACGTTCGCGAGGATGAAATCGCAACCTGGCTCGGTCAACCCGAGTTGATCGGTGCAGCGATCTATCTGAAAACCAACGCACAGGACAACGCCCCGATCCCGAGTGGCAAATTCCCACTGCTGATCTTTTCTCCGGGTTTTGGATTTCCCGCCGAGTTTTACCAAGCATACACCGAACAACTCGCATCCGCCGGTTTCATCGTCGCGGCGGTGAACAGCCCTGGTATCAATGGTTTTATGAAGGTCGATGGCAAAGGCTATCCTTCGCCTGAAGATGTTCCGGAGGCATTGGAAAAAATTGTTGCGCTCAACACTGTGATGACCGAGGACCTTGTCTCCGTGCTGAAGTTGATCCGCTCCGGCGCGGGGATGCCCTCGCTGCGACTCTTCCGCGCGATCGATTTTGAGCGCATTGGCGCTTTCGGCCATTCATTTGGTGCCTCCGCGGCCCTGCGTCTCGCGGCTCGTGACACGAGTGTTAAAGCCGTGGCGGTGGTCGATGGCACGATCTGGGGAGAGGATCACGTTGCGGGAATCGAAACCAAGGCCATGTTCCTGACCACGCCGGAATCCATCGAAGATCCCACCATGAATTTGGCATACGAGCGACTGAAAGGCCGCGCCGTTTTCTGTCAGCAATTGGATGCCATACACAATGGGTTGTCGGATCTGTTTTTCATCAACCGCACCTTCACTGGACCGACGATCGACGCCGGCGGACCTGATGTGGGCTTGAGACCGCTGCAAAACATCGTGCTCACCCGTCAACTGCTCAGTGCGTATTTCGGCGTGGAGTTGCAGGGCAGACCGGTGAAACAACTCACCGATTTCTTCAAGGCCTACCCCTACCCTGCGCGGAAAAATCGCCCAAGTTTCACGAGCAAAACAAAAGGGTTCTGAATGAGGAAAACACGCAGGCACTTGCAAGAATACCTTAAGTTCACTATATCACGATCAACACCATGAGCTTCACGCTAGACCCCGCCATCCCCGACGGTCGCCCGCAGCGCCAACGGATCTGGCTCGGGACACCCGGATACTGGTTTTGCCAGCTGTGCGGATGGGGAGGTGTGGGGTTCGCGGTGTTGACACCTTTGTTTCTCTATCAACCCCGCGATGCGGCAGAAGGTGTCGTGCTCACCTTGGCCATCGAGAGCCGTTTCTTGTTTCTCGCCCTCGGCTTCGCGGGGTCGCACTTGCTGCGCGCCATTTGCTTCATGCTGCTGAGTCATGGTTCGGGATTGTTTCGCTTCGTCATGCGAGCCGCCCCATGGGTATTACTGATGTGCGCCATCCAGACCTTTTGGCTCAGAGCTGATTTCTTGGCTCGCGCCTCTAGCCGTCCAGGACTGCCTGATGATTTTTCCCTCACTTGGAGATTATCGGACGTGGCGGATGATTTTAATTACTTCCTCGCCCTGATGGTCATCTGGACCGGTTTCTACATTTGCCTGCGACATCTGCGCGATCAACAGCGAGCAAAACTAGACCGCTCGCGCCTAGAAGCAGCGGTGCGCGAAGCTGAGCTGCGTGCTCTTAAAGCGCAAATTAACCCCCATTTCCTCTTCAACAGCCTGAACTCGCTGCGCGCCTTGCTCCCCTTCGAAATGGAAAAACCACGCGAGGTCATCACCCGTCTGGCCGATCTTCTGCGCGCCTCCTTGGGGGCAGGACAAGAATCCTTGATTCCCCTGCGCCTCGAGCTGGAGACCGTGGAAAACTATCTCGCCATCGAGCAATTGCGTCATCAGGACACTCTGCAGTGGAGAATTGATGCAGATCCCGACGTATCGGACATTTCCGTTCCGCCGTTTTTGTTGCAAGGACTTGTGGAAAACGCTGTGAAGCACGGCATCTGCCGACTTGAGTGTGGTGGAGAAGTGTTAACGGAGATCCGCCGCGCTGGAGATGTCTTGCGGCTTCGCGTCACTAATCCCGGAAACCTGGCGTCTCCCGGGACCAGCGGCGGCGTCGGCCTGGCGAATATCCGCGCCCGCTTGGAATTGCTCTTTGGTCCATCTGCTAGCGTTGCTCTCCGCGATTTTCCATCCGGAACCGTGGAGGCACTGGTGGAACTGCCCATCGCTCGAACCACAACCCCATCAACATGAGGACCCTGCTGATCGATGACGAGCCGCTTGCCCGCAAGGAACTCCGTGGCTTGCTCGCTGCCCACCCGAAGATCGAAATCATCGGCGAGGCGGCCAATGCCACCGAGGCCACTAAGCTCGCGAATCGCCTGCAACCCGACTTGGTCTTTCTCGACATCGAAATGCCCGGCCGCTCGGGATTCGAGTGGTTGGAACAATTGCCCCCACCACACCCCGCAGTGGTATTTGTCACGGCTTATGATGCCTTCGCGCTGCGTGCCTTCGAAGTCAATGCTCTGGATTATCTCCTCAAACCCGTTCACCCACGCCGTCTCGCGGAAACGATCGTGCGCCTCGAGAACAGATTAGCGGAAGCGGCAAACAGCCACTCGGCGGTGTCAGACAGCGCGCCCAACTTCCGCGAAGATGATCCCGTTTTCGTGCGCGAGGGGCAACGCTGCTGGTTCGTCCCCGTGCGCGAGATCATCTTGCTGGAGTCCGAGGGCAACCACACGCGCCTGTGGTTCCACGACGTCAAACCCCTCTTGCCCCGCAGCCTTGCCAATCTCGAAGCAAGACTCCCCGCCGGCATGTTTCTGCGAGCAAATCGTTTTCAACTGGTGAACCGCTATGCCATCGAACGCGCCGAACCCTGGTTCAGCGGAAACCTCAAAGCCACACTGCGCGGTGGACACACCGTCGAGTTCTCACGTCGCCAAGCCCGCATCCTCAAGGAGCGTCTGAGCCTCTGAGGAAACGAAGTGTAAAATACGCAGCAGATGCCACGACAACGTGATCATGTTGCTTCTCATGGCCGCAGTTCTTGCCAATGCTAACAGCGAATCGTGAAAAAATCGCGTTCAAAGCAACTAAGGCTCTGATTGGTCAGATCTTTCCTCCTGTCGCATCACCAAGCGATAACCCACACCGGGTTCATTAATGATCGCGGGCGGAACTTTCGAGCTGCTGGCCAATTTTTTACGCAGGTGATTGACATACACGCGCAAGTATTCGTTTTGCCCCATGGCTTGAGCACCCCAAACCGCTTTTAGCATTTGATTATGTGTCACGATCTTGCCCGCATTTTCGAGCAAAACTCGCAACAGCGCGTATTCCGTCGGAGCCAATTTCAGGACCTTGCCTTCGAGCGTGACCTGGCGCGCCACCAGATCCATGCGCAATGAACCCAACGAGCGCTGCGTTCCAAGTTCGGATTGATGCCGACGCTGAATGGCGGCAAGTCGTGCCACCAGCTCAGCCGTGCCGAAGGGCTTGGTCACATAATCATCAGCTCCGCTCTCTAGGGCTCGAACTTTCACTGCCTCTTCATCGCGAACCGACAACACCACCAGTGGCACGTCGCTCCATTCGCGCAGGCGGGTCAGCACCTCCAGTCCATCCATATCCGGCAAGCCAAGATCGAGAACGATCACATCTGGCTTATGAAACACCGCCTCTTGCAAGCCCATTTGACCATTCTCGGCCTCACGCACCACATAGCCACTCAGCTCCAGTGCCATGCGCAATAACTTGCGGATCTGCAATTCATCATCAATGATCAAAACTGTCATGGCGTGGATGGATTCCAATCATCGGTGATGGTAGCACTCATGCTCTCCACTTTCATCAGAAAAATCAACTCTGCTCCGCCGTCTGGATGATTGCGCACCGACAGATCCCCTCCCTGACTCCGAACGAAACCCCGCGCAATCGCCAGCCCCAATCCGGTGCCGCCGGGCGGTGAACCCGCAATGCGATAAAATTTCTCGAACACGCGTTTCTCCTCTCCCTCCGGCACGCCCTTGCCAAAATCGCGCACTCGAATCGCTAATTGGCCGTCATTCCATGTCACGCTCAATGTGACGGGCAATGGCTCCTGTGTGTAAATCACCGCATTGTGCAACACATTGGCTAACGCCTGAGCCAGCAACTGATGATCAAGTCTGACCAAGGGAAAATCCTCATCGATCTCGATCCGAACATCGCGTTTTTCTAACGCGGCTCCCACGAGTTCCCGCGCGGTGGCAATCACATCATGCACATCGCACCAATCCATTTGAGGCTTCAACGCACATGACTCCAGGCGCGTCATCTGCAATAAGCCATCTACGATCCGCTGCAGTCGCGCCGTCGCCGTCGCGATTTCATCAGCATAAGTGCCGCCGCTGCCAGCCATGCCCTCTAGTGCGGCACGAATCACCGCCAAGGGGATTTTCAACTCATGGGATACGCTATCCAGCAAACTCTGACGCAATCGATCCGAGGCTTCCAGCACCTCGGCACGGCTGGCAGCTTCGATAAAATGCTCTTTTTCTAACACCAATGCCAACTGCATCGCCAAGGCTTCGGTCGTTTGTTTCATGGTGAAATCTAACGAAACATCTGCGGGCAACAACACACCCAGCACGCCCATGATGGACGTGGAAGTCTGGAGCGGATACCACGTTGCCTGTGAGCGCGGCAATGTCGAGGTGTCGCGCCCTGCCACCTGGCGATGATCAAAGGCCCAGGCCACAACGCCATGTTCTTTTTCGTCCGGCTGAAACGTGCTCGCCGCATGAGCCACGCTCGCCAATGTGTGATCGGATTGCCGCAGCATCAAGCATGTCCGCGCTCCCAAAAGCTCATTGATCACATCCAAAGCCACTTTCAACCCTTTGTCGAACTCCGCTTCCAAGGCGGCACTTTGCGTCACCCGCAGCAGCGCGACGGTTTGTCGCTGCCGGCGCCGTTCCGCTATTTCTCTTTGCCGTAACCTCGCGGTTAAATGCCCCATGCTTAATGCTACCACAAAAAACATTCCGAAAATCACCATGTCCTGTGACTTTTGAATCGTCAGCGAAAAGATCGGAGGAATGAATAAGAAATTCCAAGTTAGAGCCGAGAGTGTCGCAACTAACAAAACGGGACCGCGACTCAACTTCAACGCTGCTAGAACAATTCCAAATAAAAAGACCAGTGCCGCAAACGCATAGCCTGTCCACGGGCTCAAAACCCAAGCGATGATGCCGAGAATGAGATTCCAGATGATCGCGCGCTGATACTCCGCTCCCGTGGCGCTGTGGCGTTCTGCGGACGCATGCTCGCGTTTGTGGCTCTTGCCCATTCGCGTGAGGGTGGGGCGCACCAGACACACATCAATGTCGCCACTCTCCCGCACCAAGCGATCGACCATGCGATGGCGTAACCAGCCCATTTGCGCCGGCTTTCCCACAACGATCTGGGTGACATTGCGCTCGCGTGCTACTTCTAACAAAGCATGTGCTACGTCATCACTCGTCACGCTCAAAACCTCTGCCCCCAACTGCCTGGCTAATGTCAGAGACCGTGCCAATCGATCTTGTCCCTCGCTACTCGGCAATGATGATCCCTCAACCCACACGACTAGCCATGGACAGCCGAGTCGCATGGCCGCACGTCGGGTCCAGCGAATCAAGCTTTCAGCGTAAGGACTCGAGCCCACCCCCACCAGCAAACGTGCGTTGGTTTTCCAAGGCGTCACCACTCGACCCGATCGGCGAATGTCGACTAGATCACGATCCACATGCTCAGCGGTAAATCGCAGCGCCAGTTCACGCAACGCTGTCAAATTCCCCTCGCGAAAAAATCCATCAACTGCCAACTGCGCGCGTTTGCCCTGATACACTTTGCCATCCGCCAGACGATCGCGAATTTTTTCCACACTCAAGTCCACCAGCTGGATTTCATCAGCTTGATCGAGCAAGAAATCTGGAATGGTTTCCTGCACCGTGACCCCCGTAATTTGCTGAACGGTGTCGATCTGACTGGCGATGTGCTGCACGTTTACTGTCGTGTAAACATCGATGCCCGCTTCCAACAATTCCAGCACATCCAGATAACGCTTGAGATGACGCGCCCCCGGCACGTTGGAATGCGCAAGTTCATCGACCAAAACCAGACTTGGTTGTCGTGCCAAAATGGCATCGAGATCCATTTCCGCCATCAACTGCCCGCGATGCTCGATCTCTTGAAGCGGAACTTGCTCCAGCTCATGAAGCAAGGCCGCCGTCTCCTCTCGTCCGTGGGTTTCGATCACACCGACGATCACATCCACCCCTTCCGCACGTCGCTGATGCGCCATCTGCAACATCGCGTAGGTCTTACCCACACCCGGACACATGCCGAGAAACACGAGCAAACGCCCCCTCCCCACACGCTGCTCTTTGTGGATGTTTGCCAACAACACATCGGGATCTGGCCGACCATCAGGCATCGTCATCATGCGCTCATTGACTTCGCGTTAACCCATCCAACGCTAAATTAAGCGTCAAGACCCGCACACTGGGTTCACCCAGCCAAGACCATTGCTGATACTCGGTGTGCTGTTCAACTAATTTCAACAGTTCCTCTAACCGCAATCCCCGCAAACGTGCGATGCGAGCTGCCTGCAACTCGGCGTTTTTATGGCTGATGTGAGGATCGAGACCACTGGCAGAGGCCGTGACCGCATCCGCCGGAATCGGAACTGCGTCCGATAGCTGATTCACCTGACGGTAAACACGAATCCGCTCCTGCAACTCGTTATTCAATCTCTGCGATGTCGGACCCAAATTGCTACCACCAGAATTCATCGCATCATAACCCACCCCAGCTGCCGACGGGCGCGATTGAAAATAGTGAGTGCCGGTGAATCTCTGTCCTAACAATCGTGAGCCCAGCACATGGCCATCGGAAGCCACTAACAAGCTGCCGTTTGCCTGATCTTTCCAAATCCACTGCGCCATTCCCCACACAAGCACAGGATAAACACCGCAGCAGAACAACACCAACAGCGCCGTCAAAGCCACTGCAGCTCGTAATCGTTGAATCATTGATTTCATCGTCTTCATGCAAGTTGTAAGGCGTGAATGATCACATCGATCATCTTAATGCCAATGAAAGGGACTAACACACCACCACCACCGTAGATCAGGAGATTGCGGCGCAACACTCCCGCGGCCGTGCCGGTGCGATACTCCACACCGCGCAGCGCCAATGGAATCAGCATGATGATAATCAAGGCATTGAAAATCACCGCGCTCAGGATCGCACTCTGGGGCGAATGCAGCCGCATGATGTTGAGCGGCTGGATCTGCGGAAACATCACCATGATCATCGCCGGTATGATGGCAAAGTATTTCGCAATGTCATTGGCAATGCTGAAGGTTGTCAGAGCGCCGCGCGTCATGAGCAACTGTTTTCCAATCGCGACAATTTCAATCAGCTTGGTCGGATTGCTATCAAGATCGATCATGTTTCCCGCCTCCCGCGCCGCTTGTGTTCCCGTGTTCATCGCCACGCCCACGTCGGCTTGCGCCAACGCGGGCGCGTCGTTCGTGCCATCGCCCGTCATCGCCACCAGATGCCCAGCTGCCTGCTCGGCGCGAATCCGCGCTAGTTTATCCTCAGGTGTCGCCTGCGCCATAAAATCATCTACCCCTGCCTCAGCGGCGATCGCAGCGGCGGTCATGGGGTTATCGCCCGTGATCATCACCGTGCGAATCCCCATTTTGCGCAGTTGCTCAAAGCGCTCACGCATGCCGCCCTTCACCACATCTTTCAATTCCACAACCCCCATCACCCGATTTCCCTCGGTGACGACCAAGGGTGTGCGGCCAGCCTTGGACACTTTTTCGACCACTGCCGACATGTCATCTGGATAAACGCCACCTTGTTGCTGGACGTAATCACGCATGGAATCCGCCGCACCCTTGCGAATCTTGCGCCCAAGGACATCAACACCACTCATGCGTGTCTGCGCTGTGAATGGCACAAAAACCGCGTCCTTTGTCGTGGCCTGACCGCGCATGCCGAATTGCTCCTTGGCCAACACCACGATGCTTCGTCCTTCGGGTGTTTCATCAGCCAAGGATGCCAACTGAGCGATTTCAGCCAAGACCTCCGGCGGCACTCCCGTCGCAGGATAAAACTGCGAGGCCATGCGATTGCCAATGGTGATCGTCCCCGTTTTATCCAGTAGCAAGACATCGACGTCGCCCGCAGCTTCCACCGCACGCCCACTGGTGGCCATGACATTGCGCTTGATCAAGCGATCAATCCCGCTGATCCCGATGGCGCTGAGCAGACCTCCAATGGTGGTGGGAATCAAACACACCAGCAAGGCGATCAGCACCGGAGTGGAAAAATTCGCGCCCGCGAAGTCACCGAAAGGCTTGAGTGTCACCACCACGAGCAGGAAAATCAAAGTCAGAGCCGACAGCAAAATGGTCAGAGCAATTTCATTCGGAGTTTTTTGTCGCGATGCGCCCTCAACCATCGCGATCATTCGGTCCAGAAATCCATCGCCTTTATCGGAGGTGACTCTGATCACTATCCGATCACTGATCACCGTGGTGCCGCCCGTCACCGCACTGCGATCGCCTCCGCTTTCCCGAATCACGGGTGCTGACTCCCCTGTGATGGCCGCTTCATCCACGCTGGCGATGCCCTCGATCACTTCCCCATCCGCTGGAATCACATCTCCTGTCTCACAGACAACCAAGTCGCCCTTCACCAGTTCCGCCGCCGGCACGCGTTGTTCCTGACCTGTCACTAATCGCCGCGCCATGGTGTCCTTGCGCGCGCGCCGCAGGCTATCAGCTTGGGCCTTGCCGCGTCCTTCCGCCATTGCCTCCGCAAAATTCGCAAAAATCACGGTGAACCACAGCCAGATGGCCAATTGAACCACAAAACCTCGATCTTTCACAACGTAGAAGCATGAAATCGTGGTCAGCACCGCACCAACCTCCGTGACAAACATCACCGGATTTTTCACCATCTGACGCGGATCACATTTCAATAATGCCGATCGCAACGCTGCGCCCACGAATGCGCCATCAAAAAAACTCACAGATTTCGCACTCATTTTTCACCATTTTTCATCATTTCGATTTCCCCTCGTCGATTAAAACATGACTCCCTGACCATTCAAAAAATGTTCCACCAACGGTCCCAACGCCAACGCCGGCAAGAAATTCAGCGCTCCCAGCAGTAACACCGTCACGCACAACAACAGCGCGAAGGTCAAACCCGAGACTGGAAACGTCCCCGCACTTGTGGGTAATTGGCGCTTACTCGCCAGCGAACCCGCCATCGCCATCACCGGCACGATCATCAAATAGCGCCCCATCAGCATGGCTAAGCCCAACGTGACGTTGTAATGCGCGTCTTGATTTGCCGGCGTCGCTGTGAGTCCCGCGAAAGCGCTGCCGTTGTTTCCCGCAGCGGAGCTGAATGCGTATAGCATCTCGGAAAAACCGTGTGGTCCCGCATTGCCTAATCCTGCTCGACCCCATGCACTTGAAGCCGCCCATGCAGTGAACCCCAGAACTGTGGCGCACACGATCAACTGCGATAACATCGCCATTTTCACCTCGAAGGCTAAGATCTTCTTGCCCAAATACTCCGGCGTGCGTCCGACCATCAATCCCGCGATGAATACTGCCAACACCACAAAGCACAACATGCCATACAAACCCGACCCCACGCCACCGATGACGACCTCACCCAGCTGCATCATGAAAAGTGGCACCATCCCTCCCAAAGCTGTTAGAGAGTCATGCATCGTGTTCACTGCTCCGCAGGAAGCCGCAGTGGTGACCACCGTGAACAATGACGACGCAAACACACCAAACCGCTGCTCTTTTCCTTCCATGTTGCCATCGCCGATCGCCATCCCTAGCGCCTGATGTGTGGGATTTCCGTGAGCTTCCGCATTGGCACAGGCCAGCACGCCCGCGATAAACAACAGCATCATCGCCCCCCAGACCGACCACCCGTGCGCTTGGTTTTTCGTCGCTTGACCAAGGTGATAAGTCAGGGCCGAACCTATCGCAAAAATCGCTAACATTTGCACAAAATTCGATAGCGGAGTGGGGTTCTCGTATGGATGAGCAGCATTGGCGTTCACAAATCCACCGCCATTTGTTCCCAACATTTTGATCGCCATCTGCGATGCCATCGGTCCCTGCACGATCGCTTGCTCCATCACCACCACTGGTTTTTCATCCACCATTACCGTCTGTGGTTCCAAGCACTGCGCGATGACCTCCGTCTTGAAATTTTGCACGACGCCTTGTGAAACCATGAACAGCGCGAGAACCAAACTCAACGGCAACAGCAAGTAATAAGTCACACGCACCACATCGACCCAAAAATTGCCCACTGTTTTTGCGGAGCAGCGTGCCAACGAGCGAACCAGTGCCGCCGCGATGCCAATGCCAGAGGCAGCGGAGGTGAAATGATGAATCGTCAACGCCACCATTTGCGAAAAATTCGACATGGCGGACTCCCCCGCATAACTCTGCCAGTTGGTGTTCGTCGCAAAACTCACAGCGACGTTGAAAGCCAGCGACTCAGGCAATCCGGGTAAGTGCCGCGGGTTCATCGGCAACACTTGCTGATAACGCAGAAGAAAATACGTCATCACCGTGCCAACCAATCCAAATAACAATAACGACACCGTGTAGTCCCACCACGATTGCTCACGCTCGGGGTTAACCCCCATGCCTGCGTAGGTCAAACGCTCAATCGGCTTCAGCAGAGGATCCAAACACGTTCGCCCCGCGCCATCCAAGACCTGTGTCAAATAACGACCCAATGGTTTGGTAATCAAAGCCAAAATCCCAACAAATAGCACCAATTGCATCCAATCATTCGCTCTCATTGCGCGACTTTTTTAAAATTTTTCTGGACGCAACATCGCCACCACCAAATAGATCATCAACGCCACAGCGATGATCCCAACTAGCATCTGTTCCATCGCATTCCTTAGTGAAGTTTTTGACAAAAATGGGCATATCCCGCACAACTGGCAAAAAAAGCCACCATCAACAGCAAATAAACCAAATCCATCATGCTTGAATCGACCGCGTGGGTTGGTTGAAATCGATAGATCACGCAATCGCCCTTGCATCCTACACCACTCAGCAGATGCCACGCGTAAAAGCTGCTCGCTTTGGCGTTAAAAAAGTGTAAAAACCTCCCACTAGGACACAGGAAAGGCCTTGGTAAGGCAACTCTTCACTCAATCACCAACACTCCATTTGCTGACACAGGAGTCACCAACAATGCATCGCCCCATCTAGCACCCATTCGTTAGCGAAAAGTAGGTTAATCCAGATCGAGTTCGCTGCTCAAACAACGAAACTTCACAGACGAATCTTCATCCAATGGTGCACGAGGACGGGATCGAACCGCCGACCGACCGGGTGTAAACCGGTTGCTCTACCGCTGAGCTACTCGTGCCGCTGCGTGCATTATAGAAAAACCCGCGACAAATTGGCAAGCATGAAAATCCAGCTACTCCTAATTTCACGAAAAAATCCACGGACTGCACCGCCCTCGTCGTCCGAAGGCTTCGGATTTTAGCTTTCTGCATGACCCACTTGCATGGCAAGAGGTTACAATAGAAGACGATACAAAATGAGTGTCGAGAGTGTCTGGTAGGAGATACCAGAACCTTAATCATTAACTACGATTTGTCTAATAAAAATATCAAAAAAATAAAAAACGCATCAAATATAAACTCCATTCACTGACAGACCGTCAACGGGTGGAATCCGCCTATTCACCGCGCGATTCATCTTCGCTATCCGATGCAACAAGAATGTTTTCGGCCATTTCTTGCATGAATTCGTAATAGTCCACCAACTCCATTCGCCCGTCGTGATGCTCGATGATTGCCGTGAGACTCTCCACCCAATCACCCGAGTTGAGATAGTGAATGTCTTCAATGAATTTATCAGCAGGCGTGTGAATGTGGCCACAAATAATGCCCTGGCAATGGCGTTGATGTGCCAGCTGCTGCAACTGCTGCTCGTATTTTCCGACAAAAGACACCGCGGACTTGACTCGACTCTTCACGGCCTTGCTCAGCGAAAAATACTCCTGCCCCATCATCGCGCGCAATTTGTTGTAAAAGCGATTAAACGCTAATAGGGAGTCGTATCCCACCGCACCGAGCATTGCAATCCAGCGGTGATTCGTCGCAACGTTATCAAAACCATCGCCATGAACCACGAGATATTGCTTGCCACTGGGCGACTGATGAATGTGCTCCTTGACAATCGTGATCGACCCAAAGGTCAGCGGCAAAAACCGCTCCAAAATGTCGTCGTGATTGCCACGCAAATAAATCACCTGCGTGCCCTGTTTTTCCATTTTCTTCAAAATCGCCCGAATCACCCGGCTATGGCGATTATGCCAGCGCGCACCGCGGCGCAGCGCCCAGCCATCGATGATGTCGCCATTGAGCACCAGTTTCTCGCAGCGAATCTGTTTAAGAAACGCCACCACCTCATCCGCTTTGGACTCTGGTGTTCCCAAGTGAATATCCGAGACAAACACGGTGCGGCAGGTGAACGCCTCTGGTTTGAAGCGGTTACCGCGACGGTCCAAAAACGGCTGACGTTGTCGCGCTGTCTCCGCGAGAATGAGCTCGAAATTCTCGATGATCTGCTGCCAAGTCTCGGACTCGGCGTGCTCGCGTGCCGCACGGCGCATGGGGTGATCCGGCAAGTGATCCAGCGTCTGCTGCGCCATCTCCAACCACTGCGCAGCGTTACCTTTTTCGGCAACCAAGCCGGTTTTTTGGTGAACAATGTGCTGCGCTGCCGCCGCGTAATCATAACCCACAACCGTCAAACCCGACGCCATGCCCTCGAGCACCACATTACCGAAGGTTTCGGTTTCACTGGGAAACAACAACACATCCGCCGAGGCATAATGCCGTGCCAATTCTTCATCGCGCAAGGCTCCAGTGAAATGAACCCACTCGTGCTGCTTCTCCAATAGCGCACGAACAGGACCATCGCCCACCACCACAAACCGCGCCAAGGGCTGCAGTGCACGGATTTTCTCACACGCCTGCATTGCCAGATCCAAATTCTTCTCCGGTGCCACCCGACCGACCATCAGATACACCGGCACCTGCGGGCTTGCACCCCAGGCCTCACGCAAGGAAACATCGCGCCGACTCGGATGAAACAACTCCCCATCCACCCCGCGCCCAAGCAACTGAGCATGCTCAATGCCCTCCTGACGCAAAAAATTCACCACCTCGTGGCTCGGAGCTAACGTTCGATGAGCGCGACTGTGCATGTGACGCAGATAACTCATCGCCGCTGGCTGCAAGCCCTTCAAATGATACTTTTCCATGTATTCATGGAAATTCGTGTGAAATCCCGTGGTGATCGGAATTCCCAAACTATTCGCCACACCCACCGCGGAAATCCCCAGCGGACTCTCTGTTGCCACGTAGATCACGTCCGGACGCTTCTTGATCCACCGCTTGCGCAACTTAAACGGCCCCGGCATGCCAATCCGCACCTCTTTGTAGCCAGGCAATGGGATGAAACGAATGCTCGTCTGACCCTTCTGATCCGATTCCCCCGAGCGAATCACATGAACCCGATGCCCGTGATCCAGCAAGCCCTGGGTCAACCGGCCTAACGTCATCGCCACACCATTGATGTCAGGACTAAATGTATCAGTAATGATGTCAACACGCATGACACCCTCACACTAGCCCCGCCCGCCAACAACAAGAAAGCGAGCAAAAGTGACGAAAATGTCACAATCTCATCAAACAAAAATCACTCCAAGTTCTGCACTTGCTCGCGCATGCTTTCCAGCTCTGTCTTCGCCGCCACCACCGCGTGCGCGATCGCGGCATGATTTGCTTTGGCGCCGATGGTGTTGAATTCTCGATGGATTTCTTGGCAAAGGAAATCGAGCGGTCGACCACAAGGTTCCGTCCCGCGCAAGTAACCAGAAAAGGCATGAAAATGACTGCGCAAACGCGTGATCTCCTCGGTGATATCAGCCCGTTCCGCCATCATTGCTAGCTCCTTGATCATCTGATCGTCATCGCTGCGAATCGATAACTCAAACTCCTGCAGGCGCTTTTCCAGCGATCGACGTTGCTGCTGCTGTCGTTCGGGAATCTGCTGTGCGATCTCTGCCACCCACCGCTCCAGCACGGCTAAGCGACGTTGCAAATCGAGCGCCAGCTGCTCGCCCTCGCGTCGTCGCGATAGCACAAGCGCGTTCAATGCCTGATCAAATGCCGACCCCAGCACCTGCTCGAGCGCTGTCAAGTCCAGTTGATCGCGGGCATCGCGCAGCAACCCCGGCACGCGCAAAAAATCCTCCACCCGCGCCTGAAGTGGACGCCCAATGATCTCAGCCAGCTCCGCCACACAACCCTCCAACGCCCGCGCCATGTTGGCATCCACCCGCAAGACCGCTGCGCCAGTGAGCAAGCGCTGCACCTGCACCGTGACCTGCACCCGCCCGCGGGTCACCTGCTGCAACAATCGCTGGCGCAGCCCTGATTCCAGTTCGCTCAGCTCCCGTGACCACGAGAACACCACCTCGGCTTGCTTGCGATTCACCGATGCCATTTCCACCGAAACTTGATAGCATTCTCCCACCGCATCACCGCGACCAAAACCCGTCATGGAACTCACTTGCATGCGCAGCAACCTGGACACATTCCACCGCAACAACAAGCCCGATTTCGCGCTCACGCCTCATTGCTGCGCCTTCAACCACGGCAACGCAAATTCCACCCGCGTGCCAGTCTCGCGCGAGGATGACACCGCAACCCGACCACCCAGGGGCAGGAGACGTTGCTGAAAGTTCTTCAGGCCATTGCCCGTCCGCGCCTGATTCTGCTCGAAGCCCAAACCATTATCGCTCAACACAATCAACAACCAAGGCGACTCCACTTGAATGGCCAAAATCGCCTGCGTTGCCTGCGAATGTTTCACCAAATTGTTCAACGCCTCGCGCAGGGACAAAAAAATCGCGTGCCGACGCTCGGCGTCAATGCTCGCACTGGGGATCTCGCGCGGCAGTTGCAGACGCAGCGAGATGTTCGCCTGCTGCAAAAAATCCCCCGCAAAAGCAGTGAGGTAATCGACAATCGAACCCGTGGAATCGTGCTCCGGATTGATCGCCCACACGATTTCATCCAGCGAGCCCACCAGCGCTTGTGATTTTCTGGCGATGCGCCGCAGTGGATGCTGGTGATCCTCTGGCGCATTGAGATTGGCGATCAAAGAAATCTCCGTCAGCGAGGCCCCCAGGTCATCGTGCAGGTCGCGGGCAATGCGCGCGCGCTCCGCCTCGCGGGCGTGTTCCAAGCTGATCAGCCGAATGCGCCGCTGCAAGCGCCGTTGCATCAGAATCGCCGCAGCCGTCGCTGCTCCCGTCAGTCCCACCAGGGTCGCTACTGTCAGCACCCACGGCTCTTCCCACCAAAACGCCCGCACCACTACCGGCAAGGAGCGGACCACCTGCCCCGGTTGTCCCTCCCCATTGAGCACGGTGAGTTCCAGCTGATACGAGCCCGGCGGCACGGATTCGTAAGTCGCCACCCGCGCACCGGTCGCTTCCTGCCACTGTTGCTGCATCGGCAATAATCGAGTAAAAAAACGCATTTTTTCCGGCGCAGCATATTCGGGGCAGGTGTAGGTCCAACTCAACCGCTGCGGCCCAGGTGTCGGGCAAGCCACGGTTTTCCCCTGCATTTTCACCACCTCACCATTGCAGCTCAACTGCTCCAGATTGATCGCCAGCGGTGGCCGCGAGACACAGGTGCGGGGATCGATCACCGCCACCCCATTGGTGGTGGAAAAATACAAACGCCCATCCGCCCCACGGACCGCCGCCGGTGCCGCGTGGCCGGCACATTCGCGCGCGTTCATGCCATCTGACTTATTCAACCATAGGATCGACAACTGCGGACTCCGATTCCTCAGCTCTTGCATCGATAACCGCAAGATGCCCGCGAGCGACCCCGCCCACAACTGCCCCGGCTCTCCCTCGATGAGCGAGGTGATCCGCCCATCGGGCAAGCCCTGCGCGCGCGAAAACGAGGCCCAGCGTTGCTGGTGCCACACGTGAATGCCATTGCCAAGCGTCGCGACATACAGCACCCCATCCGCCGCCAGATGCAGGGCGGAAACCTCATACCCTCCTGTCACGGAGGCGTCTCCCAGCTGCTGCACCTCCCCGCGATATCGGCGCAGCACTCGCCCATCACGCGTGCCCAACCACACATCATCATCCCCCGCCACCCACAGTGCCGTGATGGCTTGTCCTGCCAGAAAGTGATGATTCATCACATGCCGCAGCTCCTGGTTGGGGCTCGCCATCACCAAGCCATAAGCCCCACCCAGCCACACGGTGCCATCGGGACTCTGCCCCATCACGTTGACTTTCGAGCAACTCACCAACTCCGAAAATGGCACAAAGCCAGTGCCGTTGAACCGCACCACATAGCCATCCCGCAGCGCCACCAGCAACGAACCCCCGCGTGGCTCCAACAAAGCCGCCACTGCGCGATTACTCACCGAAGACGGCGCACTGGGATTAAAGCTGGTAAAACGCCCATCCACATCCAAGCGATGCAAGCTGCCCTCGCGCTGTCCGATCCACCATGCTTGATCGCGATCCTGCCATAACGCCAATGCTGGCTGTCCCTGACGCGGATAGGGCTTGGGCAGCAGGCTCACCCGTGCATCACTCACCATCCACAAACCACTAAACTCCGTCGCCATCCAAATATTCTGCTGCCGGTCTTCCATCATCGCCACCACGCGCGACTCCGGTATCTGCCGCAGCGCCACCGAGTTGCCCGTGCGCTGTTGCACCATGATTTGCCCGGTTGCGTTCTGATACCAATACCGACCGCGACTATCCGCTAGACCCACCACCGCCGCCATCGCCGCCGCGGGCTCGGGCTTACGCGTGTCATTGACCAAAACTGGCCGCCCCCCCGGCGCGCAGGTGTAGGTGAGATAGCCCTTGCGAATCAGCCGCTGTCCATTTTCACCTAGCCGAATCTCACCAATCTCCGCCCCGTTTGGTTCCGACGTCGCTGGCCACAGGATCTCCATTTCCCCATCGCGGTAGCGCATCAGCCCCCCCCGCGCCACGGCCACCCACACTTCATCATCGATCACCACCAGCTGCCGCACCGCGAGCTGCCACGAGGTAGCTCCCACATCCAGTGGCGAGTAAAAACGCTTGCCATCAAAACGCATCAACCCCTCCGCCGCGCCAACCCAGATGTATCCCTGCTTGTCCTGAGCCATCACGCGCAAGGCACTGCCCGGCAAGCCGTCCTCGGATTGCCACATTTTCACGTGAAACCCCAGATCTGCTCCCCAGCAAGCGCTCGGCGCTCCCCACCAGCTCAGCCCAAGCCATAAAACCAGCAGCGCGACACCCCCTCGCTGCCTTCGCTGATGCACGCTGTGATTCATCAGCCCAACAACAACCAATCCGCACCGCGCTTGGCAATGCTAAATGCTGTCACAGCCCCGACCACTTGGATGCTGCCCCCCTCGCTGAGGATCATGGACTCGCGTTGTCGCCGGGCAGGGTTTCTGCTTCGTTTCTTCTGGCTTCTATTTTCCTTCGCGTTTCTCGACGATCTGTGCGAAACATTATTCCGCTGCGTCGGCTGTCACTTGACCAGACCATGCTCCCTGTGCGAAATGAACCCCGCTCGATGAATCCCAATCACACGCCTGTTGCTTGTCCCTTTTTACCCGTGCCACGGGGCGCGATGTCGCATGCGGATCTGGGTCGGCATGGAGCCAGGCGTGATGCGGCGTTTTATTTCTCGGCATTGCAATACGGTCATTATCTCTGGCTGCACGGGCATGCGGGACGCGCTTTATTGGCCTTGGCGCGGGGGTTGTATGCGGATCTCCAGCCCACAGAACCGCTATTGCGAGATTGGCCATTGCCATATGCTGCGCTGGAATGGATGATCACCACCCATCCCAGTGACGACTTCCCCGGCAATCCGCTGTTGAGCTTTCAGCACCAAGCCTGCCGCATGCCCGAGCCGCGCCGATGGCAGCGCTGCGCGCGTGCTTGGGCGGTTTGGGCACTGATCCAGCGCCATCGTCCCAGTCTAACCAGTGATCCCGCCCTGCCGTGCCCCTCCACTACGGCCATTTTCCATTTGCTCCAGCAACACGGTCACCCCAGCGAGGCCGAGCTGTGGGCGGAGCGAATCACGCTGCGGTCAGTCCTGCCCCCATGGCCTGACCCGACAGCCTGTCCTGTGCATTTCCATGTTGCCGCCGCCGCAAAACACACGTAGCATGCGCCACCATGAGCCAACGATTCCGTGTTGAAGACATCCTGCGGCAAGACCAACGCGGTGCGGTTTTTCTTGCTTGGGATGTGCTTCATGCGGAGCAGGTGTTGCTGCATCGCTTTTTTCCTAACGGCAGCGAAGGTGGAGGCTTCGATGAGGAAACCCAACGCATTTACCTCGAGAGCGTGGGCGATTGGAAAACCCTGCCACTGCCACACGTGCGCGGCATCATCGATGGTGGATGTGATGAAATCGATGACATTCCCTACCTCGTCACCCAACCCATCACGGGCACGGCGCTCACGCCCGGTTCCCTGAGCCACGAGCAGGCTGTGCTGTTTTTGGAAAATGGACTGAGCTTGCTTAGCGACCTGCAAGCCGTGAGTCAGAGTGAAGTGGACTGGTTGGATGCGGACATCGCCAGCGTGGAATGGCAGGCCGCAGGTCAGCATTTTCGCTGGGGTTTCGATCCACTGAAGTGGCTCGGGCTGCAAGGGAGCCACAACGCCGTGGCGGTGTTGGCGCGGCAACTGGAAGAACTGTGTCCATCGCTTTGCACCGAAACACACCCGCTCGCGTTGCGGTTGCATCAGTGGCTCAGCAGCGCACAGCAGGAACAATGGAACCTCGCGCAGGCACACGTCGCTTGGCACGGCCAAGCCCCTAACCCTGCCAGCGCAAGCCCGCAGCGCAGTGTTCGCCATGTGATGCCCTCGCGCATCCCGCAGGCGCGCCGCGTGACCTCGCAGGCACCGATCGCTCCGCCACGCGTGATCCAATCGGCGCCGCGGCGCTCTTACACGTGGTGGATTTTGGGCGCGTGCTGTGGCTTGCTCGGTGGCTTGTTTTACTGGGGACAGCGTCAGCCATTGTTTGGACACAATCCCACCGCACCCGTCGCCACCAACCCGACCACAGGATCCGCCCATGCACCGGGTTCGCTTTCCGAGCGCGAGACCCTCATCGCACAGCTCACGGCCACCACCCCTTCCCATAGGCCCACGCCCACAGAGTCTGAGGCCGCGACTCCTGTTTTCGCCCCACCAGTCAGTGACACTGCTCCTGTCGCCAGCAGCGCCACTCCCGCCGCTGAGACGACAAACGCGCGACCAATCGCCGCCGCCGATACCGCGGCTGAGCCCGCGCCAACTCAGCCAACAGGACCACCCGTGCTTGTTCGTTTCGATCAGGAAAAAGAATTGCGCGCCAACCTCGGTAAGCTCGTGGAAGTCACGGGCGTGATCAGCTCGGTGACCACCAGCACCACAGGAAAGAGCCATTACCTTAACTTCGCCCCCCAAAACAAACAAGCGTTGCGCGGCCGTTATCTGCTGAAGCACGAGATCAAGGAGTTCGATCTCTATGCTCTGCAGCGTTTCCAAGGCAAAACCGTGACCCTACGCGGATTTCTTGAAGAAGAATTTGGCAGCAAACGCGTGATTCTCGACCTCAACAACGCCAATCAGATCATCGAAGTCCATTGATCGCGCTACAATTCATTTGATCCAGTCATGCACATCGAAATCATCAACACGGGCACGGAGCTGATGCTCGGACAAACAGCCAACACCCATGGCACTTGGCTCGGACGCGAGCTGTTTCGGCTGGGACTGCGGGTGGCTCAACAATGCACTGTCCCCGATGGCGAACCGATCGCCGCCGCCCTGCGTGCCGCGCTGGCCCGGGGCAGTGAGGTGATCCTGCTCACCGGCGGACTGGGGCCAACCAGCGATGATTTGAGCCGCGAAATCACTGCAGAAGTGCTGGGGCTAGAGCTGATCGAAGACGCCGCTGCGCTGCGCGAGCTGGAGGCGTTTTTTGCCCGACGCAATCGTCCGATGGCCGCGAACAACCGCAAGCAAGCGCTAGTGCCGGTCGGTGCGGAGCTGCTGCCGAACCCCAACGGCACCGCTCCGGGGATTTATGTGCCAGCGCGATTATCCTTGGATGGCCGCTGCGCGATTTTTCTGCTCCCGGGGCCGCCGCGCGAGTTGTATCCAATGTTTCTCAACGAAGTCGAGCCACGCCTGCGTGCGATTGCAGGACTTGATGACCTCCGAATCATGCAAGAACTCAAGTTCACTGGAGTCGGCGAGAGTGATTTCCACCAACAGATCGACCACCAGTTGGCGGCGATTGCGGATTTAGAATACGGATACTGCGCCCGCATCAGCGAAGTGGATTTGCGCTTGATTGGTCCTGCCGAAGCGGTTGCCACCGGCGCGGAAGTGGCATTAGCGGCCTTTGCGGACTGCTGTTTTAGTCGCGATGGCAGCTCGTTGGAGTCCACAGTGCTGCAACAATTGCGGCAATTGAATTGGAAACTCGCCACGGCCGAGAGTTGCACGGGAGGCTTAGTGGCCTCGCGTCTGACGGATGTCGCTGGGGCCAGTGCGCATTTCACCCACGGCTGGATCACCTACGCCAACGAAGCAAAAATCCATGAGCTGGGTGTCAATGCCTCAACACTCAGCGCCCACGGGGCGGTGAGCGAAGAAGTGGCCCGTGCCATGGCCGAGGGAGCATTGCAACGATCTGGGGCGGACATCGCCGTCGCCATCACAGGCATCGCGGGGCCGAGCGGTGGCAGCGCGAGCAAACCCGTCGGCACAGCTTGGGTCGCGGTAGCATCCAAGGTGGCACCCACCCAAGCTTGGCATTTTTTCCAACCCCGCGAGCGCATCGGCATCAAGCAAGGCATCAGTCAAGCCGCGCTCGATGCCGTTCGCCGCACTTTGCAGTTTCACATTCACGCTGACAAACCATGAATAAACGCCTGCTTTTACTCGCTTGTGGTTCCTTGATCGCCGCATGTAGTCCATCGACACCGCAGCTCAAGGTATCGACCTATCACCTGCGCGAGTCCCTTTTCAAAGAAAATGACGATCCCATGGTGCGTGGCGAGGTGCAACGCTTGCTGCATGGTTGTGTGTCGCAGCAACAACGACTCGCCAAGGTCGGAGATTACTACGAGTTCCACTGGCAAGATCCACAGCCACGTGCGATTGATCTGCGTTTCGATTACCTCCAAGCAGCAACGGGCAGTAAGGTGCAAACGCGGCGTGTCCACTTGCCGATGCCGCAGCGCAGCTTGCGCTACTCGATGGCGATCACCGGCACGGAATATCAAAAAGGCGGGCGCATCCTCGCCTGGAAAGCCAGCGTCGAGCGCGATGGCACCACTCTGGCCTCGCAGCAATCCTACTTGTGGAAGTAAAAAAGCCTGCTCTCCGGGCGACCTGTGGTTTATTCATGTCGTTTATATGACGAACCCGAACTGCACAAATCAACACGCAAGCAGGACGGCGATGGGATCGCGACGAAATGTCGCCTGACCTAAGGTTCCACCACCCGTGTCCGCACGCCACCCTGGACCTGCCGCCCATCCGCCGCAACGGCATCGAAGCACGTCACCCCCTCCGCTCGGCGTTCCACGTAACCCAGAGCAAATTGACCCGCCGCACTGGTGATGTGCCCGACTGATCGCCCCTCGTGGCACAGTTCAATCGCCGTGCCCCACGGCGCGACAGCAGCGTCGAGCTCGAACGCGAGCAATCGTCGCGGCACTTTGCCGGCTGTTTTGATGCGCGAAATGACTTCCTGACCGATGTAGCAGCCCTTTTGATACGAAATCGCCACCTGATCCAAGCCAGCTTCGGCAACTAGCATGCCCTCGTGCAACTCACTGCCCCACTGCGGCACGGCGCGCTCCACCCGCACCCGCTCCCACTCGCTCCAACGACTGCGATCATCGCCAGCCGCCGGATCCGGCGGCCGCAGCGCGCTCGCCACCCACACATCCCAGCCAGCACGCCCCGCACGTGCAAACTTTTTTTTCACCGCCTCGCCCACAACCGGCTGCGGCTCCGCCTCACCCAGCACATGCTCCAGCCAAAACTCTTCAGATCGGTCCACGATCTCCACCTCATCCGCAATCAGATAGCGCTCCAAGCGATTCAGGACCACATCGCGCAGGCTGGCATCGCTTTCCAACCACACCACTGCGGGATCATCGGTCGGTTGATACAAGGTCAAATGCGCTTGCAAACGCCCCTTGGCATCGGTCAAACACGCCGCGAGCGCATGTTCCTTGCCGCGTGCCAGCAAGCGCACATCCTGTGTCACCTGACCATTGAGAAAACGCACGGCATCCGTGCCCCGAACTTCCACCAGCGTCCGCTGACCCCACTCCCATCGCTGCATGGCATGAGGTTAAACCAGATCAGCTCGACTTGCAACCGGCGAAGTGCGGCGATGAGTTCAACGCAATAGGCCGCGCGAGGTGGCAATGTCCATGCGGATCTGGGCTTCAAGCGCAGCGATCGACTCAAATTTTTGCTCACCGCGCAGCCATTGACAAAACTCCACCTCGAGCTGGCAACCATATAAATCCTCGACCACATCCAACACGTGCACCTCTAACTGCCGCACAGAATCACCAAGAGTCGGCCGCACCCCAAGATTAGCCACCCCATCCCACCACTCATTCTGCCAACGCGCCCGCACCAGCCAGACGCCATCGGGCGGGAGTTGCTCCTCGCCCAGCCGCACATTGGCTGTGGGAAAACCCAGCTGCCGCGCCAGTTGCCGTCCTCGCACCACTTCGCCTTGAATTGAATACGGACGACCCAACATCGCTGCCGCCTGCGACATGGCGCCATCGCGAATCGCTTGACGAATCCGCGTGCTGCTCACCCGTTCGCCGTCACACATCACCGCCGCCATCGCCAATAGACGATAACCGTTCAAACCGGATTGCTCATCAAGGAACGCGACATCGCCTCGTCGCTGATGACCGAAACGCCAATCCTCACCCACTGCCAGCGCGACAACTTCTCCCGCCCTCAGCAAATTCGATAAAAAATCCTCCGCACTCACCAGCGCCTGCGCTTGATCGAAAGGCAGCACCAGCATCACCTCCACGCCAAGTTCAGTCAACAATCGCGCCTTGTGATCGAGCGAAGCCAGCAATGAGCGCGGCGCACGCTCTGGAGCGAGCACCCGCAGCGGATGCGGATCAAAGGTCAAAACCCCCGCCAGATGGCCACCACGGCGGGCGTCCTCCACAGCCGCCGCAATCACCGCCCGATGCCCCAAATGCACGCCATCGAACACCCCCATGGCCAAGCTCAGTGGACGCCCCACTTCTGCCAATTCTTGAATCGCATTCAATCGCTTCATAAGCTCATCCCTTTTAACCTCAAAACAACAGCGCCTCCGCTAAGCAGTGCCACACCGCCAACCGCGATATTTTAACCCGTTGATGCAATCGCTCCCAACTCACATTCCGCAAGCGTGCTAAGGTCTCCAAGCCCATCAAAGCCGGTAAAACCGTCGCCACCCGCAGTCGCCGCGACCGCAACGCGCTGGCGTAATCGAGTCCCGCACCCACCATGCACTCTGCCCGCTGTCGCCATTGTGCGTGCAGGAGGAGCAAGTCCGCCTCCGCTAATCCGCCCGCACCCGGTAAGTAACAGCGCCCCATGGCTCGATCCGTGGGCATGTCGCGCAAAATGTTCACCAACTGCAGACCCTGACCATAGCGACGCCCGAGAACGACCAAGTCACTCACCGCAGTGGCCGACCAGTTCGCGTCCAAGGTGCAGTCCGCCAGCCGAGTCCAGAACTCTCCAACGCTACCCGCGACGCGATCACAATAATCCTCCAGCGCAATGGCGTCCGGCAGGCATACCGGATTCGACGCATCGGCCTGAGCAAAGCGCTGCACATCGAGCCTTTGTCCCGAAATGATTTCCGCGAGCACGGCATCGATGAGCCCCTGCTGATCAACTGGCATTCGCTCGAGCACCTGACGCAATCTCACCAACTGCCCCAGCAAGGCTTGCTCACCCGGACTGGAATCCGCCAACACCTGCGCGTGCGGCAAACGGCTGGATCTCCCCTGCATGAATTCTTGGTAATCATGCAATTGCTCCGCACGCTGTGTCGGCATCAGCCCAGTGGTGTCAGCAATGGTATCACTGGCACGCGCCAGCAAGTAAGCAAGACTGGCCGCGCCACGCATCGGCACGGGCAACCACTGCAGACTCAAATAAAATGAGCGCGAAACTTCCTTTAAAATCAACCGCAACTCCGCGTCCATCACACCCAAGCAGCAGCTAAGAGTTCCTGCAATCGCACCACATCCGTTGAACTGGTTTTGGCGACAAAACCACGTGGATGAGCAAAATGCACGTCCACGCAATGCTCAATCAACGTGAAATTCAAGCGTGGGTGATCATTGTTGCGGCTCAAGCCGTAGCCGCCACCGCGTCGATCCGGATACACCATCGCCACCACATCATCAGAACGACCAATCGATCGCAAAAATCGCGCCATGCCCCCGGACGGGTCTTCCACCATCGAGTCCAGGCGCGGCAGGAAGACCGCATGAAAACTCTCGCCATTTTTATGCAATTCCCAAAACTCCACCTGCGCACTTAAGGCCTGAATCCGCTCGTGCATGGAATTCACGTAATACATCAGATCACTGCCGATCATGTGCATCAACTCCCAAATCAACTGCCCACGCTCCAGACGTTGCGAAAAGGCAAAACGACGCAACACGCTGACATCGATGGTTGATTGCAGCTTGCTGAGCGTCTCGCGATCGATTCCCAACCACTCGGATGTCTTGACCGGCCCGCGCGTGTCAAACCATTCTGTCGGCTCCAACCAATCACAAAACATTTGCGCTTGTTCATAAATGCCCAAATGCTGCATCACCAAACTCAGCGAACAAATCGGCGCGTGATCTGCCGGAAATTGATGGTGGTCAAAGTTCATGCGCGCCGCATCGTATTCGCCACCCACATCCACCACACAAATGGCAGGGTCGTCGAGGTCATCTTGGGTCGGTTCACGTCGCACAATGGGAGCGCCATAACTTGCAACAAGAAGACAACACGCAAGGAATTCATCCTTATGCGCACTGCCTGGATGCGTCAGTATGGTGGAAATCATGGCGCAACGTTCGAGTAAGGATTCCAGATCGTCAACCTTAGAACGATGGGATCCCCGCATTTCCGCGATTCTTTCACTTTTTTCTAGTCGAAATCTTTTCATTTTTTCTCATCGCTTTGTTTGCCTTTTTGGTTCATCTTGCGAGGTGGAATGAGATTGGTTCATTCCATTTAACCATTAACGATAGAAATCATGCAAACTGCAAATGTGAATCCACCGGTGACGCTAACTGTGCGCCATGAACAAGTGACAGCTGCGTTGAGAGAGTATGCGGAGAAAAAAATCGAGAGCCTGCATCTGGATTTCCCGCGCATCATCGAAGCGAAAATTGTCCTGGACGTGCAGAAAAACCGACACATCGCAGAGATCATTCTCTTTTGCGCCAATCACATCACCATCGAAGCCGAAAGCGAGGAGCGCGACATGTATGTGGCACTGGACGCCACCATCGATAAAATCGCCCGCCGCATGCGCAAGCACAAGACGCGGTTTCTAAAGAAAAACCGTCCACACCGCAATCAATCGATCCGTTATCTGGAAGAACGCTACTTCACCGAAGAAGCCATGGACCACCCGGAGGAGTCAAAGCACGATCCCGAGCCATTCATTGTTTTTCCGGAAAAATACAAGCTGCGAACCATGCACAAAGAAGACGCGATCATGGAGCTGGAACTATCGGACCGACCATTCGTGCTCTACCGCTCGGCACGTCGCGGTTGCCTCAGTCTGATCTACCACCGCAAGGATGGCGAATATGCGGCCATGGACATCAATCCCGAGGATCTTGCTGAGCCCACGCAGAACTGAAACAATCCGCAACCAGCGCATGCCCTCAGCGAACAGCGAAGCCATGCGTCACCCCACCCCACAGACCGATGCTCCAACGTGTCGGTCTGTTTTTTATTCAGATCGCGATTGCTTCCTTGCGTTTCGAACGCTATGAGCAATGCCGTGGAAAACAATCATGCATGGTTGATCGAACGCGCCTTGGCAGAAGATGTGGGTTCGGGCGACATCACCTCACTTTACTTCATTCCCGAGCGCGCCCGCGCCACGGCCTTGCTGGTTGCGCGGTCTGAAGGTGTCATCGCGGGCACTGCCATTGCGGCAGCGGTTTTTCAACGAGTTGATGCCGAGATTGAGATTCACGTCTTGCTCGATGATGGCGCGCGCGTGGCTCCGGGTGCGGTGATCATGAAAGTAGAAGGCCCAGCGCGCTCCCTGCTCACGGCTGAGCGCACGGCACTTAATTTCATGCAACGTCTCAGTGGCATTGCAACGCAGACACATCGCTATGTGGAAGCGATTGAGGCGAGTCGAGCCAAGATTCTCGATACCCGCAAGACCACACCCGGCTGGCGAGCATTGGAAAAAGCAGCGGTTGTCGCAGGTGGAGGCACGAACCATCGCATGGGTCTGTTCGATCGTGCCATGCTCAAGGACAACCACCTGGCCACGTTCTCCGATCTGCCCGCCCTGCGGCAAGCCATGCAACGACTCAAGCAAGAACGGCCCGAGGTGAGCATTCAGGTCGAAGCCGATCGACTCGATCAGGTCGCGGAGTTTCTCGATATCGAGGAAATTGATGCCATTTTACTCGATAACATGTCGCTGTCCGAACTCAGCTCTGCGGTCGCGATGCGCGGTGCGCGTGGTCGACCCACTCTTGAGGCCAGCGGTGGCGTGACCTTGCAGAGCGTCGCGGCCATCGCTGCCACGGGTGTCGATTACATTTCCGTTGGCGCGTTGACACACTCGGTCGTGGCACTCGACATTGCTCTCGATTTTATTACTCCATCGGGCACATGAGTTCCACAACCGAACCCCATCGCACAGAACACCCGAACGTGAAGTGGCTGGAGGAGGTTGGTTCGACCAATGACGCCGCGCGCGAGTGGATCAACCATGGCGCCGTGCATGGCAGTGCCATTGCCGCCCACGTTCAACACGGCGGACGCGGGCGGCGCGGCTCTGCTTGGCTGTGCCCGCCACTTCAGGGGCTCGCTTGTTCGGTCTTATTGCAGCCGACCTTGCCGAAAGCCGATTGGCCGCGGTTGTCGCTCGTCGCAGGGCTTGCGGTGCTGGAAGAACTCCACGCGCATGGACTCGCCGCACAAATCAAATGGCCCAACGACATTTGGATTCGCGACAAAAAAATCTGCGGCATCCTCGTCGAAACCTGCCAAGATTGGGTCATCGTCGGCATCGGCCTCAATGTCAGCGTCACCACGTTTCCCGATCACCTCAGCGATTGTGCCACTTCACTGGTGTTGGAAGGGTTAGACGCGCCCAGCCGTGAAGCGTGGCTAATCGCGATTCGCAACCGTTTGCTGAACTTAGCCGATCTCGCCACGACGGAGTTTCCCGCCCTGCTGACGTCGCTGCGCCGTCACTGCGCCCTGAGCCACCGACGTGTGAGTTTGCGGATGAACGACACGACCCTAGAGGGCACCGTTCTGGGAATCGGCAACGACGGCGAATTGCGCTTCTGGCACGATGATCAAGAGATTGCGATTCGACAAGCCGACGAAGTCCGCCCGCTGAGTGCGGCCCTTTTCTGAGATGATCTTGCTTTTCAGATGACACACGTATTCGTGCATTATCATCTTCGCGCCGGCGGGGTCAGTCGCGTGATCGAGAGCGAGATCGCCTATTTTCGCCAACGTCACCTGCCCTGCCATGTCATCAGCGCCACCCCACGGCCGGGCGATCCGCACCACCACGTGCTTGCCGCGCTGGACTACGATCCCGCTCCCGCCTGCCACGACGCCGCCGCGCTGGCGTCTCAGCTGCTCGCGTGCGCAGCGGCATTGCCCGCACCACGCATCTGGCATGTGCACAACCCACTGCTCGGTTGTCACCCTGCTTTCACCGCCGCGATGAACCTGATGCTTCAGAGCGGCGAGCGCATGATCTGGCATTTACACGACTTCGCCGAGGATCAGCGTCCCGCCAATCTCGCGGCTCTTCAGGATCAGCCCTCACGCTTCGCGCGCGCTCCACATCTGCGTTACATCGTGCTGAGCCAGCGCGATGCCTCGATCCTACAAGCCGCGGGGCTCCCCGCAGCGCAATGCTACGTCCTGCCACCACCGGTGAAAATGGAGCAACTACCCGCGAAACTAGCGAGCGAGCCCCTTATTTTCTACCCCACCCGCGCCATCGAACGCAAAAATCTTGCTGAGCTGTGCTTGCTTGCAGCACTGCTGCCCGCGCCCTATCAAATCGCCACTAGCCAACGCCCGCAGCATCCTCGCTGGCTCGAGGGGCATCATTTTTGGGAAAACTTCGCCCAAGCCCTGCGCTTGCCTCTCCAGTTCGGCGTGGTGAATGACCCACAACAGCCTTTTCCCGATTGGATGAGTCGGGCCAGTCACTTGCTGAGCACTTCGGTGCAGGAAGGGTTTGGACTGATTTTTCTCGAAGCCATCGCTTGGCAAAAACCCCTGATCGGACGCGACATCCCCCACATCAGCGCGGATCTCGCGACGCAGAACATTCGTCACCATGGACTTTATCAGCATCTATTCCATCGCGATCACACCAGCGATTTCAGTCAGCTGCCGCGCGATCTCCAAGCTCAACTCATCGCTAGTGCTGCAAGCGATCCACTGGCCTTTCAGCTGCACCATCACGATCGTTCCACGTCCATTCCCGCATGGTGGGACGAGGTGTTGAACCACACCCAATCTCCCACCATTGCCACGTTATCGCCATTTTCATGCGAAAACCATGGCAACGCGCTGCGAGGCATTGCCCAAGAACTCGCCCGCTGTCAACCCAGCGCCACCGAGCAACTTCACCTGCCAACCCTGCTTGAAGCCTTTGCCAAGGAAAAACCAAAACCGAAATTCATGGTTGATTCAGCTTCGCCTTCAAATCTGCTTGAAACCCCTCCACGTCGGCTTGGCGAATGAACCGCGCGGGAATGTCGATGAATCCCGAGTGCGGAATGCCGCTGCGATCGCCACGCACAATTTGATTCAACAACACCATGGAGCGATAGCCATACTCGTAGGGATTTTGCACCACCGTGCCCACAGCATGGCCCTCAGCGATGGCGCGCAGGGTCTCGTCCGCTTCATCGAAGCCCACGACCTTGACCTTGCCCAGTTTTCCAGCTCGTTCCAACGCCTCCAGAATGATTGGCGGATTGTAGGCAAATAGCCCCACCATGCATCCCAAGTCCGCATAGCGAGTCAGAGTGTCTTCCACGTTCGATTTCGCTTTGGCGCGATCAAACTGATCCACCAAGGTGCCAACGATGCGGTATTTGTTGTTGGAAAGCTCCTTGCCCGGCTCGTCAAAGCCATTGGGATCGCTCGTGCGGTCCAACAAGGCATCGATCAAGCCCTGACGGCGGCGTTTGGCATTATCCTGCTCGATGCGCCCCACAAACAACACCACCGATCCCCCATCCGGCAAGGCCTCCTTCACCAGCTGCCCGGCCATTCGCCCAGCGGCGTAGTTGTCCATGCCCAGATAAGCCAAGCGCTGCGCATGCGGTGCATCCGAGTCCACCGTGATCATCGCTGTCGAAGCTGCCGCCTTGTTCAGAATTTCGGTCTGGTTGTCAGGATCGATCGGACTAATGGCCACGCCATTCACCCCCCGAATCAGCAGGTCCTCAACCATCTGCTTCTGATCCACCACGCCCGATGCCGGCATGAGCACGGTCACATCCGCTTGCAGATCTTGACCTGCTTTTTCCGCACCCACCTTGGCAATGTCCCAGAACGACGCCACCCCGTTGGTGATGAATGCCAATTTCGGCTTCGCCTTGTCCGCCGACTTACCGCCCTGCTGACACCCCACTCCTGCCAACACCAATGCCACCAACAGCAACATACGCCCTGAGTTTTTCATGAAACATGCGTTAACCAAACATCACAGCGCTGTCGAGGTAAAATCATCGCATCACAGACGATCGTGATGACTGACACCTAGGACTTGGTTCACTTTGTTAAATTCAATAAAGGTGGACTAACATCCGCCCCCGCTTTTTCGCTAGAACGCATGCCCGCCCGATTAGTCGTCAACGCGGCAAGGTCTGTGCCGTTTCTTATAGAAGCTTCGACCTACCTCGATACGATGCCAATCATAATGGCACCACGAGTCCTTCCGCCTCCGCGAGTATCTTCTGGTTTCCATCAAAAGTGAGGAAGTGGGTCGCTCTCAGTCTCAAGGCGCTCGCGACATGCAGAATGTCAAATCCCCGATAACCACCAGTCAAGGTCCAAAGCGATGAAAGGCGCTTGGCCTCATCAACAACATCGGCTAGATTGGATGCCGCTACCACCAAACGCCCTTGGGCAATCGCCAGCTCAAAATCGAACCAATAGCGAGCAGCCGACCCCGCCGGAATGGCTTTGCGACATTCAGAGAACCGGAGGGCATTTCCAAACTCAAAATGAGTCAGGCTGTTCAAATGCAGCACCTTCGTATTCTGTGCCGCCCATGCCACGGCTTTGAGGCTGTGAGCATCGCTTCCATAAAGCGAAAAGAGGAAGCTCGTATCGCATGCGATTACCATTTGCCGCCAGCCTCCGCTAGGATTTCAGCCGATTGCCCAGCACTCAACACATGATCCCTGCTACGATCCCTCAGCACTTCGGGGCTGGAAGCCCAATCCACGTCATGGGCGGTCTGTGGAGTTGCTGGACTTAACTTGGCTATGACGACGCCTCGCTGGGTAATGAGCACATCTTCCCCAGCGCTGACCCAGCGCAGGACACTGGTGTAGTGGTTGCGTAAATCTCGAACTGTTGCTGTTCTCATTGTAGCACAAAAATGTAGCCACTCTAGCGCTCTGTCAACGGAAAAACTCCACGAACAGCAATTCAGGTCGTTCCGCGGCATGCTAGCGGCCTGCTTCGCACCTTGATTGAGCAGCACTTCTTTCAACGCAACCCCACCCGCACCAACACCGGTCGAAATTAGGATGGCATTGCCGGTCATCTCCGTGGCAACCAGCCCCGTGTGGGTGTGATCCAAAACTGTGCTTTGGCCAGAAAATGACGTGCTGACGGCCGTGCAATGCCTTTCCGCCATGGCCATGGTCGGATTGACGGAAACGAGGAGAATCAACCACAGCAGCAACAGGGATTTGATCGAAAATTGCTGCACAATGCCTCAACATGGCAAAACCATCCTAAATAGGGAAGGCAAAAGGCAAAGAACCTTATCGGAAGGCAAACACTCCTAATCACGCCACGCACGTCACATGGCCCCGCAGGCCAGCAGCACGCGCGACAGCACGCAGCGGGATGTCCACCGGTGCGGAGCGACGATCTTGCGGGAGGGAGTTGTTAGCGCGGGCAGGTGAGTCTAATTACTTTCGAGAGTCACGATTTCTGATCGTGCGCCACCGATGAAAAATTCCAGACTCTTTTACAGCTTCAATTTGGTTTGCTGAAAATGAAATCTCTGAGCTTGAGATGCCTTCTTTTCCTCCCGTGATTACCCCTTCGAGAAAACCAGATGCATTAATCCAACAATATTTTACGATGCGTCCGTCGCTCAAGCGGAGATCGCATTGCACTGGAAGCTGCTTCAATTCACTGAGTATTTGCTGTGGCAGTTGCATATCGTTCAGTAACCGGTTTCATTAAGCAGCGGCCAAGGAGTTCTGTTTCCAAACAACGGCCTAGAAAAAACGTTTCCATTTGCCTCTTGTCCAATCAACATGCTTGATGTTCCCACAAGCCACAAATGCCAAAGCTGATGATTAAAATCATCAGACCCAAATTGGCGAACACATGACAATTTGGGTGAACTTTCATGGTTTCAGTGGAAGTTGATCATCTGAGGGCGGCGGTGTTCGCGGGTGGCGGGGAGCCTCTAATGGTAATTAGTGCCGCTTGGTGCCGAAACGGGCAAGAAGCCAAATGACTGCCATGCCAAAGCAAAAGGCTAACGGAGCACCAATCAAACAAGAGGCAAAAAATGAGACATCCAAAAGATTTTTTGCAACAGCAACACATACTGCTGTTAAGATTATGAAGAAGCCAGTAACCGCGACAGAGCCAGTGTCCATTATTAATCCTCCAGTAGGTTGTTGAAAAGATAGCCACCTCCGAGGCCCGAGCCCGTGATGCCCCCTGCTTTACCTAGTTCGCCAAATCTTTGCCCCCATGTCGCAGGACTCGGCCGATAATAATACTGCCCTGCAGCGCCTTTCCACCATTGGTAGGGATTCAAGTTGAATCGCGGTCCCCATGCCCTTCTAAACATGGCACTTTCCGCAGAACTAAGACTGTAGGTTGCTTCAAGGCCTCCCTTGTTGATAAGGCCGGGCGGCAGCAAGCGGATATTTGTGTTTCCTCCGACTTTCCAGGAAATAGGACCTAGTTCGTTCATCTGTTTTGACGTTGCCCAGAAAAGACCTCCATTGCCGGGACCATCCACGAAGATCCCACTGGTATTTCGCCGAGCAACCCCAGCCGTTGAGCCGTGCCAAAGTAATCCTAGGGTTCCTCCTCCCATTCCCCCCCTCGTCACGCCTAAGGCGACTCTTCCGGTTCCGACGAACTCCCCGGCGATGCCGAGTTCAGCCCATGTGCCGACTTCCCAAGCAAATTCTTTGGCTGCCGCTCCGTAGTTTTCGTTGACTCCTTCACGGGCAATCTTGCCACCAGGGCTGAACTGGATAAATCTCCGACTCCATTCGTCACCTTGGAACTCGGGGTTGTCGTCATCGAAGTATGAGGGATCGGCGGATGGGTCGAGATTCCCCGATTCCATTCCTGCGGTCCATTCGAGGAACGCGGTTTGCTTGTAAATGCGGTTGATTCCCGCGTTGGCAACATCAATGCGGGCTTGTGCCCCGTTCATAGTGACATCCAGCCAAAGGTCGTTCATTGCATGGCTGCCTTGGTGAACATCACGCAAGAGCCTCAACTGATGTAGGGCCTTCGGATCGCCTTTGCTCGCAAGGGCCTCCAGTCCGGCAAACATCTCCATCCATTGCTCCCATTGGCCATCAATAGCTGATGCTTTACTTCCGTGTTCACCCGGTGCGTCTCTCAACCTAGCCAAGGCTTCTGCAATCTGGTTCTGATAGACCGGCACGCTCTCAAGCCCGAATCGGTCAACGTTATTCACCGGATCGTTGTGGCAGTAGGAATACAAATTCAGGCTCTCGCTTTCCCCTAACAACTCGCGGCTCAGCCATTGGCCGGTGACCGGGTCGTAGTAGCGCAAGCCAAAG